>JBILGU010000068.1:0-3639 GCA_044350805.1 Methylococcaceae bacterium
GATTGATACGCCGTTCGGGTGATCACTCTGTGCGTCGTACAAGGTCTGGATTTCTTTTTTTCAAAAGTGACAAAAATTTTGTAATCACTTCATTGAAAAGAGCTCGAGGAAGGAGACCATAAGCAACAATATTCAGTGCAAATCAACACACAGCCCAAAGCCCCAGTTACGGTTGTTGTCCGTCAACCGCGTCAACCAATCCGCGACCAGGAGATTGTCATCATTCCGCTTGGACTGGTATCGGTAGCAGTGTTCACTGATATCGAAAATCCAGCAAGCCATTCGGATTGAAACCCCTTTCTCTTTCACTATGGCTTTGGCCATCTCACGCCGGTGAGATGGCCTTATTAGTTTTTTCGGAGCGCCTCTTGAAGAATATCGGACTTCAGCCGTTCATCCGCGTACATCTTCTTGAGGCGGGCGTTCTCAGCCTCGAGCTCCTTCATACGGGTCAGCAGGGCCACATCCATACCACCGTACTTCTCTCGCCACTTGTAGAACGTCGGGGTGCTAATGGCCATCTCCCGGCATATCTCTTTGACGGAGAGGCCAGCCTCAACGCGTTTGAGCGCATCCATGATCTGGCTGTCCGTGAATTTCGATCTTTTCATATAGAACTCCTCTGATGTCGGAAATTCTACTTTTGACTACCGCCATTGGGAGGGGGGATTACCGCATGAGCCGCTTCTAACTCATTTAGAAACCGATAACGTGCGCTTCTTGGGGCTCTGATTTTTCCACCTTGCGAGCGCTTCTCATCCGAATCGGGGCAGACTTCGCTGCCATCGGATGACCGTCGTTCCGAGTTCACGCGATTAGCGCCCTAATGGAGACCCAAGAACATTGGGGCGTTCTTGATTTGATCCTTTCTGCCGCGTAATTTCGGTTCTCTTTGTGTAAGAACCGAGCCGATCATTTAAGGGATTGGATGCGATGAGCTTATTGGATTCCCTTTTTCGACGAAAGAACCCGAAACCAGTCTCGCCATCAAGCGATTGGCAGACCTACTGTGGGTTCTCTCTTGCCGAACGACTTGATCAGCTAACGCACGAACAAGTCGTATACCTCAAGCAGCTTCGCTTTTCAGAACAGCGCGATGAGACGTTGGGGGCACTTTTAAAGTTGGCTACAGGGGAGGCCCTTCATCCTGGAGTGACTTTTGAGGCGGCCATCCTTCAGACAGATTCTTGATCCGCTCAATGCTAAGGCACCTCATGAGCCCGGGTACGCTGCTCATCACCGCACCAGTGGAAGGTGCGGGTTCATGCTGTAACGATGTTTAGGTCGGAGGTGGCGGAGGGGTATAAGTAGCCGCCTTTGATGACCCCGGCCACCAAGATCGCCCAAGTAAAACACCTATTTTTATAAGCGAGGATCTTTTGGTGGATGAATTGCTGCAATAGTCTGGATAACAATAAATCGTTTGTGAATCTAAATTATTAAGGAACAATCCAGGCTCCAAATAACAGAAAGGAGAACAATCGGTTTGGCCAAAATAATTGTAATTGCTATATGACTCATATACAGAGGCTGCAATATCTTTTGCGTCTTTCCCTATCCATGGCGAATTTGGATCCTCATTAGTTCTATTGAGATAGATCTGTATTACATCATCTTGATAGTTAAGGAACGCAGTAGCCTGGTCAGATGTCGTCCTGTATTTCCTTTTGACTCGAGGATTAGAAAAGGTCTCTTTTGCGGTGTTCTCTTCGCTAGTATTTAATTTAAGACTATTCTGCTGCTCTAGTGCAGCTGATCCATATATTTTACCATATTCATACCTTGAAGATATACCTGCCTGTCTCATTTCATAAGTCAGATTTGGAGTGGTGCTCCAAGGATAAAGCATAATTCCTTGTCCATTACTCATCACGCCAAGCTCATCGCTGTATAAATCTCCAGGATAGGCGGATTTTATATTATTAGCCCAAACACAAAACTTACTGGTAGCCGAGCTGGTGCCAGAGACGCACTTGTTGGTGTCAGCAGTGTTAAAGCCACTGATACTGCTGATGTCCTGGTAATACCCATAATAGTTGTCATATTCGCTACGGAGAGTAAATTGCTGATTTTCTATTTCACCCCAATACGCAAGGAATTCTTGGAGCTCTTGTACCTCTGATTGCTTGAGCCAACCCCCATGCTTATCTTGATAAATCTTTACCAGCGTCGGCCAAGCAGGGGTCTGTCCACCATTGGAGCTAAATAATGCCGTGTTGATTGCAGATCCACAGGTATCATGAACAGCCTTCCAGTTTGGCAGCCAAACATCAATGAAAGAGGCATTGCTACTATTCAGAGGGTAGGTTGAGGCGCCCGCAATGGCGTCTCTATAGGACTCCCAAGCAGTATCCATTTTGGTGCTGCATTGCTGCGCCACATTGAGTGAAACCTGAACACTAAGATAAGCCACTTGCTCTGACAGATAGGCAATCTGCGTGCTAATGCATGTTAGCTGCGCTTGTATAGCCTGCAATGTTTCTGCTGTTGGATCAGGGAAATTTAAAAACATCCCCAACACGGGTTCTGTAGCTGCGCTAGGAACACCTGCATATTTGCCTAAGGCGAACATCGCGGCCACACCGATATCGGTAATGATTTCTTCTGAAGACTTGGATTCATCCCCATTTCCAACCGGTGCGCTGCACACATCGGTTGCTGATGATGCGCGGGGTTTTAGTCTGATACCCCCATCAACCGCCGCGATTGATAGACGTGGACTTGCTTGTCTTGCATCGCCCTGAGCGATGCTTTGGGTGATGTCGCTATCTGAAATGGGTTCGAGACTCTTAAAGCGGCGGCCATTTCTTGACGCCTTAGCCACGGCGTTAACTACGGCGCCAAATCCTCCAAGCCGTTTCCGCTTCTCATTCAGGCGAACCTTATCGACATGGATATTTTTTACCTGAAGCACATAATCCGGGGCGCCTATACCAATCCCCAGGGATTGTCGTACCTCTGAAAGAGCCTGAGGATAAGTTCTATTGGCATTTGTCAGGAGTGATGCCGCGCTTGATAACAAGTCCATCTTTACAGATGCGAATTCAGCGCCCACCTGTGATGTGCGTGCAGTGAGGTGTCCATGGAATTTAACGTTCTTGGCACTCCCGCCAGTCGTAATGATCTTGAGAGGAAAGGCGCTTGGATCGACCGTCGTTAAAAGAATATTTTCCCTGCCGTTTTCGTTTGTTCGGCCACTCCCAACAAGGCGTCCTTTAGCATCCCTTACGCTTACTGTGGCCCCATCAAGCGGTTCTTCTGGTGCGACGGTGGCCCAGACCTTAACCATGTTCGACACCCCATCCAATGGCGCGGCAATGCCAGAACTGCTAAAAAACCCAAGGACCAAAACTCCAATACATCTGGTCAAAATATTTGCTATGTTCATGATTGATAGAATCTCATGGTTTTTAGGTCCCGCTTTAATCCGGCCTTGTTTTGGCGTCCTAGGGCAACCCGGTCGCCATCAAATGATTTGTCCGCGCAGCCATTTGATATCAGCTTTTGGTTTGTTACTGATGGTACAGAAAGTAATGTCAGCAGGTGGCGTATTGGCAATCTGGATGCCTGAAGAATGACTGAACGATATGTGGCAGTTTCTGCAATCTTCTTAAACTTGAGAGGACTACCTGCTTCAAT
>JBILGU010000048.1:0-11891 GCA_044350805.1 Methylococcaceae bacterium
TAGTCCTCTCAAGTTTAAGAAGATTGCAGAAACTGCCACATATCGTTCAGTCATTCTTCAGGCATCCAGATTGCCAATACGCCACCTGCTGACATTACTTTCTGTACCATCAGTAATGGATGCGGTCTTTACGACAGACTGGTCCCAGTTTGACAGCTATACCAAGGACGCCACAAACAAGATCACAACAAATCCAACGGGCCCTTTGGATAACGATGTTCCGGAAGAGCTTCACACTAATAAACGAAGCCAGAGAGCCGTATCATTATTTCTTTGTGATGATTAGTTGTGCGAGAGTTTCCTCCCCAGTGTAAGAATGAAAACCAGTCCGGATACGGGTCTGGTACACAGCGGATTCCGCTGCGTTAAATCTGCGAACAAATAACCAATACTTAGAGCATGAATACAAGAAAAATAAGGGCTGATTGGGCTCAAAGGTGCATCATTCTGTTCAGTTTTTTTCTCTTCTATCCAAACTTTGCTGATGCCAAGTCCACTGTCAATTCGAAACCGCCCAATATTCTTTTTGTGATAATGGATGATGTGGCTGTGGATCAGATGACTTCCTTTGGTTATGGCGGAACCACCCCCGCTCCGATGCCAAATATGAATGTCATTGCCAGTAGCGGTGTCAGGTTTAGAAACAACTGGTCATCGCCAGCATGCTCGCCGAGTCGAGCGATGTTTTTCGAAGGAAGATTTCCTGCCCGCAGTAATGTATTTAATGCCATCGGAATATCCGATCTAGCAAATTCGATGGTTTCTCCATATAACGTCACAACGCCTAAACTCCTAAAGAAAAAAGGGTATCAAAGCGGGTTGTTTGGCAAGTTTCATCTTGCTGTGCCTGGCAATGATCCCTATGGTAATGCAATGGTTTCAGCTCTGGGCTGGGATTTTTTCTATGGTTTTTCAGATGATACAGGAGATCCACAGTCCATTGATTTGACTGCAGGTGGGGTAGGCGGCGCCTATGGTAATGGGAGCAGCTATAAATGTGGTTTTGTTCCTGGGTCTAATCACACCGGCGGTGCAGACGCGGGTGCATGTTATCTAGCTAATGGTTCATGCACCAACATGAGTTCAACGAATCAATCATATCCCCCGGGAAGAAAGTGCTTGGAGAGTGGTGGGGTTCTCATTCCAAATGCCTCTTGTAGCAGTTTCGTGCCATCAAATATTGATTTTTCTTTGATGAACGGTCATTACGTCTCTCCGATAACCATTGATCGAAATGGCACGGTGGAAAACCTTAAAGCAACGGACCAGCGGGCACGTGTTTATCGGAGCAGTGGACCTGTAAATGAAGCGATCAAGTGGATCAAATCCACGCCCGTAGGTACTCCATGGATGGCCACTGTGAGCTTTCCGGCTGATCACACTCCCTTAGTCCCGCCCCCCTATGGCTTGCTTTCCGAGAACTCTCAGGCTTTGGACGTCAATGGCTATGATTGCGGTAGCTCTACCAGTCTACCCATACTGAGCAATCAGATGATTGAGGCTATGGATACTGAAATCGGCCGGCTGCTGATCGAGACGGGCTTGGCGACCAGAAATACCGATGGTTCGTTGAACTATCAGCCAAAAAATACGAACACAATGGTTGTTATCGTGGGTGACAACGGGACGCTCGGTACAGTTGTCAAAACGCCTTTTGACGCCAGTCGGGCAAAGGGTACGTCTTACCAGACAGGCGTATGGACTCCGCTGTTTGTTGCTGGTCCCCTCGTTAGGGAGGCTAACAGAGACGTAGAGAGCATGACGAATATAGTCGATGTTTACCAACTGTTCGCTGAGATTGCAGGCATCGATGTACAAAAAAGCGTTCATTGGCCTATCGACTCGGTTGCTATGCTGCCCTACCTTAATAATCCTAGGAAGTCGGCTATTCGAAAGTTCAACTTTGCACAGTTCGATCAAAACATCCAGGTCAACGGCGCAATCAATCCACCTTGTGTCAATGCCAACGGTTCTGGTAGCAGCTGTACCAATATGCCCCCGACAAAGGGCGTTTGTAATGATAATGGCGGCATATGGTGGGGTCCCGAAGCGACTGAATCAGATGATCCCGATCATCCCGGCCCAGTGCCATTAACCAATTGTTGTGATGTCGCTGTTTGGAATAATGACCATGGGGGTGTTATTCCTTATATCAGTCCACAGGCAAATCTGGCTATACGGAATAATGGCTATAAGAATGTTCGCACATATACAAAGGCATATGATTCATCAACTAATTCATGTGTGGATAAGCAGACCAATGAGCTCTATAAGATCGACCAAGCGATCCCTACCCCAGCACTTGATTTGAGTGGGTCTGATCTCTTAGTCAATGGTGTTGATGCCCTAACTACTGAACAAAAGCGTAACTACAATGCATTGAATAATAAGTTAAATGCTCTATTGAATAACATTGTCGAATGTGAGGGTGATGGAAATCTCGATGGTCTAGTCGATAAAAAAGATGTTGAAGGCTATAAACTCTTTAGTAAGACGAGTGGTGTTACCACTCCAAATGGCGGAGGATTATCGAGTTGGTTCGATTTTAATTACGATGGTCTAACCAATGATCTAGACTATCAGATCATCATCGATAATCTTGGCAAGCGCTGCAAATCTGGAACCAACGCCAACCATCCTAACGGCACCACTCTACGGTGGGTGAGTAAGCATTGATTGAAATCCGGGTATCCACAGCCCGGCTAAATAGTTTCGTTATTACATCATCAAAGGCGAGAGATATGATGTCAGTCCAAGTCAGGACAATCAGTTCGGTGCAGCGAGATGATCGTCTTTCTGCCTAGATCCAGAGAGTTTTCGATGAAAACTTTCAGGTTTATGGGGTGCGGAAGGTTTGGCGACAGGTGAACCGTGAAGAGTTTGATATCGCCCGATGCACTGTCGAGCGTCTTATGAAGGCCATGGGCTTGTGACGTGGTCAAGGTTTAACGGACACTCGGTTAAGCCGCTTCGGCCAGTTGGCCCCTTCTTTCAAATTCGTCCGGACTCAAATAGCCCAAATACGAATGCAGTCGAATGCTGTTGTGTCGCATCGTGATGTACTCCACAACATCCAGATGACGGTCCGTAGCGATGGCCGCGATGGGCCAGCCGGCTGAAAGATAGTTTTCAAGTACGGCCGGGGTAAGACCCTGTTTTTGAATTTAGCGACCCATTCCGGACGACCGGGTGCTGTTTGCTCTTTTTAACAATCAAAACGCACTAGATATCTGGTGCGAATACTTCGCGAGCAGGTTTGGCTTTAGCGAACCATTGGGCGTCGAGTTCAACATCCGAGCGCGGAGAATCAGTTTGGTCAGGGAAAATGGAACCCCATGAAGGTCTTCATGGGGCGTCCTTGAACGAATGATTTATAAAAAGCCTCTATAAATCAATAACATAGAATATGGAGGTGGCGTCCACCGAACTGACGTTCAACTCCCTTCAAAATCAGTGACTTAAAAACGCCATAAAAAATGTTGCCCCCAAAAATGTTCGCTTGGTGAAGACCTTCTGAAACGTCCCGAAGCGTTCGTTTTTCACTAAGGGTAGCAGTTGTACTTCCTCACTCACGAATCATACGGCTCAGTCGAGTCTCTTTTGCTCGACGCATTAGTCAACCACAAAAAAGGCGGCAACTTTGGGGGCAATTCATATCACAACTGTCCGATCAACATGTCTATTAGCTACACCGCTGCGAAAGGGACGTATTCATCAGCACTTCAGATAAGGAGCGTGATGGGATCGGTGATTTATTTCGGTATAAGGATGGAGTGCACGCATGTCTCCTGTGATATTGGAGGCATTCTGATATGGAGCCGACGACGCGAGGAAGGAATGATTTTTCATTCTCACCGCACCTCCAAAAGACTAAAAACCAATAGATGAGACCGACAGAAAGTTTGATGGTCTCTTCACGAGTTTGCTTTGATTCGCATTGAGTGTAAGGTAGCCCGCGGCGTGGCCAGAGTTCATGCCCTTACGGTGAAATTTCAATTATCAACATGAACCCTCGGAGTGAACGATGGCGAACAGGCTGAAGTTTTTTTGTTGGCTGTATGCACTTTTATTGATGTCGCAGTCATCCTTAGCCGCCAAACCCGCATCCTCCTGCTGGGACCCCAATGACCCTAACTACAAATCGACGGCTAGCAGAGGTCAAGGTTCTGAGATTGTCGACCTCTCTGGTGTTGGCAAAGACTATAAGGGCTATCTGAAGGTTTATATCGATGCTGAGCCTAATCCGATTCCTCCAGAGTCCCTTTCGTCATACTCTGTTGCCGGCTGGATCCCGAATTCGCCAAGGCATGCGATTTTTAATTACACGAACACCATAGGTAGCCCAAGCGCTCCAGCAGGCCCGCTGACTCCTTACACCGATCCGTATGGCTATTCGTGGGGATTTATCGCTCAAGTTCAAAATGTAATGTGGCCTTTCGATCCAGCTGATTACCCACAGCTCAATCCCCCGCCAAGCTCAGGTTGGGAAGCGGCGGCCCTTGCAGGAAATGCGGTTCCAAAGGGTGTAGTGCTCTATACCTACAACAATAAGAATCAAACCACCGTTTTCACGGCAAGAGATCCCGAAACAAACCGTCGAATTTTGCGTTATTTTGCGACTGACCCATGGGGGAACAAGTTCATCATGAAGTCCTCGAACTACGCAAACAACACCCCTGAGACTACAGCCGCAGCGTTCAAAGCGGCGGTATTACCAAAAGGATGGCATAAGTCGGTGGGTTATCTTCGTCAAGATCTTTGTATAAGCCCCGTTTATGGTGGTAACTACAATTCCACATATCAGGAAATTCGTGATAGCGCTGACAGCGCATACTCTCAATTTATCTGGGGCAAGATGGGTTTGGGTGTCGCACAAAAGATCGGCTATCCAATGGCGATGTGGACAAGCGCTGAGGGTTCACTTCTCCGAGGCACGCCTGAGAAAGACCTAATGTATGGGGGTCCGGGTGACGATACATTTATCCCTTACGCCGGCGATGACATAGTCGACGGCGGTGAGGGGTTTAATGCGGTTAAACTTGAAGGTCGATTTCGAAATTACACAATTAGCGTGGTTGATAACGTAGTTACGGTAATGGGTTCCGGAAGCACAAAGACTTTAAAGCGAGTTCAACAACTGCGATTTACAGATCGGAAAGTGAAGCTGTAAGAAACTATCAGCTTGGGGGGGGTGAGAGAGAGCATCAATATCACCATCTATTCTCGCCCTAAACCAGCCAATCCACTAAAAGGGTCAATAATGATCGAAATTCTTAGGTATCATTCTGATTCGATAGGCGCACCAGAGCATCCAATAGGACAACAGGGTTTGCTGGAACAAAACGACATGAACGAACGATAAATCAGCGTGCGGGAGTCTAGAATCAGCATGATCGGCAATCCACACATCGCGTCTCTTGCTGTGTCGTCTCCACCTTACTCGGCGGACCAGGGCTTCGCAGAGGAGTTCGTGAAGCGACACTTCAGCGGCAGGTTGGATAAGCGCAGCATGCACTTCGTGCATACCTTTTTCTCACATCCGAGCATTCGGAAGCGACATTACGCCATTGATGATCCGGTGGAGCTGGTGGACGAGGATCCGGATCGCCGAATTGCCCGGTTTACGGAAAGATCAATCGAACTGGCGGCAGATGCAGCAATTCGTGCACTGGAGCAAGTCAATCTCGGGGTAAATGACGTTTCCGGCATCGTATTGAATACATGCACCGGCTATATCTGCCCCGGCGTCTCGACTTACCTGATTGAACGGCTAGGTTTACCCCGCAATATTCGGGCCTACGATCTGGTAGGTAGCGGCTGCGGGGGGGCCATTCCCAACCTTCAGGTGGCCGAATCACTGATTACTAGCAATGATGGTGTGGTGCTCAGTGTGTCCGTCGAAATTTGTAGCGCGACGCTGCAATGGGACAATGACCTGAGCCTCATTCTGTCCAATGCCCTTTTTGGCGACGGCGCGGCTGCCGCGGTGATCTGGGACCGGCCGCAGGGGTGGGAACTGATAGCGTCGGCAAGCCGCTTTGTTCCCGAGCAAAGGGAAACCATCCGTTATGTCCACAAGCGAGGACAACTTCATAACCAACTCTCACTCAAACTTCCGGATATTGTCAGAAATGCGGCTGCCGGCGTGGTGACCGATTTACTAAAGGAGCAGGATCTCTCGGTTTCCGACATCGATCACTGGGCGCTCCACACCGGGGGCGAAAACATCATCAATGCGGTAAGGGCCGAGATCGGCATTTCTGATGAAAAAATCCGGCCGACGCGTACCATTCTGTCTGAGTTCGGCAATATGTCCTCCCCGACGGTCTGGTTTGTAATGGATGAAATCCAGAAAAATGGCGTAAAACCTGGCGACTGGTGTGTCATGATCGCCTACGGCGCCGGCCTTTCGGCACATGCGTATTTGCTTAGGAGGGCGTGAATCCTTGCGCCCAACCCGCCTAAATTCAGACACGTTCTCCCTCTGTCCAGATCCGTCGGTAAGCTGATCAGCCCATGAACGGCCTCAAAAATCGGGTACTGGAACCAGAGGAAATGGATGATCCATCGATTTTGAGGGGCGAGCACGAACGTGCTCTTAGCGGATTGGCTCGACTGAATTGGATCAGCCACGCCGCATCATCGATCTGGGGAGGCCTCAAGATCGCCGGAATCGACAGGAAACCCGGGGTTGTGAGTTTTCTGGACATCGCCACTGGGGGTGGCGACATCCCGATCAAGTTGGCCTTAAAGGCTCGGCAAAGAGGCCTGAATCTGAATTTAGCCGGTGCCGATTGCAGCCCGGTCGCACTGTCTTATGCCAGGGAGCGGGCGAACCGCGCCGGGGTCGATGTAGAGTGGTTGCGGTTAGATGCACTCGAAGAGCCGATCCCTAGCGGCTATGACTTCATCAGTTGCTCCCTCTTCCTCCATCATCTGGCTGATGATGACGTGTGCAGGTTGCTGGCGAAGATGTCGAATGCTGCCCGGCGCGGAATCATCATCAACGATCTGGAGCGTTCATCGATCAATCTGGCCCTCGTCTGGCTCGGAGCCCACCTGTTGAGCTGGTCGCCGGTAGTCCATCGGGACAGCATTCGCTCGGTGCGGGCTGCCTTTACGTTGGTAGAGATTGATCGGTTGGCTCTCCGTGCGGGACTGGCCAGCGTACAAATTCATCGAAGTTTTCCCTGTCGATACAGACTGACATGGCTGAAGAACTGATCGAAGCCTCGCTGGATTTTTCCGCTGCGGTCATGCACTCCTGGGATGTGATCGTCATCGGCGCCGGCCCGGCTGGTGCTGCTGCCGCACTCGCCTGCGCGAGGAAAGGATTGGAAACGCTGTTGCTGGATAGAAAGGAATTCCCCCGCGCCAAGGTGTGTGGCGGGTGCCTGAATCAGGCCGCATTGGCCCAGTTGGCAGAGTTGGGGCTGGATGCGCTGCCGGCGGAACTGGGCGCACTGCCGGTGAACCGTTTGCGCTTGGCTTCCAAGCGCACTGAAGCCGTTATCGAATTGCCGGGCGGCATGGCGCTCTCGCGGCGCATACTGGACGCCGGACTGGTTCGCGCGGCGATCGGGGCTGGCGCCCAGTTCCTTCCGCACACCCTGGCGCTTGACGCAGGCCTTTCATCAAACCATCGGATTTTACAGCTGAAGAGCGGACATGACCGCGGAGAGGCCAGGACCCGGCTGGTTATCGCTGCCGATGGCCTGCGGGGTAAGTTTACCGGGGGATTGCCGACGATTGCTAGCGTCACCGGGCACGATGCCTTCATCGGCTTGGGGGCGATCGTCGACGAGCACGAAGGATATCCAGCGGGCGTCATTCACATGGCGACGCACCGGCATGGCTACGTCGGCCTGGTGCGGGTTGAAGATGGCTTGCTGAATCTCGCCGGCGCTCTCGATCCACGTTGGCTTCATCGGGTGGGCTCACCAGCCGACGCCATCGGCCGGGTGCTCGCCGGCGTGGGCTGGCCAATACCGTCCGGACTGGCGACCGCGCGATTGCAAGGCACGCCCAGCCTGAGTACTTTCCGGTCTCCTGTCGCCAATGAACGAGTGTTACTAGTTGGCGATGCGGCGGGTTATTGGGAGCCTTTTACAGGAGAAGGCATGGCCTGGGCTTTGCTCGGCGGACGGGCGGCGGCGGCCCAAGCGGGTTCCGCACCAAGCCTGGACGATGGCCAGGCCATGTCGACCCGCTGGTGCGAAACCTATGACACCGAGGTGCGCGAACGGCAGCGAACCTGCGCCATGCTTACCCGTTGGCTGCGCCGGCCACTATTGGTCAATCTGGGCGTGAGGGTCCTGGCTGTCGCGCCAATTTTATCCCGGGGCATCGTCAGGCGTTTGAACGCAACAGGTTTTACATCCATTCCCTAACCCTGCTCGCCTGCCTCGCAGCGTTCGAGGCCCCCGCGGGTGACTTTCTGACAGGAGAAATTATGTCAAGTGCTCAGCAGACAGACCCCGAAAAGGAATTGGCGGAGCGGGTCATTGCGATCATCCGCAAGTCAGCGGAAAAACCCGAGGAAAAGATTACCCTTGAGACCACGTTTGAGGAACTGGGGTTTGACTCGGTGGATGCCGTGACCATGACCTTCGATATTGAGGACGAATTCGGCATCGAAATTGCCGACCACGGCTTCATTGGCGTGAAAAATATTGGCCAAATTGTCGAAATGCTCGAAAAAATCATGGCCCCGCCGGCCTGACAAAGGAGCATGCGTGTTGTCTCAACCCAAAGTGGTGGTGACGGGCCTGGGTATCCTCTCGGCGATCGGCAATGACCGTTCTTCCTTTTGGGATGCGCTTTGCCAAGGCAGGAACGGTTTCGCTCCCATTAAGACCATCGACCCGCATTCCCTTCGTTTCAAGATTGTCGCCCAGATTGGCGATTTCGATCCGCGTCATTATCTGGAGAACAAACAACTCGAATACATGGACCGCTTTGCTCAGTTAGCCTTGATTGCGGCCCGGGAAGCGGTGAGGGATGCAAACATTCACGACTGGACTGACGAAAAGAGAAATCGCTTCGGTGTCGTGATGGGTTCCAGTGGAGGCGGACAGGCCACAATTGACGACGGCTTCGTGGAACTCTATCGCCACCATAAGCCGCGGGTCCACCCTCTGACCATACCGCGGGTGATGGCCAATGCTGGGGCCAGCCATATTGCAACCGATCTCGGGATTACCGGACCCTGCTATGCCGTCAGCACCGCCTGTTCCTCGGCGAACCATGCCATCGGGCAAGGCTTCTGGCTCATTCGCAGCGGCGTGATCGATGGAGCCATCGTGGGTGGCAGCGAAGCCCCCTTGAGTTTCGGAAATCTTAAGGCCTGGGAAGCGCTGAGAGTCGTTTCACCCGATCTATGCCGGCCCTTCTCCCGGGACCGAAACGGCATCATCCTTGGCGAGGGGGCCGGGGTTCTGATCTTGGAGTCCCTGAAGCACGCCCGAGCGCGCGGCGCCCGCATCTATGCGGAGCTTGCCGGCTTCGGGATGTCGGCCGACGCCGCCCATGTCATCCAACCGTGCAGTGACGGAGCCGCCCGCGCCATGCAGGCAGCCCTGCACGACGCGGGCATGTGCCCGGAAGATATCGATTACATCAACGCGCACGGCACCGGGACGATGGTCAATGACCTTACGGAGACCGTCAGCATCCGCAAGGTATTCGGCCGACACGCCGATAAATTGCTGATTAGTTCCACCAAGTCCATGCATGGCCATGCCCTGGGGGCGGCGGGCGCTCTGGAAAGCGTTGCGGTGGCACTTTCCCTTCAGAACGGCGTAGTCCCGCCGACGGCGAATTTTACCGAGGCCGATCCGGCCTGTGACCTGGATTTGGTCCCGAACCAGGCGCGTCGGGCAGATATCCGCTGCGCCGTGTCCAACTCGTTCGCTTTCGGGGGGTTGAATGCCGTGCTGGCGTTTCGCAGGTGGGAACATGAAACGGACTGAGAGTAACTCATGAACCATCACGCACGGACTCCAGGGTTGCAGGAAGTAAACCTCCCTTGAGAGCGACACGCTGTGGCAACGGCAGCAGGGGATCGCAGTGGTGGAGTGGCAACACCTAGGTCTATGACTATGTCTTGGCCAGAAAATAGGAACCGGGTTCATTTGGGGTGTAAAGATGGAGCCCCTATGGATAAAGAACTGCGTTATGTCAGCATTCGTTCGGACAAAATGATTCCTGTCCCGATTTAGAGAATCGATATAGATGGAGAAGAGGAACCCCATGAAGGTCTTCATGGGGCGTCCTTGAACGAATGATTTATAAAAAGTGTTTATAAATCAAAAACATAGGATATGGAGGTGGCGTCCACCGAACTGACGTTCAGCTGCCTTAAAAATCAATGCCTTAAAAACGCCATCAAAAATGTTGCCCCCAAAGTTGCCCCCAAAAATGTTCGCTTGGTGAGGACGTTCTGTAACGTTTTATAGCGTTCATTGTTTGCTAAGGCTAAAGGGATATCCTGGGATTCAGTTGTGGGTTACAGCTAACGACAACCTCTGTCACTCAGGCAACCCTTGAACCGAGATGCATGTCGACATGGATGTCCTTACTAGGGTAACTGAGAGAGCCTGTATCGGATTTTTCAAGTTATAAGTATCGCTGCGTTCTGATGGATCCTAGAACGGTCTCTTCCCAAGCGCCGTGCAGGTTCTCTGAAGCCAACATCATTTAGCGCGATACCTCGTGAAAGATGACTTAAGAGATCTAAACCAAAGACCGTTGGCGTACTAGAGAAAGTTTTTTGAGCAAGTCTGGAATCCAAATATCAACTGTTTCCCAGACGACGTCGAGATCGATTTCGAAATAGCCGTGAGCCATCCGATTCCTCATGTTTCGCATGCTGCGCCAAGGAACCTCCGCGTTGGAAGGGCCAAATTCTGGATATCGATCCATTACCTTGGTCGTCGCCTCTCCGATGATGATCAGACTCATGATGACGGCTTGCTGAACACATTTGTTGATGAGGAATTCATCTTTCGTAAGCCCCTCCACAAAGGTCCTTGCGTCGGTCGCAGCCTGTTGGATGTGGTCGAGATAGTCGGAGAGTCGATTTTCGTTCATACCGGCTGGGCTTCAGAAAGTATCTGCGACCTGATTTTTGGGGGTAGGTCCCCGGGTGTCAGAAGATCTACATCTACTCCAAGCAGTACACTGAGTTCCTCTTGCAAATCGCCAAGGTCCAACAAGGTTGCTCCCGGTAAGGCATCAACCAGAATATCCAGATCGCTACCGTCGTGATCGGTGCCGTGGAGCACGGAGCCGAAAATGCGGGGGTTTGCAGTGCGATACCGTGCGACCATCTCACGCACGCTATTCCTCTTCATTTCCAGAATTACGGATGGCTTCATGAGTGGCCTTCTACCCTCAATAATTGTTTGATAAGCATAGAACATCATGGCCGTTATGGATATCCACACAACAGATCTAGACGTCACCCTCCCAAAAACTGACCTATCTGGTCCCGGGGAACAATTACTGTGCCTCAAGTGAGGGTTGAGCGGCCGTTTAGGCTAACAGAAAGCCTTGGTCTTTTTAGCAATCAAAGCGCAGTAGATATCTGGTGCGAAAACTTCGCGAGCAGATTTGGCTTTATCGAACCATTGGGCGTCGGGTTCAACATCCGAGCGTGGAGAATCAGTTTGGTCAGGCAAAACGGAACCCCATGAAGGTCTTCATGGGGCGTCCTTGAACGATTGATTTGTAAAATGTCATTACAAATCAATAATATAGGATATGGAGGTGGCGTCTACCGAACGGACGTTCAACGGCCGTCAAAATCAAAGACTTAAAAACGCTCCAAAAAATGTTGCCCCCAAAGTTGCCCCCAGATTTGTTTGCTTGGTGAGGACGTTCTGTAACGT
>JBILGU010000069.1:0-3591 GCA_044350805.1 Methylococcaceae bacterium
AGCAAGCCAACGGAATACCGTTCTGATATTCACTCCGAATGCTGCGGCTACGCTCGTTACGGTTTCTCCATTACGAACCGCCTTTACGGCCTGCTGACGCATCACCTGCAGCGCATGATGATCGTGAGCTCTAGCGTCCGAATCCCTTTTGCATTTCATGCCACCATTTTATCATGATATGGCATTACTATCTGGACGCTCTGTAACTGCCCCCTCTCATTGCGAGTCGCGTTTTAGCTCTGTTCTTGACCAATGTGATTCAGCTGCTGCCGCGTCTCGTAGTAATTGTCGGTGGCGAAGCCTTGAAAGTTTCCGTTGGTTTCGAACATGCCTTAGCTTTGCGCCAAGGTGCTTTGAGCTGAAAGCAGCCCCGCAAGCAACAGATACTCAGCCGGCCCTGAAAAACTCACGCGAGCATCGAGTTCATCCCAAGGAATACGTCCGGCGGGAACGACCAGCGGATGGCGTGGATCGACCATTTCTTGGAGGGTTTGACGATACAAATCCTGATTGGCCACGATCCCAAATCCCCCAGTTTTTGAATTCAAAACGCCCCTTTTTCAAGGGATTCAATGCCTTGTTTTAATGTATCCCATTGATTCATATGGATGCTTTGGTTTTTCAGGCCCGACCAATTAAAATCCATAAGTTGGCTGGATGATCATCGTTATTCTTGAGTCTCTCGAGAGGATCCTCCTTGGGGACATTTAGTGCAGGATCAAGAAAAGAAGGCAACGATAATGAGCACGTGCTGGGGACGATCCTAGGCCACCATGTCAGGGATGGATTTCATAATATCCGATATACGCACGCTTTATTTGACCCCTCCTTTCGCTTTTGGATAATTGAAACCGTCATCCTTTTTTATTTAAAAAAGGATTCCAAATGCAAGGAGGGTGCCATGATTCATTACGAAGATGAATTTGTATTCAGGGGCTGGACTCATGGTATCGGCCATGTTTCCGGAGATATTCGAACCCTTAGAAGCCATGATACGACCGTTCCTTTGGTGACTACTCATATCAGCTGGTTTCCACGAGACGATGATTTCAACAAACACAGTCACCCCATCAAAGGTTTCCAGATGCGGTCGGCCGAACCGGTCAGACACTTCTTCAGGGATAAGCAGTTAGAGACTGGAACCCGAACCGTAGGGTTATTTAATGGAGATCCAACTGGATTTATCCCTAGAGGAAATCAGGAGGTTGTACAGTATCGGGGGTATGGTCAGACAACGGGAGCATTAACTACCAGCGTAGTAACGAAACCCGACGCTGTGTATATTAACCCGGCCACTATAAGCCGAACCGATATGGTAAAATTCGCTCATGGAAACAGAGCGAATCGATACCCGAAAACTTGAGCCTGCAGCGAGGGAGCAACTCCGCAAAACCGCCATTCGCATGCATCGGCAAGGGATGAAGCAGGCCACCATTGCCGAAATCCTCGGCGTCAGGCGATCGACCATCACCATCTGGATCGGAAAGGCCAGAAATGGTGAGGGCACGAAGGAGTCCAAGAGAGGACGAAGTGTTGGCGAATTTCGTGTGCTGACAGCGGAGCAGGAAGATCGTATCCGCAAAGACATTGTGGATAAGACGCCCGATCAAATGAAATTGAGTTTTGCGCTCTGGAATGCCAACGCTGTCAGAGCGTACATCAAGCAGAGTTTTCTGGTTGATGTGCCGATTCGTTCGGTGCGTCGCTACCTCGCGCGCTGGGGTTTCACGCCTCAAAGACCCTTGAAGCGGGCCTTTGAGCAGAGGCCTGAAGCGGTCAAGAAATGGCTGGAGACGGATTACCCCGCGATCGCTGCCCGCGCAAAGGCTGAGGGCGCTGAAATTTATTGGGGGGACGAAACGGCGGTCTCGTCCGTTGAGCATTACCCCAGAGGTTATGCTCCAAAGGGACAAACACCGGTATTGGTGCTGTCGCAGAGCAAGCGGGAACGGATCAATTTGATCTCCGCGGTGACCAATCGGGGTTCCATGCGCTTCATGCTTTACCGGGAGAACATGACTTCGGAAGTCCTGATCCGGTTCATGCAGCGTCTGATTAAGGATGCAGGACGGAAGGTGTTTCTGGTGCTGGATAACCTGAGGGTTCACCACAGCAAAGTGGTTCAGGCCTGGCTTGAAGCGCATCGAGAGCAGATCGAGGTGTTCTTCCTGCCGAGTTACTCTCCAGAGTTGAATCCTGATGAGTTTATGAATGGTGACCTGAAGGTGAAAATGAGTACGAGCGAGCCGACTCGGGGTGGAGACCACCTCAAGAGGAAAGTCGTTTCGCATCTCAGATCGATCCAAAGTCAGCCACATAGAGTCAGGTCATATTTCAAAGCTAAACCGGTTGCGTATGCCGCATGATGAATGTTCGGCTTTTAGCGGCCGGGGTAATAACATACCTGGAATGCACTGCAAGGTTAAATATCAGCACCAAAAGCATGGTCAGCTGATTGATCCCACGGATCCTTTACATCCAAAGGCCGATCGCTACCGTGATAGCAGCCTCAAATACCTTAAGGTCAAGGCTGACGCTGCCAGTGACAAAAGACTGGATGATGGGGAGACCGCGTTCTGGGGACTCAACCTTGTGAATATGGCCAGATGGTGGCAAGAGTTTGTTAGGAATCCACAAAATGGATATCAATTTGTCAGCTCATCTCACAACTGTACAGGTGTCATTTCCTCTTGCCTGTTAGAAGGTGGCGCTGATGCTTTCGTCCCTCCCCCTTCGGGACTGATTTACCGGAAACCCAATGAAGTCGCTGCGTGGATAGCTGAACTTCAAAAGACACTGAACTTAATGAATTTAAGGACTTTGGATTTCCTGTCTGACCTGCACCAGTACATAAATGATCCACAAGTCTCCATTGGGCACAAGAATTTAATTAACTCCGCCTTTTCGATGCACGATGTAATGCCCCCGCTGGAGTTTAAAAATGCGACGAGTCTCCGTGGCGAACTAAGAAGAGACCGTATCAAGGAGATTGACTCTGCGATTGAGGACTACTACAAGACCACCAGTTGGGCACAAAAAGGGGCGTATACAAAGAAGATGAGGGCAATGTTCACGATAGCCTATAACGGTATAGCCTATCTTCAGGAAACCGCTGCCTCAAGGAACTCAACGCATACAAGAAGAGCTGGAGTTTATGCTCTTATCGCATCAGTCCTTGGACAAATTGAGCGCGAAAACAGCCCTCTCAACATCTACTTGGGCGGACGTTTCTTGAGTATTGAGATAGACAATGCGACACAAATTCGCCTGCAGCACCATGATTGCGCTCTTGCCCCAGATGAGGGGATTAAGGCTAAAAACAGGTAAGATTAAAATTGATATGGCGCTTAGGGAATCACGGCTTAATGAGGTTATGACTCACGCCTGAGTCCCTAAGCCTGATTTTTTGTAAAAACATGTACTCAATGGTCATAAATCATGATCGATATGTCGAAAAAGGACGGTTTTCAGGTCCTGCGTTGATTTATGGGCGCACTGACGCTGATAGTTCATGCCAGTCCCCCAGCCATTCCCTTTTTGCGGGTCATGTATACGTTGGCCAAAGCAAACAGAACTCGCCATTGGCTTTCG
>JBILGU010000077.1:0-3544 GCA_044350805.1 Methylococcaceae bacterium
TTAAGTCAGTAGAGTGAGCGACGCGCCCGGGTAGCTCAGTGGTAGAGCAACGCACTCGTAATGCGTAGGTCGCGGGTCCAATTCCCGCCTCGGGCTCCACAAAAGTTAAACAAAACTCAAATTTAGGTCTAGATGTAAAGTCTTTTGATGCCTCAGCCGATCCAGCTCTTGTTCAACCTAAAATCACCTTTAACCCCTAGAGAGTTTCGAATTCAAAGGACAAACTATTTTTCAATCGAGTTTCGACTTTAAGGCCAATTACTTGAAGCCTTGGCATATTGCTTCAGGGACTTTTGGGATTTTATTCCTACGGACTCTTAACTCTTTTGAGAAATTTCCAGCAGACCCCGGATACGACTATCTCTTTTTGGCTACTTTAAAGGGCGCAAGTTCGTGGTTTGAGTTGGATCCATACCTTCATTTCGCAGCTCATTTTCTCAGTTGGCTAGCTAGTTTTGCGCCACTAAACAATCAAGCAATTTTTCTTTCACTTTTAGTGAATACAGTCTGGTCTTTAATTACAGCAGTGATGTTCTCGGTTCTTCGCAATGACGGACTTACACCTTTTGTTGCCCTACTTTCGGCACTAACTCTGCCATTTTGTCCTGCAGCGGCAGAGAGCTCACTTGCCAACGTTGGCAACCTAAAGTGGCCGATGTTAATTCTTGCATTGATTGTGGCCTCAAGTAACCAGATCACCAGATCACCGATTCCATGCAGCCAGTACTTTCTGATTACTGGATTGACTAATCCATTGACTTCTGTAGTTTTCTTGCCATTGTTGATTAATTTCTACGAGCGCAACAATTACGACCGCAAGAAATTTACGTTACCGATAGCTAGCCTGCTCGCTTCATTTCTTATTCAAGCATTCATCGTAGGGCGGTCTGGTCTTACTTCCGGAAGCAACATCGACAAGACCTATGGTCCATGGACTGGTATGGGTATGTTTTGGTGGGGTGGGCTAATTGGTCCATCGATCGTCAGCTTGGGAGTTTTATTCATCTACTTCAGGTTTAGGTCGCATGTATCTTCGCCTCTACTAATTCGACTTGCGAGCAGTGCGTTAGCACTTGCAATTATCTCTTACTTCTACGGCGGCATTGCCGATCGATATTTTGTAGCACCAATGGTCATGAGTTGGATATCAGTTATTTGTTTGATCTCCATCATTTTGCAGAAAAAGACCAGACAAATTAAAACTCTCGTAATTTCAATCGCAGCACTCTTGTTTGCAATTCCTACCGTCTATTGGTTCGATGCGATGTGGTTTCTAACCGCAGGGCCAAAATGGTCTGAACAAGTTTCAACAGCACGATTGACTTGCAAAGAAAAAGCGAACTCAGCAACCTTGCGCATCGGCGACGGCTCAATTGAATTACCATGTTCATACATTTTAAATAACTAAAATGTTCAAAGATTTGAACGATAAAATCTGGGATGAACCTTATATTCGCTCCTTATACAAGACCGTATTCAGCCGAATCGCTTCTCACATACCAGAAGGCTCAAAAGTTTTGATTGAAGTTGGATCTGGCAACGCAATAAGTAAGAAATTTTTGCCGGAGATAACTACCACAGATATTACGTTTCATGAATTGCTAGACACAGCGTGTGACTCAATCGCATTACCTTTTAAGTCCAACTCAATAGATGCAATTCTCATTAAAGATGCCCTGCACCACATACCCGACGTTGAAGTATTTTTAAAAGAAGTGCACCGAGTGCTCCGCGTGAATGGCCGACTAGTCGTCTTTGATCCCTATTGGGGTCTCTTGGCTCGATTTGTTTACCGCTTTCTACATCAAGAAAAGTTTGATTTAAAGGCAAAGACATGGAGTTTCACGTCTACTTCACCATGGGACTCAAACCAAGCCTTAACATATTTACTTCTGCGTCGTGACCGCATCAGATTCGAGAAAGAGTTCAGTTTTTTCAAGATTGAAGAACATGAGAAACTAATTGGACCAAGTTTTTTATTTTCTGGTGGAGTTTCACGTCGCACAATCGTTAGCGGTAAATTTTTATCCTCGTTACTCAAGTGGGAGATGCGACAATCTAACTGGTTAGATAAACTCAGATTTTTTCATATTTTTTCGCTCACAAAAACTTCGTAAGGACAAAATCAATGCGTTTTGCTCAAAAAGAACTCTGTAAGACACTTCAAATGATGATTCCTGCACGCAGTGACATTATTTACGGCCCATCGCACGCTAAATCTCTGGTCGAATCACTTGAGCCTTCAACCTTGCAAACCTTGACTTCACCAACTAAACCCAAGGTTGTTGACTACACAAAGGTACTGATGCTTTCAATGACCGATGAAATGGAGGATATTTACAAAGAATTGGTAGACCTTCGAGAACAATTAAATCCATCTTCACGAATATATGTCATCACTGTGAGCAGATTATGGGGCGCCCTCAGAAAAAGGATTTTTAACCAAGCAGTTACATCAACTCGTTTAAACTGGATTCCCCCAACAGAAATTAATAATTTTTTTGAGCAGGCTGGTTTTGAAGTTGTTGAGCAACGAAACTCAGTACTATTCCCATTTCGTATCCCTCTAGTAAGCAGATTCATAAATCGCTGGTTTAGTCAAATTCCAGTCCTCCGACATTTTGCCGTCTTCACCATCACCACCGTTCGCCCATTGTTGCGAAGTCTTAATAGCAGTCCAAGCGTGAGCATTATCGTCGCCGCACGCAATGAAGTCGGCAACATTAAAAACCTTGTCTATCGACTGCCAATTCTCTCCCCGTCTCAAGAATTAATTTTTGTTGAAGGCGGATCACAAGATCAAACATGGGAAACGATTCAAGAAGCGATTGAAGAAAATAAAGAAAAATTGCCGTATCAAATCCGTGCCTTCAAACAAAGTGGAAGGGGGAAAGGCGATGCGGTCAGACTTGGATTTTCGAAGGCTTCGGGCGAAATTTTGATTATTTTGGATGCCGATCTGTCTGTGCCCCCAGAAGAACTGCCTCGATTTATTGAAAATCTCAAGTTTGACAAATGTGAGTTTGCCAACGGATCAAGACTTGTTTACCCAATGGAAAAACAAGCCATGCAATTCCTGAATCTCGTCGGCAATCGTCTCTTCGGAATCGCATTTTCGTTTTTAATTGGACAACCAATCCGAGACACACTGTGCGGAACTAAAGCACTTTGGGCAACCGACTATAAAAAGCTCTCTCTGCAGCGCACCTATTTCGGTGAATTTGATCCCTTCGGAGATTTCGACCTAATTTTCGGGGCCGCACGACTTGGGTTGAAGATACGAGATGTACCTGTTCACTACAAAGCTCGAGTCTATGGATCTACAAACATTTCACGATTTAGACACGGAGTGCTGCTCCTAAAGATGACATCGTTCGCGGCAAGAAGACTACGATTCCTATAATTAAGTCAGGTCTCCTGTATTTATATGAATAAATCGCTTACTCCGACTCAAGAATTGATGCAGAAAATTTCGGGCACTCATTGGCTCGACAATAAATATGTTTCAGGCAGCGGATCTCGAACAGCAGTAATTGATCCGGCA
>JBILGU010000049.1:0-11750 GCA_044350805.1 Methylococcaceae bacterium
CTTCTTCAGCCTCTTCCATCGATTGAGGTTCAGGTTTCTTGTCGAGCGCGGGGTAAAACGAAGGTTTTTTCATGATGAGGATGATGCCCATCATGTATGAGGCTAGCAAGGGCGTGAACAGTTACGTTCGGCACTCACTCCGCATGGGGGCCATGAGGCTGAGTCGGACCTTCTGCTGTGCCATATGAGTAGAGAACTCTCTGGCCATTTGATGGACAATGCCTTTCGCGAGGGAATCGCCTAAAACCACACTATTCATGATCAATTCTCCTTTAAGGATGCTCAGACCTCGAAATGAGAATCTGTTGACGATGACTTTGCATGACGGAAGGCTCAATGAGTGAGCCCATGGCTTTCAAGGCTCCAGGACGCCGTTCTACCCGTCCCCATAAAAGCGCAGTGCCCGGCGGAACTGATCCTTGACCCGCTCGACGAGCGCCGGGGGTTGAACCACTTCGCAGTCCATGCCGTACTTCAGGATATCCATGATGATTTCCCGATCATCGGCATAGGGAACTTTCAGTTCATAGCGCCCATCCTCAAGGAAGCGGCCCTCCTGATGCGGGTGCCACTTTTCGGAAGCCACCCATCGGCTTCGTTCTGTACTGAAGCGGAGGATGGCCCAATGGACCTCGGTCCCGGAGAAGATGCCGTAACCCGCGCCAAGCTGATGATCAAGATGGGCCTCGTCCTCATCCCTGGCGGAAGTATCCAGAAGCTCGGCATTTTTGATGGCATCGACCGCAAAATTCCGCAATCCATTCCGCATGTGGCACCAGGCATCGAGATACCAGTTGTCGCGGTAATAGACGAGGCGTTGTGGCGAGATCTCCCGTTCGGTTGTCTCGTCCGTGCCACGGGCGTGGTACCGAATGACGAGCCGCTTTCTTCGAAGAAGCGCAGAACCGATGATTTGAAACTGATCGAGATGGAATTGGCGGGCACCGACGGTCTCTATGCGAATTCTTTTTTTAACCTCATCAACCGAATCGGCCGCGGTTCCCAAAAGACCCGAAAGCTTCGACAACAACGGCTGAATGTGAGGGCCCAGAAGTCCGCCACTGTCGAGATTCGACAGAAGATGCTGCATCGTCAAAAGGGCATGAATTTCTTCCGCTGAAAACCAGAGACCTGGAAGTTCATATTGAGGGCCAAGCCGTTTTTCTTCGGTATCAAACCGATATCCGCCCAAATCCCGGTCATAAATAATCGGTGCATTGAAATCATCACGCATAACGGTCAAATCCCGCTTAAGCGTTGCCCAGGAAATCTCCAGCCGATCCATCAGGTCCTGTTTGGTGACAAAACGACGTTTTTCAAGCATCTGGTGGATCTGGTAGATCCTTTGTGTCATGCCCATATCAGTTCATGCCTTAATCCGGGTTTAGAAAGATGAGTGCGTCCTGGATATTCAAATAAATCGGACCTTCCAATTTCATTCGTTTTTGAATACTTCACGTTCCTTGATCTATCCAGGTTCTCACTCCGTCGGACGGTTTTTTATTCAAAAGCCGCTCTCGTTCATTCAAGGCACAGCGACCGATCCGATAATCTCATCTGCGCCTGACGCCAATATCACACGATTCTGAAAAGACTCTTTCATCAGGTGTTTCCCTTCCCTATTTTCACCTTCAGGACAATACGCCGAGCGGCTTTCCCTGCGACCCTTGGGTTGATACGCGAAAAACCGGCGCTCTTCCCTCACATCATCCGTATCGGCAGAAGCCCCCCCGGCTCTGGGTACTGTGGCCACAATCGTTGGCGGCGAAAGTTTCGAAGGATCGAAGGCCAGAAGTGAGTTTCCAAGGACATGCCATCCGATAACCGCACCCTGCGGCGAAATCACCAGGCTCATCCCATGAGCCTGACAAAAAGCATACGCCATCCTGACAAGACTTGCCAACCCGATACCGGCAAGAAGGGACGGTAATTTCAATTGTCTTAACGTTATTGCACCGAATAGAGTCCCTTTGGTGTTGCCGTCAATTAGGGGGTAACAAACGCACTATCAGACGGATCACGAGGGGAGTTATCACCCGGCAGGTTTCTTGGAATATCCACCGGGTATTCCTGAACTCAGCTCAGGAATTCGAGCAGAGCAGAGCTTCTGAAACCTCTGAGAAAGGTCTGTAGCGCATCAATAACTCGTGAACTTCTTGCCCTTATTAAGGGGTTCACTCGTCCAGGAGATACGTTGAAATGAAGAGATCGTTAATAGTAGCTTTCGCATCAGTTCTGTTGATGTCGGGTTGCACGGTAGGACGGTATGTCACGAATGTAACGCCCAATGGTCCCGGAAAGATTTCTGTTGAAAAGTGCGTCGCCAAGGCTTACGGAAACTTCTACTGGAATGATAACTGCGCCACAGAAACCATTAACGTACCCACTCCCGCTTCTTCCAAGTAATCCACACAGCCAAGGAGCGTGATAAATGCTTATACGATTCATGGTGGCAACCCTTGTAGTTGCAGTCCTCGAGGGTTGTACCGTCGGGCGCTTTGTGACGAATGTCTCATCCAACGGTGTCGATGGTCTGAACGTTGAAAAGTGCACGACCAAGCGCTACGACAATTTCTTCTGGGATACCGAGTGCGGAACGGTCAGCGTTCCCATCCAGACCCCGGAAAGGACATCCCGCTGATCCAGAATGGGCGTGTCCAGGTGAACTTCCACGACAATGGTCTCTTCGTGGCATCCGGAAATCGTGGGGCACGTTCATCACTCAGCACGCTGATGTCCTTTGGGATCCTTCGGAGATCGCAAGAGCCTGACAAAACATAGTTCGTTGCGTCTTTGGAATGAGGCGCCCATTCAGTCTTGGGCGCCCTTTTCCAGACAAGACGCAAGATGTCCTATTCATACAGCCAAACTGATATACGATGCCGCCTCGAAAGCATCCTCGCAAAGTGCTTCATCCGCGGGGCCCGCGCATGAATGCGATCAAGACATTGGAAACCGAGTGCAATTCGGTCCTCGTCAGTCTTGAACTCCAGCAGCCAGGGGATTCTGGAACGGTCGTCCTGCGGGGCGAGATGCGATTGATGGAACAGGCTGAGTCTGACGCCTCCGCATCGACCAGTCGCAAGAAACTGATCCATCGACTGCGTAACATCGAGCGATGGGAACAGACCCACTTCCCTCACTACACCCCAAGAATCTGTCTGGAACTTTTCAAACTGCTCGGCGAGGGTAAACCGGATGGGCGGCCCTATACCGTAAAGGAGATCGTCCTTGCCACGGGATTTTCAGAACGCGCCGTCAGAGGCCAGCTTTCCCGCTTTGAAGCTCATGACTGGATCGAACGTCAAAAAAATCAGATGGACAGGCGCAACAGTCATATCCAGCCTTCCGATGCACTGAAAGCCGCCTATCACAACTGGATTACGCTCCACCTCTCCTAGAGTTACCCGGGGCTTGCAGCAAGACAATTGCCAAGAAGGCCACGTGTCGGTTTCAATGGCTCCATGCCGCATGCAACTGACATCAAAGGCCAGACCGATGACAACCTGATTCAGCTGATCGCGGCCGGGTCGGTTTCCGCGCGGGACCAGGCCATTGAGGTTCTCTACTGGCGATGGGCTGCGCGCTTGAAACGGTATTTCACAGCCCATGGAGCCGGGCCGAGTAGCTGCGAGGATATCCTGCAGGAGACATTCCTTAAAATCTGGCGTGGCGCATCAGGCCTTAAGGACTCTGAGCGCGCAGCGTCCTGGATCTGGACAATCGCCCGGAATACCCACACCGATCACGTTCGACGCATCGCGCGGGCGCCAAGGATGGAATCGATGGATCCGGAAAACAGTCTGCATGAGCCAAAAGCCGAGGATGCCTATGATGTCGAAACTGACGACTGCATCACGCGGGGATTGGACCTTTTTGCATATTCGCATCCGGAGCGGGCCTATGCTCTGGAATTATGGAGTAGCGGCATGGACCTTCAGTCCCTGTCCGAAGTCATCGGACGCAGCTATGGCGCGACCCGTCAGTTCTTGCTTGAATGTCGGAAGAAGATCAGACCGTTTCTTTCGCCCTGTTTTGAAACGCCGGAATCCTGAATGAGCAGAAAGGACGATCCTAGGGAACCACCCGATGAACTGAGGGCCCTCCAGGGAAAGGACGGCACATCCTCCGAGGACAGCCGCATTGGAATGGCCTTAAGAAATCGCCATACCCTGAAGATGAGGGCCGTTGGTCCCTCTCCGGAGGAACTCGGACGCATCAAGCAACGGCTTTCCGATGATGGTTTTCATGAAAGGCGCCTTATTGCCGCTTCAACCGGCAAGCCCTGGTTCAAGTCGCTCTTTCACTCCGGTCGCTCATGGGGTCTGGGCCTGACTGCAGCGGCCATTGCGGGCCTTATGATCACTCAGGGAAAAGACCCTCACATACTGAAGAACCTCTCTGATGAGAGCGATCCTGCCACCTACCGGAGTCTCGACATCACCCGCCTTCAAAGGGCGTATCCTGAACTTCCTCTTGCAGGCCATCAGTTTCAGATCGTCAAGGATACGCTTCAAGCCGAAGCTGAATGGAAGACCGCTCTGATCGAAACCGGCCTTCCCTTCAAAACCCACCGTTCGACAGACATACCCGGTGGCATCGAAATCCACATCGCACTTTCAGCGGAACACGCCCGACTGGATCCAGCTCATGCGCTCAGAAAAGCCCCCGATCAGGGTGAGTGGCTGGTGATCCTGATCCCCGAATCCCCTTAAGCCCTCCTTTTCCAACGTGATCGGCAGGACTGGCCGTCAGCAAGGATTTCATCGCCCGACAAGGGTGCACCTTGCCCTGATGCTGATCGGCCTCGCGCTGATCTTCCGCGCAGGATCAGGCCCATGGATCTCTCGCCCCCTCGAAAGGTGGTTCCACCAAGCGCAACGTTCAGTCCAAAGGGACATTGGCCACGCACTGGATGCGCTCCTCAGGTCCGAGCCACTGAATGCGCTGGAGGATTCGAACCCCGGCTTTTACCTTCACGCCGTGATCGGAGATTACCTCTTTGAGGGAGGGGACTACCCTGAAGCCGAACGTCATCAGCGCAAGGCCAGCCAGTGGTCGGATACCCATAAGGGCCCGAAGGAAAAGGTCACTGCCGATCGACTGGCCCATTGGGTCGAGACCCTCTATTTTCTCGACGCCTATCAGGAGGCCTTGCCACTGGCTGAGCGATGCCTCAACTTAAGCCAGTCCCACTATGGCCCGGAAAGCCCGGAATACGCTGAACGGGAAAGTATTCTGGCGCTCATTGAGTCCTACACCGATCACGACACCGAAGCCGTGCTTCACGCCCATCATGCCCTCTCAATCCTGATTAAAGCGCAGGGCCTTGGAGATGAAGACACGATCGAGTTGATGCGCCGATACGCTGAAGCAGGCCGAAACCTACAGCTGGGTCCCGAGCATGGCGCTGAAATCGCCAAGATCGCACTCGCCTTGAGTGAACGCTTCGTGGGTTTGGAATCGGTCCGGACCGAGACCCTGCTCAACGATCTTGATTGGTATTTTCGAAAGCAAGGCGATTGCGAGACCGCACGCCGATATGCCGAAGCCTCCCTTGAGATCACGGTCAACATCGAAGGTGCGGACACCAGTGAGGCGGCCAATCGGTTTCATAGTCTTGGCACCGATGAATACTGTGCAGGTGACATCGCGCTAGCCATACAGCATACCGAGCACGCGCTGGCAATATCCCGAAAGATCTATGGTGCAAGCCATTCAAGGGTGGCTTATCTCGAAGCCGAACTCTCCGACTGGACCGAACAGGCGGGTCAAATCATTGCTTCCAAATCCCATGCCCAAAGTGCCATCAGGATACTGGATGAATCTCTTGGCGATGATCACCCCCAGGCCCCCGATGTGTTTGATTTCGTCGGAACAGCATCACTTCAGTGGGATCCCGCATGGAGCCGGTCGTTTTCGAAACGCTACCTTAGAGCCATGCAACGACTCTATGGGAAAGATGACATTGCTTTGGTCGATCCTCTGACCAATCTTGCCAATGCCGAACTCATCGATGGCGATCTCACTTCAGGCTTGATGCACGCTCGCCGGGCCGTTGAACTGACCCTCGGTTACGCCCGTTCCCATCACACCCTGCCAGATGGCGATGCCATCGACACACTGGTTCTGGCTGAAACCACACTCCATCATGGAAATGCAGCCGAATCACACGCCCTCATGGCCCTGCACTACGCGGAACTTGAGAGTGGCCTTAATCACCCCTACACGAGCCATGCCTATCAACAACTGGCCACCACACTCTACGCACGAAGGCCCGATCTCGCGATCGCACTCCTTAAAAGAGCCATTCTTCTGGAACATGCGACTCTTCCCCGCATCACGGCATCGCCAGAAGAGAATGAGCACCGGCGCGAGGACCTGGTCACCCCTCTTTGCACGCGGCTTTACGAATGGCTGATTGATCAGGGACGTGCGCAGGAGCGAAATGCACTCTCGGCCAACTTCACGCTGGCCTGTGACCAAGGTTCGCTATTGACGATGGACGAGGCCGAATGGCTTGAACGTCGGGATGAAATAGCCCGCAAGATTCTTGCACTGGATCGCCCGCTACGACGACTCCTTAAACAGGGTGAACACGGGACGGTCAATCGCAAGGACACTCTGCTCGAGGCACATCTGAGCCATCGCTCAAAGGAACACGAGAGGGCTCTTCAGAAGTTATTCAAGCAGCCCCTGAACTCCACCCGGAGGCAGCCCCCATTTCGCCCGTCGGATGCCCTTGTCTCCGCGATCAAACAAAGAATTCACAATGAACCCCAAAAGACGGCCTGGCTCCACTACGACTTTGAAGCAGGACGCCCTTCGGTCACCTTCATCACCGAAAAAGAGTGGCAGACCCTCCCGATTTCCGGTGAAAAGGATGCGATGATCAGTACTATCACGGCTTCAGATCACTCGATCTCGCATGCCAGGAGGCTCTACGATATTCTAATCGCGCCTGTCAGAGCGCAACTCGATGAAGCCATGATCAAGGCACTACTCATCGACCACCAGGGCCTCGTCACGTCCGTCTCCTTCACAGCACTTCATGACAATCAGGGGTTTCTGTCCGAAACCCATGCCATTTCCTATCTTGAAGGGGCATCGCCCTCGTCAAAAAGCCATAAAGGCATTTCATCCATCGCCCTTTTTGGAACCAAGGAGGCACAGAGGGGGTTCAATGCGCTGCCTAACGTCTATTCCGAACTCCATGAAATCGATGCCATGGCACGCGATAATCATCTTCAATCCACGCTTATCGAAGATCAGGGCTTTACAGCGGCCCATGTTCGAAAGGCCGTCAAGCATCATGCAGAGGCCCTCCACTTTGCTACGCATTTCATCCCAAGCCCCGGAGCGGGTGAGGCCTCAAGCCTTCTCACTGGAGAGGGTTCGCATCTCACAACCGAGGCCCTGATTCAGTCCTTCGATAATACGCATCCTCCATTCCTCATCACACTCTCCGTTTGCGATACCAGCAATCTTCAAAGCGCAACGGACATGATGCCCGGGGAAGCCGGCCTGATGCAGCGACTCGCTAAGGCCGGCGTCTCCTACGTCATCGGATCCCTATGGCCGATCAAGGACGTGGCTGCACGACAGTTCATGGTCCGATTTTATGCTCACCTTTTGAATGAAGGTCGCACCATCGACGATGCAATGGTGGCTACGCTGGCCGAACTTCGTCTGACTTCACATCCTGTGGACTGGGGAGGCTTCGCCCTGATCAAACGATAAAAAATACCGGCACCAGGGGAGGTTAATTTTCATTGAAGATGCGAACTCTCCGGAATTGAATGCCTGAGGGGGGGCCAGAAGGCCTCACATGGCTTCAAATCTGGAGAAATGATTCATGGTCAAACACATCTTTTGGATGATTCTGACAAGCCTCCTCACGTTATCACTGTCGGGTAACGCTCAGGCTGCAAAGTGCTCAACAAGCGATCTTGAGGGTACCTGGTATGTCGAATACAACTACAACAACCCTCAGCAGGTAGGCGCCTGCTATTACTATCTCAGTTCCACGTCAGGTTTTAATGGCGTTTGCTACAACGCGACCTACGGCCTCTATTTCCGTTTCTTCAGCGCCAGTTATCGGGCAGCATCCAATTGCAGCATCAACCTTAGTGGTTACATGACGGATGGTCAGTGGTTTGGGGCGACAGGTAAGTTGAACCCGACCAAAGATTTTGCCAGCGGAACACTCAAGGGAAGGAACGGTAGCCTCAGACTGAACGGCAAATTCAAGATGTGGCGACAATAGCAAGGTCAGAGGATCATTGGTCTGCCGGCTGTGACTCATGCCTCCGACAGACCAGCGCTGCGTGAAGGCCATAGTGATCTGAAAGCGGATCAATGGTATCCATGCCGAGCCGTGTAATGGACTTGACCCCAATGGCGTCAGAGCGCAGTAACACACGATCGAGACGATACCCCGAAAGCAGGAAACCGCCACTGCGATAGGCCATCTTGTTACGTTCGGGATCCCAGGTAAGACCCTCTTCCTTCGGGTGTTGATCTACCCAGGCATCAAGCCACGTCGCAGGAAAAAGGTGCGCGGGATCGCTTTCAAAAACAGGGTTAAAATCTCCGGCCACAATCCAGTGGGAATGCTGGTCCGAAAGCCGATGAATGTGATCAACCTGCTGATGCCGATACGAGAGGCTTCTCCAAAATAGAAGATCGGGACTTTCAAGGTGGACATTCACAACCTGCACCGTTTCTGAGCAGATCCGAACGGGAAGGATCAGCACACCCCGCCCCATTTCTGATGGGAGATTTTCATAACGAGTTGATTCAACCTTGAGATCCGAACGAAATAGAGTCGCTATCCCTCCACGGGGAGGACCTGATCGAGAGGGCTCGTAGGCTATGCGATACCGGTTGATGACCTGAGGATGCTTGTGGAGAGCACGCCAGGTTAACGTTTCAACCTCCTGCAACAAAACAACATCGGGCTGATCTGAGAGCGCGGCATCGAGAAGTCGCTCAATTCGAGACAAATTGGGATCGGAAATCTCGGCGACATTCCAGGTCGATAATTCAAGATGCGCAATGGAAACCATGCCGTATGACAGCATCAGGAATCCAATAAACAATTTCAAAATTGGCACTTTCTTCAGAAAAAGGATCGATATTTAATCCCAACGAGATGCTGTTGAGACTGGACGCTTCTTGAGTCTAGAAAAAATCCTTCCGATCGTGATGGGCAACCAACTCCCAGGCCCTGTCCACATGACTGATCGCCGTAGCGGAGAGATATTGCGCACTGGGTGTGATGTTCAGTCGCACCAAATCCAGACGATCGGCGTCCCAACACGTTTGAATCGTCGGATCCTCGTGAACGATCCCCCCGCTGTGTCCCTCTAGCGCAATGATGAGTTGGTCCAGTTGGCGCACACCGATTGAAAAATGATCACCATGAAGTTGTGCGGCATATTCGGCTGCACGTTGACCATGTTCGGGGTCGGCATAATCATCCTGACGGCAGGAGTCGTGCAAAAAGGCAAACAACTCCACGACAAGTAGATCAGCGTTTCTCTCCTTTCCGATTTTCATCCCGTGGTATCGAACCCTGCTCCAGTGGGCCAATCCGTGGATTCCCTCAGGGTCCAATTCGAATTTCTCAAGCACTTTGATCAAAAGCCGGGATTTATCGAAATGTACGGGTTGATATCGATCTCGTTGCGAATCTTTCAATGGGTTTTCCTACAAATCGTTGGTCGCCAGCTTGTTCAACCCATCTTCACCAAACGCCAATCCTCCGCGAGTGGCTCCTTATGCTTAGGACATAGGGGCGGACCAACTGAACTCCACTCAGAAAGTGTTCTGCAGGAATATCCGCATTGGGGACAAATGGCACGCCCGGATCTCATCTCCCGCGAAACCGGCACAGGCGGTCGAAGTGGACTATAGGGAAGATGCCCCAAGCGATTGGCGATTTCAGAAAGCACTCGCAGAAGAGGCTCCCCCGCCCCGGCACTTCGCCAAGGTGGCCCCACCAATCCAACCTTCTTGCCAATCGCCGCGAACTCTTTTCCATGCTTGTGGGTGCAGTCGTCTACGGCATGCACCATTTCATGCATTAGGACATCAAGTACCGCAACCGGGGATTTCATTTGCGTCGTAATGAAGATACTGGTGATCCCATCTTCTGAAGATGCCTTGGGCCAACATTCGCCAATGCGCGTGGTCCGAAGGCCTGCGCTGGTCCATCCAAGATGGGCTCGGATAGGAGGCACCTCATAACCCTCGACATCAAACAGTGGCGTCAAGGACAGAACCGCTTGCTTGAGCCAGGCATCGGCCGTCTCAAAGCAAACCTTCGTCGATATGACTTCAGAGGTCGGCCCTCTATTCTGGGATGCCATGCCGCAGATCAACGGGGTACGCCTGGTCTCTGAATGCCTCGACATGGCCACTCTGGTCAGACTCATATCAAACCCTCTTCACGAATGACTTTATTCAAAGGAGTCGTGCTCATCAGGCCGCCATGACCTCATGATGAGAGAGCTGTAATGCCTCGAAACGACTCATTTGATAGGCATCGACCCTTGCGCCAAGCAGACGACCGACATAACGGTACTGATCTTCATCGGAAACGGAATAGACCTGTTCATCCTGATAACCCACCGTAAGACGGGTGTAAGCCTTGAGTTTGGGCCCATACAGCGCATCAAGGCTCACTGCCGAAATCGATTCCCAACCCGATTGGGTCCGAGTAGAAGGCCGCCAGACCATGACCTCGGTTTTACCAAATGTCAGTACGGTCTTGTCATCAGAATGATGCCAGCCCCCATGCTGTATGAAGGCCTTTTCAAAGGTGGCCATATGAGCGACCCAGATGCCAAAGAGGATCGACTGCTCCGTCTTTGCATGAATTTGCAAAAGGCGCTGATGGCCGTGCGGATGGCATTCATAGGGTGCAACCTCATAGTCGAAATCCTTGGGGCTCTTGAATGGCACCCAGTAGTGAGTGAGTAAAAAGCCTCCGGCCTCATCAAGCTCCACCACAAAAGATTCCCAGAGTCTTTTCTTCCTATCGCCCGACTCAAGCGTTTTCACCGCCCCCTTTCCGGAATATCCCTTCAGAAAGCCGATAATTTCTCGATACCGCGATCCTCTGGATTCCTTTTGCGCTCGAAGGCTTAGTTGCAGATGTCGAACCGCTTTTTCCGAATGCGCCATGGCATCCCGCCCCAACTGATGTACCAGCCCCTTTGCCAGTGAATCGCCCAGAATATTTTGTGTCACCATCTGACTGCTCCTTCAAGGTTTTCAGACACTCATCCCAATGGACGCCCTTTGGACGGATTTGTCAGGATCAGCTTTGTGAAAGTGCAGTATGAAAACCAAGAGGCTCAGGGGGTGAGCCAGAATCGATCAGGAAGCAATCATTTCCGTGGGAAAAATCCCTACCTACTTTCGTCCTTCACATATCTGGCAGCCCATGGGCTCATTTTATGAGCTAGCTGTCGGATGCTCATGCCAAGGAATAACAAATAATGCTAACTTTGGTATCAAACAGCAAAAGGGGAGCAAGGATTTCATCGAAGGTATTTTATGACGCCAGACCCTGATAGCGGCGTCTGTTCGTCACACCTGAGGCGTTAGGCTTCCTCTTTCGGCCAAAAGCAGCCAATAGCTATGGTGTGTGGACTCGACGCATGATGGTTACACTGATACCTTAATCGGCTAACGATCAACTCATTACTTGACATGCCCATTATGGGTATCATAATGCCCCA
>JBILGU010000010.1:0-102891 GCA_044350805.1 Methylococcaceae bacterium
GTCGTGGCCATCGGTGAAACCGGCCTCGATTACTTTCGCTGCGATGCCTCGCATCAGGATCGACAGCAGGCGCGCTTCAGGACGCATATCCAGACCGCGATCGCAGTTCAAAAGCCCTTGATTATCCACACTCGGGAGGCGCGAGAAGATACCTTGCGTATTTTGAGAGAGGAGGGTGCCGAGAGAGTGGGTGGGGTTCTCCACTGCTTTACCGAGGACTGGGAAACGGCAAAGGCGGCGCTGGACATCGGTTTCTACATTTCGCTCTCAGGCATTCTCACCTTCAAAAATGCAGCGCAAATTCAGGATGTCGCCCGCCGAATGCCCCAGGATCGCCTCTTGATTGAAACGGATTCGCCATATCTTGCCCCCGTTCCGCTCCGAGGGAAGCCAAACTATCCGGCCTATGTGCGCCATGTGGCCGAATTTTTGGCTGAGCTTCGGGGTGAGTCCTTTGAACAGGTCGCTGACTATACGGCCCGCAACTTCAGGACACTGTTTCCACTGGCCGCCGCTTAGGGCTTCGAGGGGGAAGACCGACTAGGTTGCTTCGGCAGCGAGTCGGACGGCTTTTTCCAGTTGCTCGAGCGGAGTGTAAAAGTGAGGGGAGAACCGGATTCCGCCCCCTCGCATGGCGCAGATGACCTGATGATTCTTGAGATGACTCCAGACCGCTGCATTCGGCGTTGATCGGTGCTTGAAAAGCACGATCCCGGAAAGTCTCCCTGGGTCATTAGAGGATAGGAGCTCGAGACAGGCTTCTTGTGAAATGAGATCCATCAGGCGCTGCGTTCGCTCGAGAATCAAGCGGGAGACATTGTCCATGCCTTCTTCCATCAGGACAGAGAGGCTCGCCGCAAGGCCATGGATTCCCAACATATTCGGGCTTCCACATTCAAATTTTCGCGCGCTGAGCGCGGGCGACCACGCCTGGGTGTCGTAGTCGCCGGCATTCTCGATCATATGCCAGCCGTATTGGGTCGGCTGGATCGCTTCGATGACGCGTTCAGCGACATAAAAGATTCCAAGCCCCTCAGGTGCCAGAAGCCACTTGTGCCCATCGGCCATGACAAAGTCAGCCTGAATCGCCCTGACATCCATTGGAAAAGCCCCAAGACTCTGAATGGCATCGACCATGAAGAGGATGCCACGTTGGCGACACGCACTTCCCAGCCTCTCGAGGTGCAACCTGAGGCCTGAGGCGTATTGCACAGAGCTGACCGCCAGAAGGCGGGTGTTCTGGTCCATGCTTTCGAGAAGGGCTCCTTCAGGATCAGCACCCCGGATATCAGCAGTCCGGTATTCAACTCCTTTAATGGAGAGCGCCTCCCAGGGAATTCGGTTGGATGGAAATTCATCGCAAATACCCACCACATTGTCACCGGGCTGCCATTGAAGGCCTGAGGCAACAAAGGAAATGGCTTCGGATGTATTTTTGACCAGCCCAATTTCCCGAGGGCTTCCAGCATTCAGAAATGCCATAGCCCGCTCCCGAAGCCGCTTTTGCTCAAGGCTCCATCTGGGGTAGTGGCTTGCCCCTTGAATCAGATTTTCTTGCGCGAACGCGGTAATGGCCTCACTGGTTCGTCTGGGCCAAGGGGCCACTGCGGCATGATTGAGGTAAATGATCGTTGGATCGATTTGAAACTCAGGATGCATCCGGCTCAGCCTTGAGTCCAGTTGACCCAGCCCAGCTGCCATGAAGCAATGACAACAATCCCAAAGAGAATGCGATACCAGGCAAAAATCACAAAATCATGATGGGCTATATAGCGAAGCAACCAGCGCACACAGAGGAATGCCGAAAGAAATGCACTGGTGAATCCGACGGCCCACATGCCCACATCATCCAAAGACAAAAGTTCACGCTCTTTGTAGAGTTGATAGACCGTCGCTAGAAGGAGCGTCGGAATGGCCAAGAAAAAGGAAAATTCCGTTGCCGCTTTGCGAGAGAGGCCAAAGAAGAGTCCGCCAATGATGGTGGCGCCGGAGCGGGAGGTCCCGGGAATCAGGGCGACGGCCTGTGCGATGCCCAGCTTCAAGGCATCCGTCCAGCGAAGATCCTCAACCCGGTGAATCCGAACCTTATGTTCTCGACGTTCCGCCCAGATGATGACAAATGCCCCGACAATGAAGGCAGTGGCGACCGGTATGGGCTGAAAAAGCTGCGCCTTGATGGCCTTTCCGAAAGCGAGCCCCAGAAGAGCGAGCGGAAGAAAAGCGACACCGAGGTTGATCACAAAACGGCGGGCCTCCTTTGATTGAGGCAAACCTTGAAGGACCTTCAGGATTCGGGCGCGGTATTCCCAGATCACGGCAAGGATCGCACCGGATTGAATGACAATCTCAAAAAGCTTGCCTCGTTCATTGTTGAATTCAAGAAGGTCTCCTGCGAGGATCAGGTGGCCTGTGCTGGAAACCGGCAAAAATTCAGTCAGTCCCTCGACGATGCCGAGGAGGAAGGCTTTGGCTAGAAGGATGTAGTCCATGGGGCTCGCTGTTTTGGGAAAGTTCAGCCCCTCATTTTGCCAGAGCCGATGATTGCGAGTCGTCATTTTTATGACGTCGGTCTATGCTAGCCTTCGAATGAAGGGTTCTGGAGAGTAACTTTTGGCTAAATCCATTCTGGTGATGAATTCGGGGAGTTCGTCACTCAAATACGAACTCCATGCGATTTCCCCTACCGGTCTTTCAGTCGTCTTCAAGGGGCTAGTCGAGTGCATTGGTGAGCCCACGTCATCGGTTCAAAATCACAGGGATGCCATCGGTCAGGTCGTCCATGCGCTGGAGGCATCGGGACATCTCGAAACCTCACCGCTTCTTGCAATTGGTCATCGGGTCGTCCACGGCGGAGAGCGATTTTGCCGAGCGGTGGTCATTGATGAAAAGGTCGTCGAAGGCATTCGCGCGGCCGCCTCATTGGCACCGCTCCATAACCCACCCAATCTTCTAGGGATTGAAGCTTGTCGTGCCCATTGGGCGGAGGTTCCTCAGGTCGCCGTCTTTGATACGGCCTTTCACCAGTCTCTACCGGTTGCGGCCTACCGCTATGCCATTCCAGCTCTGGAAGGCGGGCCTGGGAGAATCCGTCGCTATGGCTTCCATGGCACTTCGTTTGCCTCCATTCGACGCCAGCTTGCCCAATACCTGGATCGTCCGGCCAATACGCTGAATCTTTTGGTGCTGCACCTTGGAAATGGTGCGAGCGCCTGTGCGATCCGGGCGGGTCAGAGCATCGAGACGTCGATGGGAATGACGCCGACCGCCGGCTTGGTCATGGGAACCCGGTCAGGGGATATTGATCCGGGAATCCTCTTGCATTGGATGATGCAGGAAGGGGCCTGTGCTGAAGTGTTAAACCAGCGGCTCAACCATCAAAGCGGACTGAAAGGGCTGTGCGGTAGCAACGACATGCGCGAAATCCTTGACCGGATTGAGGCAAAGGATCCGCTGGCTCGGGAGGCTCTGAATATCTATATCCATCGGCTACGCCACTTTATCGGTGCCTACCGAGCTGAGCTTCCGGAGTTGGATGCCTTGGTCTTTACCGGGGGCATCGGTGAGCATGCGCCCAAAGTCCGGTTTGAAACGCTCTTGGGTTTGTCGCATCTCGGCTTTGAGCTCGATGTCGATCGTAACGATGCCTACTCTGGGGGCATCGGCGAAATTCAGCGCTCAGGGGCGGTGATTCGGGTGATGGTCGCCCCCCCTTTGGAGGAAAGGGAAATCGCACTGCAGTCTGCCGAGCTTTTGATGACAGGTGAGGGAATCTAATGGCGCGATCAATTTTCGTGAGCGCAGTAGCGCCGGGAACGGGGAAAGTTGTGGTGTCGATGGGTCTGGTCGAACTCGGCCTTCGGGAAACTGCGCGGGTGGGTTTTTTTCGCCCGGTCATCGTGGAGTCTTTTGACAACTCCCCGGATGAGGACATTGAGCTCATCCGCGAGTCCTTTGGTTTGAATCAGTCCTACACCGCGAGTTACTCCTGGCGGATGGGCGATCTGATGCTCGAGCTTGGGGGGCGAGGGATTGATGGTGTCCTTGAGAAGATCGTCGAGGATTACAAGAGCCTTGAAGCGCAATGTGACTTCATTGTCATTGAGGGAACCGACTATCTCGGGCAGGCCTTGGCGCTTGAGTTTGATCTTAACGCCTTGATGGCGAGAACACTTTCAGCCCCGGTGGTTCTGGTAGGGAAGGGCAAGGGTCTTTCGCCAGAGGAGGCCGTCAATGGCCTGCGTGTGGCTGTGGATGGTTTTCGTAGCAAGCTCGCCAATGTGATTGGTGTGATGCTTTCTCGTGCTGAGGCCGACCAGCTTGAAACCTACCATACACTTTTGGCTCGGGAATTCACCTCGAACGATGAAATTTTAGGGATTTTGCCGGAGACCCCTGCATTGGGACGGCCGACGGTTCGTGAGGTGCTTGAGTTCCTCAAGGCCGACGTCATTTGTGGTCATGAGCGGCTCGAATCTGTGGTTGAAGGCTACATGATCGGAGCGATGTACCTTCAAAACATTTTGCCGCGGTTAAAGTCGGGCCTTCTGGTCCTGACCTCGGGTGACCGCCTGGATCTTCTTCTCGGCATGATTGAGGCGGATCGGTCCTTGAATGCTCCGCGTCTTGCGGGGCTGATCCTCACTGCGGGGATCCGACCCGACCCTGGGGTTATGCGCCTCATTGAGGGGCTTCATGGCACATTGCCTGTGATGGTGGTCGAAGAGGGCACCTATTCGGTGGCTTCACATCTCGAACAGGTTCATGCGCGCCTGAATGCAAAGGATCGAGAAAAGATCAAAAAGGCACAGGAGCTTTTTGACCAGCATGCAGAGATCGATGCTTTGAGTCGGCATATTTCGGAAGTTCGCTCCGAGATCATGACGCCGCGGCTTTTCACCTACGGCCTGTTACAGAAGGCGCGGGCAAGGATCCGGCATATCGTTTTATGTGAGGGAACCGAACCCAGAATCCTCAGGGCTGCGGCAGAGTTGGTGAGCCGGCGAGCGGTTCGACTGACGCTCTTGGGCGATCAGCGTGAGGTGGCACTTGAAATGCGCGAGATCGGTTTTGAGCCGGATCCGGCTTGGGTGACAATCATTGATCCGGTTCATAGCGCTCAGCTCTCCGACTACGCCGAGACCTATTTCAAGCTTCGCCAACACAAGGGCGTGACCTTGGATCAGGCCCGAGATACGCTTCAGGATGTGTCCTATTTCGGGACGATGATGGTGCATCTGGGAGCGGCCGACGGCATGGTTTCAGGCGCGGTTCACACGACCCAGCACACCATTCGACCGGCACTCCAGATCATCAAGACGGCCCCTGACTGCCCTGTCGTCTCATCAGTGTTCTTTATGTGCATGGAAGATGGCGTCATGGTGTATGGGGACTGCGCGGTCAATCCGGATCCGACACCGGAGCAGCTCGCTGAGATTGCCATTCGCTCAGCCGAGACGGCAGAGCGTTTTGGCGTCAGTCCGAGAGTCGCCCTTTTGTCGTATTCGACCGGAGCTTCAGGTGTCGGGGCGGACGTGGATAAGGTTCGGGCTGCAGTTCAAATCGCTCAATCCAAAAACCCGGAGCTGATTCTGGAGGGACCGATGCAATACGATGCCGCGGTGGATGAATCGGTGGGGCAGCTCAAGCTTCCAGGGTCCAGGGTGGCAGGACGTGCCAACGTCCTGATCTTCCCTGACCTGAATACGGGTAACAATACATACAAGGCGGTTCAGCGGGAAACGGGAGCCCTTGCGATTGGCCCTGTTTTGCAGGGCTTGAAAAAGCCGGTGAATGACCTGAGTCGAGGATGCACCGTCGATGACATCGTCAATACCGTCCTGATCACGGCCATCCAGTCCTGAAGATCTAGTCGCTTTCAGGATAGCCGGCGCGCTGGATTTCGGCCTGCCGCCAGAGACTGGCCACAGCCTGTAGGGCCAGAAAATCATAAAGGGCATGGACCAGAAGCGGAATCGTCAGATTGCGCTCCGGACCCAGATCCATGGTGATGCCGAGGTAGGTGCCAAGGAGTCCCGCAACAAGTCCGTAGACCGGCGTGATCCAGTGCAACAGTGCAAAGATCATGTTGCTGAAAACAAGCCCACCGACACCGCCCCACATCTGTTCAAGCCAGGGCTGAAGAAATCCGCGAAAAAGGATTTCTTCTGTTGTGCCCGCCAAGAATCCAAGGTAGAGGAGCTCCAGGCGGCTCATGCTGGCCAGAAGTCGTCCAAGCCGTTCGACCAAAAGATCGCGCAGGATCCTCAAGGAGGCAATGTGATCTGTCAGGCGCAGAAAGCCATACAGGGGCACCGTGGCGGCAACGGCAAGAAAGACACTTTCGGGATCCCCGTGAAGGGTTGCCAGGGGATCGATTTCAAAAAATTGTCCAAGCCCCATCGCCAAAAGAAGCAGGCCGCCTTCAAAGAGGGTGGCCATTCCGAGGAACTGCGACTTGTTCATTTTCGGGTGTTCCAGGTCGAGTAGGGTTCGCGGCTGAGGCAGGTGTTGTAGTAACGCGGGTCATGGGTGACCTCTTCTCCAATCCATGCCGGGAGGTCGAAAGCTTCATCCGGATCGGAAAGTTCGATTTCGGCAACCACCAGTCCATCATTGTCTCCGGAGAAAACATCGATTTCCCAGGTCAGGTGGCCTTGTGGAATGAGATAACGGACTTTTTCGATCAGGGGGCCTGCACGGAGGCTGTCCAGCATGAGACTGGCTTGATCCAGAGGAATGGGGTATTCGAACTCCAGTCGCTTGGCCCCGATCGTCGCCCCCTTGATGTTGAGGTGGGCTTCGTCTCCGCTGATTCGAACGCGGACGGAACACCTCTTTTCGCTGTTGAGATAGCCCTGGCGCATGGGGATGGCGGAGGTGGCCTTGTCACGCCAACTCTCATTGAGAACCAGAAACTTTCGTTCGATTTCGAAGTGGGACACGGCGGCGAGAGTTCGTTGCAGAGGCTAGGGGTTTGGGAGGTCTCAATTGTCCTGCATTTGTTCCTGCGCCCATTCCTCCCAGTAGGGTTTGGGATGGAATCGCTCATGAAGGAAATCCACAAAAGTTCTGACTTTGGCGGAAAGATGCTTTCGATGGGGATACACCGCATGAATCTCGAGGGGTGCCGGCACGTATTCGGTGAGGACAGCTTGCAGTCGGTTCTTACGAATATCCTGACCCACCATGTAGGTCGGAAGGATGACAAGACCCAGACCACTGAGGGCTGCGATCCGCAGCGCATCGGCGACATTGGCTTGAAGGGATCCTGAAACCTTGACGGTCAGCGATTCGCCCCCGGGGATCGTGAACTGCCAGTGATCGCGTGGCGCCAGGCTTAAATTGACCAGGCAATTATGGTTCTTGAGATCTTCCGGAGTTTTCGGTGTGCCATGCTTTTTAAAATAAGCGGGGGCTCCACAGACGACGCGCTGAGACGTCCCTAGAGACCTGGCAATCAGGCTGGAATCCTGAAGTTCGTCGAGTTGTATCGCGAGATCGAAACCTTCCTCGATCAAATCGGCATAGCTGGTCTGGAGGATCAGATCGACATGGACGTCAGGGTAGACCTCCATGTAGGCCGTAATGGCGGGAGCCACATGGTAAGAGCCGAAGAAGGGGCTGGCGCTGACTTTGAGAAGTCCTCGGGGCTCGGTTTGGAGTCGCGTGACGGCGAGTTCCATCTCCTCCATGTCGTCGAGGATCTGTCGGCAACGTTCCAGATAGACCGCACCGACCTCGGTGAGATTGAGGTTCCGGGTGGTTCGATTGAGGAGCCGAATGCCGAGGCCATTTTCCAGTTGCATGACGTGCTTGGTGGCCATGGCTCTGGACAGCCCCAGCTCCTTAGCCGCGGCGGCAAAACTCCCCGCTTTTGCGACCTTGGTAAAAACCAGCATGCTCGTCAGCTTGTCCATCGCATCCCCAACTAAAAAATCCGGTTTATGGAAACAATCAGCAAGTTTTATTGGTTATTGTAAACCAAAAGTGGTTTTCTATAGGCGTCCCAATTCTGGGACTGCAGCGGAGAACGACCATGCGTCGTAGCTTAGGGCTTCTGGTACTTTTAGTCACTAGTGTGGGGGCTTCAACGGCCGCCGAAATCGAGCCTGCACGGCAAGTTGCAGAAAGGACTGCAGCCGAATGGAATGCAGCCTTTGAGCGGGGTCAGATTGATGCGATCGTCTCGCTCTACGAAGACAATGCGATGTTGTTGCAACCGAACGGGGTGGTCGCGCATGGCGGCTCTGAAATCAGGGCGTTCTGGCAGAAACTGATCGGGCAGGGCGCATATGCGATGGACCTTGTCAGTGTGCGAGCCGCACAAAATGGCACGGTCGTCGCGGCGGTTCGTTTTTCAGATGTGAAAACGCTCGAGAAGGGCAATCACCAGCGGCTTCACTACCGTTACGAAGGCGTGGTCTACAGCGTCCTGCGGCAACAGTCCGATGGTCGCTGGAAAGCCGAGGTTCAGCGTTGGGATGGCGAGTCCCCATCACAGAAAGGCTAAGCTTGGCCGATTCAATTCGGCAAATCTGAATTTCATGGCGGAGCGTTCTCCTCAACTTCCAGTGCTCCCCTGCGGGATGCTAGACTCTATTTCCGATTAAATTAGTGGGGAATTGCTTCCTGATGCAGGTCGCCTCAGGTAGAGCAAGGCCCTTTTTTGTTATTCCCTTTGTTACAGGAGTTCAGGATGATCCACGAATTGCCCGCATTGCCGTATGACAAGGGAGCTCTGGCTCCCTACCTTTCTGCCGAAACCCTTGAGTTTCATTACGGCAAGCACCATCAGGCTTATGTCACTAACCTCAATAACCTGATTCCGGGTACCGAATTCGAAAACCTTCCTCTGGAGGAAATTATCCTGAAGTCCTCAGGGGGAATCTTTAACAACGCGGCTCAGATCTGGAATCACACCTTCTATTGGAATGGCCTTAAGCCCAATGGCGGTGGGAAGCCCACCGGCGCGCTTCTCGAGGCCATTGAAAAGGCCTTCGGATCATTTGATGCCTTCAAGGAAGCCTTTACCAAGTGTGCGGTCACCACCTTTGGATCAGGTTGGGCATGGCTTGTGAAAAATGCGGACGGAAGCCTTGCACTGGTGAGTACCAGCAATGCTGCGTGTCCGCTGACTACCGGACAAACGCCCCTCCTGACCTGTGATGTCTGGGAGCACGCGTACTACATTGACTACCGCAACGCACGTCCCAAATACGTCGAGGAATTCTGGAACGTGGTGAATTGGGATTTTGTGGCTAAGAACTTTCAGGGTTAATCTGGCCTTAAGGGGCGACATGCCCTGAGATCCCGGCCCGTGAGGGTCGGGATCTATCCTTTGCACAGCGATCTTCTGTTTGCCCACCTGAATGGGGCATAATCGGGACCAGCCGCACCTCTCCGGCGCTATTTCCCGATTCATGCAATCCAAAACCCAAGTGACGCACTGGCTTTTAGATCTTCTCGAACGTGTCGGGGGTTCCGCACTCCTGATGGACGAAGAGGGCATCCTTTTGGGTGCGACGGATTTGGCCTGTCAAAGATTGGGTCTGAGGTCTAACGAGTTAGCGGGGACTTCCGTCGAAGCCTTGCTGGGGATCACCCTTCATTCATTTTCAGAGGTGACGGGGCAATCGCCCGTCGAAATCACCCTCTATCCTGACGTGCTTCCGACGGCACCTGGGGCGTCAAATGAGGCGCTACGCGCCGAACTGAGAAAGCAGTCACTCGACGGGAAGACATTCTGGTTGCTGATCTTGGGCTCAGGCCCCCATCCTGCACCGGCGTTGGATGAGAGCGGCGAGCTCTTTAGGGCTTTGGCCATCATCGAAAATGCAGCACTGATTCTGGGAGATTCTGGGGAGATTCTCTACATCAATCCGGCGACAACCACGATCCTCGGCTATCGCTCGGAGGATCTTCTCCACCAAAAACCCGGTCGTCTGTTCGACGCCCAAGGACAGTCCACGGAGGGATTTGCGTTTCTTCAGGGTCTTTCAACCGGAACCTTTCCGGACCATTTCAACGCATTGGAGCTCACCGCCCGAAGTCAGGCAGGGGATGCGGTGCCTGTTGAGGTTCGTCTTGCGACCTTGCCGATCAGTGGTGAAAATCGAACGCTACTCGTGATAAAGGATCTTCGGCGTCGAAAAATGAATGAGGAACGCCTGATTCTTCTTTCAAGCGCCGTAGAACAGGCCCCTGCCGGCATTCTGATCGCAGATCTCAAGGGCGTGGTTGAGTATGTCAATGATGGATTCACCAAACTGACCGGCTTTGCCACCGAAGAGGTCGTGGGCCGCAACCTCCTCTCAACGGGATCCGTCATCACTGCCTTTGCCCGGAATATTCCCTTGTGTTGGCGCATTCTGTCGAGCCGCGAATGGCAGGGCGAGGTTCGGGGGACCCATCGGAATGGTTCGGATTACGCGGCGCTCGTCACCTTTTCATCCATTATCGGACCCACTGGAGAGGCGATTCGTCTTCTGGGGCGATTTCAGGATACGACCCATCAGGTGCGGGATCAGGAGGCACTGGCCGAGAGCGAACAGCGTTTCAGTGAGGTAGCGAAGCTGGTTGGAGAATGGCTTTGGGAGCAGGATGAGTCGGGTTTCTATACCTACAGCAGTGAGGCTGTTTTCGACATCCTCGGCTATCAGCCAAATGAACTCATTGGTCGTCATTATCAGGAATTGATGACCGAGTCCGATCGTCTGATTTGGGCTCGATCGCTGCCCCCTGCAAGTCGGGTTCAGCTTCCTTTCCATCGCCTCACCAATCATTACCTTCACCGCGATGGTCATGAGGTTTTTACGGAATCGAGTGGGACGCCCCTGTTTGATGAAAGAGGCAAGGTGGTGAGTTGGCGCGGTGTCGATCGGGACATTACGTCGAGAAAGCTTGCGGAGGACAGAATTCGCCTGCGTGAGCGCGCCATTGAAGCGGCCAGTGTCGGTATTGTGGTTTCTGATGCCTCCCACAACGATAACCCGATCATTTATGCCAATTCTGCCCTGAGCCGAATTACGGGCTACGCACAGGAGGAATTTATCGGCAAGAACCTCCGAATGCTCCAGGGGCGGGGGACCGATGAGCAGGATCGGGAAACCATCCGTAATGCCATTGCAAGCGGAACCCGATGCGAGGTCATCATCCGCAACTATCGAAAGGATGGTCAGGCGTTCTGGAATGAGCTCCAGCTCTCGCCAGTCCTCGATGAGGAAGGGCGGCTGACCCACTATATTGGTGTCATCACCGACGTCACCGAGCGGCGGCGGGCGGAAACCGAAACACAGCAGCTGAACGTGGCCCGGGAGATTCAGCTGTCCCTTTTGCCCAAGCAACCGGTGCGCCTGCCCGATCTTGAGGTCGCCGGTGTCTGTATCGCAGCAACTCAGGTGGGTGGGGACTATTACGACATGGTGCCCCATGGAGATTACATCGATCTGGTGGTTGCCGATGTCTCCGGGCACAGCGTAGGCGCAGCCCTGATCATGGCTGAAATGCGCAGTACGCTGAAGGCAGAGCTGCAACGCGTGGATCCCAAGACGCAAGGGGTGGGCGATCTGCTGGCCGTGCTGAATGATCTATTGATGCCGGATCTTGATGGCGCCGAAATGTTCATCACCATGTTCTACATGCGCTATCAGAGAAGCTCAGGGGTCTTGCGCTACGCCAGTGCAGGTCATAACCCTGCGATCCTCTTGCGAAAGGGAACATTGGCCTGTGAGCAGCTCAATGCAGATGGGCTGATCATGGGGGTGAACGCGAATGTGGTCTTTGAGGAAAAGTCGCTGATCCTGGAGCCAGGCGACAGACTGCTGGTCTATACGGATGGTGCGGTTGAGATGCAGGATGCACAGGGCACATTTTTTGGCACGGAGTCACTGGAAGCGGCTTTTGTGAGACTGCGTGATCGTCATCCGGAGGCGACCCTTGAGAATCTTCTCGACGATCTGAGAGCGTTTGGAGGGGAGGCTCGCTTCAATGACGATGTCACGATGGCGGTTTTTGTCATCAAAGAGTAAGAGTGCCTAGGATCCTGGCCTCACGTTGGTTACAATTTATCCCATCCACCCCAAGCGACATCCGCCATGACCCAAAAGCTTCTCGTACTGCTTCTTGGCTCCCTTTTGCTGGCCTGTTCGGGTTCTCCTCCAGCGCCAGAGGTCGTCAAAACCCCGGATGCGGCTCATGGCCGATCGCTTTATCAGCAGCAATGTTCGGGGTGTCATGATGCGGGAAAGAATGCCCCCTCACTCCGAGATCCGGAAGACTGGGACATCAAGCATTTGGATGCGCCGGGCATTGTACAGAAACACCAGTCGATGCGGATGCCGTCAGGCTTCAAAGGCCCGGGTCGCCTGTCGCCTCAGGAGGAGCGAGATATTCTCTTCTATCTCAGAACGGCCATTGATGAGGCTGAGCTCAAGTACTAAGTCCTGCTGATATCGCGGTTCTTCCGGGATGTTCGCATAGATCGGCGATCACGCAGGCTTCGCACCGCGGTTTACGGGCGGTACAAACGTAGCGTCCGTGCAGGATCAGAAGGTGATGGGCATCCTTGAGGAAGGCCCTGGGAGTGGTTTTCATGAGCTTGTGCTCGACCTCGAGGACCGTCTTTCCGGGAGCCAGTCGGATTCGATTGGCTAATCTGAAAATGTGGGTATCGACCGCAATGGTCGGTTCGCCGAATGCGGTATTCAAAATCACATTGGCTGTTTTTCGCCCAACACCCGGTAAAGCCTCGAGCGCCGCCCGATGCCTCGGCACTTCGCCGTTGTGTTCAGCCACCAGGATTTGGCACAGGGCGATGATGTGTTTGGCCTTGCTGTTGAAAAGGCCGATGGAGCTGATGAACGAACGGAGTCTTGCATCGCCGAGGGCGAGGATAGCGTCTGGCGTATTGGCTTCAGGAAAAAGGATTCGGGTTGCCTTGTTGACCCCTTTGTCGGTGGCTTGCGCTGAGAGAACGACGGCAACCAGAAGTTCAAATGGCGAGGTGTAAAGGAGTTCGGTTTCCGGTGAGGGAATGGCTTTGGCCAGTCGCTCGAAGATTCTGAGGCGCTTTTCTGCGTTCACTTTCGGTCCAGTGGGATGGGACGTGATTCTGAGGGGCGGTTTGCCACCAGCCAATTCCGAAAGGCCAAAAGCAGGCCCAAAAGTATAAAAGCGCCTGCGGGCAACAAAGCGACCTGAAAGCCTGGGTAGTCTTTGAGCAGGATGAGAGCCCAGTCGCTTGCGGCCTTCCCGAAGAGCTGCTCTGCGTTCTGGAAAAGACCCCCGGTGCCCAGAATTTCCCGAATGGCACCCAAAAGGCAGATCACCCAGGTGAACCCAAGCCCCATAAAGAGACCATCAGCCAGCGAGAGGGAGACACTCTGCCGGTAGGCAAATGCCTCAATACGTCCAAGAATTGCGCAATTGGTCACAATCAGGGGAATAAAGAGCCCGATCACCCGATGGATGTCGGGAATCAGGGCTTCCATCACAAAGTCGGCGATGGTGACCATCGAGGCCAGGACGATCATGAAAAGAGGAAGACGAACGGAATCTGCGATCCGATGTTTCAGGAGTGATATCAGCCCCGATGAAGCCCAGAGGACCGAGGTCGTAGCAAGTCCGAGGACCAGGGCATGCACGAAGTTCGTGCTGACTGCCAGAAGAGGGCACAGCCCCAGCAGGCCGACCAGGGCCGGATTCCTGGACCACAGGCCCTCTTCTGCAAGTGCCCTCATTTTGTTGGGTCGCTTTTCCACAGTCTCAAGGTCCTTCTTGGGTTTCGCCATTCGTTCTTAAGATTTTCAAGCTGTCATAAACGCCCTTGACGACAGCTCTGGGTGTGATGGTGGCGCCTGTGAACTGATCGAACATCCCGCCGTCTTTCTTGACGTGCCAGAGTGCCTCTTGTGGATTTTCCAGACTTTTACCCTCAAATGCCCTGATCCACGAGGAACGGGCCGTTTCAATCAAGTCGCCAAGGCCAGGGGTTTCCCGATGACGTATCACCCTGACACCCATGATTTTCCCGTCGGGCCGAACCGCCATGGCAAACTCGATATCTCCACTGTAGCCTTTCGCTGTGGTCGCCTTCAAGAAGAGCGCATGGAGGATTTTGCCCTCTCGAAGACGATAGAGTTGCACGCTGGAAAGCCCCGTCTCCAGATTTGAGATGTTCACGACCTCTTGAAGGGAAAAGGGTGTCAATGCCTTTTCTGGCATCAGTTCCTGGAGCGTCAGGAGCAGTCTTTGGGCTTCATGCTGCTCGACCGCAGGACGGGTCGCAAAAAAGAAAAGGGAGGTCAAGACAGTCCCCACAGCGGCAAACACCCACATCAGGACGGCAGGCCGGGCCGAATCAAGCCAGCGCTTCAGCTGTGTGAGTCGCGTTTTAATTTGACTCGGAAACATCGGTCTTGCCGGAATCATTGCCTGCTTTTAAGCGTTGCTCTCGTCTCAGTCGGGCACGCTCAAGCGCTTCCTGAATTTGGGGCTTTGCTTCCTGACCCAATGCATTTTTTCGCGCCTCAGCCTCCTGTTCACGCTCAAGCTGCTGACGCTTGAGGCGGGCCAGTCGGGCCTGATATCGGCTCTGCGCTTTTCGGGCCAACCGTTCGTCAGTCAGGTATCGGCGAAGTTGTTGCTTGCCGCTGCGAAATCGCTCGGTCAGGGGAATGAGGCTTGGGCAGACCACATCGCAACAGCCGCACTCGATGCAATCGAGAAGATGGAGGTTTTCAAGTTCAACCAGTCTTTTCGCCTTCACCTGATCATGGAGGCTTTGTGGAAGAAGCCCTTGAGGGCAGGCATCGGTGCAGGCCCCACACCGAATGCAGGGTTGCTCGACCCGGTTTGAGGGTGCAGGAAGGTCGGAGTGATCCAGAACCAATAGGGCTGATGTGGTCTTGGTGATCGGTATCTGCGTGCTGGAAACTGAAAAACCCATCATGGGTCCGCCGAGGATCAGATGTTCCGCACCGTGCCTGACTCCCCCGCAGGCTTCAAGAAGAAAACTAATGGGCGTTCCGATAAGAACGTCCAGATTGGAGGGTGTGTGAATGCCGCTTCCTGAAACCGTCAGGATCCGACGCGTCAACGTCTCCCCTTTTTCAATGGCAGCCCCCCCGGCGAGAACCGTCTGTACATTCAGGCAGAGAATGCCGTGATCGACCGGGTGAGTCCCGCCGGGCATCGTCCTTCCGCTCACGGTCTGGATCAGTTGTCGTTCCCCTCCCGCGGGGTAGCGATCCGGCAGGGCAAAGACCCCGCACAGGGGAAATGCACCGTCATTGAGTGAAGTTTGAAGGGAATTGAGCGCGTTGGATCGGGAGGATTCCACGGCAACAAGGACTCTGGGAATCTTGAAAATACGAGCTAAAAGCTCGGCCGATCGGAGGAGTTCTGTTGTCTTCTCACGAATGGCGCGCTCATCACAGGTCAGGAAGGGTTCGCATTCTGCCCCATTGATGAGGAGGAGCTGCAAAGGGCCCGAAAGTCTTTTGATTTTCTGTGTCGTAGGAAACCCCGCCCCGCCCATCCCCAAAACGCCGCAGGCATGGAGTCTCTGGAGCGCCGACTCACCGCAACGGTCCGCGCCTTCGAGTGGGGGAAGCACTGGCATCCTGAGATCAAGGCCATCAGTCTCGATGCCGATCAAGGGGGTATTCGGGCCCCCTTGGGAGGGGCCTTCCTGAAAGATCACTCTTCCTGAACTGGTGGCGCAAATCGGCGGATCGAATCCATCGGGACAAAGGGCAAGGGGGGTGCCTGATTTGACCTCATCACCGGCTTTCACAATGGGCACGGCCCGGTGTCCTGATAGAAGCTCAAGGGGGTAAAGGAGGAGGGGAGGAATCCCTGCGCTTCGGATGGGGGCTTCACTGGAAAGGGCCTTGCGGGCAGCCAGTGGGATGCCCCCCCAGAAATCGGCCGAAGTCTTCCATGGCCTCATGGGGCGAATCTCCGAACCTCGGGGCGAGCCACCATTTCGATGCAGTCGACCGGACAGCTCGGAATGCATAATTCGCAGCCCGTGCATTCATCGGCAATGACCGTATGCATGAAGCGTGATGCACCCAGAATGGCATCAACCGGGCACGCCTTGAGGCAGAGCGCACAGCCAATGCAACGGGGTTCGTCAATGACCGCGACGGCAGGATCCTTTTGGTGTCCTCGCGTCTCGTCAGCGGCTAAGGGCTCGCGGCCTAAAAGGTCGGCTAAAGCCAAAATCAGGGAGTCCCCGCCCGGTGGGCATTGATTGATGTCGGCTTCATGATGGGCAATGGCTTCCGCATAGGGGCGGCATCCCGGAAAACCACATTGCGCACATTGGGTCTGGGGAAGGAGCTTCTCAATTTCGACCACCAGCGATTCTTCATTGGCCGGCATTCGCGCAGCAAGGGTCTCCAAAAGAAGACCAAGGAGGCCAAAAAGGCCAACGATGATGACAAGGGCAATGAGGGCCACGCCTTAAATCCTGATCATGCCGGAAAAGCCGCTGAACGCGATGGCCGCGATACCTGCCGTAATGAGGCCGATGGCGGCTCCCTGAAAAGGTTTTGGAACATCGGCGATTTCGATGCGTTCTCTGACGCTGCTGAAAAGAATCAGCACCAGAACGAAACCCAGGGAGGCCCCCAGGCTGAAAAACAGGGTCTCCAGAAGACCGGCATCTTTTCTCGCGCTCAGGAGAGTGACGCCAAGCACAGCGCAGTTCGTCGTAATCAGCGGGAGATAAAGGCCCAACGCCTCAAAAAGACGAGGACTATGCGCTTTCATTGCCAGCTCTGAGGCCTGGACGACCGCGGCGATCAGACCAATGAACACCAACGTTCTCAAATGTCCCGCGCCAAGGGGCGATAAAACGAAATGGTCGACGAGAAAGGTGGTCATCGTCGCGAGGGTCATGACAAAGAGGGTAGCAAGCCCCAGACCAAACGCAGTATCGAGGCGCCGGGAAGCCCCCATCAGGGGGCAAAGGCCCAAAAACTGGGTCAGGACAACATTGTTGACGATGAGCGCGCTGACCAGAATCAGAAGGAGGTGGCTCATGCGGGGATTCTATTGTCTTCGATCACGAGAGATGGCGCGCCTTGAAGGGCGCCAAGGTTCCATTGAGGAATAGCCCACCCCAGAAGTTCCTTGGGGCTCATCCCAGTCAGAGGCTCGGTTGCTTCAATGCCAAGCTGCTTGAGCAGGTACCGGATCACTCGACCTCCCTGATCAGGGTCAAGGGGCGGGGCACCTTCTGATTTGCTCAACTTGCGGCCATCCGGAGTGATCATGAGCGGGGTGTGGGTATAGATGGGGGTGGAATACCCCAAAGCCTGCTGAAGAAAAATCTGTTGTGGGGTGGAATCCAGAAGATCCTGGCCGCGGACCACGTGGGTGATCCCTGCGCGATGGTCGTCTACCACAGTGGCCAGATGATAAGCATAGACATTATCCCTGCGGAAGAGAATGAAATCGCCTGACAGTGCGTGAGGGGACCTCTCGATCCGTCCCTTGATCCGATCACAGAAGACCCAAGGGGAATCTGGCGTGCGAATTCGAAGGGCATTTTCCCCTGCTCTAAAGACGTGTCCCGCCGTTCGGCATTGGCCAGGACAGCTGCCGTCCCTGGATGCATGAAGCTGGGTCGTCTCTCGTCGTGTGCATTCACAGGCATAGATTCTGCCCTGATCCTGAAGGGTATCCAGAGCCTCTTGATAGGCCGCAAGATTTTGGCTTTGGTAGACGACGTCTTCGTCCCATTCAAGAGAGAGGGATTCCAGCGTTCTCAGGATGAGGTCCGTCATACCGGGTTTGGTCCGCGGTGTGTCTAGATCATCGATTCTGAGGAGCCAATGACCTCCCGCAGCGCGTGCGTCGAGGTAGCTCGCAAGAGCGGTGAGGAGGGATCCGAGATGAAGGGGGCCGCTGGGCGTTGGCGCAAAACGACCCCGGTAGGCGGTCGGCTGGGTTGCCGCGCCAGCGAGTGAGGGGACTGCTGAGGGAGCGCGGGCGATCAGCTGACCTGTCTTTCCCTGATTTCGTCCAGAGTCTTGCAGTCGATGCACTGAGTCGCTGTTGGACGGGCCTCAAGGCGACGAAGTCCGATTTCGATCCCGCAGGTTTCGCAGTAGCCGTAATCGCCACGTTCCAGGTTTTGCATGGACTCGTCGATCTTCTTGATCAACTTGCGTTCCCGGTCACGTGTCCTGAGCTCGAGGCTGAATTCCGATTCTTGGGTCGCGCGGTCATTCGGGTCAGGAAAATTGGCCGCTTCATCCTGCATGTGATGGACCGTTCGATCCACTTCACTCATGAGTTCGTTTTTCCAGTTCCCGAGAATGCGGCGGAAATGCTCCACCTGCCCCTCGCTCATGTACTCTTCCCCATCCCTTGGCTGATACGGCTCGAAGGTGAAGGGATTGGAATGGTTCCCAGTTGTCTTACTACCAGACATGCTTTCAGTTCCTTACCGCTTTCGAAGAAATCCTGCAAGTATAGGGGTAAAACGTTTCCTTGGAAATCATCATTAACAACTGCCCGTGAATCGGCGCGTTATGAGGGAAAGTATTTGCGAAACAGAGAGATAAGTCTTGGGGTTAGGGCGAAGCAGGTTTCCCCCTTCAAGGTCATGGAAATTCTGGAGCGTGCGCGCGGTCACGAGGCTGCCGGTCGCGATATCGTCCACATGGAAATCGGTGAGCCCGATTTTCCGACGCCCCCTGCGATTGTTGCCGCCGCACAGCAACATCTTGCCGGGGGGTGTCCTCTCGGCTACACGCCGGCCGGTGGCTTACCGGCCCTGAGGCAGGCCATTTCGATGGATTACGGGGAGCGATATGGGAAAGCCCCCGATCCTCGAAGAATTTTTCTCACCCCGGGGGCCTCTGGGGCTCTTTCCTTGGTATTGGGTCTTTTGGTGGATGCCGATGATGAGGTGCTGCTCGCGGATCCTGGCTACCCGTGCTACCCCAATTTCATTCTTCTGGCGGGGGGGATTCCAAGGGCGCTGCCGGTAGATAGCGAAACGGGATTCAACCTGACGCCATCACAGATTGCCGCCTCTTGGATGGCCTCGACCCGAGGCATTCTCTTGGCATCCCCATCCAATCCCACCGGGACCGTCATGCCGCAGACCACCTTTCAACAGGTCATTGAGACCGTTGAGGAGCGGGGGGGCTACGTCATCTCAGATGAGATCTACCATGGCCTTGAATATGGGGAACGGGCGGTGTCTGCTTTGGCGTTTTCGGACCAGGCCTTTGTGATCAACAGTTTTTCCAAATACTTTGGGATGACAGGTTGGCGTTTGGGTTGGGCCGTTGTTCCTGAGTGGGCGGTCGAAGCGGCGGAACGTCTTTCGCAGAATCTCTTTATTTCTGCGCCAACACTCTCTCAATACGCCGCGCTCGCATCTTTTTCCAAGGAAAACCGGGGAGAGCTTGAACGGCGACGGTTAGCTTTCTCGGAGCGGCGAGAGGTTCTGCTTCAGGGGTTGACCGATTTAGGGTTTGGTCTTTTTGCCCGAGCCGATGGGGCCTTTTACGTGTATGCCGACTCATCCCCTTTTGCGTCGAACAGTGAGGTGTTCGCTCGAGAGCTTCTGGATCAGGCGGGGGTCGCCTTGACCCCGGGGACCGACTTTGGCATCCATGGCGCGCAAACTCATGTTCGTTTTGCCTACACGGCTTCCATCCCAAGGATTGAAGAGGCACTGGATCGCATTCGACATTTTCTTCGTTGATTTCGCTTGGCATACTGAGCGCATTTTTAGGGTCCAACAGAGTAGTAAGCATCATGCAAATCGTTTGTTCCAATCGGTCTATCGCCTCCCTTGTGCTCGTGATTTCGGTCTTGATGAGTGGCTGTCAGGGAATGAATCGTGACGATGGCAAAGCCGCCGAAGCGGGAAAAGCCTTTCTCGCAGAGAATGCTGGAAAGCCCGGGGTGATGACGACCGCTTCAGGCCTTCAATATCAGGTCTTGCAGGAAGGTCAGGGGCGTCAGCCCGGTCCAACTGACATGGTGCGCGTGAACTACGCTGGAAGCCTTGTCGATGGTCGCGAGTTTGATCGGGGAGAGGGCATTGAATTCCCTCTGAACCGGGTCATTCCGGGATGGACCGAGGGCCTTCAGCTGATGAAGGAAGGAGGGAAAACCCGCTTTTTCATTCCTTCGGACCTGGCCTATGGGGAACGTGGGGCGGGCAGTGCCATTCCGCCGAACGCAGCCTTGGTTTTCGAGGTGGAACTGATCCAAGTCAAGTAATCGACGGAAAGCCGAAAAGCGCTAATCTGCAATCAGTTTTTCGACCGCCTGGGTTGCAGACTCGCAGGCTGGAGCGGCCTCGACGAGCTTCATCTTGAGCTGGAGGCCAATGTTCTGGCCTGAAAGTGTTTCTGTGACCACCTCGTTCAGGGGTTCGCAGACCGTCACCATGTGCTTTTCGGCAAAGGTCAGATCCTTGTATGACCCGCTGGACCGCTCGGTTCGGTCGGAAGCGTTCTCGATCAATTCAGCCATGACCTGGTTGTGGTAGCGAAAAACATGTTCCACATACTTTGCAAATTCTTCCTGCGTCATGGTGACTTCTTCGCCTGTACTTTTCCGCGTCGTTACGGTCGTACAGGAGGATAGAAATGCGAGAAGGAGGAAAAGAGTGAGATGTCGAATCACAGCAAAGAGAGGTTTCGATTGAAGTGGAACGGAGCTTACACCTTCGAGGGTGAAGCGGGCCCAGGCTCCTGCCGCTTGGGAAAAAACCTTGACAAGATCCAAGTTGAAAGGACCACCAGCCCTCCAAGGAAGAGGATGGCCTTAACGGCAGTAATCCCCTGAGCGGCACTCCAAGAGTAAAGCCCCATCCCGAGGAGAATGGCACTGTTCTGGAAAAAATTTTGGGCGGCTACCGCGCGGCCGCTGCCAATGGAGTGATGACCGATTTCCTGAACAGAGGCGTTCAAAGGCACGACAATCATGCCGCCGAAAATGCCGATACCGAGGAGCAGGATTTCCGCATGCAGAGTCTGTGTGACGGATGCCATCAGGATAAACAGAAGCCCCATCAGATAAGCCGCAAATCGGGTCCGACGGACACGGTTCAGGGGAATCAGGCGAGGGACGATCGCGGCGCCGATGACGATACCGATGGCCATGAAAAAGGTCAGATTTGCGATGGCACTGGCCGAATCGGCATGCAGGACCTCAGGCGCCCAGGCGACCAGGACGACACGCAAGGTCGCAGCGATCGACCAAAAGAGGCTGAGGGCAATCAGGATGAGACGAGTCTTGGTATCGAACACGAGGTGTTTCAATGACACCAAAAGTTCACCCCAGGCGGACGTTTTTCCCTCCAGCAGTTTCACCGGGCTCCGGGGCAGGAAAAGGGTCGCAAGTCCCGAGGTAAAGTACAGTGCGATGACCATGGCGAGAGCCGCGGGGATCGAATAATCGGCCAGTCTCGCGCCACCCACCGTGCCGGTCAGAATGGCAGCGATGGTTGCTCCCTCCACCCAGCCATTGGCACGAACCAGCTGATCCTGCGCACTGAGATCCGGAATGATGCCGTATTTGGCAGGTCCATAGGATGCGGCGCCAATACCAATGACGGCATACCCGAGCAGAGGTTCGATTCCGAAAGCAATCGCCAAAGCCCCCAGCGCCTTGATCAGATTGGCGCCCAGCAGGACCAAAGGTTTGGGTTGTCGATCCGCCAATCGCCCTACCCAGGGCGTCAACAGAATGAATGCCAGAATGAATGCGCTCTGAAGAGCAGGGATATACCAGCTTTCGCGCCCGCCTTCCTGAAGGGTCAGGGCAATCACGGTAAAAAGAATCGCGTTGTCGCCAAATGCCGACAAAAACTGAGCACCGATGAGGGTTTGAAGGCTTCGGTTCATTCGGTCAGGGTCTCGTTCACCAGACGTTGAAGGGCGGGGTAATCCACTTTGCCGGATCCCAGCAATGGGATTTCCTTGGTATGCAGAATTTCTCGTGGGGTATAAAGCTCGCTGAAACCGAGCGTTTGCGCACCCTTCAGGAATTCACTGCGTTCCACCTCGCGCTGCTGTGTCACAAGAATGATTTTTTCGCCCTTCTTTTCATCGCTCAGCGTCACCGCTGCATGCAGGGTGCCTGGCCAGACCCTGGCCGCGATATCTTCAACGGCGGTGAGGGAGACCATTTCACCGCCAATTTTGGCAAAGCGTTTGACACGACCGCAGATTGTCACAAAGCCGTGATCATCGACTCTGACAATGTCTCCGGTGTCATACCAGCCCAATCCGAAGCGGGATTGAGGCGGTTCAAGATGCCCGGGCTTTTGGGGTCTGAGATAGCCCAGCATGATGTTGGGTCCAGCAACATGCAGGCGGCCGCCTTCTGAGACGCCTTCGACCTCTTCCAACTGCCAGTCAATGCCCGGCATAAAGCGGCCCACGGTCCCTTCCTGATAAAACATGGGTGTATTGGCGGCAAGAATCGGGGACGTTTCGGTCGTGCCATAGCCTTCCAGTACCCTGATGCCAAATTTATCTACCCAGAGGCGGCGGGTGTCATCCTGAAGCTTCTCGGCACCGGCAAAGACATAGCGAACACTATAAAAATCATAGGGATGGGCATACTTGGCATAGCCTGCGAGAAAGGTGTTGGTGCCAAAGAGAATGGTCGCATTCAGATCGTAGGCGATTTCCGGAATGATTCGATAATGGAGCGGTGAGGGATAGAGGAAGGTTTTCATGCCGTAAAAGAGGGGGAGCAGCGTCCCCGCGGTCAGGCCGAAGGCATGGAACATCGGCAGGGCATTGAGGATGGTGTCTTGGGCGTTAAGGTCCAGTCGGGCGGCCAGCTGCTCCCGATTGGCCAGCAGATTGGCATGAGAGAGGACAACCCCTTTGGGTTCGCCTTCTGATCCTGATGTGAACAAAACGACTGCCGGGCGATGCGAGTATTTGGGGTCTAGATCACGATACCAAAAGGAAGTGGTCAAAGAGCCCAAGAGCGCCCTGAGTTTATCGCCGCTGCGAATGGTGTCTGCGATATCCTCGAGAAAGAGGATGTTGACCTCATCCCTCAGAGCTTCAACAGTCGATTCAAGCTTGCCATTGATCACAAAGCGGCGGGAGGTGATAAACGTCCTGATCTGCGCCGTTTTGATGGCTGAGGCGATGTTGCGGGAGCCGGCGCTGAAATTCAGCATGGCAGGAACCCGGCCATAGACTTGAAGCCCCAGAAAGACGGCTACGGTGGTATTGGTGTTGGGAAGGAAGAGCCCAACGTGCTCTCCGCGGGTGGTGATCTGTTCGAGCTTTCGGCCGAGTGCCAGCGTTTGGGCAATCAGACTGTTATAGCTCATGGGTTTGCGCCTGATGTCCTCCAGGACCTTGTGGCCCCCGCCATGGATTCTTCGGGCATCTAGCAGGGCTGCAAACAAGGTTCGCTCATGGTGTCCCGTTTCGAACATCATGTCGCTCATGATGTCAGTGAGCATGATTCCCATGCGATGCCTGCGATCATGTGGATCGGCATCGGCGCGGTGCATGATGTTGCGAGGCGGCAAAATATTCAGTGTGATGGGCGGAAACCATCGCAGACGAACAATGCCATGCATGCGGGAAACGGGCGTGTATTGGGCGCCGTCAATACGGATGGGCAAGATGGCGGCCCCGGAATGTTCGGCAACCACCGCTGCACCGTCATAGACTTTCATCAGGGCGCCAGTGACGGTGATCCGTCCTTCTGGAAAGATGACCGCTTTCTGGTTTTCCTTAATGTAATGTGTCAGCGACTTGATCGAGAGCGGTTGCAAGGGATCCATGGGGAACACCCGAGCAACCCTAAGGGCAGGTTGGACCCACCACTGGCGAGCGATCTCCGTATTGATCGCAAACGTGACATCGTCGGGCAGGAAAGCCCAGAGCAGGATGGGGTCAAGGTACGACGTATGGTTGGAGACGATCAGGACTCTGTCGCCTGCCTGCTGGTAATGCTCTAACCCAGTGACTTTCACCCGGAATAGAAGCATCAGAAGCCAACGGAGGAGTTTTTTGACCATGGGGGTAAGCCGTTGACGCTCGATTTCAAGCGAGGTCGTTGCACATGGATGAGGCGTCATAGCCTCAGGGCAAGAGGCCATCGGATATTCGGCAAAAGGCTAGGAACGTTCCACCGATCCGATAAGCTGGGCCATCTTAGCCTACCTTGAGGGACGATGCTACGCGTCAATTCACGAAGGTTTGAGAGAAAGGCATGGGAGCGTTTTCACCCCACCGAAGGGAAACCGGAATGCACAGATGGAGTCGCCTATTTTTGCGATTCGGATGCTTATCGATGGTTTTTTTTGCTCTTGGGGGCTGTTCAGCCCGTGTTAAACCGGAGCAGCCACATCTGCGTTTAGAGCCGCATTTGGCTTCGGCCCATTTTCTCTCCCCGGACGGGCGGGTCATTCCTGTTCGAACCTATTTGCCGCCCCATGGCGGGATGGGGTCCATCGTGGTGGCGCTCCATGGCTTTAACGATTACAGCCGGGCCTTTTCTTCAGTGGGTTCCTATTTCGCAGACCAAGGTATCGGGTTGATTGCCTATGATCAGCGGGGATTTGGTCTTTCGGATGGGCCGGGGCTTTGGGCAGGATTGGCATCTTATGGCGAAGACCTCGAGCTGATCGTTCGGGCAGTCAAAGATCGTTACCCGGGAGTCCCGGTTTTTCTTCTAGGGGAAAGCATGGGAGCCGCTGTCGTCATCACCGCACTTGAAAAAAATGCTGCGCTTTTGGTGGATGGCGTGATTTTGTCGGCCCCTGCCGTGTGGTCGAGAGAGACGATGCCCTGGTATCAGTCATTGATCCTCGATCTGGCGGCGGCGACCTTGCCTGAGGTTCGGCTGACCGGGAGCGGTCTCAGAGTTCAGGCGTCTGACAATCTGGAGATGTTACGGGGGTTGGGCCGCGACCCATGGGTCATCAAGGCAACGCGGATTGATGCGATTCAAGGGCTTGCCGATCTGATGGATGCAGCGCAGCTCGGGGTCGATCAGGTCAAGGCGCCTGTGTTGATGCTTTATGGCGGCAAAGACGAGATCATTCCCGCTGCCCCGGTGCAACGCCTCTGGAAGCGGGTTGCAGGTAAGCCAGGGGTGCGAGCGGCATACTATCCCGCCGGCTTTCATCTGCTTTTGCGGGATCTAAAGGCCTCCATTCCACTCAGCGATGTGGTTGGCTGGATCAAAGATCGAAGGGCCCCCTTGGTCTCGGGCTGTGAGTTGTATCCCCCGCAAGGGATTAAGGCGGCGCGGTTTCAAGTGAGCGAGGCATGTCTTTCCGGTCGAGCGGTTTCAGAGCACTCGAGCGTGGCTCCAGATTGAGTCGCCCAATGCCGTCGCGCCAGCTGATGACCCCGATATCGGTCCAGTGGCCCCTGAGATTGTGTTTCCTGAGGTCGGGCTCCCAGTGTGTCGGAACTTCGACCCGCTTGCTCTTGATCACGAAATCCGCCTGATCCAGATGAACGCCCATTTCGCGTCCGTAGTAGGCAGTCACTTTTCGCCCAAACTTTTCGAGACGGTCCTGGCTCATGTGCGATGTGATGGCTACGTTGGCCCACATGGACTGAATCCGGCCCCAGTTGGGCGTCAGAAGACGGCCTTCCTGGTTGACGAAGGGCAGCCACGTTTCATGACCCTCTGAATCCCGATAAACCAGGGCGACAATTTCGTTGTAATTGTCAAAGTGGTCATGCAGGTAAAGGGCGTGTGGGGAGATGCCTAAAAAGGCATGGGAGACATTGATGATGGAGTCGCTGGCCTGATCCAAGAGAGCCAATGCGGGATCCTTGGGCTGGGTGCCTGCCCAACGGTAAAGAATGCCGTAATGCAAGGTGCAGTTGAGTTGGAGGATCAGAATGCCAATCAGAATTTTCGCAATACGATATGCACGCTTTCGGGGTGTTCCTGCATGTTTTTCGAGGAATGCCGCCCAAGGATGCGCGTCCTGGGCTACTTCTTGCATTCGGGTGTCGCAGGTCTCATCGCAGGCCTGCCGCTGGCGTGAGTCGGCGATGTGGCGATAAACCCTCTTTGCCGCACCGTATATGCCGGGTATCTGCAGTATCAGAGCCACCGGATAGGTATAGCCCAGTGCTTTCAGAATCCGAATATAGGTATCGAGTCCTGAGGCAATGATTCCCTTACGGTCGATGCTAAATAAGTCCGTCAGTAACGTTTCTTGAGGAATCGCGGAAAGACGGGATTCGCCTTCATGATATGTCTGAAGTCCTTTGAAGGCGACAGCTCCACGAATATCAAAGTGGCGAGTGACGAGAACAGTTCTTCGGCAGAGGGGGCAGCCTTCGTCATAGAAGACATCGATTTGAGGGCTTTTGACCTGGATCCATTGCTCCCAACGATTCCAGAATGCGGCGGGAACCAAAAGAAGGTAATTCACCAGCATGGCGAAGCCGAAAGGATAGACATTGAGCGAGACAATGATGCCTATATGAAAGCTGATGCCCAAGAGCAGCAAGGGGATCCGAAACCAGCGATGCCAGTAGAGAAAGAGAAACACCAGCTGGAATGCAATCACGCTATAGCCGATGAGCATCTCCAGGGACTGGTGATTGAGAAGGAAGCTCATGTCGAGGGGTGACATGTAATACGGCATGGTGGATGGAAGCCAGGCTCCCATGCCATTGCGCCAGAATTCGGATGAAAGTTTGTGGATTCCAGAGTCCAGATAAAGCAGGCCGAGCATAATGCCCAAGGGGAGGAGGTATGCGAGCTGGGGGACAGTCCCAGGACCGGGGTCGGCAAGGTCTGGGCGGGGTGTGTTCCAGCGAAGCCGGATCGGATCCAGTGCCACTCTTCGAGCGGAAGGCAGAAAGATCAGGAGAAGACTCGTGCCGGTCATCAATTGATCGAATCCGCCATCAAAATCCTGCCACATGGGCGTGAAGATCACGAAGACAATCCAGAACAGGTAATTGGCGATGGCGGCCCTATAGGTCTGATATCCCAGGGCAAGGCAGATCAGAATCCCCATCCAGACGATGAGGAGGAGGTGCATGACCGGTGAGGCCCGATCCAGATAAGGGATCGGGTCGAAAATGAGGTGCCTAAAGTAAAAAAGAAAAATGTCTTCGTGAAGGGCAACCAGGGAGAAGGCGATCCGGAAAAGGCCAAGGCCTAAGCCGCTGATCTGATTTTCGCAGAGTCGTTCAATATGGCGGGTAAGTGATTTCATGGGCAGGAGAATAGCGGCGCTGCTCTAAGGGGTCTGGGCCCATTCGCTAAATAATGAAGGTTCAGATCGGGGGGTTGAGCCAGAATGTCTCTCTGGCGTTTCTCGAGCGCTCGGCCAATTCTCGCTCAGTCAGCGCCGCAGGAACGCTCTCCTTGGGGAGTTGATAACCGATTGCAGCAACAGCCAACAACTCCCAATCTTCCGGCAAGGCCAAGGCTTTTCTGAGCTGCTCCGGGTTGAATCCCCCCATCTGATGGACCATCAGTCCTTGAGCGGTCGCTTCGATCGATAGGGCCATCATGGCCGCGCCTGTGTCGTAGGCAGCCCAGCGATTGGGCTTTCCCTCTGCAAAATGGGTTTTAGCCGCAACAACCAAGAGTATGGGCGCCTGGCTGGCCCATGTTTGATTCGATGGTGCCAAGCTGTCGATGACAGAGCGCCATGACGGATCCTGCTCGCGGAGGACTGCCGTGAAGCGCCAAGGTTGGGCATTCATGCTGGAGGGAGCCCAACGAGCTGCCTCGGCCAGTGCGCTCAGCTTTATATTTTCGACAGCGCGATCAGGGTCAAAGGCCCTGCCGCTCCAGCGATTCTGGAGCAGGGGATGGATATCCGTTTCGGTGGGGGCGGGTTTTGCAATCATGGGTTATTGGGTGAGCAAGGAGCGACCGGTGAGCTGCTCGAGGATGCGAAGTGGACCTTTGGCGGGATCCTTCAAGTGCTCAGGTTTGAGGTAGAAGGTTTGCTCCAGCATAAACTGCCCGGACATCACTGCATGCAGGACTTGATCTGAAAAGACCACCCATGTTGCCCCGGGAGGAATATCGAGGGTCAATTGAGGGGCGTTTTTCTGATAGTCAAGATCATGCTTTCCCAAATCGTGGAGTTGGCCCATCAGGTGGTCGTAGGGTGATCTTTTTGATTTGGTGAGACCCAGCGCATCCATGGCCCATGCTTGTCCTGGCCACAGGGCTTTTGTGCTGGGGATGAAGCGGGCTGCATAGTCTTTGAAGGGCTCTCCCACACGCCAGGTCCTTGGAAGACCATTCGGATTGATATTGGTAAACACCCGAAGGAGTCTCAGTCCACCGGTCGGGTTGGAGGGAAACGAGTCAACGTGAAGACGGGTGTCATCCTTTCTCCAGCTGGTCACTCGGGTCTCGACATGAGCGGGCCGATAGGAAGTGAATCCTTTTCGAAGATGCCCGCGGTAGCTTGGAAAGAGGGTCTCAACCAGACCCTCTGCCTGATTGCTGAAACGAGCCACCAAAGCCTTCAAGGCCTCGATATCCGATTCGCTCCCCATAGCTCCCTGAAGTGGCACCTCGGGACCCCGGTAACTGATGTTTTTCGATTTGCCATCTGACCAGGCCGGATCTAGAAAGCGTGTTTCAGCCTCGATCAGCTTGAAGCTGAGGTGCGGGAAGTAGAGAACATGGCCGGCTTCCAGGGTCGATTCAAGCCCGCGATCGGGCGTTAGGTGGTCATTACCCCATGAATCACGCGGGAATTCGGAGATGACATCAGCCAGCATTTTTTTCCTCCCAGACGCTTTCAGGGCACACGACGTCTCATGACCCAATTAAGCAGTCATTGTAGACCAACTCAGGGAGGGGCTTTTAAATCGGGTCAGGGATTCCCGATCAAAGAGGTGTAAAGACTCATGGCGCTCAGCCGTGTCGCCTCGCAATCGAAACTCCCTCCACGCTCGATACATTCTTTGAGCGATTGCGCAGCTTGCGTGGAGAAAACGGGGTGACGGCTGTGAATGTCCCGACGGTAGCAGTCGAGCATTTCTCTGGTCATGGTTGGATTCTGTCCGTAGATCATAAAGGGTACCCCCAAACCTTCTGGGTGTCTGTCAAAGCCAGAACATATCGGACCGACTCTGTTGTGGCATCAGTTAGAATTCAAGAGACATTTAAAGTTCCGGAAGTCAAAAGCTCTCGGAAACGGCCCTTCCGTTTTATTTCGGTGAACTCATGCAGATCAAGTTGTTGAGTGGCGTTCTTTTTATCGCTCTGATGGGGTGTCAGTCTTCCGGACCGGTTCGTGTTTCCGTCCCGTTTGAGGAGGGCAAGGCGCGGGCCCTTTTGAAGCCTGGAGCCAATCGGGTGACGGGTCGCATCATGGTGGCTTTGGCGAGCGGGACCCTTGTTACCTGCGCCAATAGTACGGTGAGCCTGGTGCCAGCAACCGATTATGCGAAGGAATGGGCACGAAGGTTTTACGAATTGGATACGGGGAAATACGGCAGCATCGATACCGCGTTTCGGATGGATGCCCGCGAGTCACAGATCACCTTTCAGGGGGCCGAGGCATTCTATGCCGCAACACGGACTGCGCAATGCGATGAGGATGGTGACTTCTCTTTCCTGAATGTTGCCGATGGTGAGTTCTTTTTAGTGGCCCGCACCCGTTGGCTTGGCAAAGACCACGATTACTTTGACTTTATGTACGGCGTCAATGATGCGCAGGAAGAGGATGGATCCGTCATGCAAAGGATCCGCGTCAAAGGCGGGGAAGCGGTCGATCTCAACTGGGCTCCACCCAAGCCAACGATGCTGGGTGGCCAGGGTTTGCCGGGATCACGCTAATGAGGTGCCTTGAGAGTGCTATGGATTAGCACCCTCAAGCCTCTGCTTAGATCGCAGTTGAATAAGTCTCACTGGCGGAACTTCTGGATTCAGCAGAGAATCGGGGTCCCGCTTTTTCAATGTGTCGAATCAGCTCCGATCGCCCGATGCCCAGTATTTTTGCTATTGCAGGAAGGGTCCATGAGGGTGCGCCATCCACGATGCTGAACTGATCGGCTGGAGGAAGGCAGCCTTGACTGATCAGGGTAAAAATTTGCTGGATATCGGGCGAAATGGGCTGTAGTTCAAAGTCCGAGATCCTCGGGGGCTTTTCTTGTCTCATGCAACCACAACTGGTTGAGGATCCGTTACGGAGGGTGATGGCTGAAACCAGCTTTTCGTTCCCGCATCCACACTGGCAGAGGTAGCGCATGTCGCTGCCAACACGTTGCGCCTCGCCAATGATGACCCAGTGCCCATAGCGATGACCCACCTGAATCTTGTGTGCTGATTTTCTTTCCATTTCAAACCTCGTCCCCAGAAAATTGAAGCCCGCTGAACCACCGGCTCGCCTGTAAAGATCAAAGCAAAAAACGGGCCACTAAGTCATTGTTTCGATGGGGAACAAGTGATTTATGGCGTGCATTCTGCAAAATGGAGGTAAATGAAGGTTCCTCGCTCGGTGGTCGAAATTCTTAAAGAGGCGCCCCTTTTTTTCGTGGCCAGCAGCGAGCCTTTGTGGGAATGCGTTATTTCACACAGCGCCTGCGCCATATCCTCCAAGTCGAGGGGCATTCTTTAGAAACGGTTTCCGATCTCACGGGCGGGTCCGTCCCCATCAGGTGTTGATCAATCCTGCTCAGGGGGGTGATTGCGGGGGGCGTCAAAAAACGGCACGATTTCTGCTTAATTACTGGCGAGTGCTTTTCCAGCTCATGCTCTCTCTTTGGGCCTGGATTTCGATGGGAAACTCAACGGTTTCTCGCAGTCGTGTCCAGGCTTTCTTTTTTGCAACACCTCCCTTCGTTTTGCCAGCGCCTTTCGCCCCGAAAAAAAGGGGGAGGTCGAACGTTTTGCAGGACAGTTATTTAGAGAATTGGAATCTCTTTTAAGGACCACAGATTGAGCGACGTGAACCAGGCATGGTGATCCCGATCAAAAGGTTAGAATGAGAGGTTTACCACGTAGACTCGGCATTTGGGTTGCCAGGCTGTGCGTAGCATTTGTGTCGGAGAGACGATGACCGAATCATGTTGTGGGGATTCTTCCGAAAACACGCAAGGTCCAGAGATTGATCTCAAGATTCGTCTGGATCGGGATGGGAAATTTCTCGGGATCCATCTCAATGGCCGGGACATCGATGTTTCACCTGAAATATCGTGTGGTGAATCGCCGGCGGCGCTTTCTACCTCGGAATCCTCCCTCCCGCCTGATGAAGCCAGACATTCCCTGTTTCGTCTCATTCGAAATGCTGCAGTCGCCCTCTTTCTGATTATCCTCGGACAGTTTCTCCTGGCGCGTTGGTCGGGACCATCGCATGCCGATTTGGCACAAAGTTATGGATTGTGGATTTTTTATCTGGATGTCAGCGTGGTGGCACTGGTCTCGACGCTGAGTTATCTCCGCTCCTACAGCTACGCGAATGCAGGCCACGCTGTTGGCATGTTGATCGGAATGACGATAGGAATGCAGGTTGGAACCATGGTGGGCGGGGTCCTTGGCGCCACCAACGGATTTTTTATGGGGTCCATGGTTGGTATGGTTCTCGGGGCCCTTTACGGTGTCCTGACAGCGTGGTGCTGTGGATCCATGGCGGTGCTTCATGGCCTCATGGGCGGTGTGATGGGGGGGCCCATGGGGGCGATGGTTGTCGTGATGATGCTCCCGGACAATGTTCTTATCTTTATGCCCTTTTTCACGGGTATCAATGTCTTGATCCTGATGTGCTTTACCTACATTTTCTATCGAGAATGTGTCTGTGCAGGGCGTTGTCCAAGACGAAAACCGATCGGGTTGCCGGCTCTTCTCCTTGCAACGGTTTTGACGACGACCGGATTGGCCGCATTGATGCTCTTTGGTCCGCGGGGACCCATGGCCATGGAGGCCCCGGCACAGAGCGTTTCCGATCCCACAGTTGAGGGGGCAGGGAATCCATTTGATGCGGTGGAGACCCCAAATGGGGTCAGTCGGCGGGTTCCCGAAATGGGCTGTGGTGCGATGATGAGGCGCGAAAAAAAATAATTTGACGATGGTATAACGTTGCTTCCAAGGGCCAAACGCTACTTACCCGAAAGATTGGGATCCAACGAAAAAAGATTATTGAGGACGGATTCGTATGCTTCGCTGGGGACACTGACCTCCCCTCTCAGAGGATTATCGACAGAGGCGGTCAAGAAGATCATGAGTCCAGTGAAAGTTCCGTAAATCAATGTCACGGTGATATGGGTTGATCGTCGGGTGGTATGAAATAGATACATGAGAGGCATATTCAGTAAAGAGCCTCCAATGATCACCATCCAAAAAACCCCCGGAATTCCGGTGCTCACTTCCGCAAGACGCACGCGACGCGCTTCAGCGAGACGGTTAAATGCTGTGAGCGTCTCCCTGTAGAGACTTTCGTCGGTTCCAGCAATGGTTTTGTATCTTGCTAGCTCCAGGTGAAGGTCTGTGAGAACTTGCCCGCCCCCCCCCCCATGGACAAGACCTTTCTTTTGATCGGGCCATTCTTCATTGATGACCACCTCAAGGTAATGGCGAAGATGGTTTTGCATCATGGTTTTGGCTGGAGGCCGAAGTGCGCTGATGTCCCGATAAAGTGAGGCTACGGAAGCAGCCTCCTTTGAGACAATCTCGTCCACAGCATCAAAGTTCTCCCATGTGGCTACGGCGACGAGACCCAAAAGTAGACCGTACAAAACGCCAACGCCCGAGAAAACTGCGCCAGTCATCTCGTTCATTTCAGCATGAACATCAAAGGTCCTGTAGATCCAGCTGCGGAAAGCAAAGAGTCCGAGCAGTGATAGGGCGATATAAATCCCCGTGATGCCAAGGCCCAGCTGCCAGGTTGGAAGATCGTATATCCAGTAAATGTTCATCGTGATGGGGCCGTTGCTGATCTGGGGGGCAGGAGCAAAGTCATGACCTTAAACAAGTCTGATGAGGAGCAATCTTAGGGGGTGTCGCTGATGTGTCCTATCGCGCTGCCCATTCTCACCGAAGATCCCGAGGTAATGTTTTCGTCGAAGGTCGCCCTGGGGTTGCCGAAGAGGACGACGATGGTCGACCCCATGTTAAATCGCCCCATCTCGGCCCCTTTTTCAAGCACGATGTTTGCTGGGTCGTAGCGCACGGCGAACACGTCTTTTCTCGTTGGTGGCGTAACAACCCCGTGCCACACGGTCTCGATGCTGGCGACGAAAATGGCCCCGACCAGAATCAAAGCCATAGGACCGACCTCGGTATCGAAAATAGCGACGACACGTTCGTTTCTCGCAAAAAGTCCGGGTACATTTCGCGTCGTTGTATCGTTGACACTGAAGAGTCTTCCAGGGACATGAATCATTTCCCGCAAGGTCCCAGTCAACGGCATATGAAGTCGGTGATAGTCCCGGGGGGAGAGATAAACCGTGGCAAAACTGCCTCCCAGAAAGGGCGCTGCCCGTTCTGTACTTCCGCCTAATAGCGCCTCGACCGTGTAGTCGAAGCCTTTTGCCTGAATGATGCTCCCGTTCACAATCGGTCCCTTTTGGCTCAGGAAACCGTCAGCCGGTGAGGCAATCGAGTTGGCTGGCGATGCAATCGGTCGAGCCTCTGGCTTGAGCGGTCGGGTGAAAAACGCATTAAAGGAGGGATAGGCCCTAGGATCACTCTCTTGAGCCTCGGACAGATCAATCTGGTATGCCGATGAAATCTTCCGAATCATGAGATTCTTGATGATGGGATTTTCACAGTACGTGAACTTGCCCATCAGTCTCGACAGCCAATGGTGCGGAAGTGCGTATTGTCCGAGAACAAAAGCTTTTTCAGTCAGTGACATAAGGTTGGATGTTTTAGACGATGGTGTCGGTTAGTTCTTCTTCGAGCGCTTGGGGTGGTTCAGGGCAATCGTGTGATGCTCCATATAGCGCTTGAAGCTGGCATAGGACTGGCGGCACATTTCCGCCGAGTTGAAAGGCAGGCTTCTCAAGCGGCGAACAGTGACGGACTCCCGAACATTTCGGATCCAAAGCCACTGCACCGCAAAGTACCCGATCAGTGCGCCCAGATGCATGAGGATCAGGCAGCCAACCAGCAACGGGGCGCCCAGTGTCATCGCCCTTTCGATGCTAAAGAACTCCGAAAACTGTTCAAAGCTGAAGGTCGCTGAGCCCAGAGCAATGGCACCCACTTCATAGGCAAAGTAATACATTGGGAGCCAGGTCAGCGGGTTGGTAATCCAGACCAATGCCACCGCGATCGGCAGGTTGGCGCCAAAATAGATCGCGCCAACCGCTGCCAGAACCTGTTGCCAAGGCAGGGGGGGCGTGTACATCGCCCAAAGACCGACGGCAAAAGCGCGGGAAACCGAGTGTCGATTGAGATACCAGAGGTTTGGCGAGTAAATTCTCTCGCCCAAAAAACGGAGTGACTTGATTTCCCGGATCTTTGCGGGGTCCGGGAGGTAACGCCTGAAGATCTTCATATTTTTCTCGTTATTGCTTAAGCGTCACGCAGCCGAAGCGGCCATTCTACGAATTCGCTATAAAAAGCGATACAGGACAATATTCCAACTCGGTTTCAGTGTTGACCCCAACGATCAAAGGCGCGTGGGTCGATCTGATGAATGGCCAGCAAGGCCATTATCCAGAGCACGGTGAAGTATCCACCAAATGCCATAAATCCATAATCTCCTCCCAAGGTTTCGACCAATGCCGCAACCAGAAGAGGAGCGGTACTCCCAAAAATGGGGGAGGCAAGATTCACCGACATACTGATCCCGCTATACCGAATGGGCGTTGGAAACAATGCCGTGACTGAGGCAAAGGCCGTACTGCAATAGGCCCCAAGGATTAGGCTCAAAACAAAGTAGGCGGAAAGGGTGAAAGCGATATCCCAGTGACCGGACAGGGTGATGACCAGGGGCAGGGAGAGGAGGAGAAGCAGTTGCGAGGTCCGCATCAGCACGGACTTGTAGCCGATGCGGTCAGCAATGACACCGCTGGCAAGGGTTGCAATCAGTGACAGGATGAGTCCAATGGAGGTGACCATCAATGCTCTGGCAGAGGAAAGTCCAAGGCCCGTTACCAGATAGCTGTTGAAATAAACAAAGCAAAAGAAAAAGCCACACGTCATGGGCGCCACAATGCCAATGGCGGTCAGCGTGGCCCCCCGATACTTGCCATGAATTTCCCCCAAGGGGTTTTTTTGCAGGCGATTTTCATTGCGAGCAATTTCAAAAACCATACTTTCAGACATCTTGCGTCGGATCTTAAATCCGAGCCAGGCTGCTCCAATCCCCAAGATGAAAGGGATGCGCCAGCCCCAGTTTTCGAAGTCCTGCTGATCCAGAAGGAGTGCAAGGCTGCTTGCCATCACGGTGCCCGCCAATAGTCCAAGGCAAGTACTGGCTTGAATCCAGGCTGACGCCCGTCCGATTTGCGCCCGAGGGGTATGTTCCATGACGAATGTGACGGCTCCCCCCATCTCCCCACCCAGGGCCATCCCTTGTAAGAGACGAAGAAAAATCAGGAATGCCGTAGCCCAGCCCCCGATTTGCGCATAGTCAGGCAAAAGGCCAATGGCCGCAGTGGGTACCGCCATGCCCAAAATGGAGAGTGAAAGTGCCCTTTTTCGTCCGTGACGGTCACCAATGGCGCTGAATATCATGGCGCCGAGGGGCCGCATGAAAAAGCTCACACTAAAGACGGCAAAAGTGGCCAGAATCTGGTCCCCCTCTGCAAAGAAATGGCGGCTGATCAGTACGGAAAAGTGCCCGTAAAGGGCGAAGTCGTACCACTCTAGAATGTTGCCGACAATGCCTGCAATGAATGGGCTTTTTGAGTGAGATGCCGGTCGCTGCGTTTCTTGACTCATGTCGGATCCGGCGGGTCGTTTTCAGGCTTCGGTTCGCGAACCAAAAGATTGCTGACCGCCTCGTGAGGGGGCAGCCCCTCATAGAGAATTCGGTATACCTGTTCGGTGATCGGCATTTCAATCCGATGTCGAAGTGAGATTTCGCGAACGATTCTCGCCGTCGGTATGCCCTCGATTTCTTGCCCGATCTGGGTAGCGATCTCCTCGGCCGCAAGCCCTTTTCCAAGTCCAAGCCCAAAACGCCGATTCCTGGACTGGTTGTCCGTGCAGGTGAGGATGAGATCGCCCACACCGGAGAGGCCCATCAGGGTTTCTGGTCTTCCACCGAGCGTTAAGCCAAGGCGCATGAGCTCAGCCAGTCCTCGCGTAATGAGAGCCGCCCGGGCATTGGCGCCGTATCCGAGTCCATCGGCAACGCCTGCGGCAATGGCCAGGACGTTCTTGACGGCACCGCCAAGTTCGACCCCAACCACATCGGTCGTCGTATAAGCCCGAAACTTTGGGTTGTGAAAAATGGTAACCAGCTCACTGGCAAAGGATTCTGACTCTGAGGCGACCGTGATGGCAGTGGGCTGCCCGCGAGCGACCTCCCCTGCAAAGGTCGGGCCGGAGAGTATTGCTGCGGGAAAGGTATCGCCGAGCACGCTTTTGACGACATGATGGAGGGGAAGGCCGGTGTTCAACTCCAGACCTTTGGTGGCCCATGCGATTCCACAGGGGGCTTTAAGGCAGGAGGGTAATCGTTCCAGAAGCTCTCTGAACGCGTGGCTGGGGACGGCGATTACAACCAATGAGCATCCGCGAATGGCCTCGCTCAGGTCAGGTTGGGGAACGAGATTGCTCGGAATAGGGACGTCGGGAAGATACTGAGCGTTACAGCGATCCTTCTGAATTTGCTCCAGTTGCCTTGGATTGTGTCCCCAAAGATGAACGTTGTGGTTGTTCCGGGCGAGGACCAGTGCAAGCGCTGTTCCCCAGGAACCTGCGCCGAGAACGGCAATCTGCATTATCGCTTCCCTGACGGGGTTAAAACGAGCACCTCCATGTTTATGGCAGGCCTAATGGCTCGTTTGGCTGCCGACGCTCAGCTCTTCGAGACGTTGCGCATAGAGTCCGTCGAAATTCACCGGGGCGAGAAGCATCGGAGGAAAGCCGCCCTTGATGACCAGATCAGATACGGCCTCTCTGGCATAAGGAAATAGGATGCTGGGACAGTAACTTCCAAGCAGATGGCCCAGTTCATTCTCACCAAAACCGAGGGCACCAAAAATGCCGGCCTGAGAGACCTCGATGAGGTAAGCCGTTTTCTGTTCCAAGGTCACAGTGACCGTGACCTTCAGTGTCACCTCAAAGGTATTTTCCTGAATTTGCTGGGCGTTGCTTCCGAGATTGAAGTCAATCTCAGGCTCCCAGTCGATCATGAAAATCTGGGGTGAATTGGGTGTTTCGAAGGAAACATCCTTGACATAGATCTTTTGGACCCGAAATTGTGGATCAGTAGGGGCTTGGTTTTCTTCGGCCATGACGCGGATTCTCTGTTGAAGTTTCGTTGTAGCCGTTTACTTGCTGCGCTTTTTTGTCATGGGAAGGTTTTGGTCTTTCCACGCAAAAATCCCGCCCTTCATTTCATAGACTTGGGTAAAGCCGAGCTTGGTGAGTTTTTTTCCGGCGGCCAGCGAGCGGGTGCCTGACTGACAGTTCACAACAATCGGCTTGTTCTTGTGGCTTTCCAGTTCGCCGACCCGCTCGTCGAGCTTTCCGAGCGGAATGTTGCGCGCACCTTCGATATGGCCTTCGGCAAATTCGGGGGGTTCGCGAACGTCGACGACGATCGTTTGATCATCATTCATGATGACGACGGCTTCACTCGGGGAAACGGTTTTATGTTTTCGGGTCGCACTGTCGATGATGTCCTGGATCAGGAGGATCGTCACGACAAAGAGTGCAGCAGCCATCATCCAGTGATTGCTGATGAATTCGAAAAGTTGTTCAGGAGAAACGTTCATGAGAGTTTTGATGTGCTTTATGTTTTAAATTTTAGTGGCTGTCGCTGCAGAAAACTTCCCGCATCAGAGCGATCAGTTTGAGCGTTCGTTTGTCGTCGATCTGGTAGTACACACGGTTCGACTCTTTTTCGCAGCCGAGGATCCCCTTCTCCCGCAGAATCGCAAGATGCTGGGAGATATTGCTTTGGGTCGTGCCGCAGGCATCGACGATCTCCTGAACGCTGGCGCGCGAGTCGCCCAGCATACAGAGGATTTTGAGCCGGAGTGGGTGAGCCATCGCCTTGATCGAGAGCGCGGCTTGCGTGATGTCCTGTTCGCGGTTAATCAATTCATCCTTCATCGACTCTCACTCGTATTAGCGGCTGTTCAATCCCGGACACGCAGGGCATCTGAGAGGACGAAGCGGTCAAAACCCGCTAAAATCGGGGGAAAAGGGCGGGTCGCAAACCGTCTTGCCCTCGCATTGCCCCACCATGAATATACGCTTCAATGAAGCCTGTCCTAGGAGATTATACGTTGAACTCGCATCGCCCTAAACCTGTGGTCTTAGTTATTCTGGACGGCTTCGGCTACAACGAATCATCACAATACAATGCGATTTCCGCGGCCAAGGCCCCGACCTGGAGGCATCTATGGGCCTCTTGTGCCCATACGACGCTGGATTGCGCAGGTGAAACCGTTGGGTTGCCCGATGATCAGATGGGGAACTCTGAAGTGGGTCACCTCCACTTGGGAGCCGGACGATTAATCAATCAGGATTTTACGGCCGTCAACAAAGCGGTTCGGGATGGCTCCTTTTTTAACAATCCTGCACTGACGCAGGCAGTAGATCTTGCAAAGGCCAACGACAAGGCGGTCCATATTTTCGGGCTGCTATCCCCGGGTGGCGTCCATAGCCATGATCAACAGATTCAAGCGATGGCCGAATTAGCGGTTAAGCGTGGGGTCAACAAAGTCTACATGCACGCATTCCTTGATGGCCGTGACACGCCGCCTCAGAGTGCAGAGGGCCCTATCCAGCGACTTGAAAATAAATTTAAGGAGTTGGGGACGGGGCAGATCGCTGGCCTCTGTGGCCGCTTCTATGCCATGGATCGAGACAATCGCTGGGATCGGGTAGAAAAAGCCTATGACCTGATTGTTTCGGGCCAGGCTGAATTCAAGGCCGCAACGGCGCTTGAAGGGCTCAAGGCGGCCTATGATCGCGGAGAAACCGATGAGTTTGTCGCAACGACCAGTATCGTTTCAGACGGGCAAAAGCCAGTTCATCTTGAAAATGGGGATGTCGTCGTCTTCATGAATTTCCGTGCCGATCGGGCACGAGAAATCAGCAAGGCGATCAATGATGCGGATTTCAGCGGGTTTGAGCGGAAGGAAGTTCGCAAGCTTGGCAGCTACGTCACCTTGACTGAGTACCACCAGAATTTCACCTATCCGATTGCTTTTCCACCCCAGACGATCACCAACACCTTGGGTGAGGTGCTTTCACGTCAGGGCCTCAAGCAACTTCGTTTGGCCGAAACCGAGAAGTACGCGCATGTCACATTTTTCTTCAATGGTGGCATTGACGAGCCTTTTGAGGGGGAATCACGAATCCTGATTCCTTCGCCGCAGGTCAAAACCTATGACCTTCAGCCGGAAATGAGTGCAGCTGAGGTGACCGACGAAATGGTCAAAGCCATCGAAGGCGGTGAATTCGATGTGATCATTTGCAACTATGCCAACGGCGACATGGTCGGGCACACAGGAATCATGGACGCTGCGGTCAAGGCGGTTGAGACGCTTGACGCCTCCCTCGCACGGATTACGGCAGCTTTAGATACGGTGGGTGGGGAGCTCCTCATTACTGCCGATCATGGCAATGTTGAGCAAATGGTTGATCTGGATACCGGTGTGGCTCTCACTCAGCACACCACGTTCCCGGTGCCCTTGGTTTACCGGGGAAAGTCCGAAAAGAAGCTTTTGGATGGCGGAAATCTGGCAGATATCGCGCCGACCATGCTGGATCTTCTGGGCATTGCGAAACCTGCCGAGATGACCGGTCGATCTCTTCTCGCTTAATTCAAGCCAACCGGCCACGCGAATGCAAAGGCTGAACAATCGCACGGGTGCCCTTGCGGTTGTCCTGTTCCTGAGCGTGGCATGGGGGGGGGCGTACGGTCTTGAGGAGGGGGCCGATCAGGCCGAGATCCGAGACCGGATGGAGCAGACGCGTCAAAAGCATGCAGCCCTTCTGGGGGTCAGGGAGCATCTGAATCAGCAGCTTTCGCAGCTCGAGATTCAGCAGGGCGTTCTGAGTACCAAAATTGGTGAGCTTGAGGTGCAGGCGAAGCAACACGAACGCCGGATGCGTGAACTGAAGAAACAGCGCGATGATCTCAAGTCGGATATTGCTACGCAACAAAAGCATCTGGCGGGTCAATTGCGAAGTGCGCATGTGATTGGCAGTAAAGATTGGCTCAAGCTGCTTTTAAATCAGGAGGATGCCTCGCATTTGGCGCGTGTGCTAGCCTACTACGGCTATCTCAGTCAGGCGAGATCCGATCTGATTCAGCGCCTTGAGAATCAGATCACGCGGCTTGAATCGCTCGAACGGGATTTGAACGATGAGGCAACTCTCAAGTCTGAACTTCGTCGCCAGTCGCAACAAGAGAAGCTCGCCCTGGCCGAGTCGAGCAAGGCGAGAAGGCAGCTGCTGAAGGGTTGGGACCGAGAGCTCAAGGACCAGGCCGAACAAATGCGAGAAGACCAGCGCAGTCTTGGAATTTTGGTAGAGTCTTTTTCGATGGACGCCAAAGATCAGATTCAGCAGCCCCTGGTCCGATCAACCCCCGAGGCTTCCCCCGCAGAAGGACCCGCGCGCTGCCCGCCGCAGGGGACGATCACGGCCAAGTTTGGAAGCCCTCGAATGACCAGTCGATGGGATGGTCTCCTGATCAGTGGCAAGGAGGGTTCGCCCGTTCGAGCGATTGCGGCAGGCAAAATATCCTTTGCCGATTGGTTTCGTGGATATGGGCTTTTGACGATTATTGACCATGGCAATGGGGTCATGAGTCTGTATGCCTTTAACCAAAGTTTGAACAAATCCAAAGGAGACTCGGTTGCCGCCGGAGATGTCATTGCCGCCCTGGGAGCAACGGGTGGAAGAGATAAGCCTGGCTTATATTTCGGGATCCGTACGCAGGGCAAACCCGTCGATCCCTTAGTCTGGTGTAAACAAGTTCATTAACCATTTTTTTATGTTCATTTCTGACAAGGCCAAACTTATGCTTTCTACCTCCAAGTTTCGAGCAGTCATCGCACCGATCATGGCTGGCGTGTTTGTTCTGACGCAATCAGGCATGGTTTTGGCCGAAAAACCACCAGCCCCCAAGGTGGAAGCGACCGATAGTAGCCAGATTCCATTTGAGGGATTGAAGGCGTTTTCTGAGGTTTATGGCCGAATTAAGCAGGATTACGTCGAACCTGTGAAAGATGACAAACTCCTTGAGGACGCAATTCGCGGCATGCTGTCCGGCCTGGATCCTCACTCTGCATACCTTGATAAAGAACAGTACGAGGAGCTCAAAGTCGGTACGACGGGGCAGTTTGGTGGCTTGGGTATCGAAGTTGGAATGGAAAACGGTTTTGTAAAAGTGATCTCTCCCATCGATGAGACTCCGGCGCAAAAGGCGGGTGTCAAGGCGGGTGACCTGATTATTCGCTTGGATGACAAACCCGTTAAGGGGCTGAGTCTGAACGATGCCGTCAAGATCATGCGCGGTGAGCCTGGCAGCGCCATTGTGCTTACCATCGTGAGAGAGGGGGCTGAGCAGCCGATCAAGCTCAAATTGATCCGAGACATCATTAAGGTCAAGAGTGTTCGTAGTCGGCTTCTTGAACCGGGCTATGGGTACGTCAGGCTCTCAAGTTTCCAAGCCAAGACCGGTGAGAGCATGATCGAAGCCATTGAAGAAATGAAGAAATCAGGAAAGCTCAAGGGCTTGGTCCTGGATTTACGAAACAACCCAGGTGGCGTTCTCAATGCTGCAGTCACTGTCAGTGATGCGTTTCTGGATGAAGGCCTGGTGGTCTACACCGATGGTCGTATTGAAGATTCAAAGATGAAGTTCAATGCAACGACCGGAGATTTGCTTGAGGGAGCCCCGATTGTTGTCCTGATTAATGCAGGTTCCGCCTCGGCCTCCGAGATCGTTGCAGGGGCCCTGCAGGATCATAATCGGGCCGTGATCATGGGTGAAAAAACCTTTGGGAAGGGCTCGGTTCAGACGATCTTGCCAACCAGTAATGGCGCGGCAGTCAAGTTGACCACCGCCCGCTACTACACCCCTTCAGGACGCTCAATTCAGGCCGAGGGTATTTCGCCAGATGTTCTCATTTCCAAGGTCAAGCTTGAAGCGGCGAATCAGTCAGAGTTCGGCCCCATCAAGGAAGCGGATCTTGCGAACCACCTTGAGAACAATAATCCCTCGCCCAAGCGTGAGCCGATCAAGGAATTGACAGCGCCTAAGGAAACTCCCAAAGGCGCAGCGGATTCCGAAGATGCTTTGGCGCTTCAGGACTATCCTCTGAATGAGGCTTTGAACCTTCTGCGTGGGATCAATATCGTGAAGAAGACTCCGAAAGCGACTTCAGCAAAGCCTTAAAACTTGAGCCCATCTGGTATGGGAATGCTTCATTAGAAGCTTTTCCATGCCGGTAGGGCTTAGTTTCGAAGGGTGGCCTCGGTGTAGCTTCCCTTTCGAATGTTCCAAAGCGCGATTTCCGGCAGACTGAAAAGCACTCCCCGGGCACCGGCCATCAGGAGTCGCCCCTCATCGATAGGAAGTCCGAAGAGTCCTAGCGCCATCATGCTCATTCCGGCGCCAAGATTGGCGGTCCCCAACAAGGGTCTCGACCAAAGGGATTCGTCGGTGAAAAAAAGAAAGACTCCGTCTTCCTCTCTCGGTTGATAGAGCGTGCCGGTTAAGGTATTCCCCTCAAGCATTTCCACCCATGGCCCGTCACCCTCGGCAATCAATTGATCGAGTTTGCGGTGTCTGAATGAACGAATCTTGCTCGTGTTCCCGATGGGATACCGCTGCAAAACCAGCTCGAAAAAACGAAACGGAATGAAGGACTGGGATCGCCAGGGGTCGATATGTCCCTTGAAGTCGACGGGCTCTTGATTGCTCTCAAAACCCGCATTGATAGCCTTGATCAGCTCGGTGGCGCAGTTTCGAGTGATCAAGTTGTAATGCATTTTTTCAATGATGTGCTCCTGCAGGCGCTCTCTTGCTGCGATTGCCGTGTTGAGCTGATCAGGCTTAGGACGACGCGAATGCTCCATCTGATCTGGCGGGAGTAAGGCAGGCGCATTCGGAAGGTCAGGTTCATGATCAAATCGCACCGAAGTCTCTTTTTGGTTCGCATGCTCGGCTTCGTGAAGGTCGAGAGCTGCCAGTTCCAGTTTGTGGTACGCGAGGTCATCAACTTCTGTTGCGCAAAAAATGTGATCTCTGAGCTCTTTTAGGTGCTGCCGAAATTCCGCTTCCAGGCGATTTTGGGCAAGTTTGAGGTACTCATCATGGGAGGTTCTGTGGGCCTGTGAGTTGAGCCCTGGCAGAAGGAGATAGAGTCTGTTCCTTTCAAGAGAGAGTCGCACGACTTCCAGTCGGGCGAGTGCTCTAAGCAGAGGAAGCCCTGAGCCTGGGTAAGGATGAAGTAAAAGACGAGTGACATCCTGTTCTAAGTGGCTAAGGTAGCGTGTAAGCCAGTCTTGGACGGAGCAGTCTTTTGGATCTTCCTTGGGATGGATGGGGCCGCCATCCATCAAGAGTCCTTGGTTAAGGGTCTTTCGCCCAAGGATAAACTCAAGGGCAATTTCGTTTTGGAGCAGATCCAGCCATTGGTCAGCGTAACCCTGATGGAGCTTTGCCGGGCTGGGCTCCTCTTCCGGCATCGTCGTATCGAAATAATGAAGGCTTTGCCGTTTGTGGCGCAGGGATTGAAGCCGACGCTCCAGAGATACGGGTGTTTCAAGTGACGTCCGTAACGGCAATGGAGGACTTGCGCTTCCCGGAGTGGGCTTTTTGTTGCTGAAAAATCCGGCACCTGGGACCAGGAGAGGGCGCTCTTGAATGAAGGCCTCAAGGAGTTGGACGTCCCGATTCAGGGAATCTGCTCGGTCCAGCCAGACGGTTTGATTCAGATGGAACAGATCAAGATGTCGCCTCACCTCAGCCTGAACAGTTTCTGGGACGGTGACCTTGGCAACATGAATGTCACGGTTGTCGAGATCAGCGTATAGATGCCTGAAACGATCCCACCCATCCCGCTGCAGAAGGATCAGGCCGTCCTTATTCTGGAAGTGGTAGACGGTTTCATCCAGCTTGACTGCCACATGGCCGCCACTGGAGGTCCCGCTATTGGCTTCAATGTAAAGGTAGTCGAGGGAGTGATCGGCAATGGCCGTCTGAGAGGCAATCAGCAGGATGACCGCTCCCCATGGAAGCGGTCCTAAACCCACGCGGGCTTACTCCTTATATCCTTGCTGAATCAGATCGAGAGCGTCCTGCTTTCGAGCCAGAACGTCTTGTAGAAAAGGCTGGGCTTTGATTTCGGCAACGGGCACGCTGGCTCGCTTGAGGCCCTTACCGATTCCGATAAACGTCGTCGATTCCGATTCCCAGTTGCTGATTTGATCCTGACTTGCTGTTCGGGAAAGGGCGTTCATGAAATCCGTGGAGGTCATCTTTGAGCCGGTGACGGAGTTTGTCAGATTGGCAATGTCATTCAGATAGCCACGCTTTTCTTCAGGAACACTGGCCTTCTTTTTGGATGATTTGGAAGGCGAACTGGAGGAATCGGAACTGGATCCAAAAGATGCCGATGACGATTCACTTGAGGTAATCGATTCCGAGATGCACCCGGCCAAGGTCAGTGCGAGCCCCAGTGCAGTGAGAGCCTTGCAGTAATCCATGAAGATATCTCCTCGTCAGGGATGGATTTGATGTCAGCCGCGGCGACGGTATAGGGGTTGAGGTTCGTCTTGTGCCGCCTGATAGGTCACCGTGAACTCATTGAAAGCCCTCAGTCGGTCATTAAGGTCGGTGCCCTCTGCGAACTCGAAAGAGTCTACCCCGAGTCGGTGCAGGTAGTACATCTGGTCTCTGAGGAAATCGCCAGAGGCTCGGATCTCGCCTTGAAAGCCTAGCTGTTCACGAAGAATGCGTGCCTGACTGAAGCTGCGGCCGTCTGTAAAGGGGCTCAGGGTCAGAACGACCATATCAATCCGCTTCATCTGGGCTTTAAGACGGCTTACATCCTGGTCCGGCCCAACGCGAACGCCGAGCTTGGCTAGGGTTTCGCTTTCTTTTTCAGAGAGGGCTTCCAGTCGATCCAGGCTGACTGTGGCACAGGTGCCCGATGGAAGGTCGCTCTCCTCATCGAGATGAATCCAATGATCCTCGACGATCTGGTCGCTTTTAATGATTCTCATAAACGCGCTCCTGGAAGGGTTCGATTCCGATTCGTCTGACGGTCTCGAGGAAGGATTCCTCTCCTTCGCGAAGGTCCTTGAAGGTGAAGAAAATCTTCTCCATGACGTCTGTGACCTCATCGCGGGCGACTGAGGGACCCAAACGTTCGCCCAAGGATGCCTCGTTGGCCGATGAGCCCCCAAGGGTAATCTGGTACCACTCTTCACCTTTCTTATCGACACCCAAGATGCCAATGTGGCCGACGGTGTGATGACCGCAACCATTCATGCAACCTGAAATATTGATTCTGATTTCACCCAGGTCGTAGAGATAGTCCATATCGTCAAACAGCGATTGAATGCCATTGGCGATCGGGATGGATGCTGCATTCGCCAAGGAGCAGAAGTCGAGTCCCGGACAGGTGATCATGTCAGTTGCCGTTCCGACATTCGCAGTTGCCAGATCGAGAGATGCAAGCTCTTTCCAAAGTTCCGGTAGCTTTTGGGTTTCGACATCGGCAAGAACAAGGTTCTGGGTGTGGGTGACGCGAATTTCGCCGAAGCTGTAACGGTCTGCAATCTCAGCGACAGCATCCATCTGGGCATCCGTCATATCGCCCGGGGCCTTGCCATGGGGCTTCAGTGAAATGAAAACGGCCCGATATCCAGATGATTTGTGCTCAACCGTATTGCGGCGATGCCAAGCGGCAAAGGCCTTGTCGCTCGCCAATAAGCTCTCGACGTTTGAATCGGTCGCAGGAAGTGATACGTACTGGCGGGTTTGAAAGTGTTTGGACACTCGTTCGATTTCTTGTGCATCGAGCTTGAGACTTGAACGAATGGGGTTCCATTCCTCCTCAACGAGCCGAGTAAAGGCCTCAATGCCCGTCTCCTTGACCAGAATTTTGATTCTCGCCTTGTATTTGTTATCTCGGCGACCCAGCTGGTTGTAAACCCGCAGAATGGCCTCCAGGTAGGACAGCAGATCTTCCTTTTCGAGGAAAGGCCGAATCATGACGCCGATAATGGGGGTTCGGCCGAGTCCGCCGCCGACCAGAACTTCAAATCCGGTTCGCCCGTCCGCATTTTTGACCAGTTGCAAACCAATGTCGTGGACTTGGGTTGCTGCACGATCCCGTTCGGCGCCGCTGACGGCGATCTTGAACTTTCGGGGCAGGAAGGCAAATTCGGGGTGGAGCGTCGACCATTGCCTGATGATCTCGCAGTAAGGGCGCGGATCTTCCAGTTCATCGGCTGCAACCCCCGCAAGGTGATCGCTGGTCGTGTTTCGAATACAGTTGCCGCTCGTTTGGATGGCATGCATCTGGACTGAAGCGAGACAATCCAGAATGTCCGGAACCTGTTCCAGTTGAGGCCAGTTGTATTGAATGTTTTGCCGCGTCGTGAAGTGACCGTATCCGCGGTCGAAGGTGCGCGCAATATGCCCAAACATGCGCATTTGCGTCGAGGAGAGCAGTCCATAGGGAATAGCGACTCGCAGCATGGGTGCATGGCGCTGGATATAAAGACCATTCATCAATCGCAAGGGGCGATACTGATCTTCAGTCAGTTCACCTGCTAGGAAGCGGCGCGTCTGCTCCCTGAATTGGGCGGCGCGCTCGTTAACAATCGTCTGGTCGTGATGATCGTACTGGTACATGTGCTTTGGCTCAGGCTCTTGGTTGTGCCGGATGACCGGCCAATATACACCTTCGAGATCAGGGCTAAAACACTTAGGCGTGCATCTTTTCACCCCTGAAGGTCGACGTGGAGAAAAGGAGTGTTTCTCCAATGCCGCAACTAATCGACTATAATTAGGGGTTGTTTCTCAAGAATTCACCCTGCAATCTCGTGCGGGGGCATCTGACTTTAACCTACTGAGGGCCGTGTCTTGATTCGGATATTCCTTTTGCTTGCGTCCTTGTTCCTCATTCCAGAATTGGCCTTTGCAGAGGAGGGGCAGAACCTCGGCCTGACCGGCACTCAACGTGGACTTTACTGTGTCCTGATCTTCATCATTTCCTACGCCTTTGTCATGACGGAGGAATTCACTCATCTTCGAAAGTCCAAGCCTGTCATTCTGGCGGCCGGCATCATCTGGGCCCATGTGGCCTATTTGGCTGCTTCAAACGGCGTTCCTGCCGACCAGGTCCATCAGGCTTTCGAGCATGACCTTAAGGAATATGCGGAACTTTTCCTTTTCCTTCTGGTGGCGATGACCTATATCAATGCGATGGCCGAGCGTCATGTTTTTGAGGCTCTGCGCTCTTGGCTGGTGAGTCGGAACTATAACTACCGTGCTCTTTTCTGGATCACGGGCGTGATTACGTTCTTCCTGTCTTCTGTTGCGGATAATCTGACGTCGGCGCTCCTGGTGGGTGCAGTGGTCATGGCCGTCGGTGCCTCAAGTCCCGCATTCGTGGCTTTGGGCTTTGTGAATCTGGTCAGTGCCGCAAACGCGGGCGGTGCCTTCAGCCCCTTCGGTGATATCACCACCCTGATGGTCTGGCAGGCAGGAAAGGCCGAATTCTTCGATTTCTTTGAGTTGTTCGTTCCTTCGGTTGTGAACTTTGTGGTTCCTGCGCTCATCATGCAGTTCGCGATTCCCAATGAAATGCCAGTTCACGCAGAGGAAGAGCGGGTTGTCATGAAGCCGGGCGCTTTGGTGATTTGTGGTCTTTTCGTCATGACGATTGTCACCGCAGTCAGCTTCAAGCAGTTTCTTCATCTTCCGCCATTCATGGGCATGATGCTCGGGTTGTCATACCTCATGCTTTACGGTTATCGCCTGAAGATGGTCTACCCAGAGGGTGGCAAGTTTGATGTCTTCGAAAATGTGAAGGACTCCGAGTGGGATACCCTGCTGTTTTTCTTCGGCGTCATCTTCGCTGTCGGTGGCCTTGGCTATATCGGTTATCTGGAACTCGCGTCTGTTGCAATGTATGACGGACTCGGCGCAACGACGGCCAATATTCTGGTCGGACTGCTTTCAGCCGTTGTAGACAATATTCCGGTGATGTTTGCGGTCATCAGCATGAACCCTGATATGGATCTTTATCAGTGGTTGCTGATTACGCTGACCGCGGGTGTGGGCGGAACCCTGCTCTCCGTCGGTTCGGCGGCAGGTGTTGCTCTGATGGGAAGCTCCAAGGGCATGTACACCTTCTTCAGTCACTTGAAGTGGACCCCCGCGATTGCAGCGGGTTATGCATCATCCATCGTGGTGCATTACCTGATTAATCACTGACAATCGAATCCTTGTTGTGAGCAGAAGGGGTTGCCAAGCGCAGCCCTTTTTGTTGCGCGCTAGCTGGGTTTCAGTGCAATCTTTGCAGAAGTTTTCAAAACCGAAAAACCGCCAACTGCTGGGACAGTGGGCGGGGCTGCAAAAATTGGTGTCCCATTTTGGCTGATATCACCGATCGAGAAGTCAAAGGCTGGATCCCTCACGGGGAGCACTTTTCAAAAAGGAGTGCAGGGCCGAATCTGTGGCTGCGATTCCCCAAAGGGTTTAGGTGTTGATTTGCGGCGAACTTTGACCCGGCGGAATTGCCCTAAGCTATCGCGTGGGGGTTCATTGATGTTCAATGTGGGCGATCGGCTCAGGCTTTCAAGGGGTGGATATTTCGGCGAGGTGGCAGAAGAAGTATCTGACCAGGTGTTCACTGCGCATTTCCCATTAAAGCGGGATGGAATGGCAAACCCAGTCAAGTGGCAATTCCATGCTGAGCAAATAACCGATGCAGGCTTGTTGTACTTTCAAAGCAACCACGGCTGGTTAAGATCGAGGCAGGTTCTCTGCTGGTTCCTGTGGGAAAGAAGAAACAACCCTTTTCAGAATCACAGATCCCCTTGCAGGGATCATTGCAGTGAGCACTTCAAAAGGTGAGGGGATAGATGGTGCAGGGTGATGCAGCGGTTAGGATTGCAATATTGAAGGAAATCAAGAATGAGTTGTTCCCAGATTCAGAACCTGGGCGCTCCTCCGTTTCAAGTGGGAATCAGCAGATGTGATTGCAGACTTTTATTGGTGAGAGAGAACGGGCGCTTCGGCGCCTGTTCTTGTATCTGGGCTCTCGAAAAAGCTGTGAGTGATTTTGTCGTGTTGCACACCCAGGAGGCTTTGAACGCAGAGATTTTTGCTCTCTATTGTTATTTGCAGCTCTGACGCTTTTGATGCTGGGCAAAGCTGGGTACGCGTTGAAAAACTGTGCGAAACGCTGCTGGATGTGGATAATTATTACTCTTTATTACAATTCTTAATGCTAAGAGGGAGGAGTGAGTGGAGGTTTTATTAATTGGTTCTGCAGCATGTATTACAGCTTTGATTTCATCAGCCTGGTTGATGACCTTTGCTAAATGGTTTCCGATTCCTGGTGTGGATGAGTTTGTGATTGATTATAAAACCATGATTAGGGCGCACGTTGATTATGCTTTGATGGCGCTTTTTGGTTTAGGTTTTTATGGTGCTGGTGTTGAGCTCCCAGTGGTTGCATGTTGGTGTGTTGCGGTTGGTGGATTTACCAATCCAACAATTTTCACGATTGCAGCTTTTGATACTGATTTTTGGAGCAAGAAAAAGTGGAAGGTGTTTACTGCATTAAGCTTTACGGTATCCTCAGTGGGCTTTATGTGGATCGCTTACACGCTTCTTCAACATGCGATAGCCTAGTTCAAATCATATAATCTACCCGCTACGTCAAGCCCATCACTCTCGGAATGGGTATCGACACGCTGAGGGGGTTCATCTGACATGGATGGGACAATGCGCGGGGCACCAATCGATGGAAACCACTGCAGGCTCTGCTATAGGTACAAGTTAGCGATCACTCACTAATCGGCTTTCGTCCCTGACGCCAAAAAAAACCAGCCCTTGTGGCTGGTTTTTTTTGTGCCTGATTGCGAGTCGGTTAATCACATGTCTCGCGAGAAGCCCCGGCCTTCAGTGCGCCAGGCCCGGGCGAACTCTCCAAGAGAGAGGGGTTGTCATGATTTTTTTAAGTTCTCGGTTCGCTGGTTCCAGCGCGCGAGGATGGTTGCACCCAGAATATCCCCAAGGACATTCACGCCTGATCGGCAGCGGGCAAGAATCCAGTCAATGGGCGAGACGAGGGGAATCGCTGCGGCGATGACCGCCTCTGAAAACCCGGAATTCGCAAGAACAATGGGCAAAATGACGAGTCCTGCTTCAGGAACCCCGGCAATTCCAGCCGCCGCAATGATACTGGAAGATGCAATCACGAGCTGCTGAGGGAGATCAAGTACCATCCCCATGGACTGGGCAAGGAAGAGGGCCGTCATGACCTCATAAAGAACCACGCCGTCATTATTGAAATTGGTGCCCCCACAGACCGAAATGCGAGCAGACTGATCATCGACCTGCATTTGTTTCAGACATTTGAGGCTGACCGGGACCGTGGCGAGGCTACTGTTAACTGCAAATCCGGTCCACGCCGCTTCCGATGCGCCCCGAAGGAAGGCCATCGGAGAACGTCCGCCGGCAACAAAAGCCGCCAGCGGATAGTAGATCAGACCCTGGAGGAGCAGCCCCAACATCACGATCAAAAGATAGTCCGAAAGATCCAGGAAGATACCCAGCCCCAGTTTTCCCACGGCTTGAGTGACGAGCGCTAGGATCGCTAGGGGCGCCAACTGAATGGCAAATCGTAAAATTCTTGAGAACACCAGAAATCCTCCCGTCAGTGCCGAGGCGACGAACTCAATGGCTCGGCGTTCTTCTCCGACAGTTGACGTACTCAGGCTCCGGACCGATATGCCCACCAGCGCGGCCAGAATGACGGTTGCTAGGATGTTTCCGGTTTGAATGGGATCAAGAAGGTGTTGAGGAAAGAGGCTTGAAAGTCCCTGGATCCAGTCCAGTTTGGTTTTTTCTGGCGCAATGTGCGTGGCAACAGATCCAGAGCCCACCAGTCTGAGAAGTTCTTCAATGTGTCCCTGCCATTTTGTGCCAGGATGAAGGAAGTTGATGAGTGTCAGGGCAATGCCAGATGCCACACTGACATTGATCAGGCAGATCACAAGAAATCGAATCCCTGATTTTTGAGCCAGATTCGTTCTGACGATCGCATCCGCAACAGCGAAAAAAATCAGCGGCAATGCCAGTGCCTTGAGGAACCGAATCAGAACCATGCCGACCTGACCCAGAGTGGCAGGGTCAAAACTGCCGGCGCCAAGGGGGGATCGACTAAAAAGTCCAAGCGATATCCCCAGGGAGATGGCAATCAGGACCTGGACCGTGGGGTTTTTTAGTTTGGACGGTTTCATGGGGTCAATAGATTACGCTGCCTCGAGTCCCCGCCCATGGCGTCTGGTCTCTGGAGAACGCCTTGCGAAGTTCTCCAGAGCAGAGAGTCAGGAGAGTTCGGCGTGAAGCTCCACAAATTCCTGAGTCAGCTTGTGGTCAGGTACAAAATAAATGAGGGGCTTGGACAGGCTGTGAGATTCCCTGACCTTGACCGACGTCGAGAGCTTGGTATTCAGGACCGGTAGCCCCTGATCGGTCAGCTCATCGACAAGCTGTTGCGGAAGCTTTGCGCGGGACTGGAACTGGTTCACCACAATCCCCTCGATCTTGAGGTGCGGGTTGTGATCCGCTTGAATTTCAGCGATAGAGCCAATCAGCGTGAGGAGCGCTTCCCTTGAAAAGGCATCGCAGTCAAAGGGGATCACGCAGCCATGGCTGGCAATCAGAGCGGAGCGACTGAAAAAGTTCAGTACGGGCGGAGTGTCGATGTAAATGTCATCAAAGCCTTCCAAGACGTCCAGCGCCTCCTTGAGCTTGTAGATCTTGTAGCGGGATTCCAGACGAGACTGGAGCGGCTCAAGTTCAGGATGGGAGGGGAGAACGAAAAGGTTTTCGAAGGGGGACTGATGAATGCGATCCGCCAATATTCCGATTTGGTTTTTTCCAAAGAGACTCATGCTCAGGGAGTCTTTGAAGAACTCTGCGACAGTCGCTTCAGGATCTGGGACCTTGTCGCCCAAGAGATAGTGGGAGGAATTCCCTTGAACATCGAGGTCAATGACCAGCGTCTTTCGGCCTTGTGATGCACTAATCGCTGCAAGGTTGCAGGTGATTGTTGATTTGCCGACCCCGCCCTTTTGATTGAATACGACTCTTCGCACGGTAACCCCCCGTTTCGTCGAAAATTAATCCTCGATTATAGGATGAAACTTAACGGGCCGGAGTCATTGCGGGGTGACATTCCGTTTCCTTTTCGTCAGGGTTCCAGTGACCAACGGCAATTGCCGGAGCTGGCCTTGTTGATGTCCTGAAGTCTGGAGGAATGGGCTGCTCGTTCTTCTGGTGAAGGCGCAATGACCGGCAGGGGAGGCCTTGAGGCGCCAGAGGCTCTGAAAACTTCGCTTGGACTCTCCTGCTGGGAGGCATCGTCTTCGTGTTCGAGTGACAAAGTAATCTGGCCACCGGTCATGGCGAGATAAACTTCGGCCAAGATCTCAGCGTCCAGCAATGCGCCGTGGAGCGTGCGCTGGCTGTTATCGATGCCATAGCGTTTGCAGAGGGCATCCAGGCTATTGCGCTGTCCAGGATGCTTTTTGCGCGCCATCAGAAGGGTGTCGATGACGCTACAACGCTCGCCGATGGGTGCAAGGCTTGCCCCGAGCAGGCGAAGTTCGTGGTTAATGAATCCCACGTCGAATGGCGCGTTGTGAATAATGAGCTCAGCGCCCTCCACAAACCCCAGGAAATCATCCGATATATCTGCAAACCGGGGCTTGTCAGCAAGAAATTCGGCGCTTAGTCCATGGACCTCGACGGCGCCCTCATCAATTTCACGCTCCGGATTAATGTAGACGTGAAAACTCTGCCCGGTCAGTTTGCGATCCATGAGTTCCACGCAGCCGATCTCAATGATGCGGTGACCGGCAGCAGGTTCAAGGCCCGTGGTTTCTGTGTCGAGGATGATTTGACGCGTCATGGTAAGGGGGCTCCCTGAAGCAACTCATCAATGCCCCGGTTTGCAAGGACATCCGCGCGTTCGTTGCCGGCGTGGCCGTTGTGTCCCTTGACCCATTGCCATTCGACATCATGCTGGGCTTTGGCGCAGATAAGTGCTTGCCAGAGGTCGACATTCTTGACGGGACTATTGCTGGACGTCTTCCACCCCTTTTTGATCCATCCAGGCAACCATTCGGTGATCCCTTTCATGACATAGGTGGAATCAGTTGTGATTGTGACCTTGCAGGGCCTTTTAAGAATTTCAAGGGCCTTGATTGCGGCCGTGAGCTCCATGCGGTTATTGGTGGTTTCCCTTTCGCCCCCATAGATCTCGCGCTCCTTGCCGTCATACACCAAAAGGGCTCCCCAGCCACCGGGACCCGGGTTTCCTCGGCAGGCCCCATCGGTGTAGACCTCTACCGGCTTTTGCATTGTGACTCACGATTTAATTGGGGGCTTTCCATCAGCTTACCGGTCACAAGGCGTGTGAACCCCGACCACTCGGGTTCGATGGGGATCAGCGTGTAGTTGCGCTTGATCGCTTTGACGGCATAACCCACGGAAAGCCAGTTTTTCAAGGTTCCGAGCTGGGACGGATCCTGTTTGGGGTGTGTGGTTCCCTTGGCGGTGAAAATCGCCTCTATTTCTGCGTCAAATTTCAGGATGCTAAGCCAGTCAAGCAAATGGTGGGCTTGAATGAGATAGGACTGCCAGAAGGAGTCCTTTGGACCGGAAATGCTGAAATATCTGGCAGGTGACCAGGGATTGAGCCCAAGAATGAAGAGTCTTCCCTCCGGCTTGAGAACCCGCTCCACCTCACGAAGGACCTGATGACGATCGGCAACAAATTCAAGCACATGCGGAAGAATGACCGTATCCACACTTTCTGTTGCAATGGGGAGGGAGCCTGCGCAAGCCTGGATGAATGTCGGGAAACTTCGGGGACCCTTGTTGTCCGCGAGAATGAAACTGCCGACACGCTCTGCATCGATGTATCGACTTTCCGATCCGAGCCGTCCCACTTGGAGGGTGCGCTGGTTGTAGATGTGGGGCAAGGAGGAACGCAGGTACTGGGACTCATTCCCCTGTAGCGCTTGTCCGAGAGTTGCCACGTGATACCATTCCAAAAATTCACGGCGCGCCTGGGTCTTTGCAGGTCGTATCTTTTTCATTGATTATTCGAGAGATACGTGGGGATTCCGGCTGCCGGCAAAGGTTGAGGATTTAATAACGTAATGCAACTGCAAAAATCTCGAGTCCGATTAGCCTGCTGTCTTTTGATCCTTTTATCAACAGTCGCCGGCTGCTCCAGGAACGAGGTCAAGAAGGGCCCCAATATACCCGATTCGGCGGATGCTGAGTCAATGCAGGGTAAGGCTGCACGGAAGAAGAAACCCTCGAGAGGCTCTCAGTACGACACGCTCTGGGATCGGCTTTTTGCCCTCTACGCGCTCCCGCGGATCGAGCATCCGGACATTGATCGTGAGCTCAACTGGTTTGCTAATCATCCAGCGTACCTTGAGCGTGCCCAGAATCGCGCCGAGCCTTTCCTCTATTCGATCGTAAAGCTTGTCGAGACGAAGAATGTCCCGGGTGAAATTGCGCTGTTGCCCATCGTCGAGAGTGCTTTTCAGCCTCACGTGGTGTCCTCCGCGCGTGCTGCAGGTATTTGGCAGTTCATCCCATCGACGGGAACCAACTATGGTCTTAAACACAGCCACTCCTACGATGGCCGACGTGATATATATGCCTCGACCAAGGCGGCGATAAAGTATTTGACCAAGTTACATGGTGATTTTGGGGATTGGTTGCTGGCTATTGCGGCCTACAACTGCGGGGAGGGCAATGTCTCACGGGCGGTTAAGCGCAACCTTGCGCAGGGTCTGCCTACGGATTTTTGGTCATTGAATCTTCCTCAGGAAACACGCGCATATGTTCCAAGGCTCCTTGCCGTCGCGCGTTTGTTTGCTGATTCAGAGAAATACGGCATCAGTCTCAAGGACATGCCGAATGCCGCAATCTACAAGCCCGTCAAAGTTAGCAACCAGCTCGATCTGGCTTTGGCAGCCGATGCCGCCGGGATTTCCCTCGACAAGCTTTATGAGCTGAATCCTGGTTTTAAGGGCCAGATTGCCGATTTGGATGGGAGCTTCCACCTCTATATTCCTGCCGAAAAGAAAGCGGCGGATTTCAGGCAGGAAGTAGAGCGCTTGCATCAGGAAAAGAAACCGCTGATGCGGTCTCTTTACTCCGGTGAGGATGTCCCGATTGCACCGGCGCCATTTGAAACTTTTCGCAAGGAGTTTGCGAAAAAATCTGAATCGGCCAGTGTGAGCTCGGCTGATCGTTCTGATGCGGTGAGTCCCTCCAGTTCGCGCAGTTCGTCTGAGCGTCGTGCATTCGGTGATGATGGCGATGGCGCTCGCGCGGCTAAAACCCATGAAGTTCAGCGGGGAGAGACTCTCTATTCCGTCTCGCGCAAATATGGCGTGGATGCGGCGACGCTGGCGCGCTTAAACAACATTCCGGCGACGACCCAGATTCAGTCGGGTCAGCGCCTCATCGTCTCGGAGCCCAGCGTGCAGGCCCTCCCTGTGTCGCGGTCCTCGGAAAAGCATGGGGGCAGCAGAGGCCATGACTTCCACCCTGTGGAAAAGGCAAGTCACAAGTCCTCAGGGAAGCATCAGGGTCAGAGTGGGAGCAGTCATGCGGCTCATCGGGGCCGCGAGGAGCCCGTTTCTCACCACAAGGAAGAACCGGCGGCCAAAAAATCCGCTGCAAAGGCTGGAGCAAAGTCATCACCCCACGATTCAGCGCCATCCTCCAAAGGAAGTTCTAAGACCAAAAAGAAATAGGGCCTCACCAGCTTTGGCCCAATCAGAAATCTTTCGCGATAAGCGTGACCCTTAGTTTGAATGCCTGAGAGTAAATAATGAATGTTGAGAAACTTCTGGAAGTGGTCCTAAGCACCCTTGAAGACAGTAAAGCCAAGGATGTGACCGTTCTGGATGTTCGCGGCAAGACCAGCATGACGGATTTCATGGTCGTTGCGAGTGGCACGTCGGAGCGCCACGTGAAATCGCTGGCATCCCACGTGGCCGAAGAAGCCAAGAAAAATGATACCCAACCGATTGGGGTTGAAGGCGAGGATGTCGGTGAGTGGGTTCTGGTCGACCTCGGTGAGGTGATCGTTCACGTGATGAAGCCGCAAATCAGGGACTTCTATCAACTGGAAAAATTGTGGCGAGGAGACGCCAATCCTGGGGAAACGCATTTACTCTCGGCAGCCTCCTGAAGAAGACTGCGTGATGCGCCTTTGGATGCTTGAGGGAGCCCGTTAGTCCGTTCTCATTTTCAAGGAACGAGGAGGTCATGGATGCCCAGTCAGTTGCATAATGTCCCTCAACTAGGCCTTAAGGCCCGTTTGGTCACACCTGTAGCCACGGTTGTGGCTGTGACCATCATCGGTACTGTTGGCTACTACATCTTGGGGCAACCCCAGGACGCCACCCTCCTTGATGCCCTTTTCATGACGGTGATTACGATCACCACCATCGGTTACGGTGAAATCATCCATCTGGATGAGACCGGTCGGCTTTTCACTATCCTGATCGCCCTGACAGGAATCGGCAGTCTCTTCTACAGCCTGACGGTGATCATGGACAATTTGGTCCTGATTCGTGTATCAGATCCCTTTGAGACCAAGAAAATGCAAAGAATGATCGACGCATTCGATAGTCACGTCATCATTGCGGGACTCGGAAGAGTCGGACGGCAAGCCGCCCGGGAAATGAACGATTCCGGCATGCCATTCGTCATCATCGATAATCGCGTTGAGGCGCAGGCCTTTGCTGTTCAGCAGGGTTATCTCTTTATTTTGGGCGATGCGAGCGACGACCAGGTCCTCCAGCAGGCGGGCATCACGCGCGCCAAGGGCTTGATCGTGACGAGTGGAGATGATGCGACCAATGTCTACATCGTCCTGTCTGCCCGGGTGTTGAATCCCAAGCTTTTCATTATTTCAAGAGCGGTTGAGGAATCTAGTATTCCCAAATTGACCCGAGCGGGTGCTGATCGTGCCATCAGTCCCCATGCGATTGGCGGAAGAAGGCTTGCGCATTTGATTCTGAGTCCTACGGTGATAGATTTTTTCGATACGGTCATCTCAAAAGGGGATGAGTGTATGAATCTTGAGGGTATCGGGGTCCAGCTCCATTCGCCGGTCGTAGGACAGTGTCTTGGTGATCTTTCGCTGCGCGAGCGTTCGGGGGCCAACGTGCTGGTTATTTTCCGAGGTCGACAGGTGATCGCAAATCCTGAGGATTCCCTTACGCTGGAGGTGGATGACCGGATATTGGCTCTGGGGACCACTCAGCAGCTCAAGGCGCTGGAAAGCATCCTATTGCCAGGTTAGGTATCCTCAGGATAGATCCGAAAGGCCTCGACAGGTTCGCCGCAGATCAGATGTTCCTGAATGATTCTTTCAAGGACCTCGGGGGTGCAGGATCGATACCAGACGCCCTCGGGATAGACCACCGCGATGGGCCCATTGAGGCAGAGCCTTAGGCAATTTGCCTTGGTCCTTGCAATTCGTCCTGGCCGGCTCAGGCCCAGTTCATCCAGACGTCCCTTGAGGTAGTCCCACGCGGTCAAGCCTTGCTCTTTTCCGCAGCACTTGGGTTTCGATTGGTCGGCACAAATGAAGATGTGGCGCTCGATCTTGTCGATGTGAAGGGCGCTTGCGATTTTGCGGAGTTCCGCATCGGAGGAGGGCGTTGATGGCATATGCTTCTGCGTGTATCGATTGCAAGGGATATAATCCCCGGTTTTGCTCCCCGCTTCAATGTCTGAACTCCAGTCTGAACTCGATCGGCGAAGAACCTTTGCGATCATCTCCCACCCCGACGCGGGCAAAACGACGCTGACGGAAAAGCTCCTGCTGTTCGGTGGTGCCATCCAGATGGCTGGCTCCGTCAAGGGCAGGAAAGCCGCACGCCATGCCACATCCGACTGGATGGAAATGGAAAAGCAGCGCGGCATTTCCGTGACCACCTCCGTGATGCAGTTTGATCACAAGGGAAGAATCTTCAACCTTTTGGATACCCCTGGGCATGAAGACTTTTCCGAGGATACTTACCGGACCTTGACCGCCGTGGACTCAGCTCTCATGGTGATTGATAGCGCCAAGGGTGTCGAAGAGCGGACCATCAAGTTGATGGAAGTCTGCCGGCTTCGGGATACACCCATCCTCACGTTCATCAACAAACTGGACCGCGAAGGCCGCGAGCCGATTGAGCTTCTCGATGAAGTCGAGAGGATTCTCAAGATCCAGTGCGCGCCCATGACCTGGCCGATTGGCATGGGCAAACGCTTCAAGGGGGTTTATCACCTCTACCGGGATGCAGTTCAGCTCTTCTCTCCCTCGCATGGTGATCGGATTGTCGAGGGAGAAATCATCGAAGGGCTGGATAACCCCAGGCTGGATGAGTTGCTCGGTGGCCTGGCGGATGAGCTGCGCATGGAGATTGAACTGGTTCGAGGGGCAAGCCACACGTTTGACCATCAGGCCTACCTTGAGGGCAAGCAGACACCCGTCTTCTTCGGTTCGGGTATCAATAACTTTGGTGTCCTCGAGTTGCTGGATGCCTTTGCCGATTATGCGCCTGGCCCTCAGGAGCGATCAGCCCGCGAACGTCCGGTGCCTCCCTCGGAGGAAAAGTTCTCCGGCTTTGTTTTCAAGATTCAGGCGAATATGGATCCCGCGCACCGGGACCGCATTGCTTTTCTGAGAATCTGTTCAGGTAAATACACCAAGGGCATGCGAATGCATCATGTCCGGACCGGAAAGACGGTTCAGATTGCCAATGCACTGACGTTTCAGGCAGACAGCCGAGTCAACGTCGAGGACGCCTTCCCCGGAGACATCATCGGGCTTCACAATCATGGCACGATCCAGGTTGGCGATACCTTTACGCAAGGGGAAAGCCTCAAGTACGAGGGTGTCCCCTATTTCGCGCCAGAACTTTTTCGTCGGGTGGTCCTGAAGGACCCGCTGCGAGGAAAAGCCCTGCAAAAGGGCCTGCAGCAGCTGACGGAGGAGGGCGCTACGCAGTTGTTCAAGCCACTCAAAAATAACGACCTCATCCTGGGGGCCGTGGGCGTTCTCCAGTTTGATGTCACGGCCTTCCGCTTGAAGGCGGAATACAACGTGGAATGTGTCTATGACGCCGTGGGCGTCACGACCGCGCGCTGGGTCACCTCGGATGATCCCAAGAAACTTGAGGACTTCAGGGCAAAGGTGTTCGACAATCTGGCGGAGGATGGCTCGGGATATCTGGTGTATCTGGCGACCAGCCGGGTTAACCTCTCCCTGGCGCAGGAGCGCTGGCCCGAGATCCGATTTAGCGCAACCCGGGAGCTCTAGTCGCGGCAGGGTAGAGCAGGGGCATCAATGGGCTTCGTCCCAATTGTTGCCGATGCCAATCCCCACAATAAGTGGAACGGAAAGTTCGCTGACTTGCGTCATTTGTTCCGCGATGGCGTCCTTGGCCGTCGAAAGAAAATGCTCTTCGACCTCAAAGACCAGCTCGTCATGGACCTGCATGATCATTCGGACCGGCGCTCTGTGGTTCTCGATCCATTCGTGAACATCAATCATTGCGCGTTTGATCAGATCGGCCGCCGTGCCCTGCATCGGAGCATTGATGGCAGCTCTTTCAGCATATTGGCGCCGTTGTCCATTGCTGGATCTGATGTCGGGGATATGAAGCCTCCGGCCCATCAATGTCTCGACATATCCGAGTTCCCTGGCTCTCTCCCGGGTGCGATCCATGAAGGCCTTGACCCCGGGGTAGCGATCAAAATATCGATCGATATAGGCCTGTGCAACCGGGCGGTCGACGCCGAGCTGCTTTGCTAGACCAAAAGCTGACATGCCGTAGATCAGGCCAAAGTTAATGGCCTTAGCCGAACGACGCTGGTCCTTGGTCACCTGATCAAGCGGCACGCCGAATACTTCTGCTGCAGTTTGCTGATGGACATCGCCCCCCGTCAAAAACGCATCGATGAGTCTTGGATCCTTTGAAAAATGCGCCATGATTCTCAGTTCAATCTGAGAGTAATCGGCAGCAAGGATTTGGGTTCCAGGGGGGGCAATGAAGGCCTGTCGAATCCTCCGTCCTTCCTCTGTTCGAATCGGAATGTTCTGGAGGTTGGGGTCTGCCGAGGAAAGCCGTCCTGTGGCGGTCACAGCCTGATGGTAGGAGGTGTGAACGCGTCCGGTTCGGGCATTGATCTGTTGCGGCAGTTTTTCGGTATAGGTGGATCGTAACTTGGATGCTGTTCGGTGCTCCAGGATGATGCTGGGTAACTCGTAGGATTCGGCGAGCTCTGCCAGCACGGATTCATCTGTAGATGGCTGACCTTTGGGTGTTTTCTTGAGGATCGGAAGATTCAAATTCTCGTAGAGAATTGTCTGGATTTGCTTGGGTGATCCCAGATTGAAGGGCATTCCGGCCAATTCATGCGCTTGGGCCTCAAGCGCCGCCATCTTTTCCATCAGGAAATCACTTTGCTGCTGTAACAGCCAGGGATCGACCAATACCCCAATGCGTTCCATCTTGGCGAGGATCGGAATCAGTGGGATTTCAAGATTTTCATAGACAGAGCGAAGCTTCGGGATTCCATTGAGACGAGGCCAGAGTCGTTCGTGCAGCCTCAAGGTGATATCTGCATCCTCGGCGGCGTATTGGGTCGCAGGTTCGATCTCCACGGCATCGAAGCCAATTTGCTTGGCCCCCTTGCCAGCCACATCCTCGTAGCGAATGGTTTCATGATCCAAATAATGCAGGGCCAGAGAGTCCATGTCGTGACGGGTTGCAGTGCTGTCCAGGACATAGGATTCGAGCATGGTGTCATGCCGAATCCCTGCCAGAGTCAGGCCGTGATTCAAGAGCACATTGGCGTCATACTTAAGGTTCTGCCCGATTTTTCCGATGCTTGAATTTTCAAGGACGGATCTGAGGCGCTCGAGGACCTCCTCCCGATTGAGTTGCTCAGGGACGCCGGGGTAGTCATGGGCCAAAGGAAGGTATGCCGCCTGACCCGAGTGGACGGAAAAAGAAACGCCAACGATTTCGGCCTGCATGTAGTTAAGGCTGGTGGTCTCCGTGTCGAAGGCAAAAAGCGCTGATCCTTTGAGAATCTGGAGCCAATTTTCGAAGGCCGCTTCGGTCAGGATGGTTTCGTACGCGGTCTCAGGTTTGGACGCTTTGGTCCTGGTTTCCTGAGCTTTGGATTCGGCTTTCTTCCCTGGCTCTTCAGGTTCGCTCTCGATCTGGCGCAGCCAACTATTGAATTCCAGTTGCTTCAGCCACTGCCGCAGTTCCTCAAGGTCAGGAGAGGAGAGTTCCAGATCCTCGACGCCAAGAGGCAATTCAAGATCACAGCGGATGGTTGCCAGTTGCCGTGACAGGGGGATCTGATCGATCGCGCCCCTGAAATATTCGCCGACTTTGCCGGGAATGGTCTCCGCACGGGCAATTAGCGTGTCCAGTGAACCGTGTTCGCTAAGCCACTTTGCGGCTGTTTTGGGACCCACCTTAGGAACTCCCGGAATATTGTCGGAGGTGTCCCCAACCAGGGCGAGATAGTCAATGATCTGCTCTGGAAAAACCCCAAATTTATCCCAGACCCCCTGGCGATCCAGTCGGGAATTGAACATCGTGTTTTCAAGCGTGATCTGATCGTTCACCAGCTGAGCCATGTCCTTATCGCCGGTCGATATCACCACGGCATACCCTGCTGCTGCAGCCTGAACGGCCAGTGTGCCGATGACGTCATCCGCCTCGACCCCGGACTCAACGATGAGAGGGAAGCCCATGGCCCGGATGATTTCACGCAAGGGTTGAATCTGGGACTTCAAGTCATCAGGCATGGGCGGACGATGCGACTTGTAGGCTTCAAAAAGATCATCGCGAAAGGTTCGCCCGGGCGCGTCAAAAACGACCCCGATGTGAGGTGTTTTATGGGAGGCGACGAGTCGACGGAGCATGTTGGCAACCCCGAGAACTGCCCCGGTCGGCTCGCCTTTCGAATTATTCAGAGGGGGGAGCGCATGGTAGGCCCGATAGAGAAAAGACGAGCCATCGACGAGAACTAGTTTTCTGGTAGGGGTATCGGTCATCGGCGTGGTGAAGGGCGCGTGGCTGAATTGACTCAGATTGTATCAGTGGGCCATCTAGGGCTAGTTTATGGGTCTAAAATGGCCGTCAGACTTGGCGAATACCCCTCTGAAACCCTATAATTCAAGCCTTTTAGCGTACTGAGAACGAGCCATGCGAAGCCACCGCTGCGGAGAAGTCACGGAACATCACCTGAATCAGGAGGTTGACCTCTGTGGATGGGTGCACCGTCGCCGCGATCATGGTGGGGTCATCTTCATCGATTTGAGAGATCGCGAGGGTCTGGTCCAGGTCGTTTTTGATCCGGATTACGCCGAGGCCTTTGCCTTGGCCGAGACGGTTCGAAGTGAGTACGTTCTGAAAATTCACGGAAAAGTCCGTCCTCGTCCCGCCGGAACCGAGAATGCGAACCTTACGACGGGGCGCATCGAGGTGCTGGCGAACTCCCTTGAGATCCTGAATCGCTCCGAAACGCCGCCTTTCCCGCTGGAAAGCGAAGTGGAAGTGAGCGAGGAAACCCGTCTTCGTTATCGCTACATCGATCTTCGCCGCCCGTTGATGCAGCAGCGCATGCGATTGCGCCGTGACATCACCCGTCATCTTCGGAACTTTATGGATGACAACGGGTTTTATGAAATCGAAACCCCATTCCTGACGAAGGCCACCCCGGAAGGGGCAAGAGACTATCTGGTGCCGAGTCGCACCCATCCGAATCACTTTTTCGCTCTGCCCCAGTCTCCTCAGCTCTATAAGCAGCTGTTGATGATTTCCGGCATGGATCGGTATTACCAGGTCGTTCGTTGTTTCCGTGACGAAGATCTTCGTGCGGATCGCCAGCCCGAATTTACGCAGCTGGATATCGAAACCTCGTTCATGGACGAACAGGCCATCACGGATCTCAATGAAGAGATGATTCGTGAACTCTTCAAGAAATCGCTCGGGGTGGATCTTCCGAATCCGTTCCCGCGCCTGACGTATGCGGAAGCCATGCGTCGGTTTGGTTCCGACAAGCCGGATTTGCGGATCCCGCTTGAGCTGGTCGATGTGGCCGATCTTCTGAGCGACATCGAGTTCAAGGTCTTCGCAGGCCCTGCCAAGGACCCCAATGGCCGCGTCGTCGCCCTAAGGCTTCCCAATGGTGCAGAGCTCTCGCGAAAGGAAATCGATGATCTAACCCAGTACGTGAGCATCTATGGTGCCAAGGGGCTGGCTTACATCAAGGTGGCGGATCGTGCCGCCGGCATTGAAGGACTCCAGTCCCCGATCGTGAAGTTCTTGCCGGAATCGGCCGTGCTCGAAATTCTTGATCGCGTCGGTGCCCAAACCGGTGATCTCGTATTCTTTGGTGCTGACAAGGCGAAGATCGTCAACGAATCCATGGGTGCGCTGCGTCTCAAGGTCGGCCATGACCGTGGTCTTGCTCAAGGCGAGTGGGCACCGCTCTGGGTTGTTGATTTCCCCATGTTTGAGTGGGATGAGAAGGACAATCGCTGGTTCGCACTCCACCATCCCTTCACCGCACCCAAGTGCTCGCTGGAAGATCTGAAGAACGATCCGGGCGCTGCGATTTCACGCGCTTACGACATGGTCCTCAATGGAACGGAAATCGGCGGAGGATCAGTTCGTATCCATCAGACCGAAATGCAGGATGCCGTCTTCAAGCTTCTCGGCATTGGGGATGAGGAAGCACAACAGAAATTCGGATTCCTGTTGAATGCCCTCAAATACGGTGCGCCGCCCCATGGGGGCATTGCTTTCGGTATGGATCGATTGGTCATGCTCATGTCCGGTGCGACCTCAATTCGTGAAGTCATGGCCTTCCCCAAAACGCAATCAGCGTGGTGCCCCATGATTGATGCACCGGCTGAAGTGACTGACCACCAGCTGCGTGAATTGGGTATTCGGTTGAGAAAGCCTACGGAAGCACCCAAGGCCGAATAAGCCAGCCGAGTCGAGAGATAAAAGAAAGGCCCTGTAACCTCGGTTGCAGGGCCTTTTTCTTTTGGGAAGAGAAGAGCTTAGGCTTTCTTCTTGATGCGGAAGATCCCCATCATCTTCAACGTGTACTTCTCATAGCCCGGTTCGCTGATCCCCTTGCGAACTTTGCGCATGAAATACTTTTCGTAGGCAATCTTCGCGAGGTGAACCCAGCGACCTTCTGAGGCCCACTGGACATTGCGAGGCGGAATCTGTGGCATGGCCAGGAAGGCAACACCCTTGTCGCCAAAATCGGCAAGGCAGAGGGCATTCCAGGTCGGATTGTGAGAGGGTTCCTTCCCGTCCAGTTCCTCACGAATGTTGTGTGCCGTTGCAGTGACCATGGATTCGATCATGTAACCGGTTTTCGGGGTCCCGGTTGGAACCGGAGTTTGTTCGAGAGGGGGAATCGCAATGCACACACCGATCGAATACACGTTCTTGAAGGTGGGATTTCGCTGGTGTTCATCGACGATGACAAATCCCCTCGGATTGACCAGGCCTTCGATGCCCATCAGTCCGTCAACGCCCTTGAAAGCGGGCAGCATCATGCTGTGCTTGAAGGGGAGCTCGTGCTTTTTCTTTTCCTGACCGTTTTCGTCAAATTCGGTCACAAACATCATGCCGGCTTCAATCTTGTCGACTTTGGCGTTGCAGATCCAGTTGATGTGCTTGTTGCGAAGCTCTCTTTCGAGCATGCCACGCGTGTCGCCGACCCCCCCAAGACCAAGGTGGCCAATGTAGGGTTCTGAGGTCACATAGGTCATCTTGACCTTGTCGCGAATTCTTCGTTTTCTGAGATCGGTTTCCGCAATAAAAAGATATTCATAAGCAGGGCCAAAGCACGAAGCCCCTTGAACGGCACCGATGATGATCGGACCTGGATCTTTGACGAATCCATCCCAGAACTGGCCTGATTCGCCGGCATGATCGACATGGCAGACGGATTGTGTGTGGCCATCCGGACCAAGACCTGGAATTTCCTCAAAGGCCAGTTTGGGACCCGTCGCAATGATCAGGTAGTCGTAGTCAACGTGGCTGCCATCGGCCAGTTCCAGCTTGTTTTCTGCAGGCTTGAATTTGACTACCTTGTTTTGAATGAAGGTGATCTTCTTTTTCTTAAGGACGGGAGCAAGCTCCACTTTGATGTCCGAGGGCTTGCGCCAGTTGACGGCGACCCAGGGGTTTGACGGCACAAAGTGAAAGGTCGGGGTGTCGGCAATAACGACAACCTCATCCTCCTTGCGCGCATTTTCCTTCATTTCAAAAGCCATCGGGATACCGCCAATGCCGGCCCCGACGATTACGATTTTAGCCATCTGCTTTTTCTCCGGGATGTGGGCTATAGACCCATTTTTTTGTTTATGAACAACGCGTGGTGCTGCAATTCGACTTCACGCCCAGCTTCTTCAAAATCATTTCCAATGGGCAAAACTGGGTAAAACCGCTTTGGAAAAGGTTTGCCCCGACGAAAGCGGTGAACCAGAGCCAGTTCTGGCTCTGGAACATGGGGCTTTCAGGCAGGCCAAGGCCAAGTGACAAAAGGACAAAGGTTCCTGCGACAATGCGGATGATGCGTTCTAAGGTCATCTCAACTCCTGTGCTCCGAAGCGCTAACTAAGGGGTGGCCTGTTCCCGGTTGATCAGGAAATAGACCAAGGGAACGACGTAAAGGGAAAAGGCGGTCGAGGCGAAGATGCCAAAGATGAAGCTCCAGGCGAGCCCGGAAAAAATAGGATCCAGCGTGATGATGAACGAGCCGAAAAGGGCCGCGCCTGCCGTTAGAAAGATAGGCCGCATTCGTGTGGCTCCCGCCTCAATAAGTGCATCGGCCAGGGGAACGCCCTGTTGTCTGAGTCGTTCAATAAAATCAATCAGGATGATGGAGTTCCTGACCACAATGCCGGCGAGCGCAATCATGCCGATCATGGCAGTCGCAGTGAACAGGATGGGATTGTCGATGCCGGCCACTGGATGAGTGAAGAACAGATTCAGGATCCAGAATCCCGGCATGATGCCAATCACGGTCAGCGGTATGGCAACCATGATGATCAAGGGCATCCCCAAGGAGCCGGTTTGTGCGACCAAGAGAACGTAGATCATGAGAAGCGCGGCGCCAAAGGCGAGGCCAAGATCCCGAAAGACATCGACGGTGATTTTCCATTCACCTTCCCCAGCAAGGTCAACTGAATAGCCTTCGGGCAGAGGGTTCTTGTCACGAATCTTGCCCCAGTCCAGAACGGCCTCAACCGGTTCGCGACCCACCATTTCAGCAATGACGTAGTTCAGGCGTCTGAGGTTCTTGTGATAGATCGTGAGATCGGCAGCCTCAGTGTCAATCAAGCCCAGTTCGCGGATCGGAACCAGATGGCCATCTTTTGAACGAACACGAAGCGACTGGAGTTCCTCGATATTGGATCGGTCAGCCCGGCTAAGCTGCAGCCGAATACCTAAGGGCTGACGCTCGCCTTGTGCGTGAACAATGCCGGCATCGACCCCGCCAAGGGCGGAGGAGAGGGCATCTGCAATATTTTCGCCTGTTACCCCCAATAGGGATGCCTTTGCCCGGTCGACTTTGAAATGGAGAACCTTTTGAGGTTCATCGACATAGTCATCCACATCAACCAATCCATTGATCGTAGCGATTTGTTCCCTGGCCTTTTGTGTGACTTCACCCAATGTGGCGTAGGGTGCATCCAATGGCCCATAGACTTCAGCCACAAAGGTTGAAAGGACAGGGGGGCCCGGCGGGCTTTCGACAATTTTGACGTTGGCGCCATGTTCGCGGCCGATGCGTTCAATGTCGGCGCGAATTCTCAGAGCGATTTCATGAGATTGTTGGGAGCGCTCTTCCTTTGGGAGAAGGTTGATCCGGATATCCCCTTGATGCGCCTCCTTGCGAAGGTAGTAGTGTCTGACCATGCCGTTGAAATCCATCGGCGATCCTGTACCGATATAAGTTTCAAAGTCGGTGACTTCATTGACGCGAGAAAGATAGCTTTCAAGATCCACTGCGGTGGCATCGGTTTGTTCCAGTGAACTGCCTCTGGGCATGTCGATGACGATCTGAAGCTCATTCTTATTGTCAAAAGGTAATAACTTGAGGGGGACAATCCGAAAGACGGCCAAGAGGGCAGAGACAACAAATGCCAGAAGAACCCAGAGCAGGAAATTTCTGGCTTTTCCGGGAACCACCAGCATGGGTCTGAGCGTTTTTTCATAGAAGATCCAGAGTGCAGATGCCCGTGGATCCTCAAGCTCCCCCTTGCCGTATTCGCTTTTAAGAATGTGGAAGGTGGCCCAGGGCGTAACAGTAAAGGCAACCAAAAGCGACATGAGCATTGCGACGGGAACATTGAAGGCCATGGGTGCCATATAGGGACCCATCATGCCGCTGATATAGAACATCGGCAGGAAAGAGACGATGACTGTGAAGGTTGCAAAAATTGTTGGGGGTCGGACTTCCTCAATCGCACTCAGTGCGGCATCCAGCGGCGGTTCCTTTCGAAGTTGAAAGTGTCGAAAGATGTTTTCCACATCGACAATCGGATCATCGACCAGAAGTCCCAATGACAGGATGAGAGCAAACAGGGTCACTCGGTTGATCGTGTAGCCAAAAACCAGATCACAAAGCAGGGTTACGCCCAGGGTCATGGGAACGGCGAGAGCAACGATAAAGGCTTCTTTTGGACCCAGGGCAAAAGCCAGCAAGATGACAATCGTGACTATCGCGATCATCAGATGTTTCACCAGTTCATTGACCTTGTGGTTGGCCGTCTCACCATTGTCCCGGGTGATGATCACATCGACCTCTTCTGGAATAAGGGTGTGCTGAAGTGATCTGATGGTTTCAATGAGTTGCTCTGCGACCTCAACGGCATTTGAACCTTTTCGTTTTGCAATACCGATGGTCACTGCCTCACGACTTTCTCCCTGATGAGCGAAATCTCCGGTTGAGCTTTCTGCTCCAATGGTCTTGCTGTGTTCTGCCTGTGGTCCAAATCCGATGCGAGTATAGGTTTCCGCCTCCTGATCACCATCGTTGATGCGGGCAATATCACGCAGGAAGACCGTTCGGCCATTGAGCGCTCGGATCGGCGTCATCTCAACGTCCTCAGGGCGCTCAAAGGCAGGGCCAGCATCCAGTCTGACGCTCTGGTTATTCTGCTCGAAACGCCCCGCCTGAAGATTGACATTGGCTGCCTTTAGTGCGCCCAGAAGGTCATTCATCGTCAGATTGAACGAAGCAAGGCGGGATGCGTCCGGATAGATCATGAGTCGACGCTGTTGGCCTCCAACGATGACAATGCGCCCAGCATCAGGAATCAGCGCTAACTTGTCTTTCATTTCATCGGCGAGGCGGCGCAAGCTCGCATGGTCTTGATGACCGCTCGATGAGGAAAGTGTCAGGTTCACAATGGGGACATCATCGATTTCGACGGGTTTGACAGACCAGCCAGAAACAATCGTCGGAATGCGGTCCTGATTCGACATCAGCTTGTTCCAGACCTTGACGAGGCTATCTTCGCGGTCCTCACCGACGAAGAAGCGAACCGTCACGAGAGCTTCGTTTTCCCTTGATGCAGAATAGACATACTCCACCCCATCGATCTCTTTGAGCAATGATTCAAGCGGGGTTGAAACCAGTTTTTCGACTTCTTCTGCAGATGATCCTGGAGCAGAGATGAGGACGTCTGCGACAGGGACGACAATCTGTGGTTCCTCTTCACGCGGCGTCAGGGCGAGAGCAGCGAACCCTGCAATAAAAGAAGCAATGAGAAATAAAAGCGAAAGCCTCGAGGTGATGAATAGCTCGACGATGCGGCTGGTCACGCCTCTTTGTTTTTCTGGGGCCTGACTCGCCATCAGTGGGCTCCAAGGACAAGCAGGTCCCCTTCATTCAGTCCAGAGAGGATTTCGATGTGGTCACCGAAACTGCGACCTGTTCTGATGTGGCGGAGACGAGGCTGGCCATTGATCAGAATGGTCACGCTCTCAATTTGTCCAATGTGCTTGATGGTATGACGAGGAATCAGCATCAACGACTCGGACCCGCAGGACTGTTCCAGCCAAACGAAGCTGCCAGGGACCAGGTTAAAGTCGGTGATGCCCTGAAGTCGCGCCTTGATCCTTTGCGTCTGCGTTTCGCGGTCACTGGATGGCTCCTTCTCCTCCACGACGGCGGTCAGCGCCTGCGCCATCTTCTGAGTTTTGGCCGTAATCGTGTCCCCGACCTGAATCGCTTGGGCACAGCTCGAGGGGAGGCTGGCCTCAATGCGAAGGATGGGCAACTGGAGAAAGGCAAGGACGGCTTGCCCGGGCAGAACCATATCTCCAGGTTCCTGAAGTCGACGTTCGATGATGCCGTCATAAGGGGCGCTCAGGATCGATTCGGCGAGCTGGGATTCCATCTGAACGGAAGCAGCTTTTGCCTCTTGAACACGGGAGTGGCTTTGGCGTTCCTCCGCGATGGCGGCATCCAGCGCCTGTCGCGTCGCGGCTTCTTTGAGAAAAAGATTCCTGATACGCGCGGCATCGGCATTGGCGCGAGATGCGCCTGCTTCGGCTGCAGCCAGTTGGGCCTTGGCTTGGGTAAGGCGTGCGGCAAATTCTGAGTTTTCAAAGCGCACCAAGGGCTGCCCTCGAGTGACCTTGGACCCCGTAGTTACCGGGATTTCCAGAATGCGTCCCGGGAATTTTGGGGCGATCTGGATCGTTTTGAGTGGTTCAATCCTTGCGGGCCAAGATGTTGGCCCTTCGGTAGATTGTCGAGAGACTGCAAGAGTCTCAAATCCTTTGGTAGTGAGAGATTCGGTTTGTGATCCCGGTGGCGTTTTTGATACGAAACCACCCTCGATCCACATCAGGAATATGACAAGCGCAAGACTGATCCCTCCGAACAACTTGAGCTTAGGAATGGCGATATCCGTTGAATGCGACATGGAAAGGGGCCTCGGTTCAGTGGATTTCAGAGGGATATCGTTGATGACATGGCCAACCTGACATTCGGTCTGGACAGCGATGGGATACGGAGGTTTTCCGGTAAGGCACGGCCGACCCGCATGACTCCGATGTGGTCATCAGCGATGAAACACGCCAATTGCCATCCGATGCCAAATAGGGCGATGGAGTGAAAAACGTTCACCGGGATGCCGCCCAAATGCTGGACCGATTTCAAACGGCGATGCATCAAGCCAATCCAGTTTTCCTGATTCTTCCAGTCGCTCATCGCCAGTGTCCTTGCGCTTGCAGCAGTTGGGCTTCTGCAAGCTGAGTCTCGAACTTTGAGACGATCTGTCTCATTTGTGCTGTGGCGCGGTCGGTCTCTGCCTCAAGGTAGCGGGTGACGGTGGCTGTCCCACCGTGGTACTGCTCACTGACCAGTCGCAGTGCCTCATCCGCAGCAATCGCCGCAGCTTCAGCCACTTTGAGACGCTCTATAGCCTGTTCGAAGGTGGAATGGGTCTGGCGAACTTCGTTTTCGACTTCAAGACGGGCCTTTTGCTCGACCGCCTGCGCCTCAACGAGACGCCGCTCTGCGCCGGAAATTTGAGCGCTGGTCGCCCCGCCGGCATAGATATCGAATTCGGCATTGATGCCGAGACTGGCGTTTCCCTGATAGGTATTGGCATCGAGGGTGCGACTGTTAGAGCCGTAGGATGCATAAGCGTTAACCCTGGGCAGCATGCCTCCTTTTGCGGCATCCAGTTCGTGCTGGCGAATCTGGACCTGATGGTTTGCTGCCTCAATTTCCGGGCGATGACTATAGGCTACGTCCAGCGCATCGTTCAGTGTGCTGACGATCTTAGGGGTAGGGACATCATGATCGATGACCTCGGGCAGCTCTTTTTGCTGTTCCCCCAGAAGTGCCTTGAGGGCCGCTTTGGATAGCGTAATGTTGTTACGAGCCTGAAGTTCCGATTCCTTGGATGCTTTCTCCCTGACTTCCAGAGACAGAACATCTCCGCGAAGGGCGGTTCCCTCGGCCACCTTTTCCCGGGTCAAGTCGACTTCTTTGGCAATGGTATGGACAGATTTTTGGGCGACTTCAAACTGTTTGGGTGCTGAGATCACCGCATAGTAGGCCGAGGTCACGGCCGCTGCGAGCCGATTTCTGAGCGCTGCGTGCTCGAGTTCTGAGGCTTTGACACCAAGTTCGGCAGCTTGTTTAAGGTAATCGTCTTGGCCGCCGCGATAGAGGTTGATGGTTCCAATGACTTCCGGGCGGAAATTCGAAACAAACCCCGGATTATTGATGCTTGAAAGATCGGCGCTGTTAAAGCGGCGCTGCGCAACAATGTAGGAGAAGGCGAGGGCAGGATTGTTGCTGTAGTCATAGCCGACCCGGCTAGTCAGTTTCGGATAGAAGCCAGAGGCAACCTCCGCGACTTTGGCCTCAGCCTGGCCGATGCGGGCCTCTGCGGCGGTCAGATCCGGATTCTGGGCAAATGCCAAGTCAATCGCCTCAATAAGCGTCAGGCGAGCCGGATTTTTAGCTGGCTTCGCTTCAGTTTGGCCAGCAGCCGTTGTTGTAACGATAGCCAGGCTGAATGCTGCCAAGATAAGATTAAGAAATCGTTGTTTTTTCATGATGGGGCCGGGCTAGCGGGTCGCTTCACCATATATTAGAAAACAATTATATTCTAAAACTATTCCCTTTGGGAATGGTTCTGGCTGGTCATTGTATGTCTTGGTTCTATGTTGCTCCAATGCGGCAAGGGTAGCCGACGTATTTCTCAACACGAATCTCAAAATGAGCTAAATCCCTTTCAAAAATTGCGGTAAATTGTCCAAGACATCCTAAGTAAATTAGAAAAAGCTTATACTTCTGTTCCCTATCAGGTTGGCCACCCCCATGAAAGACACTTTCAGGCTTGAGATCTCGGCGGTTCTGATGATCAAAATCGCACTACTTACCGCGCTTTGGTTTGTTGTGTTTCGCCCGGAAGGAAAAAAGCCGGAGCCTCAGGCCCCCGTTGCTGAGCATTTTCTTTTGCCCTCACTCCCTAACGTTAAAGATCCCGAGGAGAAAACCCATGACCGGTGATGAAATCGTCAATCTTTCGCGGTTGCAGTTCGGACTCACGGCGCTTTACCACTTTCTTTTTGTCCCCCTCACGCTGGGGATGACCTTTATTCTCGCCATCATGGAATCGGTGTACGTGATGACAGGGCGTCAGGTCTATAGGGATATGACCCGATTCTGGGGCAAGCTTTTTGCGATTAACTTCGCCATGGGCGTAACGACGGGTCTAACCCTTGAATTCCAGTTCGGAACGAACTGGGCGTATTACTCCCACTATGTCGGCGACATCTTTGGTCCCATTCTGGCCAGTGAAGGCTGGATGGCGTTTTTTCTGGAGTCGACCTTTGTCGGCTTGTTTTTCTTTGGTTGGGATCGCCTAACCAAGATTCAGCATTTGACAGTCACTTGGCTTTTGGCCTTTGGCACCAACTTTTCAGCCCTCTGGATTCTGATTGCCAATGCCTGGATGCAGCATCCGGTGGGTGCGGAATTCAACTATGAAACCCTTCGAATGGAGATGACCAGTTTTGCGGAGGTCTTCTTCAATCCCGTGGCGCAGGTCAAATTTGTTCACACGGTAGCAGCGGGTTACGTCACGGGTTCCATGTTTGTTTTGGGTATCAGTTCCTGGTATCTGCTCCAAGGGCGCGATGTCGGGTTTGCACGGCGCTCTTTCTCGATTGCTTCAGCTTTTGGATTGGCCTCGATCCTGTCCGTCATTGTTCTTGGCGATGAAAGTGGCTACACCTCGGGGGAAACGCAGCGAGTCAAGCTTGCTGCGATTGAAGCCGAGTGGGAAACCGCTAAAGCGCCTGCAAGTTTCACTTTGGTGGGAATCCCCAATGACGAAACACAAAGTACGGATTACGCAGTCGAAATTCCATACTTGTTAGGACTCATTGCGACTCGCTCGATTGATGAGCAAGTGAGGGGTCTTAAGGACCTTTACAAGGACAATCTGGTGAGGATCCGAAATGGAATGAAAGCCTATGCCGATCTTCAAAAAATGCGGGCAGGGCAAAAAGACGCTGCGACCATCGCCGCATTCGAAAAAAATCGGGGCGACCTTGGCTATGGTCTTCTCCTCAAAAAGTACACTGCAAAAGTAGTTGATGCCGACGACGCCATGATTGCCAAGGCAGCCAAGGACAGTCTTCCCAAGGTCGCTCCCTTGTTCTGGAGCTTCCGTGTCATGGTCGGCTGCGGCTTCATCATGCTGATCGTTTTCGGGCTGGCTTTCTACTACTGTGCAACCCGAGTTGCTGATCAGAAACGCTGGTTAATGAAACTTGCAGTCTGGTCTATTCCTCTTCCTTGGGTGGCTGCAGAAACTGGCTGGGTAGTCGCCGAGTATGGTCGTCAGCCCTGGACGATTTCTGGGGTTCTTCCCACCCATATGAGTGTTTCCAATCTCACGAGTGATCAGCTGTGGTTTAGCCTGATGGGCTTCCTCGTCTTCTATACGATTCTTCTGATCATCGAGATGTTCCTGATGATCAAGTATGTCAAGTTGGGACCTAGCAGCCTGCACACGGGAAAATATCACTTCGAATCCACCCAGGCAGCTCCGCAGGCATGATCCTCGGGCTCGCACTTTACTAACTGGATACACAAGGAGTCATCATGTTTGACTACGAAACCATTCGCCTGATCTGGTGGATCTTTATTGGTGTGGTTGCCATTGCCTTCGCTCTGACGGAGGGGTTTGATTTTGGTGCTGGGACCCTTCTGCCTTTCGTCGGCAAGACCGATGTCGAGCGAAGGGTGGTCCTCAATACTGTGGGTGGGACCTGGGAAGGCAATCAGGTCTGGCTGATTCTGCTCGGGGGGGCTATTTTCGCGATATGGCCAGCCGTTTACGCAACCCTTTTCTCGGGTTTGTACATCGCAATGATGTTGGTGCTGTTCTCACTTTTCCTGAGGCCGGCAGGATTCGACTATCGCAGCAAGATTGATTGTCCGAAGTGGCGAAATGCCTGGGATTGGGCCTTATTCTTTGGAGGTACCTTGCCACCGATCCTGTTGGGGGTGCTCGTGGGTAACCTCTTAATCGGGCTTCCATTTCATCTGGATGAAGATCTGCGACCTAATTATGACGGGAGTTTCTTTGGTCTTTTGGGGCCTTTCCAACTCCTGTGTGGTGTCATCGGGGTCGTACTAACGAGCTTTCACGGTGGGATTTTTATTAAATGGCGGACCGATGGTGACGTGCGTGAGCGGGCTCGAAAAGCGGTGGCATTTTTGGGACCGGTGCTCATTACCTTGCTGGCTGTGGCCGCACTCTGGCTGGTTTTCGGTTTTGACCGTCCTGAACTCACGTCAATTGCAGGAAAGGGGGCACCCTCAAATCCGATGAATAAGGTCGTACTTGCCAAGGGTCCAGGCTGGCTTGCGCATTTTCTTGAAAATCCATGGATGCTGGTGGCACCCGTTCTTGCAGTGCTTGGACTTCTGTTTGCATGGATCCTCGGCAGAGGGCGGGGCGATGCCAGCGCCTTTGTTTCAAGCTCCCTTGGCATCGTCGGTGCGCTGCTAACGATTGGATTTGGACTCTTTCCGTTCCTACTGATCTCGACCGTGGATCCTCGTTCAAGCCTGACGCTTTGGGATGCAACATCCAGTCATATGGTTCTCAATATCGCATTCTGGATCACGATCGTCTTTCTTCCGATTGTTCTTCTGTATACGCAGTGGGTCTATCGGAAGCTTTGGGGAACGGTTTCGACGGATTCCGTCATGAAAGACACGCATACACTTTATTGATCAGAGGAGACCCGTCATGTGGTATTTCGCTTGGGTTCTTGGCGTTTCTTTTGCTGCCTCATTCGCGATCTTGAACGCGATGTGGCTCGAGACGGTCTGTGATATTGATGCCGGAAACCGTCGCAATCCTGAAGAGTCCGAAAAAAACTGTCGCCTCTAAGAATGGTTGATGAGGGGTGATCTTCGCCTTAACAGGCGGGGTCACCCTCCCGCTTTGGATCAGGGTGCGCCTTGCAGGAGCGCCTTGGCGAGGAACTTTCCTGTATAGGAGTGGGGGAGTTTCGCGATCGCTTCTGGTGTCCCCACGCCTAGAATTTTCCCACCCCCCTCGCCGCCATCTGGGCCGAGGTCGATGATCCAATCTGCCGTTTTGATCACATCGAGGTTGTGTTCGATGATGACCACCGTATTTCCTCTATCCCGAAGACTGTGAAGGACACCCAGAAGTTGGCGGATATCGTGGAAATGAAGGCCGGTCGTCGGCTCATCCAAGATATACAGCGTCTTACCGGTATCCCGTTTGGATAACTCCCTCGCAAGTTTGACGCGTTGTGCTTCGCCCCCGGACAGGGTGACTGCATTCTGGCCGAGGGTGATATACCCCAGACCCACTTCCATCAAAGTCTCAAGCTTCCGCGAGACCGTTGGAATGGCTGAAAAGAAGCTTGCGGCATCCTCAACCGTCATGCTGAGAACTTCATGGATGGTTTTACCCTTGTATCGAATCTCGAGGGTCTCTCGGTTGTAGCGCTGTCCCTGGCACACATCACAGTTCACGAAAAGATCGGGGAGGAAATGCATTTCCACCTTGATGACCCCGTCCCCGGAACAGGCCTCGCAGCGTCCACCTTTCACATTGAAGCTAAATCTTCCCGGTGAATAGCCTCTTGATCTTGCCTCGGGTGTGGCAGCAAAAAGTTCACGAATCGGCGTAAATACTTGAGTGTAGGTTGCAGGATTTGAGCGAGGTGTTCTTCCAATCGGACTTTGATCAATGTCGACGACCTTGTCGAACTGTCCGAGGCCTTCAATGGATTCGAAGGGGGAGGGAGCGAGGGTAGCGCCGTTGAGTTCGCGGGCTGCAATTCGATAAAGAGTATCGTTGATCAATGTCGATTTCCCGGATCCTGAAACCCCCGTGACACAGGTCAGGAGTCCGACAGGAAATGCAACATCGACTCCTTTGAGGTTGTTGCCAGATGCGCCCTTGATCGTCATGACACGATCCCTATCAACGGGGTGTCTGGAATGGGGGACTTCGATGCGTTCCTTCCCGGAGAGGTATCGACCTGTCAACGAGTTCGGATGGCTCATGATGTCTTCTGGCGTCCCTGAGGCAACCACCTCACCGCCATGGACCCCGGCCCCGGGTCCGATGTCGACCACATAGTCAGCCAGGCGAATGGCGTCCTCGTCATGCTCAACGACAATGACGGTATTCCCAAGATTTCGAAGGTGCAGAAGGGTATCCAGCAGACGCTGATTGTCACGCTGATGGAGGCCGATGGAGGGCTCATCCAGAACATACATGACGCCGACCAGCCCCGCGCCCACCTGACTGGCAAGCCGAATTCTTTGTGCCTCGCCGCCAGATAGGGTGTCTGCGCTTCGATCCAGCGTCAGGTAGTCGAGGCCGACATTAACAAGAAAGCCCAGCCGTTCATTGATCTCCTTCACGACCTTGGCGGCAACCTCACCCCGATGGCCATGCAGATTCAGTTGCTGAAAGAAATCCATGGCTCGTCGAATCGGGAGCCCGGTGAGGGCATGGAGCGGCTGGTCTTCGACAAAGACATTTCGAGCGGCTGTATTAAGTCTGGCACCATCGCAGGAAGGGCAGGGACGGTTGGCCTGGTAACGGGCCAAGTCCTCGCGGACGGCCTGCGAGTCAGTCTCCCGATAGCGGCGCTCCATGCTGGGGATGATGCCCTCAAACCGATGCCACTGTGTCGACTTTTTGCCTCGACTGTTGACGCTGCTGAAGGGAAGGGCTTCCTTGCCGCTGCCCAAGAGAAGGATCTGTCTGACTGTATCGGGAAGATCCTGATACGGGGATTCAGGGTCAAACCCAAAGTGTTCTGCCAGAGAGAGCACCATCTGATAGTAGTAACTGTTTGATCGGTCCCAATTGCGAATGGCCCCTTCGGCCAGGCTTTTTTGCGGGCTATGAACAATGAGATCTGGATCAAAATACTGACGGATGCCAAGGCCATCACATTCGGGACAGGCGCCTTTGGGGTTGTTGAAGGAGAATATTCGGGGCTCAAGCTCACTGAGAGAGTAACCGCAATGTGGACAGGCATATTTGTCCGAGAAAAGCGATTCACGCGACGGTTCATCCATTGAGACCACAATTGCGATCCCATCGGCCAGCTTCAGGGCGGTTTCAAAGGACTCTGCAAGCCGAATCGAGAGATCTGCGCGGATCTTGAAGCGGTCGACCACCGCTTCGATCGTATGCTTCTTGCGAAGCTCCAGTTGGGGTGGATCATCCAGTTCGTAAACTTCGCCATTGATTCGGGCTCTGATGAAGCCACGATTCTTAAGGTCTTCAATGATTTGGAGGTGTTCGCCTTTTCGGTCGTTAATGACGGGCGCAAGCAGCATCCAGCGACTGTCCTCGGGTTCGGACAAGACCTGATCGACCATCTGGCTGATGGTTTGCGCCTCAAGGGAGATGCCGTGCTTGGGGCAGCGTGGCGTGCCCGCCCGCGCAAACAGAAGTCGAAGGTAGTCGTAGATCTCGGTAATCGTGCCAACGGTCGATCGTGGATTGTGTGATGTCGATTTTTGTTCAATCGAGATGGCGGGTGAGAGACCCTCGATATGATCCACATCGGGCTTCTCCATGACAGAGAGGAACTGGCGGGCATAGGCTGAAAGCGATTCGACGTATCGTCTTTGACCTTCGGCATAAATGGTGTCGAACGCCAGAGACGATTTGCCTGAGCCTGAGAGTCCCGTGATGACGATGAGCTTGTCGCGTGGGAGGTCCAGGTCAATATTTTTTAGGTTATGGGTTCGTGCCCCACGAATGAGAATGGTATCCATGCGTCCCTGATGTGTTGACCCAGATCTGGTGTGGGGTTGACCCTAAAAATTATACGGCGTACCGTTTCGGGAGGTCTGTTGCCCTTTAAAGTGCCCCTTCTATGATTGAGGTGGATTCATGAGAAAAGTTCTTTCCTTGCTGGCCAGCCTGACTTTGGCCGGTTGTGCCGCCACCCCTCTTATGTCCGGGGCTGAGCGTGTGGATGTTGTGACCGGCATCAAGGAGGTCAAGAAGTGTTCTTATTTGGGCGATGTCGTGGGGAGTCAGGGCAATCGCTTCAGTGGTCCCTTTACGCCAACCGCTAATCTGCTTCTGGGCGCACGCCAAGCCCTGAAGAACGAAACGATGAGGCTTGGTGGTAATAAGGTTCTGCTGCAGCAGCAACAATATTCTCAACGTGAGCTTTTCGGTGGAACGATCGATGCTGTTCTGGTGGGTAAGGCCTACAAATGCATGGACTGATCATCGGTATTTATAAAACTTTTCAACAACGAAGGTCGGTTTATTTATGCCGCCCCTCAACAACCACTGTGGGTAACCCATGTCTGTCATTAAAAAGTTGATCGCTGCAATCTCTCTGACCACGCTGCTACTGAATCTTGGAGGCTGTCTTCCCTTCATGGCGGTGAGCGCAGCCAAGAAGGTATCGGAAAAGGCGAATGCGCCTTCGGATGCGGATGCCAAGAAGGCTCAGGATGCGAAAAAATCTGCAGATCCTGCAGCTACGCCCGCTAATGCAGCACCTGCTACAACCCCAGCCAAATAAGATCATTGCTTGATCTTGTGCTCGCGATGGGGGCTCCTCCGTCGCGAGTTACAGGGCCGATCTCTCGGTTGGCGGGATCCTGAGGTGAAACGTCACAGGCCCGTCGTTGATGAGTGAAACCTGCATGTCAGCCCCAAACTGGCCGGTTGATACATGCGTGTACTCACGTCGAGTGAATCTGCAAAGGAAGTCAAAAAGCCGAAGCCCCTCGTCGGGTGAAGCCGCAGGGGCAAAGCTCGGCCTCAGGCCTTTTCGGGTATCAGCCGCCAGCGTGAATTGTGAAACCAGGAGGAGTCCGCCCTGAATGTCCCTCAGGCTGAGATTCATTCGGTCTGTTGCGTCGGGAAAAATCCGATAGTTTAGAAGACGCGCTGCAAGTTTCTCGGCCTCACTTTCCGTGTCACCTTTCTCAATGGCGACCAAGGCCAGAATGCCAACGCCAATCTCGCCAACACAGTTTCCCTCAACGCGGACGCTGGCTTCCCTGACCCTTTGGATCAGTGCAATCATTTGGTTTTAGTAGCGCGGCATATCGGGGTCTTGGTCTCTGGCCCAGGCGTCAATACCCCCCGTGAGATTCATGACCTTTGTGAAACCGCGAGATTCAAGGAAATCAGCAACGGCAGCGCTGCGCATGCCGTGATGGCAGATGGCCACAATTTCCTGATCCAGTTCGAATTGCATGAGGTGAGAGGGTACCTGATTCATGGGTATATTCGTGCTCCCCGGAATCTGGCAGATTGCAACCTCATGGGGCTCGCGAACATCCAGAAGCAGGGGGCTTCCAGTATGAATCAAGTCCTTCAGTTGGTCCGTGTTGAGATGAATCACGAATGGTTACTCTTAACGAATCGGAATATTTCGTTCTTTCATGGCGCGCAGAACGGTTTCTCCGATGTGAGCTGGATTTCGGGCTACGTAATGTCCCAGAGCTTCCATCGCGTCCATTTTGGCGCTGGCAGTGTCAGACTCATTTGAAATGATTGCGCCCGCATGCCCCATTCGACGTCCTGGGGGCGCTGCAATCCCTGCAACAAATCCGATCAGTGGCTTGGTCATGTTTTCTTTGGCCCAGCGCGCTGCAGCAACCTCCTGCGGGCCACCAATTTCACCAATCATGACAACCACTTCTGTTTCAGGATCTTCCTCAAAGGCCTTGAGGACAGTCACGAAATCGGTGCCATTCACTGGGTCGCCGCCAATCCCCACGGACGTGGTGACTCCCAGTCCCAAGGCAGCCATCTGCTCGGTGGCTTCATAGTTGAGCGTGCCCGAACGCGAGACGATTCCGATGTTGCCCTTTTTGTAGATATGTGAGGGCATGATCCCGACCTTGCACTCCCCAGGGGTAATGATGCCTGGGGTATTCGGACCAATAATGATTGCGTCCTTGCCGATTCGATAGCGTTGGAGTTGAACCATGTCGTGAATCGGAATTCCGTCTGCAATGGTCACGGCAACCTTGATGCCGGCATCAATCGCTTCCATCAGTGCATCGGCATTGAAGGGGGGGGGCACAAACACGGCAGAGACATCGGCACCCGTCGCTGCGACAGCTTCTGCAACCGTATCAAAGACAGGAAGGCCAAGATGGGTCGTTCCCCCCTTGCCTGGCGTCACGCCACCAACAACCTGGGTTCCCATTTTCATGGCGTCCTGGGCGTGGAAAGTTGCATGCTCTCCGGTAAAGCCCTGAAAGATGACTTTTGAATTTTTATTGACGAATACGCTCATGGGTTTATCCCTTGACGATGGCGACCGCCTTGGATGCTGCCGCATCAAGGTTTTCGGCGGTGATGAACGAAAGACCAGATTCAGCGAGAATCTTTCGGCCTTCTTCCACGTTGGTTCCAGCCAGACGAACGATCAAAGGCACTTTGATGTTGAGGCTTTCACATGCCTGGATCAGCCCTTTGGCAATCCAATCGCAACGGTTGATGCCGGCGAAGATGTTGACCAAGATGCACTTGACGTTCGGGTCTTCAAGAACGATACGGCAGGCATTGGTCACCTTCTCTGGGGAGGCGCCGCCACCCACATCAAGAAAGTTGGCAGGCTTCCCGCCGTGAAGGGTAATGGCGTCGAGCGAGGCCATCGCAAGTCCTGCGCCATTGACGATACAGCCGATGTTGCCATCCAGTGCAATGTAGTTGAGGCCGTGACCAGAGGCTTCGACTTCCTTGGGGTCTTCCTCAGCCAGATCGCGCATTTCGGTGATCTGTTTCTGGCGATAAAGCGCGTTGTCGTCGAAGTTGAACTTGGCGTCAAGGACCATAAGGCGCTCTTCATCCTCACTGCCGACTATGGCAAGCGGGTTGATCTCCGCCTGAAGTGCATCCGTGTCCCTCATGGCACGGTAAATGGCCTTCATCAGCTTGACGCCCTGGGACATCAGCTTGCCCTTGAGGCCAATGGCGGTTGCCACCTTGCGGCACTGGAAATCCCTGAGGCCAATCGCAGGATCTACCACCTCAGTGACGATGAGTTCTGGTGTTTTGTTGGCGACCTCTTCAATGTCCATCCCGCCCTCGCTTGAGGCGATTAGGGTGATTCGCTGGGTGCCCCGATCGATGACAAATCCGAGGTAGAACTCCTTTTTGATTTGACTCGCCTGTTCAACCCAGACGCGCTGGACGATCGAGCCATCTGGCCCTGTCTGATGCGTCACCAGCTTGCTTCCGATCATGACGTCAGCAGCCTTCTGGACCTCATCCAGCGTTCCAACAACCTTGACGCCCCCGGCTTTTCCTCGGCCGCCGGCGTGGATCTGAGCCTTTACAACCCAGCGATTTCCGCCGAGCTCTTCGGCCGCCTGCCTGGCCTGAGTCGAATTAAAGGCAACACTGCCTACCGGAACGGGAACGCCAAACGTGCTGAGCAACTCTTTGGCCTGGTACTCATGAATGTTCATCCGGGGGTAACCTCGTCGCGATGATGAAGTGCGGTGTCTATCTGAACCGCGAATGCGTTGAATCCTTGGCTGGCGACCTTGCTGCGATTCAGCCTGCCTTTCGAGATTCGATCTGTTCAACCTGACGAACGACGTTTTCGGCCATTCGAATGGAGGCAGCATCGATCAGGCGTCCATCCAATGAAACGGCCCCTTTGCCTTCTTTGGCCGCTTTGTCCATTTCAATCAGGATGCGGCGAGCGCGGTCCACTTCTTTCTCGGTCGGTGTGAAGACCTCGTTAGCCAGTGCGACCTGAGAAGGATGGATAGCCCATTTACCCTCACAGCCAAGCGCAGCGGCACGACGAGCGGCGGTTTTGTAGCCTTCAGGGTCACTAAAGTCCCCGAATGGCCCGTCGATCGGTCTTAATCCGTAGGCCCTGCAGGCGGCAGCCATTCGGGAAATAGCATAGTGCCACTGGTCACCCCAATGATAATGACGGCCGCCATCCGCGTCCGGATCGGTCAGCATGCCGTAATCTGGATTGGCGCCACCGATCTGGGTGGTTCTAGCGCGAACAGATGCAGCATAGTCAGCTACGCCAAAGACCATGGCCTCCATGCGCTCAGGGCAGCTTTTCGCGATTTCTTCGACGTTGGCCATGCCCATCGCGGTTTCGATGAGGACATGGATATTGATGGGCTGATAGCCCTTATAGGCTTCGATCTGGGACAACATTGTCGAAACAAAATAAACATCGGCAGCGCTGCCGACCTTGGGAATCAGAATAGTGTCGAGCTTGTCTCCGCAAGTTTCCACGATGTCCACAAGATCACGGTAGGCATAATGGGTATCCAGCCCGTTGATACGAATCGAAACGGCACACTTTGACCAGTCGAAGGTCTTCAGCGCTTCAATGATGTTGCTTCTCGCCTGTTCCTTGTCATCCGGTGCAACCGCATCCTCTAGATCCAGAAAAACGACGTCCGCGCCGGCATCCGGTGCTTTTTCGAGCATGCGTTTGTTGCTTCCGGGTACGGCCAGCTCGCTACGATGCAAGCGATTCTTGATCGCCATGGACTAGATCTCCTGGTGTTTGGGGTGGGATGGTGGCGGTGCCACATCAATGGGCGTCAGGGGCAGACAGTGCTCCGTCCTGGATTTCACCGCGCCCGTTTGCGACAACCGATAGTAAATATCTTCATATTATAGCGTTAATGTTGGACATCCCGCCAGATTGTTGCCCTATCGCAACATATTCACCTGAAAAGTTTCAGCTGTGTGACCAATGCCTTTTTTGATGCCCTCAAAAAAGGCCTAAGGTTGATTGAAAACAAGGTCTAGGTGCTTGTTTTGTGGGGGTTTGTGAGGAAGCAACAAAATTTGCTTGCCAAGCAAAAATTATTTGTTATTATCTGCTCGCCGCAACAACACTGTTGTTGATTTGCAACCAAAACAAAAGATCCCACCCAATCCAAAGGGAGACCCCACACAATGAAAACGCTCAAGAAGACTCTGGGCCTGGCGGCTGTTATCAGCGCCACTCTGGCCGTTTCCGGCGTTGCAACCTCAGCGTTCGCAACGGAACATGAAGCAGCCAAGGCGACTAAGAAGGCTGCAAAGAAGCACGGTCCGTCTGACCGCGCACTGATCCGCGCTGATGAAAAGCACATCAAGTCTGATGAAGCTCGCATCGCCAACCTCGAAGCTGAAGTGGGTGATCTGCGTGCGCAGCTCGTAACCCAGAAGCAGGCTTCTGACTCACTCCAGGCGAAGGAAACTCAGCTGGAAACTCAGGTTGCTAAAGAGCAGGCTAAGGAAGACGCTAAGAATAACCTCGTTGCATTCCGCGGTGGTTATGCATCTCTCTCTACCAACCGTAACGAAGAACTTCTGATGAATAACAGTGCTGTTGCGCCGGCTAACCGGAGCGGCAATGGTAACGGCTGGTACGTCGGTGGTCAGTTTGACTGGCGCGTCAGCGATGATTTCTTCGGTCTGACCGACGGTCTGGCATCACTGGATACCGAACTGCTGTTTGACTATTCCAACCTCGGTACCAGCAATAACATGCTCATCAGCGCCCTTGCGGGTTCTGCGATGAAGAATCAAGTTACCATGCTGACCCTGGCTGCTTCACCGAAGATCAAGTTCAACCTGATGGAAGGCAAGCTGCGTCCCTGGATCATGCCGGCAGGTTTGGCTGTTCAGATCATCAGCCCGCCGTCTTCAGGCGTAACCTATCTCAATCCGGCGCTTCAGATTGGTACCGGTATCGAATATAACCTGCTCAGCAACATCTGGGTGGGTGCGGATTTCCGTTACTACTTCACCGGTGGCGATCTTAATTACTCCACCAAGACCACTGGAGCAGGCGTTCTTCCGGCTGGCATCAGTCTCGGACAGGCTTCTACCCAGGGCCTCGTTTCTGGTGCATACGTTGGTTTTGGCTTCTAAGCCAAATTCATCGCCGAAAAGGGGGCCCTCGGGCCCCCTTTTTTTTGCTTTCCAAAAGGATGATTGGACATGCGGACACTCTATGACGACATAGAGCCGTACCTAACGCATCAGTTCGTCCGGGATGGACAGATGCTATGGGTAGAGGAGTCTGGAAACCCGGCGGGTATTCCCGTCCTTTTCCTGCATGGGGGCCCGGGATCTGGATGTAAAACGCATCATCGGCGCTTCTTTGATCCCGCGCGATTCCGCATTCTTCTTCATGACCAACGGGGTTGTGGGCATTCTGCAGGTCCGGGGAATCCTGAGAAGAACAATACCAATGAAATACTCCAGGATTTGAACTTCATTCGGGAGATCCTTGGTATTTCCCAGTGGCTTCTTTTTGGGGGATCTTGGGGTGCGACACTAGCGCTTCTTTACGCCGAGGCTTGGCCACTGACAGTTATCGGCATGGTTTTAAGGGGGACCTTTCTGGCTCGCCGGGAGGATCTTGACTGGTTTATTGGGCCTTTGGGTGTTCGCAGGCTCTACGCCGAAGCCTGGGCTACTATTCCCGAGCTCTCGTCTCTTAAGGATTGCGATGAGGTCATCGCGACGCTTTCCGCAGGGGTTCATTCCGAAGATCCAGCGACGCGATGGCGTATAGCGAGCGCCTGGGAACTTTGGGGGGCTATCGTCACCCTGAATAATCCCTCCAGACAAAGGCTATCGTTCGATGATGAGCGGGCTGATCGGGTCATTCAGCAGTCTCAAATAGAACTTCATTATGCGCGGCACCAATATTTTCTCAGGGATAACCAGATTCTCGGCGATATTGGCCACGTCTCAGGGGTGCCTGCGGTTATTATCCACGGGCAAAAGGATTTGGTTTGTCCCTGCGCGTCGGCGTATCTTTTGCATGAGTCAATGCCAAGGTCCACGCTACACATCCTTGAAGACTCGGCGCATGTGCCGAGTGATGATGCGATGATTGCGGCGCTGATCCAAGCGACCGAAGAGATTGCTGAAATTGGATTTAAAAAGAAATGAAAAAACGCATCATTTTGGGCATGACTGGCGCCACTGGCGCCATCTATGGAAAGCGAATTCTGGAGGTTTTGAGGGGCGATGGAGGATACGAAACCCATCTCGTGGTTTCGGATGCGGGCGCACTCAATATCCAGTATGAGTTGGGGATCAAACGAAGTGCGATGGGCGAATTGGCCGACAAAGTGCATCGTATTGACGATATAGCTGCGCCGATCGCGAGCGGCGGCTTTAAGACCGATGGCATGATCATCGCGCCCTGTTCGATGAAAACCTTGGCCGCGATTGCCCATGGCTTTGGGGACAACCTGATCAGTCGGGCAGCAGATGTGGTACTGAAGGAGCGCAGACGACTCGTGGTCATTCCCCGCGAGGCACCCCTGAATCTCGCGCACGTTCGTAATATGGTGGCGGTGACTGAGATGGGGGCAATCATCTATCCCCCGGTTCCTGCTTTCTATGCCAAGCCGGTCACGATTGATGACCTTGTCGATGAAACCGTCGGACGAGTCCTCTCATTGCTTGAGATTCAGACCGAGGGACTCTACAAGCCTTGGGTCGGTCTTCATGACGGGGATAATTAAAAAATGAATCAGCCGAGTCTTTTTGAGTTCTGGCTGTTTCTAAAGATCAGAGGTTGATCGATCGCGGTTTGTGCCTCCCCGATGGCATCAGCAACGACGTTTCTTTTGGGCGATTTACTGCAGACGGGGTCAGTTGCCTCGGGATCCCCGGTCATCAGGTAGGCCTGACAGCGGCAGCCGCCGAAATCCTTCACTTTTTCTGGACAGGAGTTGCAGGGTTCCTGCATCCACTCAAAGTTTCTGAACCGATTGAAGGCAGAAGAGTCCTCCCAAATCTCCTGAAGGCTGTGATCGCGGACGTTCGGGCAGTTCAATCCAGGTAGCATTCTGGCTTCATGGCAGGGAAGGGCCATACCGTCAGGTGCAATGGTCAGGAAGGTGGTTCCCCACCCATTCATGCAGGCTTTGGGGCGATCCTCATAGTAATCGGGGACCACGTAGTAGATTTTCATCCTCCCCTCAAGCCGCACCCTGTAATCTTGAGCGATCTTTTCGGCGGTCTCGAACTGTTCTTTTGTCGGGAGGAGTGCCGCGCGGTTGAGATGGGCCCAGCCGTAGTATTGGGTGTTCGCAAGCTCAAGGTAATCTGCCTGCAGTTCAATCGCCATTTCCAGTATCTCAGTCATGAGATGTATGTTATGGCGATGAATGACAACGCAGAGTACCATAGGGTAACCCTGGGCCTTGATGAGGCGGGCTACACGCTTTTTTTCCTCGAAAGACTCCGTTCCGGCGAGGTAGTTGTTCAGTTGAGCCTCTGGGGCCTGAATACTGATTTGAATATGATCGAGCCCGGCTTGCTTGAGTTCGATGATTTTTTCTTGATCCAGCCCGTATCCCGAGGAAATGAGATTCGTGTAGTACCCCAGTTCACGTGCCTTAGCGACGAGCGTCACCAGATCCTTTCGAATCAGAGGCTCCCCGCCAGAAAGACCCAGTTGAACAGCGCCCATACGCCGGGCTTCCGTGAACACCCGAATCCAGTCTTCGGTGCTAAGTTCATCGCTATGCTTTGCATAGTCGATGGGATTGGAGCAGTAAGGACACTGGAGCGGGCACCGATAAGTCAGTTCCGCAAGTAACCAGCGCGGACTACCCTTGGGATAAGATTCGGATCCAGCCATTTTTCAGTGCTGCCTCTAGCAGTTCTTCGATGTCGTTGCGTAGGCCCGAAGTTTCGAATTTGGCTTCGAGTTCGTCAGTGATCGCACCAATGTTTCGCGTGCCGTCGCAAAGTTGCAAGATTTCTGATGCAGGACCATTGAGTTCAACCATGCCCTCAGGGTAAAGGATGACGAAGCGTTGCTGCGTTTCCTCCCATTGCAGTCTGTGCAGGGGCGAGAAGCCAATCTTGGATTCGGGTTCGATGGGCATCCTATTTCTCAGGCAGAAATGTTGAAGTAGGGGGGCTTTTGATCGATATAGGCGAGCCACATCGCGTCCAGCATGGTCCAAAGAACATCCAGCTTGAACTGAAGAATCCCAACTGCCCTCTCCTGTTCCCGCCGAGACTTGAAGTGATCGAGCGTGATAGCCAGACCATGCTCAACGTCCCGATTCGCCTGCGAGACGCGTTTTCTGAAGTAGGCAAGCCCCTCCTGGTCAATCCAGGGGTAGAGATCAGGCCAGCCGGCGAGTCGCTGTTTATGAATTTTGGGTGCGAACATCTCGGTCAGTGACGAGCACGCCGCTTCCTGCCAGGAGGCTTCCCGAGCAAAGTGGACATAGGCATCAACCGCAAAGCGGACCCCGGGCAACACATGCTTCTGTGACCAAAGATCCTCCCTAGAAATCCCTACGGCTTCGCCCAAACGCGTCCAAGCCTCAATGCCACCGGCATCAGCGCCATCACCGTCGTGATCCTTGATACGCTGAATCCAGAGTCTCCGGGTATCGCGGTCAGGGCAATTAGCCAGAATATTGGCATCTTTGACGGGGATTTTGACCTGATAGTAAAAACGGTTTGCGACCCAACCTTGGATTTGCTCGCGGCTCAGGCGGCCGGCAGCCATTTCTACGTGAAAGGGATGATTGATGTGATAGAAGGCCTCCTTCGCGCGGAGATGAGTTTCAAAGGCTTCCGGAGTCCATGGAATAGAGTCAGTCATTTTCACCTCAAAGGCTGATCAACAGGCCATCATGCGCAACTTCAATCCCTGCATCCATGAGCGTTTTCTTCTCGACCGATGCATCATCAAGAATGGGGTTGGTATTGTTGATGTGGATGAGAATTTTACGCGCCTTGATGTTTTGAAGTTCTTCCATCATACCGCCAGCCCCGGATTGAGGAAGATGGCCCATCTCAAGCGCTCGTTTTTTGCTGATGCCGGCTCGTTCCATCTCGTCATGCTGCCAGAAGGTTCCGTCAACTAGAACGCAATCTGCATTCTGTAAAGCCTCTCTGACGTGCGGTTCAATTTCACCCAGGCCGGGAGCGTAGTAAGCCTTTTGGCCTGTTGTGATGTCTTCGATGATTACCCCGATGTTGTCGCCATCGTGGGGATCATGTCTATGGGGAGAGTAGGGAGGAGCCTTGCTTTTCAACGAGTGGCTGTAAAACCGCAGTGACTCAAAGCCAGGGATAACAAAGCTCGAGCCATCCAAGGGCACAGGGTGGTGGTTGACGCGACAATAGTGTTCCAGCATGTTGAAGAGCGGGAAACCCGAGGTCAGGTCCTGCCGAACCATTTCCGAACAATAGATCTCAAGCGGTGCGGTGGACTCTCTGAGCATCAGAAGCCCGGTGGTGTGATCGATTTGGCTGTCGATGAGGATGATCGCCTTGATGCCGGTATCCCGCAGGCCCTGTCGAGGATGCGATTCTGGAAAGTTCTCAAGTTGCGTCCTGATGTCGGGAGATGCATTGAAAAGCACCCAACTGAGGCCATCGGCGCTGACGGCGATCGACGATTGAGTTCGTCGGTGGCCCGCAAGTGATCCACTTCTGATTCCGGCGCAATTGCCACAATTGCAGTTCCATTGGGGAAAGCCACCGCCAGCGCCGGCTCCCAGTACGCGAATCTTCATGCGAAACCTATCCTCCAAATAAAAACGGGGCCCGACATTGCTGCGGGGCCCCGTTGGGTTACAAGCCGTTAATTAACGGTTGTAGATGTACATGGTGACTTCGAAGCCAAAACGCATGTCATTGAAGCTCGGCTTTTCCCATCTCATTCGGGCATCCTCCAAAAATAGGTCGTTGTTCTGTGGCCACGCTTTGTTCAAGCTCGGCCGGAAGTATACGTTCCAGAAAAGTCTAAATCAACTTGCGAGAACCAGGAAAAAGTTGTGATGGACTTCTTTCCAGGCGCACTGACTCAGACACTCACGGGCGTAAGGTGTTCAATCATTAATTTGTATTCGACAGCATCGGCGAGCGCCTGATAACTGGCGTCAACCATATTCGCTGAAACCCCCACGGTCCCCCATTCGGTTTTCCCATCTGTCGATTCGATCAAGACGCGAACCGTTGCGCGTGTGGTTTGCCGGGTTGTGAGCACACGGACCTTGAAGTCAGTCAGCTTCATCTCGGCGAGTTCTGGATAAAAGGGCAGGAGGGCCTCTCTCAGGGCATTATCCATGGCGTTGACCGGTCCATTTCCTTTGGCAGAGGTCGTCGTCGTTTTTGATCCGACCTTAATGGTCAATGTCACTTCCGATATGGGTTCCAACTCTTCACTCAACTTCTCGTCCAGAACACGGAAGGACTGGAGTTCAAAGAAGGGGGTGAATCGGTCCATGGCCTTGAGAAGAAGAAGCTGGAAAGAGGCTTCTGCACCTTCGTACGCAAACCCTCGATTTTCCAGTTCCTTCACGCGATTGATTGCGATCCTCAGAGCGGGGTCGTTGGGGTCTGCGTCGACCGCAAGTCCCATTTCCGCCATCTTGATCTGGACCGTACTTTTGCCTGCTTGATCGGAAACCAGAATGAGTCGCTCATTGCCAACGACTTCCGGCGCAATATGCTCGTAAAGTCTGGAGTCCTTCTGGACCGCCGAGGCATGGATTCCACCCTTATGTGCAAAGGCATTCAGGCCGACAAAGGGTTGATGTTGCCAGGGCAAGCGATTAGCCATCTCGTTAACGAAACGAGAGAGGCTCGATAGGTTTCTCAGGTGCGAGGTCTCGATGCCGCAGTCAAAGCCCATCTTGAGCATCAGTGTCGGGATGATGGAGACCAGATTTGCATTGCCACAACGCTCCCCGATGCCGTTGATGGTTCCCTGAACCATCCGAGCCCCGGATCGGACTGCCTCAATGGAATTGGCGACGGCCAATTCACTGTCATTGTGGGCGTGAATTCCGATCATGACATCCGGAAAGGTCTGTTTGACGGTGATAACGGCCTGTGCGATTTCGTGGGGGGTGCTGCCACCATTGGTGTCGCAGAGGACCAGCGCGTCTGCCCCTCCTGCGCGTGCTGCCTTGAGAACCTCAAGGGCATAAGACGGATTGTCCTTGAAACCATCGAAAAAGTGTTCCGCATCAAAGAAAACTGTTTCGAGATGCTCCTTGAGCCAGGCAATGGAGTCCGAAACCAGGTCCAGGTTTTCGGGAAGATCGATTCCCAGAGCCTTTGTGACATGGAGATCCCAGCTCTTTCCGAAGACGCAAGCGCCGTCAGCCCCGCTGTCAATCAAATGCTTGAGCCCGATATCTTCAGATGCCGGCTTTCCGGGCCGTGCCATGCTACCGAAGGCAATAAGTTTGCTTTTATCCCATGCGCGCTTTCGGAGGTGATTAAAAAATTCACTGTCTTTGGGGCTGGCGCCGGGCCATCCGCCCTCAATCCATCCGATGCCGAATTCGGCGAGACGTTCAGCGATACGAACCTTGTCTTCGACGGAGTAATTGATGCCAGCAGTCTGGCTTCCATCCCGCAAAGTCGTGTCAAAGATTTCCACGCTGGAGGCATTGTGTGACATGGCGGTGGCTATTGAATATTTGTTCCGGGCACTCTTACCCGATTAAGACCGATCAAGGTTTCGAAATTGCGCGGGCCAATCCCTGTGATTGAAGACCTGGCCGTGGTTCCGAATGTGAGCAATGTTCGCAAGGTCAATATCGGCATAGACCCATTGCGGCTGATTCAGTTCGCCGACATTCAGAACGCCGTTATCGGGAAATCCATAATCGACCGGCGTGTAAACAGCGGCTGCACCAATGTTGATATCCACCGCTTCGGACCAGGGTGCCTGGCCGACGGTCGGCGATTGCACGACATAGCATTGGTTTTCAAGAGCGCGTGCCTGACAGCCGATTCTGACGCGCCAGTATCCTGCCAAGGTGTCAGTGCAGCTGGGGACGACAATGAGGTCAGCGCCGGCTTCCACTTGTCGGCGCGCGAGAATCGGAAACTCGCTGTCGTAGCAGATATTGATGCCCAATCGACCCAGTTCGGTGTCAAAGGTGCGAATGTGGCTCCCAGGGCTGATCTTCCATTGTTCATTCTCAAAACGGGTCATCTGGATTTTGTCCTGATGCGCATGACGTCCGTCAGGAAAAAAAAGGAAGCATCGATTCCGATACAGAGCATCGCGATCCAGGATCGGAAAAGTCCCTGCGACGATATGAACTTGATGGCTAAGAGCCAGTTTGCCGAAGAGCTCAATGAAGGGGGATGAGAATGCCTGAAGAGACTCCAGTTGTAACGACAGTGATTTCCGGATGGGCTCAGCAAACAGATGGACCAACTCCATCGAGAAATATTCCGGAAAGACCAAAAGCTTTGCACCGGCTTTGGCTGCCTCCTCCACCCAGCCAGAGATCTTATTCTCATACTCTGCCCAGCTCTCGGGCGAGCCAATAGGGTATTGGGCTGTGGCTATCTTGAATTGGCCTGACATCAGGCGGCGCTCCTCAGCGACTTGAGCCAGAAAACCATCGGTTTATCTGATTCCTGAGTCTCATCGACGTCTTTCCAGCTGTAGGAGGTCCTCAGTTCGGGATGCTTTTCATAGCCAAATCGTGACCAGATTCTGTCTAGGGGGACATAATCTTCAGGTCGAAGGGGATGATTCTCAGGCCGCTCGACACAACAGAAAGCGCAGCTATCAAAACGCGCCATGGAGCGGGCATGCCCCTCACGCTCCTCGAAGAATTTAGGGTAGACCCCTTTGCCCCGATATGCAGGCAAAAGCACGGATTCTGCGCAGTAGAAAATACGGGATGGGTCGTACCCTGCGTCCATGAAGGGCTTTTGAAACTCAGGCGTTTCTGCGTCCAGAGGCAGCCCGGTTGTTGCGCCAACCACAAGGTCCCCGTCAAGAACAAGAACGACGATGCTCTCGGGGCAGGCCGTATAGGTCTCGAGATAGCTCATCTCATAATCAAGGGAGCCATCGTAGAGGTAGGGAAACGCCCGAAACACTTCGATACGCAGTTGAGCCAGATCCTTGAGATGTGACTCTAGCGTTCCGTCGCTCCCGGTGATTCGCTTGATCGTGAGGGTGCCCGACATGGTGGGTGATCAGGCGCTGACCTGAGCGATCCAATCTTCCAGGTTATAGTAGTTGGTGATTCGAGCGACTTTGCCATCGCGTATGTCAAAGAATGCACCTGCAGGAAGGCGGTACTTCTGGCCCTTAGCCTCCGGAAGTCCCTCATCGGTCACCAGATACTCGCCGAGGACCACAAATTCTGCTGCCGCTCTTTTTCCGTCTTCGCTCGCCATAATCACCATATCGACGAGTTGTTCTTTATAGTTGCGGTTCATCCGATCCATGAACGCACGAAAGGCAGCCTTGCCAGACTCTCTTTGACCTTGGTTGATGTCGTGGACGACATCATCAGTCAGCAGTCCCAGAAAAGTCTCCATGTTGCCTGCATTGAAGGCCGCATAATAATCTTGGATGAGTTTATGGCTGTCTTGGTGCATTGCGGTACTCCCTGGATGATTGACTGAGCGCGCGAGAGATCTTGCAGTCAAAACCGTATATTCTGAAGGTACGGCGATCGCTTGTCGACATTTCAAGGCTCGAGTCGCTTGAACCGGTGGATCAGTCGCCGCTCTCGTTTGTTGGGGCGTTGATCCAACCCGCCGCCCTGTTCGCGCTCTTCGCGACGTTTTTCAATCTCGACTACCCGCTTCGCAATGCTGTCTGCAAGTTCGTCATAAAGTGTTGCAGCCAGTTCGGCTGAGCGCCTTTGATGATCAAGTCTTGTGACGTCGATCTCCCAGGCATAGGGCTCTTTGGTGATTACAAGTCGCGTTCCTGTGCTAATGGATTTGCCGGGCTTGGTGCGTTGACCGTTGACGTGAACTTTGCCACCGTTGATGGCTTCTATCGCCTGCTGTCTGGTTTTGAAGAAACGCGCAGCCCACAGCCACTTATCCAATCGCATGCTGGGTTCAACGGCTGGGTTTTGTGGCTCTTTTCGGGGCATTGCGAATATGGGATATGGAAATCAAAGGAGTCGACGATTGGTCCGGCCCATGATAAGATACCCAAAGTATCTGGGCAGTGGCAGTTTGGCGCTACTTCTCAGAAGCGTCGCCCCAATGGGGCGATTTTGGTTTCTAGGGACTTGAACATGATGATGGGCCTTGTGCCCATTTTTTTTCGGGATTTTGGTGATTCGTCAATGAAGGTCAGCAAGAGCCTTTTGGATCTTCTCGAGCCAGTCGTGACAGGCATGGGTTTTGAGTTGGTCGGCATCGAGTTTGATGGCCACCAGCGCTCACTCAGGTTGTACATTGATCACCCCAACGGGGTGGGTCTTGAGGAGTGTTCGAGGGTCAGCTATCAGGTCAGCGGTGTGCTTGACGTTGAAGATCCCATCCCGGGTCGCTATCAGTTGGAGGTGTCCTCCCCTGGTATGGATCGACCCTTGTTCACTCTCGAACATTTTGAACGCTTCAAGGGGCAGATCGCCAGAGTGCAGATCTCAAGGCCCATGGAGGGTCGGCGGCGCTTCAAGGGGCAGATCGTTGCCATTGAGGGGGACGATATCCTCCTTCTTGAAGATGGCAAGGAATACCGGATTCCCTTTGGCCAGATCGAAAAGGCCAAGTTGGCACCCGTATTTGATTAAGTGAAGTAAAGGAATTAGGAAGGATCAGTTCATGGCAAACAAAGAAATCCTGCTCGTCGTCGATGCCTTTTCCCATGAGAAGGACATCGAGAAGGAAATCGTGTTCGCGGCGATTGAAGACGCGCTCAGAATTGCTACGGTTAAAAGTCACGAGAGCCGAATTGATGCTTGTGTCACCATCGACCGGAAGACCGGCGATTACGATACCTTCCGTCGCTGGACGGTGGTCGCAGATGATCAGGGCACGGTCGAAGAGCCCTTCAATCCCGAGACCCAGCTCACGATTGAAGATGCGCAAAAGCGTTTTGGGGCTGTTGAGGTTGGAAGCTTCGTGACTGAGCCCATGGACTCGATTGGATTTGGTCGCATTGAGGCGCAGACCGCAAAGCAGGTCATCGTGCAGCGGGTCAGAGATGCCGAGCGCCGTAAAATTGTCGAAGCCTACAAGGACCGGGTGGGTGAGCTTGTCACCGGTATCATCAAGCGCGTGGAGCGCGGGAATGTTTACCTCGATCTTGGCAATAACGTCGAGGCCTTCATTCCTCGAGAGGAGATGATCCCGCGTGAGGCCGTTCGGTCCGGAGATCGTCTTCGTGGTTATCTGAAGGAAGTGCGTCAGGAGTCCCGGGGTCCCCAACTTTTTGTCACGCGAACCTCTCCGGATCTGATTGTTGCGCTTTTCAAGCTGGAAGTGCCCGAAGTCAGCGAATCCGTCATTGAAATTGTCGGCGCAGCCCGTGACCCCGGCGTTCGCGCCAAAATTGCCGTGCGCAGCAATGATCCGCGGCTAGACCCGGTCGGCGCCTGCGTGGGAATGAGGGGTTCCAGAGTTCAGGCGGTTTCTAACGAATTGGCAGGTGAGCGCGTCGACATTATTCTCTGGAACGAGAATGAAGCTCAATTTGTCGTCAACGCCATGTCGCCTGCAGAAATTGTTTCCATCGTAATGGATGAAGATCGCCATTCGATGGATATTGCTGTCAGCGATGAAAACCTTTCGATGGCTATTGGTCGCGGAGGTCAGAACGTTCGTCTTGCATCAGAGCTGACGGGCTGGACACTCAATGTCATGAGCGAAACCCAGGCTGAAGAGAAGAGTGAGCGTGAGACCGAAACGCTGATGCAGTCGTTTGTCGATCAGCTTGGCGTTGATGAATCCATTGCTGAAATTCTCGTTCGGGAAGGATTCTCAACGGTCGAGGAGTTGGCCTATGTTCCTGAAAAGGAACTTCAACAGATTGAAGAGTTTGATGAGGAGCTGGTTGAAGAGCTCCGCAACCGGGCGCGCGATAGCCTCCTGATCAAGGCTATTGCCTCGGAGGAAAAGCTTGATGGTTCGGCGCCCAGTCAGGAGTTGCTCGAGATGGAGGGAATGGACCCTGAGACCGCATCGCAACTTGGGGCCAAGGGTATCGTCTCCGTGGAGGACCTCGCGGAACTCTCCATTGATGAGCTTCTTGAGATCGACGGAATGAATGAAGAACGTGCCGGACAGTTGATCATGGTGGCGCGTCGCCCCTGGTTCGCCTGAGGAAGCCAGCGGTAAAGCAATAGGGGAGACTAGAGATGAGCGATTTAACTGTAAGACAACTCGCGGATGTGGTCGGGATTCCGTTAGAGCGCCTGCTGTCCCAATTAAGCGAGGCCGGATTGGAGAAGCAGGGTCCAGATGAACTCCTGAGCGACGCCGAGAAGATGGCGTTCTTGGGCTTTCTTCGTCAGAGCCATGGGAAGTCACAGGGTGAAGATCTCTCTAGTCCTAAGCGAGTTACCCTTCAGCGCAGGACTGTCAGCGAGCTCAAGATGGGTAAGGCCACCCCGGGCAAGGCCGCCAAAACGATCAGTGTTGAAGTCCGCAAGAAAAAGACCTACGTCAAGCGCAGTGAGTTGCCAGATGTCAGTGAGCAGCGCCATGAGGTGGAGCAGGCGCGTCAGGCCCTCGAGGAGCAGCAGCGTCGCGATGTAGAGGCCGAGCTTCAGAAAAAGGCCCGTCAGGAAGAAGAAGAGCGGAAGGCTGAGGAGATTGAACGTCTTCGTCGTGAAGAGATCGAACGCATTGCCCGCGAGCAACAAGATGCCCTGAAAAATCAGGGGCAGCCTCGTCGCAGCGAGATTGAGGAGCCATCTCCCGAAGCAGAAATTGAATTGCCCGAAATCATCGAGCCTGAGATTCTCCCTGAGCCCGTCTTGGCTGCTCCGGAGCGTCCCAAGCCCATCCCCCCTGCTGAGACGCTCAGCAGATCCGATGATGATGATCGACGCGGCAAAAAGAAGGAACGCGAGCGGTCCATCGAAGATGGCGCGAGCATCGACAGTCTGAGATCAAAGCAGAAGATCAAGAAAAAGGTTAAGCCGGGCCGTCAGGCGGTCATGCCTGAGTCAAAGCATGGCTTTGAAAGACCCACAGGTCCTGTGGTTCGCGAAGTGGCTTTGCCTCAGTCGATTACGGTATCTGATCTTGCCGCAAGAATGTCGGTCAAGGCGACCGAAGTGATCAAGACACTGATGAAAATGGGTGTCATGGCGACCATTAATCAGATCCTTGATCAGGATACCGCTGTGCTGGTGATCGAGGAAATGGGGCATACGGCAGTCCTTCAGGTGGAAGATGTTCTGGAAGCCGAAATTGAGGCAACCCTGAATCTAGCGTCACAGGCAGAACAGTCGCCACGAGCGCCGGTTGTCACAATCATGGGTCATGTTGACCACGGTAAAACCTCCCTGCTCGACTACATTAGAAAAAGTCGGGTTGCTGCTGGCGAGGCGGGTGGAATTACGCAGCACATCGGTGCCTATCAGGTCAAAACAGCGCATGGCACCGTGACCTTCCTCGATACGCCGGGCCATGCCGCTTTTACCGCGATGAGAGCACGTGGAGCCCAGGCAACAGATATCGTAGTGTTGGTCGTGGCCGCGGATGATGGCGTGATGCCCCAGACGCGAGAAGCCATCGACCATTCCCGTGCGGCCGGAGTCCCCATGGTGGTTGCGGTAAACAAGGTCGATAAACCCGAGGCCGATCCTGAGAAGGTCAAACAAGAATTGACCAATTTCAACGTCATTCCTGAAGAGTGGGGTGGTGATTGTCAGTTTGTCGAGGTTTCAGCCAAAACGGGTCAAGGCATCGACGGGCTTCTGGATGCCATTCTGCTTCAGGCCGAGGTCCTTGAGCTCAAGGCGGCACGCGACATTCCTGCAACCGGCGTGGTTCTCGAGTCCAAGCTTGAGAAGGGCCGTGGGCCAGTGGCGGATATCCTGATTCAGCAGGGCCATCTCAAGAAAGGTGATTTCCTGCTTTGCGGCATGGAGTTTGGTCGAGTCCGCGCGATGTTCAATGAAAACGGCAAGCCGCTCAAGGACGCAGGGCCATCGTGTCCTGTCGAAGTCCTCGGTTTGTCTGGTGCGCCTAAGGCGGGTGATGAGTTCATCGTGGTTGCCGACGAGCGCAAGGCGCGTGAAATTGCGACCCAGCGTGAGGAAAAGCTTCGCACAGCCAAGTTGGCTGAGCAGCAAGCGCTCAAGCTGGAGAATGTTTTTGCCCGCATGGAAAGCAGTACGGGTTCTCTGGATCTGAATATCATCATCAAGGCGGATGTTCAGGGTAGTCTTGAGGCGTTGCGAGGATCGTTGACTGACCTTTCTACTGAAAAGGTCAAGGTCAAGATCATTGGTGGTGGCGTTGGCGGTATTAGCGAATCCGATGCAAACCTCGCCCTGGCGTCCAGTGCGATCATTATCGGTTTCAACGTCCGTGCTGATGGCGGTGCCCGCAAACTCATCGAGGAGCGTGGCATCGATCTTCACTACTACAGCATCATTTACGAGGCGATCGACGAGATTAAGAAATCCCTGAAGGGTATGCTTGAGCCTGAGTTCAGAGAGCAGATCGTCGGAAATGCAGAGGTCAGGGATGTGTTCCGTCACCCGAAGTTCGGCGCGATTGCTGGTTGCATGGTGACCGAGGGCTTCGTCAAGCGCAATCTCCCCATCCGTGTTCTTCGAGACAATGTGGTGATTTTCGAAGGACAGCTCGATTCCCTGCGTCGCTTCAAGGATGACGTCGCTGAGGTCAAGGCTGGAATGGAATGCGGCATGGGCGTCAAGAACTACAACGAGATCAAGGTCGGTGACCAGATCGAAGTCTTCGAGCGGGTTCAGGTACCGCACTGATGCCTAGAGAGTTTCACCGCAGTGATCGCGTTGCATCTCAAATGCAGCGCGAGATTGCGGAGTTGATTCGAACTCAGATTAAGGATCCAGACCTTGGCATGGTCACGCTGAGTGACGTCGAGTTGACTCGCGATTTATCTGTCGCAAAGCTCTATGTCAGTTTTCTCGGAGCTCAGTTGACGGATGCACAGTGCGTTAAGCGATTAGCAGAGTCGGGTCCTGAGTTGCGTCATCAATTAGGTCGGAGAATCCGGATTCGCAACCTACCTGAGCTGCGTTTTGTCTTTGATGATTCCATCATGCGGGGGATGCAGATGGATACACTACTGAAAGACCTGAATTCTGACGAGCAAGAAAGCTCCAGCGATTCCTCAGGGGAATGACTTCTTCGCGTAAGCCATTTCGCCACATCAGTGGCGTTTTTCTGTTGGACAAGCCGACAGGATTGTCATCAAACGGAGCCTTGCAAAAGGTGCGTTGGCTCTTTGGAGCCAAAAAAGCAGGCCATACAGGTAGCCTTGATCCCCTTGCCAGTGGCCTTCTTCCGGTGTGTCTTGGTGAGGCAACCAAGTTCTCCTCGCATCTTCTCAATAGCGATAAACGTTACAGTGTCCGCATCCGATTGGGTGCAGAAACCGATACCGCGGACCTTGAAGGGGCGATCATCGGGTCATTTCCGATCCCGTCTCTCTCCTTGAATCTAATTGAAACGGCCCTCAATCCCCTGCGAGGCGATATTCTGCAGGTGCCTCCCATGTATTCGGCGCTGAAACATCAGGGCCAGCGACTCTATGATCTGGCTCGAAAGGGCATCGAGATCGAACGAGAGTCGCGACCCGTGACAATCCACAAAGCCAACGTCGAAGGTTTTGGCCCCGATTGGATTGATCTGGATGTGCTTTGCTCCAAAGGGACCTACATACGCTCCTATGCACAGGATCTGGGGCGTGCGCTTGGAACCGGGGGGCATGTTGAGATTTTGAGGCGAACCCAGGTCGCCGACTGCATGATCCAGAACGCGATCACTATTGAGGCGCTGGAGTCGCTAATGACTGATGCACGGGAGGCGCGCCTTTTGCCGCCGGATGCTCTGGTATCACACTTTCCTGCAGTCTATTTGGATGTTGCGGCGACCAAGACAGCTGGATTTGGTAATCCCTTTACTGTCGAAGCGGGGCCTGATTCCGGCTGGGTTCGGATCTACGGGATTGCAGGTTTCATGGGGTTGGGCGAAGTTCTTGAGCCTGGGCGAATTGGGCCTAGGCGAATGGCGAACCTCGGCCAGGATGAGGTCGCGCAGAATTGAGGATTTTTGGGTTGGATTTGATTATTAGGGCTGATCCTCGGTAAAATGTCTTGTTTACCAGATGCCCCAGTTTTAGGAGTCGTATTTCTATGTCGTATACCGCTGCTGATAAGAGCGTTGTTGTTAAGGACTTTCAGCTCGCTGCCAATGACACCGGTTCACCGGAAGTTCAGGTTGCGTTGCTGACTGCTCGCATTAACCACCTGACCCCCCATTTTGTTGAGAACAAGAAGGATCACCACTCACGTCGTGGTCTGCTTCGCCTGGTTAATCAGCGCCGTAAGCTTCTTGATTATCTCAAGAGCAAGGACGTCGATCGTTACAAGAGCCTTATCGAGAGACTGGGTCTGCGTCGCTAATTCGTAACATCGAAGGTATTGCTGTGAATCCAATCCGGAAACAATTCAAGTACGGCGAGCATCTGGTTACGCTCGAAACCGGTGAGATCGCCCGTCAGGCTGATGCAGCCGTGATGGTCGATTTGGCTGGTACGGTGGTTCTTGTCACCGCCGTTGGCAAGCGGGAAGCCTCTCCTGACACTGATTTCTTCCCGCTTCGCGTGGACTATCAGGAAAAGGCGTATGCGGCTGGAAAGATTCCGGGTGGCTTCTTCAAGAGAGAAGGGCGTCCCTCTGAAAAGGAAACCTTGACGGCTCGACTGATTGACCGTCCTGTTCGGCCACTGTTTCCGGAAGGATTCAATAACGATGTTCAAATCACCGCGACGGTGATGTCCCTCAATCCTGAAGTGGATCCGGACATTGCGGCGCTGATTGGCGCCTCGGCTGCTCTGACGCTTTCAGGTATGCCTTTCAAGGGGCCGATCGGCGCCTGTCGTGTCGGCTTTATCGATGAAAAGTACGTGCTCAACCCTACGGCTAGCCAGTTGGACGACTCCCTGCTGGATCTGGTTGTGGCCGGTACGCAAAACGCCGTTCTGATGGTCGAGTCTGAAGCCGACATGTTGTCTGAAGAGGAAATGCTGGGCGCCGTCGTTTTCGGCCACGAGCAGATGCAGACTGCAATCAATGCGATTCGCGAATTGGCGGCCGAAGTCGGTGTCAAGGCATGGGATTGGACAGCAACGGGTGCTGATGAGGCCCTCGTATCTTTGGTTAAGGAAAATGCTGGGGCAGCAGTTTCCGCGGCCTACCAGATTGCCGACAAGCAGGCTCGTCAACAGGCTGTTAAGCAGGCGCGGACTGCCGTCGTCGAAAAGCTCAGTGCAGACGGACAATACGCCGCGAAGGCTGTGAAGGCGCTGATTGAAGATCTTGAGTACAACACGGTTCGCGCCATGATTCTCAATGACGCCAAGCGCATCGACGGACGTGATCTGGAAACCGTCCGTCCGATCACTATCCGGACGGGTGTGTTGCCGCGAACCCATGGTTCTGCGTTGTTCACCCGGGGCGAGACTCAGGCATTGGTTGTAGCAACCTTGGGTACTGGCCGCGATGCACAGGTGATTGATGCCATCGAGGGCGAATACAAGGAAACGTTCCTCTTCCATTACAACTTCCCTCCCTACTGTGTGGGCGAAATCGGCATGATGGGTTCCCCGAAGCGTCGGGAAGTGGGCCACGGCCGCCTCGCTAAGCGCGGCGTTCAGGCGGTCATGCCTGATCAGGAAGAATTTCCCTACGTGATTCGCGTGGTCTCTGAAATCACCGAATCCAATGGTTCCAGTTCGATGGCATCGGTGTGCGGTTCAAGCCTTGCACTCATGGATGCCGGTGTTCCGACGCTGGCACCTGTGGCAGGAATCGCGATGGGTCTGATTAAGGAAGGCGATTCTTTTGCGATTCTCTCCGACATCATGGGCGATGAAGATCACCTCGGTGATATGGACTTCAAGGTTGCCGGATCTGAAGATGGAATCACGGCGCTCCAGATGGATATCAAGATCGATGGCATTACGCCTGAAATCATGAGTAAAGCGCTGCAGCAGGCTAAGAAAGGCCGACTGCACATTTTGGGGAAGATGGCTGAAGCGCTCTCTGCGCCCCGCGAGCAGATGTCGGATTACGCTCCCCGTATCATCAGTTTCAGCATTGATCCGAGCAAAATCCGTGACGTGATCGGCAAGGGCGGCGCAACCATCCGCTCGATCACTGAGGAAACCGGTGCCAGCATCGATATCACCGATGATGGCCTAGTGAAGGTCGCGTCGGTTGATCGTGAAGCCGGTGATGAAGCGCGTCGTCGGATTGAACAGATCACCGCCGAGGTTGAGGTTGGAAAGATCTATGAAGGGCGTGTTGCGCGCCTGATGGATTTTGGCGCATTTGTCACGGTTCTGCCCGGCAAGGACGGTCTCGTTCACATCTCGCAGATTTCCGACGAGCACGTCGAAAAAGTTAGCGACAAGCTGGCTGAAGGCGATATCGTTCGGGTCAAGGTTCTCGAGATCGATCGCCAAGGTCGCGTGCGGCTCAGCATGAAGGCCGCGGAACTTGGAGAGTAAGCGCTTCTAGCGTTTCAAATGAACCAGACAAAAGGGCCGTAAGGCCCTTTTGTTGTATTGGGGGTTCGGCCGAGGTTAGGGGTCAGCCTGAATGATGCGCTGCAAGCTCAAGAGGGCGTCCTTGGGTACTTTGACATCTCCGGAATAAGGCGTCGTAAAAAGAAACGCAAGGTAAAGGTTGAGCGAGACAATAAAAGTGACCATCGCGGTCATGATGGCTTGGCCAACGAGATGTTCAATGGAAAAGAACATCGTGAATGCAATCGTAATGATGCCGCCTACAATCAGCGAAAACCACTCCAAATTGGGGATGTCGTAAACAGCAAAGTTTAGTCGCCCCCTGCGGCTTTCCCCGGCGTTGATAAAGGAAGTCAGCATCGTGGCTTAAAGCGCCTTTTGATTTTCCGTCTGCGGTTCAATCTCCCGGATTTCCCTCATCAGTTGTCGAAAGAGTGTTAGTCCTTCCCGATCGGCCTCGCCCGATGCCATATGCTTCCACCCCTGATCCAGGGTTTTGGCGGTATAAGACCGAATGGTCTCTCGAATATTCTCACGATCGGGTTCTGGCATCGACGACCACAAGGCCGAGGATAACGGCATAAAGAGTCCCAACGGCGGACATGTAGTAACCACCGACCTCGTGGAAGATCTCGAGGGTTTCTTTACCTTGATGCGCGAAAAGCCTCGTCGTTTAGGGAGGGGATGAATAGCGCGGACACGATAGTGTCCTAATTTTTAGGAAGGTGTCTTTGGAATCCGCGCCTATCATTCCGCCCTCGGCTTCCATGCCTTAGTTGGCATGATCTTGGACGATTTTAGGCTCTCGGTTCGCGCTTCATCGGGCCCCTGACAGATCCTCGGAATTGCTCCCTT
>JBILGU010000025.1:0-33837 GCA_044350805.1 Methylococcaceae bacterium
ATCGGGGTTACGGTAACCCACAGACGACGATCCTTCCAGTCTGACCAGAAGTCCCAGTCACCCATGGTGAGCATGGCGTGGATGTGGTAAGAACCGCAAACCACGAAGAAGAAGACGAACAGACCGATGTAGTCAATCGTCCTTGAGACCTGCACAGCTTCGGCGTGTGACCGAACCGCTGAGTTAAGTGCACTCATGTTTTACCTCCAAAGGTTTTTATTATGGCCCGAGGCGACGGTTGCCCGCCGCCCGGACTAGTTTTTCCGGTTTCGCATCCCCGGATTTGACTCCGAAGATGCGATCCTGGATTTGCTTACTTCGCGATGAGGCCCTGATCAACGGCTTCACAAACGGTGTTGCCAATCAGGTTGCCGAAAGAGGCGAAGACCTGAAGGAGGACACCGGCGATCGCCAGAGCCAGCCAGCCGAAGAAGACGAAGCCGTAGTGCAGCGGCGCTACGAACAGCTCTTCCATGAACCAGAAGGTGTGACCCCACTCGTTCAGGCCGACGTTCGGAAGAATCATGAACGGACCAACAACAGTCACGAGGTAGGGCAGTGAAAGACCATCTGCGAAGAAAGGCAGACGGGTCTTTGCGTACAGGAACGAGCCGAAACCGGTGATGATGTAGATCGGGTAGCTCAGATAGAACTCGATGATGTGAGACGGGGTGAAGTCCGTGTCACGAACGATCGTCTGATGCCAGGTACCGTCCTGTTCGGTGAAGTAGGAAGCACCCCAGTAGATAGCGTTCGCGTAAGCGAAGAGCCATACAAGGTGGGTCATGTTGCGACGCAGTTCACAACGCGGAGCCAGAGCTGCCAGGTTGCGATCGCGGGTCTTCCAGATGTAACCCCACAGGATGGAGGCGGTGGTGACTTCCAGGACGATTTCGGTGTACAGGAAGTTCATCCAGTAGGTTTCGAACTCAGGAGCGAATGAGTCAAGACCCGCTGCCCAGCCGTAGACGCCTTCATACCAGCGTACCCACATATAGAAAACAAAATAAATGCCGAATGCGAAAGTCATCCAGCCCTTGTCGAGAAGCGGGCGATCTGCTGCTTCTACTCCAGCGGTTGTAACTGCCATAGTATTTACCTCAGTGATGGATGAGGGCGGTTTCACCCCCAAACGTTTTGTTTAACATCGTCCGTGAAACCTCTCCTATCAGGGCAGTTGACCTTGAAGGCACCCCTAATCCAAGGGGTGGGATGCGAAGTCTATGCAGACGTTTATTCGATGTCAACAAAAATCGCGACAATTTGTCGCACCATATTTATGACGCCTAACCCACTGATAAATATAGATTAATGCAAGACCCAACCGCTCAGATGGAAAAAAAAGGCCTGCTGGCTGTCGCTTTAATTACTTTGTGCCTCCCGGCTCTTGCAGGGACTTCGCCGGGTCTCGAGAAAGCGCGCGCTCTGTCCGTGGGTTGTCTTGGCTGCCATGGGGAACGGTATGAGGGCCAGGGCAGCCTTCCCCCCTTGAGAACACTGGATCGCCCAACCTTCATTTTGCGATTTGAGGCTTACCTTCGCGAGGAGCAATCCGCATCCGTCATGCATCGCATTGCACGCGGCTACAGCCCCGAGGAAATCAGACTGATGGCGGACTTTCTAGCCAAGGGGTCGCGCCCATGAAGCTTTCACGACGCAACTTCATGAAGTGGGCGCCGGGCATTGCCGCCATGGGGATGCTGCGGTCAGCCCCCCTTTCAGCATCCCGCGGAGTCCCTCGCATCATTGTCGCCGGTGGGGGCTTTGCAGGCCTGAATTCTGCACAGGCACTCAAGGAGTTAGCGCCGGCGATCGATATCACGGTGATCGATCAACATGCACAGTATGTGAGGTGTCCAGGCTCGAATCAGGTCATTGCCGGTTTCAAACCCATGGAGACCCTGATCCATCACCCCGCTCAAGGGTTGATGCGAAAGGGGATCAAGTTCCTTCAGGGAACCATCACGGGGATGGATCCCCATCGGCGATACCTGCAACTTGAAAGCGGCACCCGGATCGGCTTTGACCGACTGATCGCGGCCCCCGGTATTGATTTTCGCTGGGAAAAGATTGAAGGCTACGGCCAACCCCAAAGCCTGATCGTCCCCCACGCCTGGCAGGCAGGGACTCAGACACTCCGCCTAAAAGACCAACTGGCCGCGCTGCCTGAAGGCGGGCTCTTCATGATGACGGTGCCAGGCAATCCGTATCGCTGTCCCCCCGGGCCCTATGAGCGGGCCTCTTTGATTGCTGCTCGACTGAAACAGGTCAACCCAAGAGCGAAGGTGCTGATTCTTGACGCCAAGACCAAGTTTTCCAAAGAGAAAGGATTCAGGGCCGCCTGGGCTTCACTCTATCCCGGAATGGTGGAGTGGATTTCCTATGAAACCGAGGGCGGAATAGACCATATCGATGTTGGCCGGCGGGAGGTCAGAACGGCTTTCAACCGTTATCAGCCAGATGTCCTGAATGTCATCCCGCCTCAAAAGGCCGGCAAGCTTGCCGAAGTCCTGGGACTGACTGACGAAACCGGTTGGTGCCCCGTCGATCCGATCACTTTCCAATCACTCAAGAGTCCCTTCATCCATGTGATCGGGGATGCCGCAAGCTTCGGACCCGTTCCAAAATCAGCCTTCGCAGCGCAAACCGAGGCCCGCGCCTGTGCCCTGGCCATCGCCCTCTCCCTCCTGGACTCGCAGCCACCTGAGCCTCGACTGATTAATCACTGCTACAGCCTGATCTCTCCCGAGAGGGCTATCTCGGTGACCGGTGTCTATGGGATTCAAAACGGGGGCCCACTGGAGGCGCTCTCGCTTGCAGAGTCCTCTCCGGAAAGCGATCAGCAGGAGGAGTTCAGGCAGGCCATGGATTGGTTTGATCTTTTGATCCGAACGACGTTCGGAACATAAAAAAGAAGCACTTCACACACCCAACGCCTCTTTCACAACCGAAAGCGCTTCGGAATCCAGCGGCAACTGAAGGGCAAAGCCCTGCCCTCGATCCGACATCTTGCCCCAGGTCTTTCGGACAATATCAACCACTTTGGATCGCTCGTGGCGACCTCGAAAGTCATCAAAATAGAACTCCAGAAACACAAGACAAATCACATCTTCGAGAGTCTGGGCCTCTGGATTGGATTTGATACCTCTCTTTTCGACCAGCCCCCTCATCCGCTGAATATCCATATCAGGATAGCCCCCTTCCTGCATCAAGGGTTCCAGCTGATCCGCATGAAAACGATAGAGGGTGGTTCGCCATTTGAGATACCCCGCCCGGTCCATCGGATAATCGGACCTGGGTATCACCCAGCGTCGAATATGCTGACCTCTGGCCGCAACCTGAAGGACCTCTGAGGCTTCTGGCTCGAGACGGCTAAGCCAACCCGACATGCGCTGGCCATAGAGAAGTTCGCGGGCCACGGAACGCCCTTCCACATTGACCAGGGAGGGATCCTCGCCATTTGCAGCATCAATGGATGCCAAAACCGCCTGTAACCGCGTCATGTCGTTTTGCTCTCAAGAACCAAGGGGATGAGGGCATCAAAGCCCCGAATCGGGTTTCATCATATCTTGGGGACTGAACACCTCAAAGCGCCTCAACAAGGCAGTTTCCGACCTCTTCTGGTGTAGAATTAAGGCTTCTGCGAGGGAATTCATGCACATATTGCTCAGCAATGATGACGGTTATTCTGCCGAAGGTCTTAAGGTTCTGGACCGTTTTCTGAGCGAACACGTCGAAACGACGGTCGTCGCCCCTGAATCCAACCGAAGTGGCGCCAGCAACTCCCTGACGCTGGAAGTTCCCTTAAGGGTCAGCCGAGCAGAGAACGGCTTTATCAAGGTCAATGGGACGCCAACCGACTGCGTCCACCTCGCCATTACAGGCCTTCTTGATCGTGAGCCCGATATGGTTTTTGCCGGCATCAATCACGGCGCCAATCTCGGAGACGATGTCATTTATTCGGGAACGGTGGCGGCAGCAACCGAAGGGCGTTTTCTGGGTCTGCCCGCCGTCGCCCTCTCACTGGCCTCCCATAATCACAACCCGACGCATTTTGAAAGCGCCGGGCGGGTGGCGGTAGCGCTCCTCGATCGGATCCGCCGCTACCCCCTCCCGGCTGACACCATTTTGAACGTGAACATTCCGGATCTTCCGTGGGAAAAAATCAAAGGCTTCAAATCCTGCCGGCTAGGACAACGCCACCGCGCAGAGCCGGTCATCCGCGGTGAAGACCCAAGGGGAAGAGAGCTTTTCTGGGTAGGCGCCGCAGGATCAGAACAGGACGCCGGCCCAGGCACTGATTTTCACGCCATCCGCGAAGGCTATGTCTCTGTCACGCCGCTACAAATTGACCTGACCCGCTACGACCGCCTCGATCAGCTGGCGGGATGGCTTGAGGGCGACCTGGACTCATGAAACAGCATCACGAAGGAATCGGCATGACGTCGCGCCGGACGCGCGAACGCATGGTCGCCCGCCTTCGCGAACAGGGAATTCAAAACCCCGACGTCTTGAGGGTCATGCTGGATACGCCGCGCCACCTTTTTATCGAAGAGGCTCTGGCGAGCCGCGCCTATGAGGACACGGCCCTTCCGATTGGCTTTAATCAGACGATTTCGCAACCCTACATCGTCGCCCGAATGACAGAGCTGCTTTTGGAGCGCGGCACCCCCGGAAAAGTGCTGGAAGTCGGGACGGGGTCCGGCTATCAGACCGCCATCCTCGCGCAATTGGCCAAGACCGTTTACTCTGTGGAGCGAATCTATCCTCTCCAACAACGCGCTCGACGCTGTCTTCAGGATCTTAATCTCCGTAACGTTCGCCTGAAGCACAGTGACGGCGGCTGGGGCTGGGAAGAATATGCCCCCTACGATGCCATTCTGGCGGCGGCAGCCCCTAGCGAAATCCCTGAGGCGCTCCTAGCGCAGATGGGTCGGCGTAGTATCATGATCATTCCGGTCGGCCAAGGCCGGACCCAGATCCTGAACCGAGTCATTCGATCGGAAGTCGGCTTTGAAGTCGAAGAAATCGAGCCGGTCAGCTTCGTTCCCTTCCTGCCCGGCATCGCCTAAGCAGCTCCTGCCGCCCCCCCCGCTGGGAACGAGCACTTTTGTTATAGTTCGCGCATATCCCCCTGCGAACCCCTCTCACCAAGGTCCCGCCCATGAATGCGATCGCTGAAGACACGTCTCCTGCCCTCCGTCTCTCAATTTCCGGCATGCGTTGCGCAGGCTGTGTCGAATCCGTCGAAACGGCCCTCCGCGCCGTTCCCGGGGTCGAAAAGGCTTCCGTGAATTTTGCCGATCATTCCGCCAAGGTCGAGGGCCATGTAGACCCTGAGGTTCTCAAGAGGATGCTCGATGAGGCCGGCTACCCGGCCGCAGTCATGGAGGAACTCGAGGATCCAAGCGAACAGGAAGCCCTGGAGGAGGCGCATTCTCGGGATCTTCTTAAGAAAGCAGCCGTGGCCGCCTCTCTTGGCGCCCCGCTGATGATTTTGGATCACCTGGGATATTTGCCTCACCTCGGGGGTACCCGTGATGGGGCCCTTTGGCTTGTCGGCGCCTATTTTGCTTTCCAGGGCATGCGCTATGGCGATGGCCGATTCATTCGCGCGCTCAAGAACATCGTCAATACCCGAACCTTGGATCGTGATCTCGCGATTGCCCTCGCGCTCAGTTTTGCCGGTGTTTACGCAATTCTTTCCATTGTGGCTTCGCGGGGATTCCCTGCGGCATTCTGGGTGGTCGTGTCCTATCTGACCCTGAGGATCATGCAGTATTCCGGTGGTCATTTTTATCGGGGCGCCATCAAAAGCTGGGAGCATCGGCAGGCCAACATGGACACACTGGTCGCCCTCGGAACGGGAGCCGCCTGGGTCTATTCGACCGTTGCCATTTTCTTTGCGCATGGCCTTCCCCCCATGAGCCGACATGCGTATTTTGAAGCGGCGGTGACCGTTCTTGCCTTCATCAACCTTGGGGGCGCACTTGAAACCCGTGCCCGTGGCAAGAGTTCGGCCGCGATCCGACAACTCATCGGCCTACAGCCCAGAACCGCTCGCGTCATTCGGGAAGGGGTCGAGATGGATATTCCGATCAGTGATGTGGGCTTGGATGAAACGCTCAGAGTCCGTCCGGGCGAAAAAATCCCGGTGGATGGCGAGGTCATCGAAGGCGAATCCAGCATCGACGAATCCATGCTGACCGGTGAGGCTCTTCCCGTCACCAAACGAGCGGGAGACACGGTGACTTGCGGAACCGTGAACCAGAGCGGTACGTTTCTTTTCCGTGCCGTTCGAATCGGGAGGGATACGGCCCTCGCCCAGATCATCCAGAGCGTCAAGGACGCCCAGTCCACCAAACCCGAAATTGCCCGACTGGTTGACAAGATCGCAGCTGTTTTTGTGCCGATCGTGATCTCGATCTCTCTTTTCACCCTGCTGATCTGGTGGATCTTTGGGCCAGATCCCTCCATCGGCTATGCCTTTGTCACTGCCATGACCGTTCTGGTCATCGCCTGCCCCTGCGCCTTGGGTCTTGCCACCCCCATTTCGGTCATGGTGGCCGTCGGTCGTGCGGCTCAGGAAGGCATCCTGATTCGCAAGGGGGATGCGCTTCAATCGGCCGGCAAGCTCAACACGATCATCCTCGACAAGACGGGAACCATCACGCAAGGCAAACCCAAACTTGCGGTCATCGAATGCCTTTCGGATTGGGATGAGGCAAAAGTGCTCCAGTGGGCATCCACCCTGGAGTCGGGTTCCGAACACCCGTTGGCTGCCGCCATCCGTGAGGCCGCCAAAGAGAGAAACCTTGAAGACCTCTCCCTTTCGCGCTTCATGGCCCTATCAGGCCTCGGGATTCGGGGAGCCATTGGCGAGGAAGACGTCTTGTTGGGGAATCTTCCTTTGATGGAGCGCGAGCAGGTCGATATCTCAGGGCTTTCTGAGCGCCTCGAAAATCTGGGGCGGAAAGGACAGACTCCGGTGGTTCTGGCCGCCGGCGGGAAAGCCGTCGGCATTCTTGCGATTGCCGATCCCTTGAAACCTGACTCCCGTGAAGCCATCCAAAAGCTCAAGAGCCTTGGCATTCGACTGGTGATGCTGACCGGTGATAATGAGGTGACGGCAAAGGCCATTGCCGAGGAAGTCGGCATCGAGGAAATCAGGGCTCAGGTCCTTCCCAGCGACAAGGCGACCGTGGTCAAGTCCTTGCAGGTGATTGGCGAGTCGGTCGGCATGGTCGGCGATGGCATCAATGATGCGCCTGCTTTGGCGCAGGCCAACGTGGGCTTTGCCATTGGCACCGGAACCGATATTGCCATCGAGAGTGCCGACATCGTCCTGATGGGCGGCTCCCTCTCGAAGGTCGCCGAATCCATTGCACTATCCCGAGCGACGGTCCGGAACATCGAACAGAACCTGATTGGCGCGTTTATCTATAACGTTCTTGCCATTCCGGTAGCCGCAGGGCTTCTCTATCCCCTCTTCGGCATTCTTTTGAATCCCATGATTGCAGGCGCCGCGATGGCGATGTCTTCCGTGACCGTGGTCACCAATGCCAATCGCCTCCGCTACGCCAAGCTGCTCTGACGCTCAGAGTCGCCTGGGTCTTCTCCCTTACAGGGGCTTTGTGCCCCTGAAGAGGCAATAACGAACCAAGCCGCCGTCGAAGACCTTCCACTGCGCCAGCGCCACCTTGAAATTGGCCGTCTGGGCTTTTTTGCGAAGTCCAAGGGTCTGCATCATGACCTGCATGGGGTAGGTCCAGAGCGCCGTCAGGTACATCCTTCGGGCCGAGGGCATGGTTTCCTTGGTTGCCTCGGTGATTCCGATGTCGGTGAAACCGCACTCTTGCATTCCTGCCTCAAACTCCTCGGCGGTTGAAAGATTGGGAACGGCCCAACCATTGAGGCAATCCATGACCGCCTGCCACTCCACCTCATCGAAGTCACGACGTGTTGCATAGCCATCACAGGCAATCAGCGTTCCGCCTTTTTTAAGCACCCTGAAGGCCTCACGAAAGAAATCGCGCTTATCGACCGCGTAGCAACTGCTTTCAACGGCCCAAACCACATCGAAAGTTTCATCAGGAAATGGGGTCTTCAGGAAATCGGAAACCTCAAAGTCCACCTGCTCCGACACCCCATGGCGGCGGGCATTTCGTTGGGCATGGCGAACCTGATCGGCGCTGACCGTAATGCCCTTCGCCCGGCAACCCCGGTGCTTTGCAAGCCAGATGGAACTGCCTCCGATCCCACAGCCCGCATCCAGAACATAAGAACCCGGTTTGATACCGGCCACATCGGCCATGATCCGGTTCTTGTTCAATAACGCCTGACTGTGTGTCTTGATGCCCTCTTCCCAATAGCCGTAGTGGAGTGCGAGATTTTCATTATCAAACCAGGCCGTGCGATAGTCCCAGTAGCAATCATCGTAATGCTTGGCCGTATCCACACGAATCTCTTCCTCGACAAAGCCCACACCTGAACGCAGGCTGTCGTTGCGATAGTCGCGATAAGGCTCAAGATAGTATTTTCTGGATGGAACGTCGCTGGACATGAGGTCACTCTCGAACACGAATCAGGGGTCAAAAAAAGAAATTCCCGATACCCCTTGCGAGGGACCGGGAGATTTCTGGGGGCCAGTGACCATCCATCGGATAGCCACTGGCAAGGTTCGGCGCTCTTAGAAAGAGAACCAACCGTTACCAAAGGCGGATGCGAACACCAGACTGACGATACTCATCAGCTTGATCAGGATGTTCAGCGAAGGACCGCTGGTGTCCTTGAAGGGATCGCCCACGGTGTCACCGACAACGGCAGCCTTGTGGGCATCAGAGCCCTTGCCACCGTATTCGCCAGTTTCGATCCACTTCTTGGCGTTGTCCCATGCGCCGCCGGCATTGGCCATCATGACCGCCAGCAGGAAGCCGGAAGCGGTGGTGCCGACGAGAAGACCCGCCAGTGCTTCCTTGCCAAGAACGAAACCTACCGCGATCGGAACGATGACCGCCAGAGCACCCGGCAGAATCATTTCACGCAGTGCACCTTCCGTACTGATACCCACGCAGGCACGGTAGTCAGGCTTGCCGGTTCCTTCCATCAGGCCAGGAATTTCCTTGAACTGACGACGGACTTCGAGAACGATGTCAAATGCAGCCTTACCTACTGCGGTCATGGTCAGCGCAGAGAAGAAGTAAGGCAGCATGGCGCCGATCAGGATACCGGGCAGCATGGTCGGGCTGAGAAGATTCAGTGACTCAACCTTTGCGGCAGTCACGTAAGCCGCCAGAAGAGCCAGCGCGGTCAAAACCGCAGAACCGATCGCGAAGCCCTTACCGGTCGCAGCCGTGGTGTTACCCAAGCTGTCGAGGGCATCCGTCCGATGACGAACTTCCTTCGGAAGGTGACTCATTTCGGCGATACCGCCCGCGTTGTCAGCGACCGGACCATAGGCATCAGTTGCCAGCGTCACACCCAGGGTGCTCAGCATGCCAACGCCAGCCAGAGCCACACCGTAGAGACCTGCGGTGATGCTGCCATCCGCCTTGATCCCCAGCCAGATGCTCAGAAGGATCGCAACGGCTGTGATCAGAACCGGACCCAGCGTACTCATCATGCCCACGGCGGTGCCCTGGATGATGGTGGTCGCTGCACCCGTCTGGCACGCCTTTGCAATCGACTGCGTCGGTTTCTCGGTGTAGGAGGTGTAGTACTCGGTCACATAGGCGATACCGTTCCCTGCAACCAGTCCGACCAGAATCACCAGCCAGTAGTTGAAGCTGACGCCGGCCAGAATGACAGCGACCAGCGAAAGACCCAGGATGACAACGGAAGCACCCCAAACCGAGCGACGCAGCGCGTGAAGGAGATCTTCAAGGCTCGCCTTCTCGTCGATCTTATGGACGTACTTGTCGACATGCTTTGCAAGGCCTTCCGGCAGCTTGATGGAGTCATCACCACCAATCACCATGTAGATACCGAACAGGGAAGCCACAACACCCACGGCCGCAACCAGGAACGGAAGGCCGATGAATGCGAGAGAGTTCTGTCCAAGGCTTGCCCCCAGAGCGGCAGCCGCAATGATGGAACCACTGTAGCTTTCGAAAAGGTCAGCACCCATACCGGCGACGTCGCCGACGTTGTCGCCGACGTTGTCAGCGATAACCGCAGGGTTGCGGGGGTCATCCTCAGGAATGCCCTGTTCGACCTTACCGACAAGGTCAGCACCCACGTCGGCTGCCTTGGTGTAGATACCGCCCCCGACGCGCGCGAACAACGCGATGCTACTGGCACCAAAACCGAAGCCGGTGATGTAGGTGAGCTGGTTCGGATCGTTCTTGAAGAAGAAGTAAAGCAGCGTCATGCCCAGAAGGCTGAAGCTGACCACGGACATCCCCATGATCGCGCCACTTCCGAAAGCCACGCGAAGGCCTTCATGAAGGCTCTTGCTGGCTGCCGCAGCCGTTCTGACGTTAGCGCGCACTGCGACGTACATGCCAAGGTAACCCGCGCCTGCTGAGGCAATGGCGCCGATGACGAAGGACATTGCAGTCTGCCAGTGAAGGAAGGAAGCAATGACGACAGCGACGATGGCGACGAAGATCGCAAGAACCTGATACTCGCGGTTCAGGAACGCAGAGGCCCCTTCCTGAATCGCGGCGGCAATCTCGCGCATGGTCTCATTGCCCTGGTCGTAGCTGAGTACCCTTTTGAACTGCCAGAGGACATACCAGACCCCGACAAGCCCCATCAACAAAGCGATGGTGACTGATGCATTTGCTTGCAACACGTTAATGCCTCCCTAACTTACTAAAGTATTTATATTTTTCTAAATTCTTGGCCATTTTGGGCGCCCTCTCCCGGACCCCAGACACTACGAGGGGTCCCGGTGGGACCCCTCCGTTTCACCGATGTTGAAACACCATTTGCTATTGGCTTTGATTCTGCCCGTGGAGGTTACTCAAATTTAAGGCCAAGCTCAATACAAAAAGCGCGATTGCTTCAAAACAACGGGAAAAAGTTCCCGATTTTTGAGAATGTTTCGGCAAAAGGGCTTGAAGAGGTCAGAACTGGGTCGAATCCTGCAGCTGGATGGTCCAGGGCTCGGGAGAACCTGGCGCAATGTGGAAGGCCAAGCTGGCGTTTTTGTGGAGAAGGCCGTCTTCACCCGAAGCGTTGGGGTTGAGTTGGCCCTTCTCAAGAAAATCGACCATCCGCCTCAGGTTGTAGATCACCAAAACCCGGTGGGCATTGCGATAGCTGTAGACCAGATAACCGACGTTTGCCTCACCCCAGTTCGGAATTCTGGCAAAAAGCTCCCCCATTTTTTCAGCATCTCCCCCTGAAAGGTTTCGAAGGGTCGAGCTCTCGCGGGCCTTCATCAAATCAACCAGAGCGTCCGTCAGATGACCCTCACACTGGCTAGACTGAAGTTCGGCAATCTCCTCGGGAGTCAGGGAAAAGGTTTCTGCGACCAGATAATGCCGATCGATCTTGCCGTCATTGGCAAAAAGCGACAATTTATCGAGCGCCGCATGCTGGAGCGCATCCAGAAATGCGCCCGGCGCGCGAATGTGTTTATCCACCGCGACAACCCAGGGCAGTGCCCGGCCCGTGCGATCAAACCGATCCTTGACACTCAAAATGGCGGCAACGCGCGGCAGCTCTTCTTCCCGACCGCGAGGCTTGACGATAAAGGCATCAATCCCTGCAATCAAGGTCTTGAACCCATCCCGCTTGAAGGCTTCGACAATGCCTGAATACCTTGGGATGTAGGGGATGCTCGTCCCATCGTAAAGCAGGCTGACCTTTCGGTTACGGGCTTCTGCGGCAACCCAGTCCCGAAGGGTATTGGCAAACGGCTCGACGTAAATATAGTCGTCACTGTGGTGATTGGCCGCCGTCATCACGAGATAAAGATCACTCTGCTTTCGAAATTCATCGAGGCTCGCAATGACAAAATTGTCGCCACACTCCGCCCTGGCGATCTCTTCGACAGCGGTCTTGCCGGCACCGGCGCCCCCCATACAGAGAAAGAGCGACGGCAGATCCACCGGCGTCTTGTCGGCAAAAATTCCCTGCTTGATACGATCGAGCTTACTGGCAATGGCACTGAGATGATCATGGGCAATTTCAACACCGCGACGGAGACGCTCATCGCCCTCTGCCGCCAAAATCAGCTGATCACGAAGCTCTGCATTGTTGGCGAGATCAAATATCGGTGTTTTTTCACCCAGCGTTTGCTTCACGAGCTCAACAAATTCAGTGTGACTGGGTGAGCGAAGCCCCGTCAGAATATTAACGTCGAGACAGAATAGAGGTGCCTCCCCGTTAGGCCCGATGGGGATGCCGTCAATATAAGGTTTGCCCCGGAGGCTCTCGGTCCCCGGAAGGTAACCAATGACCTTCTCCGTCAGCGATAACGGGTAATCGGCAAAGTGAACGCCCAATGGAATCTGGTCTTCATGAAGACTCGAGAGGGGGACCAGTCCGCCATTGACCGTTACCAGGCAATCGAGCCCCTCGGCCGTTCGATGCCGAAGAAACGGCATACCAAAGACGAAGGCCTTCTGTTCCGGCCAAATACCATAACCATTCGCTTTATTGAGAAGGCAACGCGCCCGCGAGGGATCCATGGCGTGCACGAAGGCGTGGCAGACCTCTTCCAGCGAGCTTTTGGAGTCATGAAGAAGATCGGCGTCCCGAGGCTCAAGCCGCCGAAAGTCGATTCCGCGCTCATAAACGCTACTGAACGCCGGCAGGTTGCTCAAGGCGATCATGAAGAAATCGAGGGTGAGCTTGTTGCCATAACCAAACGGCTTGATGGCGCGCATGGCATGGTAGAAACGCGCCAGACGCTCGGCAATATTTTCGGTTTTGATGACAAAGCCGTTGTTGTCAAAAATGGCCGTGTCCTGGTTCTTATCATCATAGAGAACCAGACTTTCGATCGTCTCGCGGAACAATTTGCGGTCATCCGCACTGGCCATGGCACCTGGGCGGTCCTGCGTAATGGCCTGCTCTTTCCAGTCCTCGAAAATTTCGCGGTGAATTCTGGAAAAAAGCTCCGTCAGATAGGTGACGCGCTTGGCCTGATCGTGAGAGATCGTTCCTTCCGCTTCTTTCTGGAAGGTTGAGAGCAGACGCCGGCAGTGAATGACGGCCAGGGCGTTTCTCAGCTTCTTAAGCTGACTTCCGCCGACGATGAATTTCTTGGAGGGGGTTTGCATGCAACTCGAAAATTGGGCCTTTCCATTGACGCTCAGATGAGTCATCGAGCCGCCCTGCCCTCACCCTCAGGATCCATCCATTAAGGCAAGGCCCTTGTGGCGCGCAAACCGCAGCAAAGCGACGCTTTTTATTCTATCTGTCTTCGGGCCTGACTGCGAAATCTCAACGCAAAGAAAACGCCGAACCCATTGCGAGTTCGGCGCTGAAATGGCCATAGGCCAGAAGTCCCCGCTAACATTAAAAGCCCGGCTCCCCCCCGGTCGCCGGACCTCCGCCCTTCAAGACTACTGGCAAGCCTCACAGGTCGGATCGTCGATCGAACAGAGCTTGGGGCCCGATTCAATCCGGAGATCGCTTGAAACGACCTCCATCGCTGCAAGCGAAACGGCTCCGCCCGCTTCGCTTTTGACGGCATTGAGTTTGCCGTCGAATGCCGTGCTCTTCTCTACGTGGGTTGCACCCATCGTCCGGAGGTAATAAGTGGTCTTGAGACCGCGGAGCCAGGCAAATTTGTAAAGTGAGTCGAGCTTCTTGCCCGAAGGTTCAGCAAGATAAAGATTCAGGGACTGCGCCTGATCAATCCATTTCTGTCGCCGCGATGCCGCCTCAATCAACCAACGGACATCCAGTTCAAATGCGGTTGCGTAGCGCAGCTTAATTTCCTCCGGAACGCGCTCGATCCGTTGCAGACTGCCATCAAAGTACTTGAGGTCGTTGATCATGACGGCATCCCACAAGTCGAACTTCTTAAGCTCAGCCACCAAATAGGGATTGACGACCGTGAACTCGCCCGAAAGGTTCGATTTCACGAACAGGTTCTGGTAAGTCGGTTCGATCGACTGGGAGACCCCACAAATATTGGAGATGGTCGCCGTTGGCGCTATCGCCATGGTGTTGCTGTTGCGCATGCCGACAGAGAGAACCCGTTCACGCAAAGCGTCCCAATCCAAGGTCATGGACTGATCCACCTGGAGGTAACCCCCGCGATGCTCTTCAACCAATCGGGACGAATCAATCGGCAGAACCCCCTTGCTCCAGAGCGATCCCTTGTAGCTCGCGTAGGTCCCGCGTTCTTCAGCCAGATAGGTGGACGCCTCAATGGCGTAATAGCTGACGAGCTCCATGCTGCGATCAGCAAAGTCGACCGCCTGCTCCGAAGCATACGAAATACCGAGCTGGTAAAGAGCATCCTGGAACCCCATGATGCCCAGCCCGACAGGACGATGCTGGACATTGGAGCGACGGGCCTGCGGGACGCTGTAGTAGTTGATATCGATGACGTTATCAAGCATCCGCATGGCGGTGGTGATGGTCGCCTTCAACTTGGCCGCATCAATTGCACCGTTCGCGCCAATGTGGGCCGAAAGATTGACTGATCCGAGGTTACAGACAGCAATCTCCTGATCGTTGGTGTGCAGGGTGATTTCGGTACACAGATTGGAGCTGTGAACCGTCCCGACATGTTGATTCGTGTAGCGAATGTTGCAGGGATCCTTGAAGGTGATCCAGGGATGGCCGGTTTCGAACAACATCGAAAGCATCTTGCGCCACAACTGATTCGCCGGAATCCGCTTGAACAATCCGATTTCGCCGCGATCAGCCTTGGCTTCGTACTCTTCGTAGCGCTGTTCGAAGGCCAGACCGCTCAAATCATGAAGATCAGGCACATCGCTCGAACTGAACAGGGTCCAGTCCTTCTCCTCGGCCACACGCTTCATAAATAGGTCCGGCACCCAGTTGGCCGTATTCATGTCGTGGGTTCGACGACGGTCATCACCGGTGTTTTTCCGAAGCTCAAGGAACTCTTCGATGTCGATGTGCCAGGTTTCAAGATAAGCACAGACAGCCCCCAGGCGCTTGCCCCCCTGATTGACCGCAACGGCCGTGTCATTTGCAACCTTGAGGAACGGCACCACGCCCTGAGACTTGCCGTTGGTGCCCTTGATATGAGCCCCGAGCCCCCGGACCCGCGTCCAGTCGTTACCCAGACCGCCGGCATACTTTGACAAAAGGGCGTTGTCCTTGATCGAACCGTAGATGCCGTCAAGGTCATCCGGAACGGTCGTGAGATAACAGGACGACAACTGGGGCCGCAGCGTTCCCGAGTTGAACAGCGTCGGTGTCGAACTCATGAAGTCGAAGGATGACAGCAGATTGTAGAACTCGATCGCGCGCCCTTCGCGATCGATTTCATTCATCGCAAGACCCATGGCGACTCGCATGAAGAAGGCCTGTGGCAGTTCGAAACGCACGCCATTGCTGTGAATAAAGTAGCGGTCGTAGAGGGTCTGAAGACCCAAGTAATTGAAGTTGAGGTCCCTTTCCGGCTTGAGGGCTGCCCCGAGGCGCTTCAAGTCATACCGGGTCAGCTCGGTGGAGAGGAGCTCAAGTTCCGCGCCCTGCTTGATGTATTCGGCAAAGTAGTCGGCATACCGCTCCGCCATTTCGGCCTGCGTCGCCTCGCTCCTGACATGCCCCAGAAAACTCAGGGCCTCCTTGCGAAGACTATCGAGCAACAAACGCGCCGCCACAAACGAATAGTTCGGCTCCTGCTCAATGCGGGTTCTCGACGACATGAGGAGCGCATGGGCCACGTCCTTCTCAGGGACCCCGTCAAAAAGGTTCCGGCGGGTTTCGTCAAGAATCCAGGCGCCATCGACGCTTTCAAGGCCCCGGCAGGCTTCATCCACGATCTTGCCGATGCGTTTGACATCCAAAGATCGGACCGTGCCGTCATCCAATGTCACATTGAGCTCAGAGGCCTTGGATTCGACCGGCTGATCGTCTTGCGTCTTTTCGGCGCGCAGTCTGGCGCGCTCTTCACGGTACAGAACGTAAGCTCTGGCGACCTTGTGATGCTCGCCACGCATCAGAACCAGTTCCACCTGATCCTGAACGTCCTCAATGTGGAGGGTGCCGCCCGAAGGCAGGCGACGAAGCAGGCCTTTCATCACCTGATCGGTCAATCCTTCAACCAACTCGTGAATGCGGCCGCTAGCAGCCGCCGAGGATCCCTCGACCGCGAGAAATGCCTTGGTAATTGCTACGCTGATCTTGCTGGCATCGAATCCATTGACCTTCCCATTCCTGCGAATGACTCGAATTTCACCCGGCGCATTCGCGCGCAGATCGACATCGACAGGGGTCTGCGCAGGCGGAATCGCCTGAGATTTGGACGCTGGGGTCAAGGATTCGGATTCCATCGGCTAACACCTCGGTGTAAATAGGACTGTAGGGAGTGGAGACACTATAGAATGTGGTCTGAAGTCGAGTCAAGCACAACATGATGTGTTCGAGCCGATATCGATGGTTTGGACGCAAAGCCCCGTCAGCGCTGATTTTGGGGCCCTTTTTGGTCGAAAATACCTTACGATGACCCCCTAAAAGCCACCCCAATGGCGCCAACCCGATAAAAAAATTCAATGAAAAACATTGTTGACTGGATCAGCGACTTCACGCGACGGGTCCTACCCAATCCTCAAGCCGTCTCGTTCGCCCTTTTTCTGCTCGTCACGAGCATGCTGGTAGTCGGACTGGGCAAAATGCTGACGCCAGTCTATGCGGGGGGCGTCATTGCCTATTTGCTGGACGGGATAGTCATGATGGCCGTAAGACGAAGGGTCCCGCGGCTGGCTGCAGTCATCGTGGTGTTTGTGTTCTTTCTGGCCTTCCTGGCCCTCCTGACGTTCCTGGTCCTTCCTTCGCTCTACCAGCAGACCGTTCAGCTGATACAGCAACTACCCGCTTGGGCCACGCGCCTTCAGATTCTGATTCTGGAATTGCCCGAACGATATCCCGACATGATTTCAGAGTCCCAGTTGATCGAATTTTCGACGACTCTCCGAGGAGAGCTGCTGGGGTGGGGACAATCGATGCTGAGCTACTCATACTCATCACTGGTCAGCCTGATCACCGTCGTGATCTACCTCATTCTCTTGCCCCTTTTGGTTTTTTTCTTCCTGAAGGACAAGGAACTGATTTTGAGCTGGGTCGGACGATACCTGCCCTCCGATCGCTACCTGTCGCGAAAGGTTTGGCGGGAAGTGGATCTTCAGATCGGCAACTATGTCCGGGGAAAGATCATCGAAGTCCTCGCCCTTTTCGTGACCAGCTTCATGACCTTCTCACTCCTGGGGCTCAACTATGCCCTGTTGCTGTCCGTCTTCATGGGCCTTTCGGTGATCATCCCCTATGTTGGGGCAACCCTGGTGACTTTCCCGGTGATCTTGGTGGCCTTCTTCCAGTGGGGTGCAGGTGATCAATTTGGCTATCTGGTTCTCGCCTATGCGATCCTTCAGATTGCTGACACCGTCGCACTGATCCCGATCCTTTTCTCTGAAGTCGTCAACATTCACCCCGTTGCCATCATCGTGGCCATTCTGTTCTTTGGGGGACTCTGGGGTTTTTGGGGCATCTTTTTCGCGATCCCTCTGGCCACCCTGGTCAATGCGGTCCTCAATGCCTGGCCGCATACCGAGCGCGTACTGACGACAGAGAGTGAGACGGAGTCCGGCGAGTACTAGACCCTCACCGGATGAAGGGCGATCAGAGGGGCTTTCGACCCGCCCCGACCAGATAGACTTCGGGACTTCGATCTCGGGAGGCCTTGGGCTTTCGCATCGAGACTTTGCTGAAAAGGCCCCGCGCCGTGGCGACATAAGCATCCACATCCGGCCCCTGAAAGAGTTTCGTGACAAATGTTCCGCCCGGTCTCAGGATGTCCTTGGCGGTCTCCAGCGCGAGTTCAGCGAGATGCATGCCTCGGGCCTGATCAACCACGCGGTTGCCACTCATGTTGGGCGCCATGTCAGACATCACCAGATCCACTTCCCGACCCGCCAGGTGATCCATCAGAGTTTTGAGAACGTCATCCTCCCGGAAGTCCCCCTGAAAGAAGGTGACGCCGGGCAAAGGCTCCACAGGCAGAAGGTCCAATGCTATGATGGCGCCCCGTTTGCCGATGCACTCTGCTGCGTACTGGGACCAACCGCCGGGGGCAGCCCCAAGGTCGACGACGACCATACCTGGTTTCAGGAGCCGGTCCTTTTCGTCCAGTTCCTTGAGTTTGAATACCGCACGGGAACGATAGCCGAGCGCCTGCGCCTGTTTGACGTATTCGTCCGAAAAGTGCTCCGAGAGCCAACGGCCACTGCTACGACTTCGCGCCATCTGCGTCAAACCCACTCGATTGCTGACAGGAAAACCAGTTGAAACCGGAATTGAAGAAGTTTCTGAGGGCCAAAGCCCATACCTTGAAACCCGTTGTACTGACTGGCCAACATGGCCTGAGTCCCGCGGTTCTGCAGGAAGTCGAATTGGCTCTAGATCATCATGAGCTGATCAAGGTCAGACTGAATGCAGGCGATCGCGACGAGCGGAAAGCCATGACCGAAACTCTGTGTAAGACGACGGGAGCCGATCTCATCCAGGCCATCGGCCACATCGTCACCCTCTATCGCAAGCCCAAGCGCTAGGTCTGGACCCTGCCGTTGAATCCCTAGATGTACTTGACGGCGCAGATATCAAATTCCCGGACACCCCCGGGAGCCTGAACGACCGCCAGATCACCCTCTCGCTTTCCAATCAGCGCCCGCGCGATAGGCGAAGTGACGGAAATCATGCCTTGCTTGATATCCGCTTCATCTTCACCAACGATCTGATAGGTGACTTGATCCCCCGTATCCGCGTCTTCGAGCTCAACGGTGGCCCCAAAAACCACCTTACCCTGGGCATTGACCTGCGTCACATCAATGATCTGGCAATTGGCGAGCTTGCTCTCGATTTCCTTGATCCGGCCTTCGGTAAAGCTCTGCTGTTCGCGCGCGGCATGATATTCCGCGTTCTCCTTAAGATCCCCATGCGCCCTCGCCTCGGCAATGGCCTCGGTAATCTTAGGACGCATGACGGTCTTGAGGTGGGTGAGTTCAGCACGGAGCTTCTCAGCACCGCGGAGGGTCAGGGGTACTTTTTGCATGGGGTGGGATCTCTCGCCAGATCGGTCAATTCAGGGTGCGGTGAAGGTCCTGAAGACAATTGACATCGCTTGCCGCCAATTCTCCCAGCGCTGCGCAGGTCGCGCGAGCCGCAGAAATCGTGGTGGTGTATGTCACCTGATCTTGCAGCGCCTGGCGCCGGATGGTGAACGAGTCTGCAATCGCCTTTTTCCCTTCCGTCGTATTGATGATGAAGTGAAGCTCGCCATTTTTGATCATATCCACGACGTGGGGGCGACCCTCATAAACCTTGTTGACGATGTCACAGGGGAGACCGGCATCAGCCAGCGCCTTGGCGGTACCCCGCGTCGCGACCAAAGAGAATCCCTTGGCAATAAAGTCTCGCGCGACCGAGATCACCTTCGGCTTGTCACTCTCCCGGATACTGATGAACACCTTGCCGCCCTGAGGCAACTTGATACTGGCCGCACTTTGGGCCTTGGCATAAGCTTCGCTGAACGTCTTGCCAACGCCCATGACCTCACCGGTTGATTTCATCTCAGGACCCAACAATGGATCCACGCCAGGGAACTTGATGAACGGGAACACCGCTTCCTTGACCGAATAGTAATTCGGAATTCTTTCTCGGGTGACGCCCTGTGCGGCCAGACTCTGACCCACCATGCAGCGCGCCGCAATCTTGGCCAGCGGATAGCCGGTCGCCTTGGAGACAAAAGGCGCAGTTCGTGAAGCGCGCGGATTGACCTCTAGGATATAGATGTCCGAACCCTTGATGGCGAACTGGGTATTCATCAAACCCACAACCCCCAATGACTTCGCCAGCAACCTGACCTGATCGCGAATGCTGTCCTGCAGTTCCTGACTCAAGTCGTAAGGTGGGATGGAGCAGGCGGAGTCCCCAGAATGCACCCCTGCCTGCTCGATGTGCTGCATCAGGCCGCCGATCAGGACCTCTTCGCCGTCACAGATGGCATCCACATCCATTTCAATGGCATCGTCGAGGAATCGATCCAGAAGCACCGGAGATTCGTTGGAGACGCTTACCGCTTCCCGCATGTATCTTTTGAGATCATCGTCATTGAAGACGATTTCCATGGCACGTCCGCCAAGCACGTAGGACGGTCGAACGACCAGGGGATAACCGATCTCGTTGGCAGAGACGATGGCTTCTTCCAATGATCTTGCCGTGCGGTTGGGCGGCTGGCGTAATCCGAGGGTGTCAACCAGCTTCTGAAAACGCTCGCGGTCCTCGGCCAGATCGATCGAGTCCGGAGAGGTTCCGATGATCGGCGCATTCGCGGCCTCGAGGGCTCGCGCCAGTTTCAATGGGGTTTGACCCCCATACTGAACAATCACGCCCCAGGGCTGTTCGATATGGATGATTTCGAGCACATCCTCAAGAGTCAACGGCTCGAAATAAAGTCGATCAGAAGTGTCAAAGTCGGTTGAAACCGTCTCCGGATTACAGTTGATCATGATGGTTTCAAAACCATCTTCGCGGAGCGCCATGGCCGCATGGACACAGCAATAGTCAAATTCGATCCCCTGACCGATCCGATTCGGACCACCGCCAAGGACAATCACCTTCTTCCGATTCGAAGGGGCCGCCTCGCACTCTTCTTCATAGGTCGAGTAGAGATAGGCCGTTGATGTTGCAAATTCAGCCGCGCAGGAATCAATGCGCTTATAGACGGGATGAATATCGAATTTATGGCGAGCCGCCCGGACCTGATATTCCTGACTTCCCAAAAGCTTGGCGAGCCTTGAATCGGAAAACCCCTTGCGCTTGAGATGGAGAAGATCTTCCGCCTTGAGACTCCCCAACACACGACCGCGCAACGCCTTCTCTTCGTTCATCAGGTCTTCGATCTGCGCCAGGAACCAAGGGTCGATGCGGGAGTGCTCATGCACCTCATCCAGCGACCAGCCCATTCGGAACGCATCGGCGACATAGAAAATACGGTTGCCACCGGGATGGCGAAGCTCACGAGCCAAACGATCGGCTGCATCATCGGCAGCCACATCGAGAAATTCAGTCAGGCCATCCACACCAATTTCAAGACTGCGAAGGGCCTTCTGGAGGGATTCCTGGAAAGTGCGGCCAATGGCCATGGCCTCGCCGACGGATTTCATCTGGGTCGTCAGGCGATCATCTGCCTGTGGGAACTTTTCAAACGTAAACCGCGGAATCTTGGTGACGACATAGTCGATTGTCGGCTCGAACGATGCCGGTGAGGCGCCTCCGGTGATTTCGTTGCGGAGTTCGTCCAAGGTATAACCGACGGCCAACTTGGCAGCGACCTTGGCGATTGGAAAACCTGTGGCCTTGGATGCCAGAGCGGAAGAACGGCTGACCCGCGGATTCATTTCGATGACGATCATCCGACCATCGGCGGGATTGATCGCGAACTGGACATTCGAACCCCCGGTTTCCACCCCAATCTCCCGAAGAACCGCAATGGATGCATTCCGCATCAACTGGTATTCCTTGTCCGTCAGGGTTTGTGCGGGCGCCACAGTGATCGAGTCGCCGGTATGGACGCCCATGGGATCAAAGTTTTCAATGGAGCAGATGATGATGCAATTGTCATTGCGATCGCGAACGACTTCCATCTCATATTCTTTCCAACCGAGAACGGATTCTTCGATGAGAAGCTCGTGGGTCGGCGACAATTCCAGACCCCGCTCACAAATTTCAACGAATTCCTGGCGATTGTAGGCAATGCCACCCCCACTTCCACCCAAGGTGAAGGACGGGCGAATGACGGAGGGGTATCCCGTCTGTTCGAGACAGGCGAGAGCCTCTTCCATGCTGTGGGCCACACTGGAACGCGCAGAATTCAGGCCAATCTTGTTCATGGCCTCTTTGAACTTTTGACGATCTTCCGCCTTGTCGATGGCCTCCTTGGAAGCACCGATCATCTGGACTTTGAATTTCTCCAGAACCCCATGGCGATCTAAATCGAGCGCGCAATTCAAAGCCGTCTGTCCACCCATCGTCGGCAAAAGCGCGTCGGGGCGTTCCTTTTCGATGATTTTTGCAACCGTTTGCCAGTTGATGGGTTCGATGTAAGTCGCATCGGCCATCTCCGGATCGGTCATGATGGTCGCCGGATTGGAGTTGACCAGAATGACTCGGTAGCCCTCTTCCTTCAATGCCTTGCAGGCCTGCGCACCCGAATAGTCGAATTCGCATGCCTGGCCAATGACAATCGGACCGGCACCGAGAAGAAGGATGGACTGGATATCGGTTCTTTTAGGCATTGTGGTCGTCTAGCGGGTGGGACGTTGTGACATCTGCTCGATGAACTTATCGAACAACGGCATGACATCGTGAGGGCCGGGGCTGGCCTCAGGATGGCCTTGGAAACTGAATGCCGGGCGGTCGGTCAACTCGATGCCCTGGAGACTTCCATCGAAGAGTGAGCGATGGGTTGCTCTGACGTTGGAGGGCAGCGTCGCTTCGTCGACGGCAAATCCATGGTTTTGACTGGTAATCAGGACCCGCCCCGTCGCAAGATCCTGCACCGGATGGTTGGCACCATGATGACCAAACTTCATTTTGACCGTGCGCGCACCGCTTGCAAGACCCAACAACTGATGACCCAGGCATATCCCAAAAACGGGAGTCCCAAGATCAAGGAAGGCCTTGATGGCCTCAATGGCGTAGGTACACGGCTCGGGATCGCCCGGACCATTGGAAAGGAAAACCCCGTCGGGGTTGAGCGCAAGAACCTCTTTGGCCGACGTTTGCGCTGGTACGACAGTCAGACGGCAACCACGGTCAGCGAGAAGTCTAAGAATATTGTGCTTGACCCCAAAATCGTAGGCCACCACATGGAACTTTGGAGTTGGACCCTTCACATGCCCCTCTCCGAGCACCCAGGAACCCTCATCCCAAGGGTAAGCGGTCTCCGTCGTCACCTCACGCGCGAGGTCCATGCCCTGAAGGCCAGGAAAAGCCTGAGCCGCGGCCAAAGCTTTGTCGGCATCGATGCCAGGCCCTGCCATCAGGCAGCCACGCTGAGCGCCCTTGTCCCTCAAGATACGCGTCAGCTTGCGGGTGTCGATTCCGGCAATTCCGATCGTCCCATTTTCGCGAAGGTAGGTCCCAAGATCCTTCTGGGAGCGGAAATTGCTGGCCCGAAAAGGAACATCCTTGACGATCAAGCCACTGGCGAAGAGCCCCTTGGATTCGGTGTCTTCGTCGTTGATGCCTACATTGCCGATATGAGGGTAAGTCAACGTCACGATCTGCCGGGCATAGGAGGGATCCGTCAGGATCTCCTGGTACCCCGAGATGGACGTATTGAACACCACTTCCCCTACCGAGATGCCCTCGGCGCCAATCGAGACTCCCCGAAAAAGGGTTCCGTCCTCAAGGACAAGCAGCGCTTCGGTATTCAATGGATTTCACCTTCCTAAACATACAAAACGGGAAGAAACCTGCAGCCACTTCCCGTTCATCAAATCTGCTTCTGGCACCGGGCATCTCGCGGGTCGCAACCCACCCCGCCTTCGCGCCTGAAGCTCAGGACTGAAGACACGTTCCCAGAAGTGCTATGCCTCGAATTCTAAGGAAATTGACCGCCCCTGTCCATGTTCGAACCGGCGAGTCAATAATCCATTACGCCCGTTCAACACCTGGCGAAGCTCGCAGCTTTTCGACAATCCCTAGAGGATCGCAGGGATCAACGTGACTCATGAAAGGCTTCAACCGGTCCTGATTCGTCAGGGTGTAGATCAGACCCAGCCAGTTGTTGAAAACCGCTTTGGCTGTATCACGCCAAGTGTTGTCGATAAAAGGGACGATCTCAGCCTCTTCCAGAACGGGCAATAGGGCGCCTTCGTTCTTTGCGGCAAATACCTCCTCACGATAGTCCTGCAAGCGGTCAATCGCCTCTGCCGAAAAATAATGATCCGGCAATGGCGGATAATCGCTTCTCTCGCCATCAAAAAAACGATGCACTTCCCGCTTGAATTCTTTGAGGAGACTGACGGTGTCATATTCAGGGTGCCCCTGAAAGAAGACGACCCGAATCAGGTCCTCGCTGACGGCCAGATGTGTCCCGGCAGTCGAACTATCGACCAGCACCTTAAGGCCCACCCGTTCCATGTCTTCCCTGAAGATGGCATTGAAGCGCGAGTGCGGCACGTCAAATCGCGTATTGATGTTGGAAACCAGGGGATGACGGTCATCGACCACACGATGCGGATAGACACCCCACCGTTTGAAACCCAAGGGAGAACGCTCGATGCCGTAGCCATATTGAATGAGGGCATGGGTTGCAAGGCATGAGCAAAGGGTCGAGGACACATGATCCCTCGCCCACTCGAATACCTGGGTCAGCGGTTCCCAGAAGGGTTCTAACTGAAGGTGTGGATGGGTGACGTTGGCTCCACTGATGATCAGCCCATCGAGCCCCATCTCGCGAATGGTGTCAAAGGATTCGTAGTAGCGGTCAATATGCGCCTGGGCATCCGCGCCCCGCTCGATGCCATTAATGGTAAAGGGGTGCATGTGAAACTGCACGATAGGGTTTGCCGCCCCCACCAATCTGAAAAACTGACGCTCGGTCGCCTCAAGCGCCGCATCCGGCATCATGTTGAGAAGACCGATATGCATTTCCCGAATGTCTTGTCGCGAGGCACGCTCAACACTCAAAACTTCCTGACCCTCGTCCCGAAGGCGCTCATAGGTCGGAAGATCGTTGTGGGCTACAAGGGACATGACTCTCGAATCTCGCTCATTTTGCGCTAATGGCGCGACACACCAACTCGGTAAAGTCTGATTCGGACTGGACCCCCTGGAGATCCGCAAAATCCAGCGTATAGCCATATTCCGACGCAATGGCTTCGTAACGTGGCAAGCGGGAGCGGAACAATTTCGGAAAGACCCAGCTTGCGAACCGATCCGGATTGACCTCCGAAATGGCGGCCACACCCTCTTCTTTCATGAAAAGAGGAAGATGCTCATCAAGGAATGCCTCACGGTAATAGAGGGGCTTCGGATGGGCCCGTGCCCGATCAATCAGGATCTGATCCAGTTCCGGGCTGGTTCGGAGATAGAGAATCAAGGTATGTTCCGCCAGAATCTTGATGGTCTCAGGATCGTCGAGCTCACAGACACTCCCCCCGGCATCGTTGAGAAAATGCCTGTAGCCGTATATGGATTCCACCTTGCGGATAAATTCCGGGACATCCCGCATGGCATTGATTTCGGCGTGGCGATGCAGATCCTGCCTTCGCTTAAACTCTTCAATGCTCAATCCACCCAACTTTGGGTCGCCAATCTTGCCGAGAAAGCTCGATACAGGCGCCAGATTGTCGATCGTGATGTTGCTCCGGATATAGATGGAATCGGTCTGGAGGAGTTCCCTTAGAAAAGGAACCTCCATGGCCTGGAGCTTCATGTGGTCCGAAATTGGTTCATCGAGATAGCGCGTTCCGATGCGATAGTCACCGGAATAATGGAACCAGTTCTGTCTTGGCAGCTTGTTGGCAAGCGTCGTTTTGCCGACACCTGACATTCCAAGGAGGGTAATCCTTTTCGTTTCCCACTTTCGGAATTGATCTGAACTCATTTTCATGGGACTTGACTCCAAAGCCTCAGGGGCATCAGCTAGCCTTCTTGATTGATCATATGGTCGGCTGTTTGGCGAAGCGCATTGGACAGGCGCTCCCTCAAGATTGGGTGCTCGATACAGTCATCAATGGCCTTATTCATGCAAAGCATCCACTGATCACGCTCGGCCACTCCAATCGCAAATGGAAAGTGCCGCATTCTCAGCCGTGGATGACCAAACTCTTCCCAATAGAGATTAGGTCCCCCTAGCCATCCGGAAAGAAACTTGAAGAGCTTCGACTGGGCCCTGTCCAGACTCGGAGCGTGCATGGCCCGGATTCCAGAAGCTTCCGGCAAGGTGTCCATGTACTCGTAGAAACGCTTGACCAACTGCGCCAGAACCGCCTCCCCGCCAATGGCCTCATAGGCGGTTATTCGTTGCTCCTCAGACATGGGGCCTCAGGGTTTCTTCGCGCACTTGGGGACTTGCCCCTTTCCGGAGGAACAGCTGGAGGGCTTGGGTGCTGCCTTGACAGGGGGGGGTTTGACACTTGAAGTCGCCTTGGGGGTGTGTCCTGGCGATGCCTGGGTCTTGGCTTTCGATGCCTTAGCGGCAGAGGCCGCAGGAACTGCGTTATGCCCGGCCCCGGCCTTGAACTTCTTGGGGTTCCCGAACACCAAACGAGGGGACTCCAGCTCAATCCGCTCGCGGGCACCCTTTGGCACGGGAACACGCTCAAACTCGGCGATCACACCGCGAGGAGCCGCCCCACTCAATTGGGCAAAGCCGTCATCCAGGATTTCCCGCATATGGCGATCACGCCGAACCGCGCTCGGTCCCCCAAAAACGACGCCAATCAGGCGGCGGCCGCCCCGCTTGGCGGAGGCCACCAAGTTGAAGCCGGATGAATTGATAAACCCGGTCTTGATGCCATCCATCCCTGGATAGGTCTCCATGAGATGGTTGTGATTATCAAAACCTTGCCCACGGTAATAAAACCGTGGGGTCGAGAAATAGGGGTAATACCTTGGAAAATCATTGATCAAGGCGCGACCCAGCTTGTACATATCCCGCGCTGTTGTCCATTGCCCCGGATCTGGAAGGCCGGATGCATTCTTGAAAACGGAGTCTCTCATCCCAAGGGCATGCGCCTTGGCTGTCATCATTTCGCCAAAGGCACTTTCCGTTCCGCCCAAGTTTTCCGCAATCACAGTTGCCGCGTCATTGGCCGATCGGGTCACCAAGGCCAAGATCGCATCCTCCACGCGAAGCGTATCTCCAGCCATGACCCCGAGACGCGACGGCGGACGCAGCACTGCGTTCCGCGAGACCTCAATAGGCGTATTCAAGGTGATTTCCCCCCGCTCCAGGGCTTCAAAGACGATGTAGAGCGTCATCATCTTGGTCACGGAGGCCGGATGCCTGAGCCCGTCGGCGTCCTTTTCATAAAGAATACGCCCCGAATCAGGCTCAACGACCAAGGCCGAGTACTGACCGGCAAACGCCGTATTGGAGAGAGCGAGGCAGGCGGCCAGGATCAGGGAAAAGAAACTGAAAGATCGCAACTTCATGACGGAATTAAGAGGAACTGCTAGTGAATGACGTTATTGGATATGGCTTGTGTTCAACCGGGTAACAGCAACGGACTAACCTCGGCGCATGACGCGCTGCTTTTCGCGCTCCCAGTCACGATCCTTTTCGGTTGCCCGCTTGTCGTGCTGTTTTTTACCGCGGGCCAGGCCAATTTCAAGCTTCGCACGCCCCTTCTTCCAACCCAAAACCAGGGGCACGAGGGTGTATCCCTTCCGCTCGACATGCCCGATGAGCTTATTGAGTTCGTGTCGGTGGAGGAGCAGCTTTCGGGTTCTGACCGCGTCGGCGATGATGTGGGTACAGGTTGAGGTCATGGGCGAAACGTGAGCTCCGACCAGATAAGCCTCCCCACTTTTGAGCACGACATAACTTTCCTTGAGCTGAACCCGTCCTGCACGAAGACTCTTGACCTCCCACCCCTGAAGCGCGAGGCCTGCCTCAAAGCGCTCTTCAATGAAATAGTCATGACCGGCTTGCCGATTGACTGCAATGGTCGAACCGCCTGACGCCCCCTTCTTCTTGTTTGCTGCCATCGGTTCCGGGTAATCCTGACGTACTCGTCAAAACTTGCTATTTTACTCGAAAGCCTTCGGGAAACCTAAGACACCTCACAGACCCTAGCCACGCCATGACACAGACCTCCCCCCAGCAGACCCGTTGGTCCTCCCGGATTGCGTTCATCACTGCCGCTGCAGGCGCCGCGATCGGACTTGGAAACATTTGGAAGTTTCCCTACCTCGTGGGCGAAAACGGCGGAGGGGCCTTCGTTCTTGTGTATTTGCTCTGTGTCCTCGGGGTCGGCCTTCCGATCATGATGGCCGAGACTCTCCTTGGCCGAATGGGCAGGGGCAATCCCGTTCAGACCATGAAAACGCTCGCCAAACGCTACCAAGCTTCGCCGCTCTGGTCATTGGTCGGATGGTTTGGCGTTTTGGCCGGTTTTCTGATTCTCTCCTACTATTCGGTGATTGCCGGATGGTCCATGGCCTACCTTTTCAAGATGGCCGGGGGATTTCTGAGTCATATCACCCCCGGGGACGCCCACCAAACCCTGACAGAACTTCAGGCCTCTGGGGATGTCCAGGTTATCTGGCATAGCGTATTCATGGGGCTGACGATGATCACCGTTGCCCGTGGACTGTCTGAAGGCATTGAGTCAGTGACACGACTTTTGATCCCCTGCCTTCTGGTCATTCTCCTCATGCTGGACATATACGGAGCAACGACATCCGGCTTTGGACAAAGCCTCGAATTTCTCCTGAAGCCGGATTTCAGCAAACTTTCAGGCGAGAGTGTCCTGATCGCCCTCGGACAGGCTTTCTTCTCTTTGGGACTGGCCAATGGTTCTACCATGGTCTATGGCTCCTATCTCCCGGACGATGTTTCCATCAGCAGGACCACGCTTTGGATCGCGCTTGCTGACACCGTAGCGGCCATGATGGCTGGGCTTGCGATCTTCTCTGTCGTCTTTGCCAACCAAATGTCACCCGGCATGGGGCCTGGTCTGATTTTTGAAACTCTGCCCATTGCCTTTAGTGCCATGCCTCTGGGCGGTTTTTTTGGCTTTATTTTCTTTGTCTTGGTGTTCTTTGCCGCCATTACCTCCGCGGTGGCCCTCATCGAGCCTTCCGTATCGATGCTCTGTGAAAATTACGCCATGACACGCACCCGAGCGAGCGCCATTGCGGGTGGGCTCTGCTGGTTACTGGGGCTCGGGACAATCGGAGCCTTCCGGGGGACTTTCGAACTGACGATCAACGGCAAGAACTTCTTTGATTTCGTTGACTTCATTACCGCTGATCTCATGTTACCTATTGGCGGGATTCTGATCGCGGTTTTCGCAGCCTGGATCATTCCGAAAAAAGACAGCGAGGAGCAAATTGACCTTGGCACCCATTTTGGAGTCTGGATCACGCTCTCTCGCTATGTGGCCCCGGCCGCGGTGCTCCTGATCCTTTTGGAATCGACCGGCATTCTCTAGGCGATCGACCATCAGGCATGCCGATCCGGATAGAAGTCGCCTACGCTCTTCCCGAAAGGCAGGAGATTATTGCTTTGGATGTGGATGAGGGTTGCAGCCTGAAGGAGGCCATCATCAAGTCAGGCATTCTCGACCGTTTTTCCGAAATTGATATCGATGCGGATGCCACCGGCATCTTCGGCCAAGTGATGCCAGGAACCCAAATCCTGTGTGAGGGCGATCGGGTTGAGATCTACAGGCCCCTGGACTCCGATCCGCGCATTGCGCGAAGGGTCAGATCCAAAACCAAGCCTTCCGGCTAATCGTCATCATCGATACCGAAAATGCCTTTGGCCTTCTGGAACAGGGTCTTTTCACGGGTAATCGCTGGAACAGCAATCGTGGAGTCTTTTTTCAGCTCGATCGAAGGGAGTGTTCCTGGACGAAAATCGCCCTGAAGTTGCGTCAATTGATCCCCCTTAAAGATCAAGGTGATGTTTTTTTGAATCCGGATGTCGTTGCCCGGTTGATTTGAATAGATGTAATCCCAGCGCTCTTCATGGAAGGGATCGGTCAGGAGAGGTGACCCCATGACAAAGGCCACCTGACGCTGGCTCATTCCAGGCCTGAGCTGATCCACCATCTCCTGAGTCACTACATTACCCTGATGGATATCCTGCCTGTAGGTGAAAGGAATCCAGCTGTAATTACAGCCGGTCAGGAGAGTCCCCGCCAGAACGGCCAGACCAACAAAGCGATAAAGCGGCATGGTATGATGAATTTGCCTTAATCAGCCTCTCATCATACCCGATGAAGGCCACCTTAACACCGGGAAGGAGTTCCCTCTGGAAAGCAAAGATATCCGGAACGCAGGTCTAAAAGTCACCCTGCCCCGCATCAAGATTCTCGAAATCCTGGAACGACCCAACTACGCTCAGCATCTGAGCGCCGAGGATATCTTCAAGACCTTGGTCAGTGAAGGCGAAGAAATCGGTCTTGCCACGGTTTACCGTGTCCTCACCCAGTTTGAGGCCGCGGGCTTGGTCATGCGTCATCACTTTGAAGGTGGAAATTCCGTATTCGAACTGAACCGGGGTGATCACCATGACCATCTGGTCTGCGTGCATTGTGGCAAAGTCGAGGAATTCCAGGATGAGACGATCGAGGAGCTTCAAGCCAAAATCGCCAAACTCAGAAATTTTGAACTGACAGATCATTCCCTCTGCCTCTACGGCATCTGTTCGGACTGTCAGACCTCAAAACCCCAGGCTTAGGCCCAAACCCTCGCCACTTCTTGGCGCTCAATTTTCAATGTTCAAACCACTTACCCTCTTTATTGGCCTGCGCTATACGCGGGCAAAACGCAGAACGGGGTTTATCTCGTTCATCACACTCACCTCTGTCATGGGGATCGCTCTGGGCGTTGCCGCCCTCATTACCGTCCTCTCGGTCATGAACGGATTTGAAGCCGAATTACGTGAGCGCATCCTTGGCATGACCTCGCACGCCTCTGTGACCGGGGTCGATGGTGAACTGCGCAACTGGGAAAAAATCGAGCCTGTGCTGCAGAATGAACCTCGCATCAAGGGCTGGGCCCCTTACGTCGAAGGTCAGGCGATGATCAACTCCGACCGGCGTGTCAGCGGAACCATGATTCGCGGAATACAACCCGACTATGAACCTCGGGTCTCCGAAGTAGCAAATCGCCTTCGAGAAGGAGAGCTCAAGGATCTAAGGCCTGGGGAATTCGGAATCATCCTAGGCGCCGAACTCGCCGAGCATCTCGGGGTGGTTCCAGGGGACAAGATTACGGTGATCACCCCGCAGGTCACTGCGACCCCCGCTGGAATTCTCCCGCGATTGAAGCGTTTTACAGTCGTCGGAATCTTCCATGTGGGCATGTTCGAATATGACCGGAACCTTGCCCTAATCAACCTGGATGATGCCAAGCGCCTTTTTGGCCTCGATGATGCCGTTTCTGGACTCCGTCTCAAGGTCGATGACGTCTTCTTTGCACGTCAGATCGCTCGAGACCTGGGCCCAAAGCTTCCCGAGGCTTATTACATTACCGACTGGACTCAAGCTCACAGTAACTTTTTCAAGGCCATACAAACCGAAAAGCGGGTGATGTTTATCATTCTCCTTCTTATCGTCGCCGTGGCTGCATTCAACATCGTCTCAACCTTGGTCATGGTCGTAACGGACAAACGTGCCGACATTGCCATCTTGAGAACTCAAGGCATGCCCCCCCGAAGCGTCATGGGTATCTTTATTGTGCTGGGCACCGTGATTGGCTTGTTTGGAACATTAGTGGGAGGCATTGGTGGCGTTTTATTGGCGCTCAATGTTGAGACCGTCGTCCCAGCCATCGAGAGGCTGTTTGGCGTTCACTTTCTCTCAGCCGATGTTTACTACATCAGCGAATTGCCTTCACGACTGGAGTGGAGTGACGTCCTTCACATTACCGTTGTTGCGTTTTTCCTGTCGATTATTGCGACCATCTATCCTGCCTGGCAGGCTTCATTGATTCAGCCGGCAGAGGAACTTCGCTATGAGTAAGGTCGTTCTCTCCTGCAGAAATCTTGGAAAGCGGTTCACTCAGGGTGAACTGGATGTCAGCGTGCTTGATGCCGTCAACCTCAGCATCAGCGAAGGAGACCGTGTGGCCATCATGGGAACCTCGGGATCTGGAAAGAGCACCTTGTTACATCTCCTTGGCGGTCTGGATCGTCCGACCACCGGTGAAGTAGAACTCCTCGGGCAAAAACTTTCAGATCTGCGTGAACCTGAAATCTCCAGACTTCGAAACGAGGCCCTGGGATTTATCTATCAGTTCCATCACCTTTTAGGCGAGTTTACGCTGCTTGAAAACGTTGCCATCCCACTTCTAATTGGCAACGTGAGCGTTGAGGAAGCAGAATCAAGGGCCAGTGCCCTGCTTGAACAGGTTGGATTGAAGAGTCGTATGAAACACAAGCCAGGCGAGCTCTCAGGCGGTGAACGTCAGCGGGCTGCCATTGCAAGAGCTCTGGTGACCAAGCCGCGTTGCGTCCTCGCCGATGAGCCTACCGGCAATCTCGATCGCAAGACCGCGGATGCCGTTTATGAACTGATGCTGGAATTAAATCAGGCTTATGAAGTGAGTTTTCTCGTCGTAACGCACGATCCCAAGCTGGCTGCCCGCATGGATAGGCAGTGGTCTCTGGAAGATGGAACGCTTCGAGTAAATTAATCGAAAACATTCGCCTGTTCATCGTAAAAGACCAAGAATTCCCCCACAAGCATCAAACCAAAGTTGCTGTGGGGAATATCATTTATGAGATTCGATAAAAAGGCATCGCTAATCGTCGTTCAAAGCACTTCGCTCATCCATCATTTCCAGGGATCTTTCATACGCCCTTGCAGTTATCCCACTTTCGCCTGTAAACGGCTGATCATAAATGGCAACTAATCCGCAGAGGATCCCAAGCGCTGTCATTTGAAATAAAAGCGCATGAGCAGAAAAAGCGTTTTTTCTAGAAAGATAAAAAAACAACAAGGTACTTGTTGTTAAAAGAAGAAAAATACCAACCATGAAGATCGGGGCAAGCGCTTCCCCAATATGATTCATCCGAATATGCCTCGTCTTCGCCAGATCCTCAGTATATGTGACGCATTTATCGTATAACTCTTTTTGCTGCTCAGTGGAAACTGGAAGAAAATGTGAAATAGCGTAGGTCAAATCAGAGAGCTCCTTGGATACTCTATGCTTTCCCGACGGGGATGACAGCTCCTCCCATTCCTGATGAATAACCGACTTAATATAGCGCTTAAGCACATCACGCACATCCAGGGATTCTTGCTCCCCAAATGAAAGCAAAGCGTATCAAGCTGCTCTATAATCGCAGTTTCTTCTTTTATCTCAGATCTTATCTTTTGAATACCGCCAAATCCCTGAATCAGGGTAAAGGTTAGAAGAAATGCGCTTATAGCGATACTTGAATTAAACATATTGATACCTAAGTAGGCATCATGTTGAAGATCTCTTTTTCTTTAAATAAAAAGTAGGGCCGAATACAGAAAATAAGCGTAGGCCGGAACCAATACCGTGAATGCAAGGAGAATCACAAGATCCGGAAGATTACGTAGTATGTCTAAAGGCATCAGAATTAACAGCTTAAGCGTAAGAGAGAACTTGTCGGGATTTTTTTAAAAGTTACTGAACTGCTTCACACACCCTCCCAAGGAACCAGGGCAAAACATGAAACAGCATCCAGTGGGATATTTAACTCTTTACCACAAGACCCAAGAATCACAAGACTACTGCACAATGGCCTATCAAAGAGCCGAATGGCCAAATGATGCTTCAGAATGGGCTTTCCTTTAAGTGATATGACACGCAAAGAAAAACCCCCGCTCGAATGAGACGGGGGTTTTTGCAATTGGAGCCTGGCAGTTCCCTACTTTCGCACAGGTAATCTGCACTATCATCGGCGCTAAGCGGTTTCACTTCCGAGGTCGGGATGGGATCGGGTGGTTCCCGCTTGCT
>JBILGU010000026.1:0-33703 GCA_044350805.1 Methylococcaceae bacterium
GTAAGTTCATAAATCTTCGTGAGGCCGCACCAGCATTAGAGCTCCAACCATAAGTGCTGCCGATTGTTTCCGGCCCATCTTCGGCTATCAACTTCTTCATCTTATCGGCAATTTCATCTAAAGCTTGTTTCGTGCTAATTTGTTCCCATTGACCCGAGCCGCGCTCACCGACTCTTTTCAGCGCATGCGTTAATCGGTCTGGGTGGGTAATGTATTTATTTGCGTTAGCTCCCTTGATGCAGATCGAATTCGGAGTAAGGGGGTGATCTGGGTTTTTTTTGATCGATTTCACCTTACCGTCTTCAACGGTGACAAGAAGTCCGCAATTGATATCGCAGGTACTGCAGATGACCCATTTCGTTTCTTTGCTCATTTTTAGCCTCTTAAACTTGTTTTTACTGATTATCAATCGCCTCTACTAGGCATGGTTATCGCTTCTAATAGAGAGTCGAGATGTAGCAGTTGGCTAAAATTTACTGTAACTCCACAAGATTGTAAAATACCAATTTCCTATCGATCAATAGATGCAACCTATACATAAAGAAATGATACAAAAACCAAACTACCATTTAACAAAATGACCCGTTACTTTTCAGGGTATAACCAATCTTTCCACGCTCTTTATTTGGTGAGGTTTTCATTGATAGTTAGAGTTAACACCTGCTCGCGCAGTTTTAAGTAAATTCACCTGACTTTATCCACTACAACTCAATGCCGACGACAGTTTTCCTGGTTTTTTAATTCTTTATATCTTCACAGTTCAGTGATTTCTAAGTTTGGATCACACCGATATTGTCGAAAACATCACTCTCTAATCTGAGCATTGAAGCATTTCTGTCTCAACTTTTTCACTTTCAGATTAATGTCTAGAAGAGAACTCGTCGCATTGTTCAGGCTTGTATTAGCAAAATTCTATTTTCCATGAAATAATAGATTTTTCCTATTCAATGGACACTAACATGGAAATACAACAAATACGTTACTTTCTGGCAGTCTGTGATAAGAGTTCATTTACCCGTGCAGCGCAATCGACCTATGTGGCACAACCTTCCCTGACACAAGCAATAAAGAAACTGGAAGAAGAGCTAGGCGGCGATTTGTTTATTCGAGATCGTAGCGGTTGCCAACTTACACCTCTGGGACGTTTCGTCGAGCCAACCATGCGGCAAATATTTCGCGAAACGCAAAGTATCAAAGCCGATGCCATTCGATTCAATCGTTTGAACACAGTACCGTTGCGTATCGGCGTAATGAATACCATTTCTGCGCAATATTTGAGTCCTTTTTTTACTGACTTTCAGCAAGAGCGGCCACATGTAGAGTTGGAATTGATAGTGGATTGCGAAAGCAATTTGTTGAAGTTACTCGATGACGATACTCTTGATTTGGTCATCAGCGCACCAAGCACGCTACCGATTGGACACTATCATTCGTTAAAGCTTTATGAAGAACGCTATGTGGTGGTCTTCAACGACAAACACCGTTTCAATCAATTTGAGCGAATCGATTTGGTAGCGATTCAGCAAGAACCCTACCTTGATCGTCTCAACTGCGAGTTACGCGAAGAGTTACGAAACGTCTGTCAAGATAAACAAATCAATCTTTATGCCGCATACAGGAGTAATAGTGAGGAATGGATATTGAGTATGGTACGGGCCGGAATCGGTATAGCATTGATGCCTGAATTCACCATACCCAAAAAAGCGGACAACCTTAATTTTCGTTATCTGTCCGATCCTGAAATACTTCGCACAGTACAAGTTTTTTTTCAACCATCATCGACAGCAAACCCTGAAGTTAATCAGCTACTGGAAAAAATACGCGTGAATTTTTGACCTTCGTATTCGATATTTGGCAATAAAACCGAACTCATAAATACCAGTAGTAGAGCTTATTTACCTTGGCGACACTGCCTACTTCTCTTTAAATGACGGTGATTGTACTCAGGGCGGGGCGAAATTCCCCACCAACGGTATCCAGGCCAATCCGGGGAATCCGGGGAATCCGCGAGCGCCGTAGTTTCCGAAATTGGAAATCCAGGTCAGCAGATCTGGTGAGATGCCGACGCCGACGGTGATAGTCTGAATAAAAGAGTACAGCGTAAGGTGGCCCATTCACATACCGTGTTTGGAAGATTTATTCTTGCTCGTTAATTTTTTTTCAGCCCTGATCCTGGTGTTTCCATAACTTTTTTCGGAGCATTACCATGAATCAGACTTTACGATGATGCGCACCAACATCTAGAAAACGCGTTGGCTGCGTTACAACGAAGCCAGGGCGTGTTAGTTACGCAACCCACTCGACGATACGAAAGTCGTCCCCGCTTTACGTAACTCGTTAATGATGCGTAATCGACCGTAAACAGGAAAATCCAGCACAAAAGACAACACTTCTAGTTCGGTGACGTCGTCAACCCGATTTTTCAGATTTGACTGGCAATGGCTTTTATCATTATCAAATAGATTGTCGACATCTCCCGATTCTACTGCCGTTTCACAGCGATAAAACGTATCTAGCGACAGCCCCCATGACTTTGTAGGCTTTTAGATACGTTACTCCATTACTCGGCCAGATTCAGCAAACCGACTATAGGTTTAATGATTCGTGCATCTTTTTTATTCATTATTCGGGTCACATCCTTGCGGATTATAAATGCGTACTGAAGAAGCGGGATATTTTTCTAATAGCTCGACAGAACGAATTGGTCTAAGTTGAAATTCGCCATTACAATTTGGGCAACGCCCTCCCAGTTTGGTATCTGCACATTCTCGACAAAAAGTGCATTCAAAGCTACAGATCATAGCTTCCGATGAATCAGCAGCAAGATCTCTATCGCAACATTCGCAATTGGGTCGGAGTTCTAGCATAACATACTCCTAAAATAGTAATTTCCACATAATTATACCCATTCTAAAAATCGATAACTTCCACTTCCGCCATTAAAAATAACGGCGCTCCGCCACTCGATATTTCAATAGCATGAGCCGCAGTTTCTTGGCCTCCAGGTGAGCCTAAACATACTATTAAATCAGCAGTTGAATTGAAATAAATCTCTGCTACACGATGATACCTTGCTGGCGCGTTATTAACATTAGAGGTTATTAGTGAAGTAACAACTTTCGTTTTTCCGACTAATTTTTCAATTGCCATTGGTATATGCTCTTCAGCATAACGACGCTCGAAATCTTCTAAATTACTAGGAACTGGATATATCACAATTAATTTTGACTGTTTCATAAATTTTCCAAAAGAGTTAAAAGTCAATTTATATTAGAATCCAATCTCGCCATTTGTAAAATAATTTTTTCCTATAAAAAAATAGGTTTTATCAATACAAGTCAAAAAGTTAGCGAATAATTATAAACTTAAGGCGCATCTAAAAAACAGCCGTTTTGAACGATATTAATTTAGAATTCCGTAAAATAATTTCAATATTCGACCATTTTTCCATCAAAACGGCCTGTTTTTTCCCAAAATAAGCCTCTTTCTGAGCCTATTTTTGAATTTCTGATGCAATAATACGCCGACGTTCATAGCCATCACCCCGGATGACATTGGCAATTAGCTGTCAGAAAGGTCAAACAGGCGGCGTTTTTGGCTACGCCCCGACAGCGAATTTTGGCGTAACCAAAGCGGATTTTAATGTCCTGCAATACATGCTCAAGCTTGGCTCTAACGCTCTCCAATTCGCTCAGGGTCTGACGCAGTCGCTGAACCTGCGCACAATCGTCGTTCGTTAGCGTATCGGAACCTCTGATTAATTACCGGCGAGCGATATAATTCAGCAACAGCCCTGATTTCGAGATAACGCGCATGGAACAGTATCAACAACTTAGTTTTGCGGATGTCGAATACGCCAACAAAGGTAAACTCACACGGCGGGAAAAGTTTCTGAACCAACTCGAAGAGCTGTTGCCGTGGTCAGTCATGGGAGCGGTGATTGAACCGCATTACGCATCCGGTAAAGGGTATGGCCGCAAGCCGTTTGCCTTGAATGCCATGCTTCATGTTCACGTAGCGCAGATTGTCTACAACTACTCCGATCCTGGCATGGAAGACGCGCTGTACGAGATTGAGTCCCTGCGACGTTTTTGTGGGATTCGCCTGGAAGCCGTGCCCGATGAGAGCACGATTTTGCAATTTCGGCATTTGCTGGAACAGCACGGCTTGACCGAGCAAATCTTCCAAGCCATCAATCAAACGCTGAGTGAACGCGGGCTGTTTTCAAGAGCCGGCACCATCGTCGACGCCAGCCTGATTGCCGCGCCGACCTCGACCAAAAACACAAGCCAGTCACGTGACCCCGAAATGCATTCCAGCAAAAAGGGTAATCAATGGTTTTTCGGCAGCAAATTTCACATCGGCGTCGATAGCGAAACCGGCTTGGTGCATACGCTCAAAGTCACCGCAGGGAACGTAAGCGACGTAGCCGAAGCGGCTGCCTTGCTGCACGGCGAAGAGCAATTCGTGCACGGTGACGCCGGTTATCAAGGCTTGGACAAGCGCCCCGAGATGCCCACCGAAAATCCACCGATCTGCGTGATTGCGATGCGCCCTGGCAAACTGACTAAGCTAACGAAAGACGACAGCGAAGAGGCTCAGTTACTGCGGGCGGCAGCCAGAGAGTTGGCAAGCCGCCGCGCCAAGGTCGAACACGTGTTTCGAGACATTAAGATCCGCTTTGGTTACGCCAAGAATCGCTATCGTGGTATAGCCAAAAACGCCGCCCGATTAACCTTTTTAACCGCGATTGCCAATGTGCTGCGCGGTGATGCGTATGAGCGTCGATGCCTCATTGCGCCTGGAATTTGAAAATAGGCTTGGAAATGGGCTTGTTTTCGAGAAAAACCGGCTCGTTTGATGAAAAAACGGTCGATTATTGAAATCTTTGACCAATCTTGGAAATTACTGCCGCTCAAAATGGCAGTTTTTCAGAGGTTCCTCAACGTTGTGTTACACAAATAACACTCTACCAACACATCACACCGCAACCCCTAAGGCCTCTTGAAGCACAGCCCCCAATAAACGGCGACTGTCAGACTCCACTGCGGTCATCTGCGCTTCCAATTGGTCGCAGAGAACCATCAGTTCGTCAACCTTTGCCACGATTCGGTGTTGTTCAGCCAAGGGGGGAAGTGGCACAAGAAAATGGGACACGTCAGTTAATCGAAAGCTATTCTTAATGCCTCGCTGAGGTTCATCGAACTGATTTTTTGCAAATGGTGAGCGGAGAATCTCGGCGAGATATCTTCCCTTCATCTCCGACATTGGACGCACCATCGCAGTGTGCTGGTTAATATATGCTTCGCCAAAATTGTCTGGGATCAGACCAAGCATTCCTACATCGCCAGTTATAGAGATCAAAATATCGCCAGCCTCGAGTCGAGTACGCGTCCCTTCGCTATCAGATGGCGGTTTTACTCGCTGAACATGATTCAGGCGCAGGCGATAGTTATCTTTTGATAAATTCCCCATCCTGATAAAGATTGCCCCTTCATCAGAATAATACCTCGCCCAATCGCGTGACCCACTCGTTACAAACTGGCTTAGGTTCCCGAGACGAATCCATTCCCATCCGCTCGGCAAATCAAATTCTGCGTCTTTTTCTGAAATCAGCGGAAGGGGTTTATCTGAACTCAACCCTTTCACTTTCAACTGTCCGGCCTTCTCGGTCAGGGTCCGTTTGATCAGCTCCGACGCCGGTTCATCACTGGGATCCTGCTCGACCAACTTCCCCCGAACTGCCAAGCTCAAAATGGCCTGACGCAATTGCTTGATATGCGCCGGACGGGTGGTCATTCTGGAAAGATGATTTAGGGTGAAGCGAGCATCCTCCCGGAAAACTTCTTCATCCTCATCAGGCTGACTGAGTCGCTGAAAACATCCCGCTACAAGCTGATTGCGCGTTTTTTCACGCTCTTTCCTCATTTCTTCCAATCGGTCACAAAGAGCCATCAGTTCATCGACTTTGGCGACGATGCGTTGCTGCTCAGCTTTGGGGGGGATAGTAACGTAAAGGTTATATACGTCTTTTCGGCTGAGACCAGGCTTTATACCTTTCCCCAACTTATCGAACCCCAGAGTTTGAAACAACCTGAATGAATATTCGATATCGACGCCTTTTGGCGGGCAGCAGTAGTAAGCGACATCCGTAACACAACAACCCTTTGATAGTGACAAGTTGAGGGCCCCAGCAGATCCTTTCCTGCCAATCACAATACAAGGCTCATTTACATAGCACTCGTTATGCGTGCCCACCACTCCATTCGATCCATAAACAGGAAACTCACCTGTATTCGAGCGTTTCTCAGCAGGAAGATTATCTCCATACTCAAGAATGTATAGTTCGGCGAATTTGGCCCTGAACCATCCGTTTGGAACTCTCGCTTTTCTGCTCTCCTGGCTAGTAGGCGATAGCAAATTCTTGCTTTCGTCCCAAGAAAGCCTCTCTGGCTGAATAGAATCGAAGCCATTTTGAGCCGGTTCATCATTCGGATCCTGCTCAACCAATTTCCCACGAACCGCAAGATCCAGAATAAATTGCCTCAACCGCGGAATCGCATCCGGCGCTTCGCTGATCCGGTCATAGTGAGCAATCAACACATCAGAATTCATACGGCACCCCCGTCAGTGCCGTCTAGATCCGTATCCAGGGCATTCTGGAGGTAGAACTCATGCAGCTTGGCCTGCAATAAGGCTTTCGCTGGAAGTTGCGTTTGGTACTCAGCAATCAATGCAGGGGAAAGGCTTCGGCTCAGTGCGTATTCCACAACCTCATCGTCCTTACTCGCGCAGAGCAATACGCCAATGGCTGGTTGCTCATGTTGCTTTCTGACATCCCTATCCAGGGCTTCAAGATAGAACTCAAGCTTGCCCATGTATTCAGGCTCAAAACGCCCCACTTTGAGCTCAATGGCAACAAGGCAATTCAAACCACGATGGAAAAAGAGCAGATCCAGCGCGAAGTCGCGGCCACCCACCTGAAGTGGATACTCGCTGCCGACAAAACAGAAATCTCGCCCCAATTCGATCAGGAAGTCCTTGAGCCGCTGAAGTAACCCTCGATGCAGATCGGCTTCGGCATGGCCGTGAGGAAGGTCAAGGAATTCGACCAAATAGCTGTCTTTGAAGATGCCAAGCGCCTCGGGATGAGTTTGCGATAACAGCGGTGACGCTTTTACTGGAGTCAGGACGGTTCGCTCAAACAAAGCGCCCTTGAGCTGGCGTTCCAACTCCCTTTTCCCCCAGCGCTCACGGATGGCCAAACGGACGTAAAACTCACGCTCTTCCGGCCTTTTACTCTGATTGAGAATGATCAGATTGTGGGTCCAGGATAATTGTCTCACCAGTGGTGAGACTTTTTCATCGTCGCGGTAGGCTTCGTAAAACTGGCGCATGCGAAAGAGATTGGCGCGCGTAAATCCTCGCAGTCCCGGTTGCGTCTCGGCAATGTGAGCGGCTAATTGCACCACCACGCCGTCGCCCCATTCAGCAGCCCCGATCTTCTGGCTGATGATCTGGCCGACCTGCCAATAGAGATCAATCAGCGTTGTATTGACCGCCAAAACGGCACGTTGCCGTGCATCGGCAATGAGCTGTGTGACTTCAGCAAAATCGCTGGTAACAAAAGAACTCATCGAAGCAGTGCCTCAGAAAGAATGGCCTTGAGCTGATCACGAAGCGCCTGCGTTTTCAGTTCATCCTGCTCCAGCTTGGCCAGAATTTCTCTTGGATCGCCATGATCATCGGCCACCGTGTGCGGATTCTTGAAGTCTAGGTTGTAATTGCGGGCCTTGATTTCATCCAGGGTGACTCTCCAGGCAACATCTGTTTGTTGTCGCCCGGCCCTTTCCGGGCCGCCCCACCAATGCACACAATCTTGGAGATGCTCGATCCGAATCGGCTTGGTCATGGAATAAGCTTTCTGCCCTTCAGGAACGCGGTGCTCGTAGAACCAGATTTCCTGAGTGGGTTGCCCCTTCTCAAAGAACAGCAAATTCGTCCCAATGCTCGCATAGGGTTTAAACACGCTATTCGGCAAGCGAACAATCGTGTGAAGATTACATTCCTCCAAGAGATGTTCTTTGAGACGCGTCTTTACACCCTCCCCGAATAAGGAGCCATCCGGCAGGACGATGGCCGCCCGCCCCTGCGGCTTCAGGAGCCGGATGAATAACGCCAGAAAGAGATCGGCCGTTTCCTTTGTACGGAAGTGCGCCGGAAAATTCGATTCGATCCCATCCTCCTCACGCCCGCCGAAAGGCGGATTAGTGAGAATGATGTCAACACGGTCAGACTGACCATAGCTGATATAAGGTCGAGCCAGCGTGTTGTCATGCCGCACAAAGCTGGGATCCTCAATCCCATGCAACAACATATTGGTCACACACAGCATATGCGGCAACTGCTTCTTCTCAACAGCCCGGAGGCTCGACTGCAGCGCCTGCTCGTCCTCTGTTTTCTTCACATACCGATCCCGCATGTGTCGAATTGAACAGGTGAGGAAACCACCCGTTCCGCAGGAGGGATCAAAGATCACCTCACCCGGCTTGGGATCGATCCGATCCACCATGAAAGCTGTTACTGCTCGCGGGGTGTAATACTCCCCAGAATTTCCGGCACTTTGAAGATCATTCAGAAGCTGTTCGTAAATATCCCCGAAATGCTTACGTTCGGAGAGGTCATTGAAATCGACGGTATTGATCTTGTTGATCACCTGCCGCATCAACTGGCCAGACTTCATGTAATTGTAGGCATCCTCGAAAACACTGCGGACGACACGGGCACGATTGCCGGTATTGGGAAGATCCTTGAGGGTTGGGAAAAGATCGCCATTGATAAAGGTCAGGAGCTCTTCACCGGTAATCCCTTCAGGATCCGCCGCCCAACTCCGCCATTGCAGGTCCTCGGGAATCGGGGACCGGTAATGATCCTGCATCACCTCCAGCTGTTGATCCTGATCATCAATGATCTTCAGAAAGAACATCCAGCAAAGCTGCGAAAGCCGCTGCGCATCACCATCGATGCCGACATCTTGACGCATGATGTCCTGAATGGACTTAACCGTATTCCTAGCTGACATAAATTATGAAACTTCCTGGTAGAGCGCGGATTGCAGTTCGTGAACCGCATCCTTGAAGCGTTCGCGTGAACCAAACTCCTTGATGAGCTGCAGCGGCGTTCCCATATCCTTGAAGGGAGCAATTTCCAGGATTCGAACGTTATCCAAACCCGTCACGACCCCTTCATCCTGATATTTGGCGAGCAGGGCCTCAAGGACAGCCTTCGCTTGGGGACCATACTTCATGAACACATCGTTCTTTCGAACATGATTTGCGCGCTCGCGGCGCGTCAACGGGGGTTGATCGAAGGCGATATGACAAATGAGGTCAAAGGGATCGAGATCCTTCCCAACCTCCTCCAGAAGCGGATCCAGCAGGAGCCCCTCTTCCGCGAGCTCCTCAATGATGGCTTCCTTCCGCTCTTCAGCCTTCCATCGTTTAAGAAAGGCATCTAGGCTTGTGAAGTGCTGCCGAATCGCTTTGCGGCTGTAGTCCCGCAATGACTCCGTCACCAGTTTGCCGTTCTCATCCAGATATTCGACCCGCTCGGTCAAAACTGAAACAGGTTTGCCCTTGATGTAGTACTTCGCAGGAGGGTCGCCTGCCCCACTCTCTGGAGGTAGAGTGATATCGGGAGGCTCATCGATGAACGTTTCCTCATCACTAGGTTTAGGCGGAATGGGATCATCACCATCAGATACGGGCGGCAGGTCTTCAGGAGGAGTCTCCGGATCATCTTCACCGGGCTCATAAATCTGAACGGGCTCACCGTCGAAATCGGGATCGGCAAAGTGATTCGTGGCCTTGCGGAAATCCACCAACGTGAAATAAAACTTTTTGGTGTCCTCGTGAACGCGCGTACCCCGCCCTACGATTTGTTTGAATTCAGTCATCGATCCGATTTCGCGATCCAGCACAATCAGTCGACAGGTTTGAGCATCAACCCCGGTTGAGAGCAAGCGGGAAGTGGTCACGATGACCGGATAAGTCGCTTCCGGGTCAATGAAATTGCCGATTTGTGCCGCACCCTCGCTGTCATTGCCCGTGATACGCATCACGTAGCGCGGATTCTGCTGAACCAGATCCTGATTTTCATTGATAAAGGCTTGCCTCATCCGCGCAGCGTGCTCCGTATCCACGCAGAAGACGATGGTCTTTTGAAAGCGATCGCCGCTTTTTTTGAGGTATTCCGAAACCCACTTCGCGACTCGCTTTGTTCGCTCGTCGATCACCAGATTTCTGTCGAAATCCTTTTGATTGTAGATACGATCATCAATGACATGACCGAACTCATCCGTGTCCCCCACCCCGGGCCGATATCCTTCGACATCGACATTGAGATGAACCTTGATGACCTTATAAGGGGCGAGGAACCCATCTCGGATCCCTTGCTTGAGCGTATAGCTGTAGACCGGCTCACCAAAATAATGAATATTGGAGACGTACTCGGTTTCCTTGGGCGTTGCCGTCAGACCGATCTGCGTCGCTGCAGAGAAATGATCAAGGATTTCCCGCCAGGCTGAATCCTCAGCGGCACTGCCGCGATGGCATTCATCAATGACAATCAAATCAAAAAAACCGGGTGAGAATTCACGGTAAAGCTTTTGTCTTTCTTCAGGGCCGGTGATGGCCTGATAGAGACCGAGGTAGATTTCGTAGGATGCATCGATCCTTCGAGCTTTATCAATGGCAGTCGTCAGGACTTCTTCGGTACCGTCATCCCGCTCAATGGTTTTGGCGTTCGTACTGAGCTTTGCCATAGCTGAGCCAAAGGGACGAAAATCATTGACCATTGTCTGATCAATCAGAACATTACGATCTGCCAGGAAAAGGATTCGTTTTTTCTGTTTCGCCTTCCAGAGTCGCCAGATGATTTGGAAAGCCGTGTAGGTCTTTCCCGTTCCCGTGGCCATGACCAGCAAAATACGGTTCTGTCCTTTGCTGATGGCTTCAATGGCAGAATTGATGGCATTTCGCTGGTAGTACCGTGGCTCTTTGCCACTGCCATCATCGTAATAAGGCTGAAGAATGATTTCTTCTTGGCTGGGCTTCAATCCCTTCCAAGCACAGTATCTTTCCCAAAGTTGCTTTGGGCCGGGAAACGCATTGAGAGGCAGTGTCTTTTCTATCTGCGAATTTAGCCCCGTGCGGTCATGGAATAAAAATCCATCCCCATTCGATGAAAACACAAAGGGAACATCCAACGTCACCGCATAATCCAGTGCCTGCTGCATTCCATCGCCGATCGCACAGCTATTATCTTTGGCCTCTATGAGCGCAATAGGGAGATGCTGATAATAAAGAACATAATCAGCTCGTTTCGCCTTTCCTCGAGTCACGAGCTTTCCACGAACGATTATTCGTCCTTTGGTAAAAAATACCTCACGGCGAATTTGCGTCACCTCATCCCACCCGGATTCAATTACCGCGGGTGTAATGTACTTCGCACAAATATCTGATTCGCTCAGTTTCTTTTTGCTCATTCTCTGCGATCTACGGTTCTACTCGCCTGAGTTTATATCAGGGCCGGAAATCAAACATCAATTATGCCCCAGCATTAAAAGGAGCCAACAACATCAAGATGCCCGCACCCAAAGTCACGAAGATGCCCAATTGAAACCCGCATAATTCAGCGATCACATCGAAGATGCCGAAGATGCCCTGATTGTTTTGAGATGGTTTGCTCAAGTCATCTTCGATGATGGCCTATTCATGGATTAAAGCCCCTTAACTGTACGCGGCGCTGTCTGCGCCAATTGATAGCGCCGATTCATCCAGGCACGAACCTCGCTTTCGACCCAGGCACATTCCCTTGCCCCCAATTTGATGGGCCGGGGAAAACTCGGATCCTCGTAGATGCGTGATCGCGAGCGACCTGTCAGTTCCCGTACCTGCGTCAGGCGAAGGAACCGGTCAGCCGGATCAAGGTGAAGTTCAGTATTCATGTCGACCTCTATGGATGATGTAAAACAAACAAGGATTCAGTTTGCTCATCCAGAAGATCGGGCCCTGCGGGAATGATTGGCGTTTTCGCCATCATTCATACATTTGGACTCCATGTCGCTCAAGGCAATGGCAGGACGCTTACGAGAGAACGTCGCGCATTACAGAATTCCATTCTGGCGAATGCCCACGCTGACCGCTTTTGATCTTTGCTCAGGCGTTTGAACATCCATCGCCGGTGCAATGAATGCATCATCAGAAGTACCATTAAATAAGTACGGTGGAATGCTTTTTCTGATGTCAACGCAAACCCGCGCACTTTGACCCGAAAATGCTGTCATGCGATTGGCTCTACGAAACCCTTGCCACCCGTGGTCTGCAGCCATTTTCAGGGCTGTCATGGATCTCCAGAAAGAAATGCTTTGAAATCAACTGGATTGACAGCATCTCGACTGACATCAATGGCTCCGATCATTAACTGATTCCAACTAAGAGTGTTGAAATCAGTTGATCTGCTATCCATCCAGCCAAGATCAATTCGGTTTCACTTTGAAAGCAGTTTCGTCCCGGATGTCTGGGGATTTTATGAACACCCCATAAGGCTTAGAGCCAATTTCCGTGTGGTTTTGTGCCCGGGTTCATCAGTTAACTCATTCCGTACCGCGGTTACAGGGCTCTACCGTCATGGATGTCAGACAGACTCAGACAAGGGGCGAAGCCTCAAACTGCTCAACTCCGAAAAAACGGACGCTCCGTCTTTCTTAATTAATAATTAGTTGGGATGAGGCTGCATTTCTCGCGTCCAGAAACGGGGGCCAACGCACGCAAACCAGACAGTTGATTGGCCCGCGAAACGGCTTTTTGCCACCGAACCCGCGACTTTACTGGCATTTCCCATTCCTAACCGTTCGATCAAACCCCTGGATCCGGAGCGATCGAAAGAGCGCGCCCCATCAAAATCAGATGAGCGCGTGCCCAACTTATTAGTTGGACCAAAGGCTCACCGGGCCCCATGCATTTATCGCTGAAACGCTTTAATCATAAGGGCTCTAGGTAGGCTTACACCAAAATTGGTGCCGTCAACGCCACTCACGATTCAGGGCTTCTGGAACGTACCCTCGGGGAGAGACCAGTACCAGCCTCCGGCATACCCTCTTTTCGTGGAAGTCACCCGGAGTCTCTCCCGGGCGTCCCGGATCTGCTTTTTGGTGAATCCCGCCGCAAGGGCTTCCTCCATGCATTGGGTCGCTGATTGGGCTTGATGGGTCAGATAGTCGAAGAGCCAAACATCCTGAGGCATGTCACCCCGGATCTGGGCATGAGTCTGGGTTTCTTCGGCTCGAGCCAAAAGCTCTCTGGCCGATCCCGACACGGGATCACCCCACTGGACACGGGAGGCTTTGATATCCGGGTGAGAATCGAGCTCTACCTGTCGAAGCTCATAGCGAAATCCCCCTTCATCAGGTCCGATATTTGACTTGGATCGGCAGAAGATTCGAACGCCAGAACCCATTTCGTCATCCGGTAGCTTGGCGGTGACAAAAACAATGCGAGCTAACGCACCAAACGCGATGGATCCCGAAATACGCTCGACCGGATCCTTACCTCCAGTGCCTTTCGAAAAGTGCGTGACTCCGAGAATGGCACACCCCATTTCGCTGGCCAGTGTCACCAGGGGCTGGAGACCTCTCCGAACCTCGGCATTCTTGTGGGAATCACCCTGAACGACGGACACAATCGGATCAATAATCAGAAGCCGTATTCCACCTATGGCCCTCACAGCCGCCAGCAAGGGCTGCATATCGGTTGCGGGATCAAAGCTCCTCTCAACACCCTGCTCATGGGTCTTGTCGACAAAGAAAACAGCCTTAAGGTCAGCGCCTGCCGCCATGAGCCGGGGAACCAGTGTGTCAGCAGGTTCATCCTCCCCCGACCAGATCAGAACATTCCCTTGGGGAGAGGCTGATTGGTCAGGCCACTCTCCACCTGATGTAATCGTCCCCGCAAGGGCTGCCGCTACGGTCGTCTTGCCGGTCCCAGGCGGACCAGCCAGCACATGGAGTTTTCCTGAAGCCAGCCAACCCGGCCAGAGCCAGTTGATCGGTTCAGGGGCAATATCGCATCCGGCGATCAGCTCCACTCGGGGTTCGGAATTCTCCAGCGCACCATGACGACGAAAACGACGACGCTGCCGCTGATCATGAGTGAGTTCAATCAGATTGACGGTCATGACTTAGGTTTCCCTAACGTCGAACTGGACCGTAGGGCCGGCACCGATGTAAAGCACTCGATCCGTGTGGACGAGTAATTCTGCGGCCAGAATCCTGATGCAGTCTCCGTGCGTCGGACTTCCTTCATTCACGATCAGACAGTCCGCAAAGCCTCGGGCAATCGACCAGTCGAAGTGTCTCGGATCGGACTGAAAAGGGAGGACAACCTTGCGTCGGTAAGCCCAGGTTCGGCTTTTTGCCTTTTCCCAGGCTCCCAACCCCGTGAGGACGTGCAGGGTTTTTGAGGCATCAAGCAGCAGAGTCCGACTGTATGGCGGCAATTTACGAATTTCCGCAGGCCGGAAACAACCCAGCGCTCCACTAGCTGCACTCCGGCCCCTAAATTGAAGGATGCGGGCATCTCCTACCACTGAATCCTGTGGCGAGGCTCTCATCTAGGCCGCTCCATCGTGACGCGACTGTTGATACCGGCGCGTCATCCAGGCCCTCACTTCACTCTCGACCCATGCACTTTCACGAATGCTCAGCTTGATGGGTTTTGGGAATGTGGGATCGTCATAGATACGACTTCTTGATCGACCTGTAATTTCCCGGACTTGGGGAAGCCTCAGAAAACGGTCGGCAGGATCAAGGTTATGGTTTGTGGACATGCTCTGGTCTCCCTGGACGTCATGAAATGTTCGAGGAGAGAGTTTGAGCGGAGGGACAGAATACCTGTGGCGATTCAAATTCGGGGTTTGGCCACGTGAACGACAAACGATGGCGTCATGACCACTCCTGATGGCCATTGACCATTCGGCATACCGTTGATGACCCCCATCAAAGTACACAGGCGGTTCACTAGCGGTACACAAGGCCTGTGCAAGGGGAGGAAATGCTTACCCTAGGACACCCCTAAGTACACTAGCGGTAACCGCCAGTGTACTTGTGACGTAATTCCGAGGGGCCTGCTACAAAGCCACCGCCATCACACTGAAGGGTACAACGGTAAAAACCCCGAAAATCTGACCGGATTACGCTTGAAGGGACTTCCACCAGTGCTCCATGACGTCAATTTGAGAGCCTTAATCTGAGCTGTGTGCACAATGCCTGATCAGGCGGAATAGACATGCAAGACCACGTGATGGCCTCCGGGAAGTCGCGGCTAGTCCAATTTGGATTCATCGATCGGGTAGTCCAATCTTATTAAGATTGGGAAATTGATTTCAGATGCTACAAGAGATGAGGACATTCAGTAGTCCAAATTGGACTGCACAGAATCGACATTGGACTACTGAGTCAATTTGTCTCCATCACAATCCATACAGGCCAAGGGATAGAGGCCATTTTTCGGTGGGAAATGCGACCAGTAATCCAAATTCACTCAAATCAGAAACACCACCACTTTTTTCGGTCAGTCCAATCTTTAAGTTATTGGGAAATCGAAACGGTCGTGTTTTGAGGCTTGGAGGCGCGAGCTCAACGCTCAGACACTGAGGTCAACCGGCTTTTGAGCCAGGGTTAAGCAGGGTTTTTCAACGTAACTCGGTTCTTTGTTCATTTCTCCGGCTGCTATCTGATCGGGGAGGCCTCACAAGTTACTTTTCACTACAATCTGATTCTCAGCCCAGATGAATGTGCCCCACACCCGAGACCTATGCCGTGACGAATTACGGCTGGGGTCTCTTAAAATTCGTACGCCATCAGAATCATTGGAGACTTGGAAATGAGCAGAAGCCGAAGAAAGACCCCGATTTTCGGCTACACCACCTGTCGTAGCGAGCGGGACGATAAGAAAATCTGGCACCAGCGATGGAGGGCCCAGGAACGGGCGGGGCTTACAAGAGCAACCTCTGAGTCCTTGGAAGCATACCTTCCGTTGCTCGAAAACGAGGTCAGCAATACAGCGACCATGGGCAAGGATGGTAGGCAGTTCTGGCCAATTCAAGATCAAACGACTTTGGCAGAACGTCTATCGAAACAGATTGGACGGAATTCACAGGAACGTTCATCACTGAAAGTCCGACTACTAAGAAAGTTGATTAGCAAATGAAGGCGTTACCAGAAACTTTGAACGAGCAACTCAGACGTCACTGGGATGTTACGTTCGGGATCATTTCTTACGCCGGTTGCTGTCTATGCAGCAACATCCCGTCTCCGTAGCGCGCTTGAACCCCAAGACACCTGTTTTGGGACAAAAGCGAAGACATATTCAGAGCATGAGGAATTCGAGCGAGAAACGACTACTGGACGCCTTCGTGTCCCGAGTACACCACTACTGAACTTGCGTCTTGAAGTGATATCTCTGAAGTTCCGTGAACAGAGGAATCAGGGCCGAGCCGACACTGGGAAATCTGCTGATAGATGATGCCCCCTCCACAACTGAAGGGCACCTTCGGCATCTTCGACGCCTTCGTGAAGACAAGGGGTGTGTGGAAGGGCACGTTTAGAGTCGAACTGCCACCTTGAGGGCAACATGACTCAGCGGAGCCCAACGGAATGTTATTTCAAAGAACCTCCGACTCATTTCAATCATGAGTCACCATCACACAATGAGCGCGCGACAAAAGGAGAGCCATCCTCATGCGACTCTTCCAGGCTCATCAGCGATGAAATAACAAATGCTGCAGGCAAATCAGGATTATCCAAAACAGCACGGCCCACCTTCGCCCAAAACTCTGCCTGATCACCTTCTATCCGTGGCACCTTTTTTGACACCACGTGCGCCGCAGTCAACAAACGCTCATCCTCGACATCTACCGGCGAAGCAGACGATGACCTCTCCAACTCAAACCGCTCAGCATCCGCATCCCCTTTCGGTGACGGCATCTTGTTGTTCTTGTTTTTCATGACGAGAAGTTACCCATAACGCAGATAGCACCCATTGAATGGGCGGGTTTTGACAAAGAACCACACTGACTCCCATACACACCTATAAACAATCGACCATTTCTATGCAGAATGGTGATGACATGTACAGAAATCTTGTTTTTCTATACATGTCCCGACATTCGCAATCGAAGGCATCCGCGGGCTGAGACCCTGGAAACAAATAAATCCAATTCATTTCGCCGCCCCAATCGAGTTCGGCTTCTCAAAAAGATGCTCAAGATATTCGGCCCAAGCGTTCATGAGCCTTCTCCGCTCCGGGAGAAACTCGCTGTGAAGATAGGCTGCACGCACGTTATTGTTTTCGACATGTGCGAGCTGGCGTTCAATGGCATCCCTCGAGAAGTTCAACTTTTCGCTGGCGATGCTGCAGAACGTTCCGCGTAAACCATGGCCACAGATTTCATCCTGTTCATATCCAAGATATCGAAGCGCGGCGTTGATCGTGTTCTCACTCATGGGCTTGTCACCCTTCCGAGATCTGGAACTTGGGAAAACGTATCGGCCATTTCCCGTATAAGGCTGAATCCCCTTCAGAATCGAGATCGCCCGGGGGGCCAAAGGCACCAGATGCACCCGCCTCATTTTCATTTTTTCGGCGGGAATTCGTATTTCCTTCTCGGCTAGGTCTATTTCAGCCCATTCAAGATGCCTCAACTCCCCGGGCCTTAGCGCCAAAAGCGGGGCCAATTTCAAAGCAGACTTCACAACCATAGTGCCAGAGTAGCCATCGATATCCCTGAGCAACTGGCCTAATCGTTTGGGATCGGTAATCGCTGATCGATGTCTTGTTTTATGGGGCTTGAGCGCCTTATGGGATGGCGTCGGATCGACAAGGCATTTTCCCGTCACGATGCCGTACTGAAATACGCAGGAAATGATGCCTCTTACCTTATGCGTCAATTCGGTTTTGCCCTCAGCTTCCATCCGACGAAGCAACGCAAGGACTGCGGGGCTGGTCACAGTCTCCAAAGGCTCCTTTCCGATGAAGGGAAATACCCGCTTTCGCAGTCGCTCCATGGTTCGATCCGCGTGCCTAACCTCCCACTTCAGGGATTGGTTTGCGTGCCATTCAGAAGCAACGGTCTGAAATGTTTCTCCTTGAGGCCGTTCATCCTGCGTGGAACGGCGAGTGACTTTCCGATTTTCAGAGGGATCCAGACCGAGAGCCAGCTCTTTTCTGAGCCCATCACGTATTTCTCGGGCTTCCTTGAGGCTGATCGTGGGATAAGTGCCCGCTGAAAGGGTTTTGCGCTTACCGTCAAGACGGTAATCTATCCGCCACCACTTACCGCCCTTGGGATTAACCAGAAGGTACAGTCCAAAGGCGTCAGCCAGCTTGTACGGGGTTTCGCGGGGAACTGCCTTGCGAATGGCTATGTCGGTAAGCATAACGGTAACAACCCATGAGAAGAAAGGAGTTACCGCAAAAGTTACCGTCAGAATTGCTGGATGTAAACGGTAACTTGGGGACTTTATCGGATACAGATGACACGTTAAGTCATTGTATTTTCAATGATTTAAGACCTCTTCGGACGTCTTAAAATAAAGAGATGGAGCCGGCGAAAGGATTCGAACCCTCGACCCGCGCATTACAAGTGCGCCGCTCTACCAACTGAGCTACGCCGGCTTAAAAGAAAAATGCAGACGAGAAGTTTAGCGTTATTTCTAGTGTCTGGGAACTGATAGAGATCACTCCTGCTCCTCTCCCTTGGCGTCATGTATCCTTCAAAAGGACACAAACACGTTAAGGGGCCTTGAAAAGCTTATGGCCATATTAGACTGGAGCCACCTCACTCAACCAGGCCTTCTCCCTCATGGCATTTGCCTGTCATGGAAGCCCGGCCTTCTCTTGCTGCATGTGCTTTCAGACTCACTGATCGCCGTCGCTTATTTTTCAATTCCTTTTGGCCTTGCGCATTTTGTATCGCGCAGAAAAGACCTTGAATATCGCTGGATTTTCATTCTTTTTGCAGGATTCATTTTGGCCTGCGGAACGACACACCTTCTGGATATCTGGACCTTGTGGCATCCGGATTATGCTCTTCAGGGCTTCATTAAAGCCATTACAGCTGTCATTTCGATCGCGAGCGCAATCCTGCTATGGCCCGTCATCGGCAAGGCGCTTCGCCTGCCAAGCCCCAAGCAACTCGCAAGAATCAACTCAGAACTTCAACGGGAAATCAGATCCCGACAAGAGACCGTCATTCAGCTAGAGCGGGAGGCTATGGAGCGACAGCGCCTGGAAGAGCGACTCCGCCAAAATGAGGCTCGCTTACAGGCGGTTCTTGATACGACGGTGGAGGGCATTCTGAGCATCAACGCCAATGGATGCATCGAACTTGCCAACCGCGCTGCCTCTCAGATGTTTGGCACACCTATACCGGAGGATGGCTCGGCTCGCATCAGCTCATTGATTGAAACTGAAGAAAAATGCAGTCAGCCTACCATGCCCCTGATCTTGGAGGGTAATAGCCCAATGCCCAAGGGGATCCATGCAGACGGCTCCTCATTTCCAATTGAGGTATCTGTCGGAGTGTTTGGCCGAGATCACGACGACGAACCCCTTTATACCTGTGTCGTTCGGGATATGACAGAGCGGCGACGAACAGAACAATTGGTTCGAGTGAAGGAAACCCAGCTCAAGCAGCAAGAAAATCAATTGATGATGATCCAGCGACAGAATACAGCGGGCGAACTTGCCGCCATGGTGTCCCATGAAATCAACCAACCGCTTGGAGCCATTGCGAATTATCTCGGCGGAATCTCAGTCCGATACGAGGATCTGCTCAAGCAAAACCCAGGCCTCAAGGACACCGTTGAGGAGACGATCCGGCTAGCAAAGAGAACCTCGCAAATTATTCAGGGGATACGAAATCTCATCAGAAGACGTCCTGGGGACGCAGTACCAGTTGATCTTCGGGCGCTGGTTGAGGAAACTCTGGTCCTCCTTCACTCACAACTGGCCAGAAGACAGATCCACCTTGTAACCCATTATGACGAGGATCTCCCACACCTTGTTGGCGAGCGAATTCAGATCCAGCAACTCCTGCTCAATCTCATTCTGAATGCCATCGATGCCCTGGAAACGCGCGCCGTCGATGATAGACACCTCGACGTTGAGCTGCGCTCTGAAAATCCGAACCTTCTAAAGATCATTGTTCGGGATAACGGCTGCGGTTTTGATTCCGGGGAGACGACGCGGATCTTCGAACCTTTCTATACAACCAAGGAGTCCGGAATCGGTTTGGGCCTTTCGATCTGCAAATCCGTCGCAGAAGCGCATCATGGGATGGTTTCAGCAGATTCGGGCCCAGAGGGTACCCGGTTTACCGTCGAACTTCCATGCACTCCGCTTGGGGAGAGTCCGCATGATTGAAGAAACCGTTTTCGTGGTCGATGACGACCGCGATATGCGCGCATCCCTGCAATGGCTCCTTGAGTCGATCGGCCTCAAGGTCGAACTCTTCGAGTCCGCCGAAGCCTTTCTCGCAGCCAATCGACTGGAAGATCCAGGATGTTTGATCCTGGATGTCAGAATGCCAGGCATAGGCGGACTGCGCCTCCTTGAACAGCTTCGCACCCAGGGCTACCGCACCCCAACCATCATCCTGACAGGTCATGGAGAAATCTCCATGGCGGTTCAAAGCATGAAGTCCGGTGCCTTTGACTTTCTGGAAAAACCCGCGAGCCCACAGGTGATCCTCGATCGCGTTCAAGATGCCTTACGCGTGGACCGCGAGACCCGTGAAAAAACCATGCAATCCCGCGTTCTTGAGGATCAAGTCAGCCAACTCACCCGAAGAGAAAGGGAGATCCTGGATCTTTTGGTGACCGGGGAGTCCACCCGGGGCATCGCCGAACGTCTCTTCATCAGCGAGCGAACCGTAGAAAAACATCGCGAAAACCTCCTGGGGAAGATGGCGGCACACTCCATGATCGAGCTGATCCGTCGCATCCTCGAGCATCGTGGGAACGTCTAAACCCCACAGAACCACGTATACTTTGCGAGTACCCGAACGGAATCCATCATGTCGCGTTGGCGGCCCGCATCCCCAAAATCCTCCCCCTATATCACTCAGGCAGGCGCCCAACGTCTGGAGACTGAGCTTAAGGCCCTATGGGAGCGCCGAGCCGATGTCACCAAGCATCTCGCTGCGGCAGCTGCCGAAGGGGATCGATCGGAAAATGCGGAATATATTTATCGCAAAAAAGAGCTTCGGGAGATTGATCGACGAATCCGCTATCTTCAAAAGCGGCTCCCTACATTAACCGTTGTGAATGCATTACCCGCCAATCGAGATCGTGTCTTCTTTGGCGCCTGGGTGACTCTTGAAGATGAAAAAGGCGAAATTGCGATCTATCGCATCGTGGGCGCTGACGAAATTGATACCCAGCAGGGCTGGATCAGCGTCGACTCGCCAATGGCGCGAGCCATCCTAAAACGCGAAATCGATGATCCGGTTACTGTTGCCACCCCCTCAGGATCCGCTCAATTCACGATCGCTGAAATCCGCTATTCAGAGAACCCCTAGGAAGGATGAACAGACTGCGCATCACTCTGGCACAGATCGACTTTGTGGTCGGACGCATCGAAGGCAACCGTGACCGTATCCTTGAGATCATCGAGGACGCACGGCAGCGGGAGGTGGATCTGGTGCTCTTCCCGGAACTTTGCCTGACCGGTTATCCGCCGGAGGATCTCCTGCTGCGGAAAGACTTTTTGGATCGGGTCGACTCAGCGCTCGCGGACATTGCTCAGGCGACCCGGGGCATCGCCGCCGTCATCGGCTTCCCGGAACGGCGGGCCGGGCGATTGTTCAACAGCGCCGCCATCCTCAAAGATGGCAACCAGATTCAAACCTATCAAAAGCGACTCTTGCCCAACTATGGCGTCTTTGATGAGAAGCGCTACTTTGATGAAGGCATGTCGCCCTGCGTTTTTGAAATGAACGGCATGAACATTGGGCTCACGCTCTGCGAGGACATCTGGCATGAAGGTCCCGTGGAATCCTCCGTCGCTGCGGGAGCGGATCTTATCGTCAGCCTCAATGCCTCCCCTTTTCATTCCGGAAAACTCGATGAGCGCCATCGACTCGTTCAGGCCCGGGCGATTTCACACCAGACACCGATCATTTATCTCAATCTTGTCGGGGGACAGGACGAACTTGTGTTTGATGGGGCCTCATTTGCCATCGACAGCCAAGGGACGCTTTGCTTCCAGGCCCCTGAATTCAGGGAGTCTGTCGAGGTCATCGAAATGGAAGCCCAACCCTTACCCCGCCTTCTCCAAGGTCTGATGACGCCACCGCTGGGTGAAGAGGCCCGCATTTATCAGGCTTTGGTCACCGGAATCCGGGATTACGTCAAAAAAAATGGATTCCAGGGCGCTGTCTTGGGTCTTTCCGGTGGTATTGATTCGGCGTTGACACTCGCGCTCGCGGCCGATTCTTTGGGCGCTGAGCAGGTTGAGGTCATCCTGATGCCGTCCCGCTACACTGCCGACATGAGCAATGAGGATGCACGACTTGAGGCTGAAGCCCTGGGCTGCAAAATGCATACCATTCCGATCGAGCCTGCCTTCAAGCGCTTTCTGGAGATGCTTGAACCTTCTTTTGAAGGTCGACCGGCTGATCTGACCGAGGAGAACATTCAAGCCCGATGCCGCGGCACCCTCCTCATGGCGTTATCCAACAAGAAAGGCAAGATTCTTCTCACCACGGGCAACAAGAGCGAGATGAGCGTCGGTTACGCCACTCTTTACGGCGACATGGCCGGCGGATTCGCTCCGCTCAAAGACATTCCGAAAATGCTGGTCTACCGATTGTCGCGCTACCGCAATAGCGTCAGCCCCGTCATTCCCGAACGCGTCCTGATTCGCGCGCCTTCGGCCGAGCTCAGGCCCGACCAACGGGACGAGGACTCGCTTCCCCCTTATCCTGTCCTTGACGATATTCTAGAACGCTATATTGAGCGGGATCAGTCGATCACGGATATCATTGCCGCAGGGTTGCCCGAACAGGACGTGAGGCGCGTGACCCGGATGGTCGATCGCAATGAATACAAGCGACGTCAGGCACCGCCCGGGGTCAAGGTCACGCCCCGTGCCTTTGGCCGTGACCGGCGCTATCCCATGACGCATGGTTTTTCTCATTGATCACAGCTTAATTGCCGCAACCGCATGCACGAACTCATCACTTGGCTCTTGAACACCATCGGCTCCATGGGCTATCCGGGCATCTTTCTTTTGATGGCCATGGAAAGCTCCATCTTTCCTGTTCCCAGCGAACTGGTCATGCCCCCCGCGGGCTATCTGGTCCAGCAAGGCCAAATGAACATGACGCTGGTCATTTTGAGCGGGACCCTCGGCAGTCTGGCCGGTGCTTACCTCAATTATTTCGTCGCACTCTGGTTAGGGCGTCCGCTGCTCGTTCGTTACGGCCGATATGTCTGGATCAAGGAAGAGCACTTCAACCGCGTCGAAGGATTCTTCCAGCGTCATGGGGAGATATCGACCTTCATCGGTCGGCTGTTGCCCGTCATTCGACACCTGATCTCGATTCCCGCGGGCCTTGCCCGAATGAACCATCTTCGCTTCACCCTTTACACCCTGATCGGTGCAGGCATCTGGGTCAGCGTTCTTGCATGGATCGGTTATTTCATCGGCGCCGAACGCGAACTGATCGTTCAGTATTCCCATCAGGCCGTGCTCGGCGCGATTGCACTCTGCGTGGTCACAGGCCTTTGCTATGCCATCATTCACCGCCGCCGGATCCGACTTGAGGAAGGCCTTTGAGCTTTTTGCCGCTCTCCCCTGACATCAACGACCGATTTTCCAAAGCCCCATGAACCAGACCTACGACGCCGCCTCGATCGAAGTCCTTTCCGGCTTGGAACCGGTCCGAAAACGTCCGGGAATGTACACGGACACCAGCCGACCCAATCATCTGGCCCAGGAGGTCATCGACAATAGCGTCGACGAGGCCTTGGCCGGATTTGCCAAAAACATCGAGGTCACACTCCTTGCCGATGGTGGAATCCAGGTTTGCGATGATGGCCGCGGGATGCCCGTGGATCTTCACCCCGAAGAGGGCGTTTCTGGCGTGGAGGTGATCCTCACCAAGCTTCATGCCGGCGGCAAATTCTCCAACAAAAGCTATGGCTTTTCAGGAGGACTGCACGGGGTCGGCGTCTCCGTGGTGAATGCCCTCTCAGACCGGCTGGATGTCGAAATTCGCCGCGAAGGCAAAGTCTGGGACATCGGTTTTGCGCGCGGCGAAAAGGTGCGCGAACTCAATGAGATCGGAGCCACCACCAAAAAAGACACGGGCACGCAGGTCCGCTTCTGGCCTGAGGCGCATTATTTCGATAGCCCCCGGATTGCCGTCGGCCGCCTCAAAGCCCTTTTGCGCGCAAAGGCGGTCCTCTGTCCTGGACTGCGCATCACACTTCGCGAGGAAGCCAGTGGCGAAGAGGAAATCTGGCTTTTTGAAAACGGGCTTCCCCAATATCTGATCGATCGCGTCGGAACGACTGAATGCCTTCCTGAAGACCCCTTTGTCGGACGACTCGAGGGCCGGACCGAAGCGGTCGAGTGGGCGGTGGTCTGGACCCAGTCAGCGCAGGAACCCGTGGCCGAAAGCTACGTAAACCTCGTCCCGACCGCTCAAGGCGGGACACACGTCAACGGCCTTCGGACCGGCCTGACCGAAGCGGTCAGGGAGTTCTGTGAATTTCGTAATCTCCTGCCCCGCGGGATCAAGATTGCGCCCGAAGACGTCTGGGAAGCGTGCCACTACGTACTCTCTCTGAAAATGCTGGACCCACAGTTTTCAGGACAGACCAAGGAGCGACTCAGCTCGCGGGAATGCGCCGCATTCGTGGCCGGTGTAGCCAAGGATTCATTCAGCCTATGGCTCAATCAGCACCCCACGGTGGGTGAACGACTGGCGGAGTTTGTGATTGAGAACGCGCAGCGTCGACTCAAGGCAAGCCGGCAGGTCACTCGCAAGAAAATCACGGCAGGCCCCCAGCTTCCGGGCAAACTCTCCGATTGTGCGTCTCAGGATCTTGGGCGGACCGAACTCTTTCTGGTCGAAGGCGATTCGGCGGGCGGCTCGGCCAAACAAGCAAGGGACAAGGACTTTCAGGCGATCATGCCGCTGCGAGGCAAAATCCTGAACACCTGGGAAGTCGAATCGTCCGGTGTTCTTGCCTCACAGGAAGTGCATGACATCAGTGTGGCGGTGGGCGTCGACCCCGGTTCCGATGACCTTAGCGGCCTTCGCTACGGCAAGATCTGCATCCTTGCTGACGCCGATTCGGACGGCAACCACATTGCCACCTTGTTGTGCGCCCTTTTCGTTCGCCATTTCCGGACCTTGGTCACCCAAGGCCATGTCTTTGTGGCCATGCCACCGCTCTACCGTGTCGATGTCGGTAAACAGGTCTTCTATGCGTTGGATGAAGCCGAAAAGAAAGGGGTTTTGGACCGCATAGAAGCCGAGAATATTCGGGGCAAGGTCAATGTTCAACGCTTCAAAGGCCTCGGCGAAATGAATCCCTCGCAGCTTCGGGAGACGACCATGAGCCCCGACACCCGAAGGCTGATTCAACTCACGCTGGAGAATCAGCAGCTGACCAACGAAAGACTCGATATGTTGCTCGCAAAAAAACGGGCGGCCGATCGCAAGATCTGGCTCGAAGATCGTGGCAATCTCGCCGAACTCTGAACTCACCCCGCCCCCATGAATGCCAGGGTATATAGAGAATACGCATTCTGGTAGAATTTCCGCCTTCAAATTTTTTAAGGGCAGTCCCTGGACTGCCTTTTTTGTTTTCTGAGGGAAACAGCGATGAACAGTTCGGTGATGCCCACCTATGCACGAATGCCCGTCAGCTTCGTCTATGGCCAAGGCGCGTGGCTTTTCAGCACCGAAGAGCGCCGTTATCTGGACGCCATCTCCGGCATCGCCGTTTGTAATCTCGGCCACGCCCATCCCAAACTGGCCCGCGCCATCGCAGACCAGGCCTCAAAGCTCGTGCATACCTCCAATCTTTACGGGATTGAGCTTCAAGAAAAGCTGGCGACAACCCTTGCCCGACTGAGCGGACTCGAGAACGCCTTCTTCTGTAATTCAGGTGCCGAGGCCAATGAGGCCGCCCTCAAGCTGGCTCGAAAGTACGGCCACCTTAAGGGCATTGAACGCCCCCTGGTGGTCGTGATGGAGCAAAGCTTCCACGGCCGGACTCTTTTTACCTTGAGCGCGACCGGCAACCCTAAGGTTCAGGAGGGCTTTGAACCGTTGGTCGACACCTTCATCAGGGTCCCCTACGGGGACATTCACGCCCTGCAACAGTTGGAGGATCCCTCCATTGTGGCGGTCCTTCTGGAGCCCGTTCAGGGGGAAGGCGGTGTCCGTGTCCCAGAACCCGGCTACCTGAGAGCCGTTCGGGAACTCACCCAAGCGCGTGAGTGGCTCATGATGGTCGATGAGGTCCAAAGCGGCATGGGTCGGACGGGCGAGTGGTTTGGCTTTCAACACGAGGACATCCAGCCTGACGTCATGACATTAGCCAAGGCGCTGGGGAATGGTGTCCCGATCGGCGCCTGCCTTGCGGGAGGCCCTGCTGCCGGCATCCTGACCGCAGGCAAACATGGGTCGACCTTTGGCGGAAATCCGCTGGCTTGCCGAGCCGCGCTGACCGTCATTGACATCCTGGAGCAGGAGAACCTCGTTTCGCGGGCTGCCGTGCTTGGAAAAAACATGGTCGCGCGCTTCCGTGAGGGCTTTGCAGGCAATCCGAGAGTGGTCGACGTGCGTGGCCGAGGCCTCATGATCGGCATCGAACTGGATTCGCACTGTGGCGATCTGACCTCACATGCTCTGGCTCAAGGCCTATTGATTAATGTGACGGCAGACCGGACGGTCCGGCTGCTCCCCCCTCTGATCCTGAGCGACGATGAAATGCAGGTCCTCTGCGATGCCGTCATCCGCTTGATCACTGAATTCACGGCAGACTCTGCCCCCGGGAGACTTTCATGACCCTCCGCCACCTGGTGAACCTGACTGACCTGACCCCCGACGAATACCGGGGACTTCTGAAGCGCGCCGTCGAACTCAAGGCCATGCGCTGGAGCTATGCGCCACTCAAAAATCAGGTCTTGGCCATGCTGTTCGAAAAGTCCTCGACCCGGACCCGCATCTCCTTTGAAGCCGGCATGATTCAGCTCGGAGGCGGCGCAATCTTTTTGTCTCCTCGTGACACACAGTTGGGTCGCGGTGAACCCATCGAAGACTCCGCGCGGGTCATCGGGCGAATGACCGATTGCGTGATGCTCAGGACCAACGCCCACAAAACCGTGGAAATCTTTGCAGAACACGCGGGCGTACCCGTGATCAATGGGCTGACGGATCAGAGCCATCCCTGTCAACTATTGGCGGACATGCAGACTTACCTCGAGCACCGGGGTGACATCCGAGGACGGACGGTGGCCTGGATTGGAGATGGCAACAACATGTGTCACTCCTATATCGAGTCGGCGGCACTCCTGGGCTTCGAGCTTCGGGTCGCCTGCCCCGAAGGCTACGAACCCTCCGAGGATTACTTGGCCAAGGCACGAGGTCATGTGAGCGTGATGCAGGATCCAAAAGCCGCTGCAGAAGGCGCTGACTTGGTCGTCACCGATGTCTGGGCCAGCATGGGACAGGAAGAAGAGCAGGCTCGGCGCGAACTGGCCTTCAAGGACTATCAGGTCGATCAAAGCCTCATGTCGATTGCGGCCAAGGATGCCCTGTTCATGCACTGCCTGCCCGCCCACCGGGGTGAAGAAGTGAGCGCTGAAGTGCTCGAAGGCGATCAGAGCGTTGTCTGGGATGAAGCAGAGAACCGCTTGCACGCGCAGAAAGCCCTACTGGAATTCCTGCTCGTCAAAGACAGCCCGGTTCGGGCCCTGCGCTAGGCCACAGGGAAGTCAGTCCGGCAAGAGGTGCCGGATGAGGTCTCGCTCCGCCAGGAGCTCTGCTTCGCTGGCTCGAATACCCGCCTCGGCATGCGGGTGGAGATGAAGGCCTTCAACAACCTGCCAACGGCCCTCGTTCACTCGGACCGGAAACGAGTAGACCAATCCGGGCGCAATCCCATACTGCCCGTCACTCATCACCGCCATGCTGGTCCAGCTGTTGGCTGGTAACCCATGAATCCAATCGCGCATTTGCGCGAGCGCCGCATTGGCTCCGGAGGCCGCACTGGACTTGCCCCGCACCCGAATGATCTCAGCACCTCGCTGGCGCACGGTCGGAATCAGGGTCTCTTCGTACCATTGCCTAGACAACCGATCCAGTGCCGGTCGTCCTTGAGCCTCAGCATGATGAAGATCCGGGAACTGTGTCGTCGAATGGTTCCCCCAGATCATCACCCCCGAGATGTCATCGGTACGACATCCCAACTCGTGAGCCATCAGGCTGATCGTGCGGTTGTGATCCAGTCGGGTCATTCCAGAAAAGTTCCAAGGCGAGAGTTCGGGCGCATTGCGTATGGCAATGAGCGTGTTGGTGTTGACGGGATTACCGACCACTAACACCCGAACGTCTCGGCTTGCCACCCGATTCAGCGCCCGCCCTTGGGCAGAAAAGATTTCCGCATTGGAGGCCAAAAGATCGCCCCGCTCCATACCGGCCGTCCGCGGCCGCGCCCCAACGAGGAAGACTACATCCGCCTCTTGAAAGGCCCGCTCAGGATCAGCATGGCAGGTCAGAGAGGCCAGAAGCGGTGAGGCGCAGTCCTGAAGTTCCATGGCCACCCCTTCCAGCTGGGGCAACACGGCTTCAGTTTCGAGCAACTGGAGTGAAACGGGCTGATCTGGCCCGAGGAGGTCACCGGCAATCAGACGAAAAAGGAGGGAATAGCTGATTTGACCCGCAGCACCCGAGATCGCGATGCGCACTGGCCGACCTTGGGATGATGCCATCCTTTTAAGCCTCCCGGCGCTGATGACGACGAGGCTTCATCAGGTTGCCGGAAATCCCTTGGCGGTAATCGCTGCCTTGATGGTCGCTTCAGAAATTTTGCTCTCATCAAACTCGACCGCCATGGTGCCATCCTTGCTGGATGCCTTGCTGGAGAGAACTCCATCGAGGGCATCGGCAACCCCTTGCACGGTCTTCTCACAACCCCCGCACTTCATACCGCTTACTTTGAAATTGGCCGCACTCATTTTCACCTCCAATCGTGACCGGCGACTGCCGATCTCTTATTCATCGATATCAGACGTCCGCTTTCGGAAAGGAAAGGGGCGTTCATTCGTGTTGTAGGACAGATAAAGCCAGATCTTATAAATGTACTCGGAGACGACCTGCCCTGTCTTCTGCGCCCCACGATTGGGGGACATCCCGATCAAATGACACACGAGCTGAATCAAAAGGACTCCCCAGAGCACAAATCGAACGACTGCCAGGATCGCAAGATAGACCAGCATGTAAAACAGTCGGACGAAGAAATGACCCGGATCGAGGTCACGGGGCTCGAAATCAGACATAATCATCACTCATAACTATACCGAAACCGACACGCCAACGTCCCCTTGTCCAAATGCAAAAAGACGAGCAGCGCGCCCTATTGGCGGTGAAGGATACCCGAAACCACGGGGCCCTGCGATGCCATGAGGGTGACTTCAGCCTCATTCCAGGGTTTCTTTCGGCAAAAAAAGCCCAGGCTCTATTCGTCACGCTGATGGATGACCTGCCGTGGAAGACCGAGTGGGTGAAGATGTTCGGTCGGCCGATTGAAACCCGAAGGGAGGTTGCCTTTTTCGGGACTTACTCGTTCAGCTATGGCTATGCCGGAACGCGCCATCAAGCCGCGCCCCTGCCCCCGGAACTGGAGGGGATCCTGACGGCAGTCCAGCACGCCTGCCATGCGCCCTTCAATTCGATACTGGCTACCCGCTACCCAGACGGCCATGCAGGCCTTGGGTGGCATCGGGATAATGAGGCTGAACTGGGCCCTTCCGCCGACATCAAGATTGCCTCGCTGAGCCTTGGGGCGACGCGGCCATTTGAAATCCGCGAACGGGTATCGCAAGAGATTGAGCGGTTCATGCTTGAGAGCGGTACCCTTTTGATCATGGCCAGTGGATTCCAGACGCGATGGCAGCACCGCGTCCCGAAAGCGCCCGCGCGAACCCTGCCAAGAATTAATCTGAGCTTCAGAACCCTCAAGCCCCATGACCTCCCATGAGCAACGTCATTCCCTTTAAGAAACCCAAGGCGTCAGAAAAGCATCAGGGAAAAACGCTCTGCCGAAGCGGCTTTCACAAGTGGAAACCCGACGGAGGCACCCGCTTTGACGTCAAGCAGGGAAAACTCGTGACCGTATTTCGTTGCACCCGTTGCGGGGCCACGGAAAGCCGGCTGACCTAAAATACTGGCCTTACAGACGAGCCAATAGGTCTCGGATCGTCTCAGAATCAAGGTCATCCAGCGACCAATCCTGATCCAGGCTCAGGTGACGGTATTGATCTGAAAGAACGTAGGTAAAGACCTGACACAACGCGCCATCCAAAAGACGAACCGTGACCTCCCTGCGCTCGTAAAAATCGTCCTCAAACGCATCCAGCCGCTGCCAGGCATCCAAACCCAGCGAGCGATACAGAATGCCCATAGTCTGCGCTCCAGGGACCGGAAGGAGTGCCGGAAAGCTAAACCCCCTGAGTTTGGTCCGTTGAAAACCCCCAAGTATGGCCGGAACGCCCTCCCGTGACTCAAGAGTGACCGCCTCAAAGACCTCCGTCAATTGGAGTGAGCCATAGGCAAAGAGCGAGAAGGCCTGATCAGACATGATTCTCACGAAGTGACCGCAACAAGGACCGAAGGGCCCCACCTCGATGGCTCATTCGGTTTTTTGTCATCTCATCCATTTCCGCCACGGTACATCCTGCTTGCGGCACCCAAAAGTAGGGGTCGTAACCAAATCCTCCCACCCCTTGGGCCTCCCTCAGGATTTCCCCCTCCCATACGCCCTCACCAATGACGGGGCTCGGATCCTCGGGATGGCGAAGATAGACCATGACACAGCGAAAGCGGGCCGTCAGCGGGCCGGAGCCGACAAGCTGAAGAGAATCGATCAATTTCGCATTATTGTCGGCATCGCTGGCACCTGGCCCCGCAAAACGCGCGGAATAAACCCCGGGGCGTCCATCGAGAGCATCCACCTCAAGACCCGAGTCATCGGCAAGTGCCGGTAAGCCTGAGCACAGGGATGCATGCCGCGCTTTGATTATCGCGTTCTCAATGAAGGTCACACCCGTTTCTTCAACCGCTCCCACGCCCAACTCTCTTTGACCGACAACGACAATATCAAGCTCTGCTAATATGCCGGCAATCTCGCGAATTTTCCCGAGATTGTTGCTGGCGATTAAAACTTTTTTCATGGCCGGCCACCTAAGAAGAAGCTGCTTGGCTCACATGGACAAGAAGCATTGAACGATAACAATACATTCGATGAGGTACAGACGACATGACCAAGATCCTGACTGAAGTCCTGAAAGCCAACGAAGGCTATGTGTCCAGCTTTGACAAAGGACACCTCGCACTTCCTCCGGCGCGTGGCTTCGCAATCCTGACCTGCATGGATGCCCGACTTGATCCTGCCAAGTATGCCGGATTGTCTGAAGGCGATGCGCACGTCACCCGGAATGCGGGGGGCCGAGCCAGTGATGATGCCATTCGTTCCCTGGTCATTTCGCACAAGTTGCTTGGGACTCAGGAATTCTTCGTGATCCATCACACCGATTGTGGCATGCAACTTTTTGATAACGACATCATGGGTGACCTCTTGTCAAAAAGTCTGGATACCGCCACCGTTGATGAAAAGGGCTGGCACGATGTCGGCAAGGGTCCAGGCTCAACTGATGGGAAGTACATCAATTGGCTGACCTTTAAGAATAATGAACTGAGCGTCTTGGAAGACGTGAACCGGATTCGTAATCACAGCCTCGTGCCGAACTACATTCCGATCTATGGATTCATTTATGACGTGAAGACCGGAAAGCTGGTTGAGGTCCCGGAGGCTATGAAAGCGGGGCGTCCGGCTTAACGAGTCGCCGAAAAAAGGCATCGGCGTCCGAGGAGCCGATGCCTTTTTGATTGTTATTCCGCTAAAGCAGCCCGCTGAATTGCCATTAACTCGGTGATGCCTTTCCCGGCCAAATCCAGCATAGCGTTGAGTTCATCGCGGCGATACGCATGGCCCTCTGCCGTTCCCTGTACTTCGATATAGGCGCCGGCATCGTTCATCACCACATTCATGTCAGTCTCAGCATCGCAATCTTCGCGATAATCAAGATCCAAGACCGGCACCCCGCCACAAATCCCGACTGAAACCGAGGCAATCTGGCCATGAATGGGGTTCTTTTTGATTTTTCGCTGTTTCATTAACGCATCAACAGCTAATCGTAACGCCACGTAGCTCCCGGTAATCGAGGCCGTTCGCGTTCCACCATCGGCTTGAATCACATCGCAATCGAGGGTGACTGTCCGTTCCCCCAATGCCTCTAGATCCATGGCCGCTCGCAGCGATCGACCGATTAATCGCTGAATTTCCATGGTACGCCCTCCCTGCTTTCCGCGTGCAGCCTCACGGGCCGAGCGCTCATGCGTTGCGCGGGGCAACATGCCGTATTCGGCGGTGATCCAGCCAGATCCTTTGCCCTTCAGAAACCCCGGGACCCGCTCCTCGATGCTGGCCGTGCAAATCACCCGGGTATCACCAAACTCAACCAAAACCGAGCCCTCCGCATGCTTGGTGAAATGCGGTGTCACGACAATTGTCCTGAGTTCATCAGGCGCACGACCACTGGGTCTCATGGGGATTCCTCAATAAATGATTCGAGTATAAACGAATGCTTCTGATCCTCTGGGTGAGAACGAGAAGCGGTATTCGGGGGGTTCAATTTCTGTAAAAATGGTTCGAAAGGCTGAGCGCTCGACGGGTCAGCACAATGACACTTCATTCAGGTCACACATGTTCCAGCGTCTTCTCTCCATTCTTTTCCTTGCCTGCCTGCTCCCGATGGGATGGCCGATTGCGGCTGCGCCAGCCGGAAATTCGACCCTTCTACTCGCACTGGCCGATGAAGACGAAGACGATGAGGACGATGAGGCTGAAGAAATTTCGCTGCGCGCGCCCCGAAAAAGTCTCATGGAAAAGGGGTCGCCCCAATTTTTAGGTTCGGCGCGAACACCTCATGGGCCGAGCAGTCCTCACAGAACATCGCGCGGCCATCGCCACCGGACCCATCACTCAAAGGCGCACAAGGCAAAGCATCACTCCGCACAGCCCTCATCGAAAAAGAAGCACCGAAAGAGTGCGGCCCCATCGAAGAGCGCTCATCGCTCATCTCATCGACATCGTTGATTTTTTTCCGTCAGCCATCGGATTTCCCTCCGCCCAAAGAAAAACCCCCGCTCGATTGAGACGGGGGTTTTTGCAATTGGAGCCTGGCAGTTCCCTACTTTCGCACAGGTAATCTGCACTATCATCGGCGCTAAGCGGTTTCACTTCCGAGGTCGGGATGGGATCGGGTGGTTCCCGCTTGCT
>JBILGU010000050.1:0-11092 GCA_044350805.1 Methylococcaceae bacterium
ATTGAAGCAGGTAGTCCTCTCAAGTTTAAGAAGATTGCAGAAACTGCCACATATCGTTCAGTCATTCTTCAGGCATCCAGATTGCCAATACGCCACCTGCTGACATTACTTTCTGTACCATCAGTAAGACGCATTGAACACGAAGTGAGTGCCGATTTTAGTCCGGCAACGCTCGATCAAAAGATCGCAGCCCTTGACCGAATGGCGGCGGAAGTCCTCCGAATCAAGATCCACAAGAAGCTGGTCGCCGAGTTTTACGCGCTCAGAAGCGATATTGAATTCGTAAGAGCGGTCCTGATCAGGCTACGTCAGGCCGAAGCGTGCTCAGATGAAAAAACCGGGCTTAAACCCTGACCGATCAACCCTTGGCCATTCGGGTTTGGGCGCTGATTGGCGGGAGCATTCATACCTTTCCATTCGCACTCACTCAGATCAGGACTTATTTATCCCCAGATAATCCTGAAAAGCTCTGGCTGACTCCGACAGAAAGCGAAGTGCCGGAGACCGCGGAAAGACCTTAGAAAACATTTCACAAATTCCTTGAACCATTCCTGACTAATTTTGTCGGAAATTCGATTGTGCGTTAAAATATCGCGGACCTCAACCGCCTCTTACTTCAAGCCCCCCATTCATGGGGAGCTACATACAGGATAAAAATCTAATGAAATCCAATTTTGCGCTGACTGCAGCGATCCTCTCGGTGGCACTGTCAGGTAATGCCTTTGCTGCTGGCGGACCAATGAACGAAGATCTGACCTCTCTGGCTGTCCCCGCTCAAAAAGCGGTTGAAGCTGGCAAGGCCGGCAACGCTGCTGTTTTCCAGGCCGAAACGGAAACGGCTCTCAAGGAAGCCAAAAGCAAAACCGATTCAGCTGCCCAGCAGCGGGTTGCAGGAAAATTGAAGCGGGCACTTGAAGCTGGAAAAAATGGCGATCTCGCCACTGGCACTCAACTCGTTGAAGAATCCATGCGAGACATGAAAAAAGCCGGTGCCCCACAGTTTGGCGGCGGCAACTAGTTTGAAAGCCAATCTTGGCATGATTTGACTGATCATGGCAGCGACCTTCTCTGGGCGCTGCCACCTTGGCCATTCATTCGGTCGAGGACTATTCAGACCTTTCAATGACTCGATAAGAGAACAGGAGCTCGAAGCGCCTGTCCTGCCCCATCATTCAAAGCTACCGATCAGTTACTCCGTTCGCGATGCAGATTGCATCCGACAGGCCTGATAGCCATCAATGCCCAAATACACCGCGTCCATTCGGAAAGGCTGTGTACTTGAGGCAAAAAAACACATTTACCGTAACAGCATGATTTACGGTTGCTTCAGCAACTAACGATGCGCTTGCGCCATTAAGATACGTCCGTTCGACGCTATCAAACTAGAATCCATATTGCGCAACGGCTAGCTGATGGAGTGCATCAATCTCATGGTTCTGCGCCTTCCATAACATTCGGATGGTAATCCAAGGCGGCTGGGTTGGGATCGATATTGGTTTAATGAAAAGCAGGTTTTTTTACGGCCTTCAAGACGCTGCTTTTCCCTGTACCATCTCGTAAGACTAATCGCTTTTTTTCTGAGTCTCGATACCGAAATGTGTGCTGTGTAGTAGAACACTTTTCCCCGTGCCGGGATCCCCATGGATCATCCCAAAGCCACCCTCCCGGATCAGGATGTTTTCAACCCGCCAGCAGAAGTCCGCCATCCGTTCGGGGACGTAGAGGGCATGAGCCGGTATTTCCTGAGAGAACGGATTCCACTTCAAACCATAAAGAGCCTGGATCTGTGGATTCATGGCTTATCCTCCTCAGGGGTAGGCAGATAGGCTGGCGGAAGTCCGGATGCCGCGTAATCAGCGATCAGTTCGCGAAGGAGCGGTGCCATGCCCGTAGAGGGGGGCGACTGGAGTGACGGGGTCAGCGGTTCCATCCGCTTCCTGGCTCCAGCGGCGTTAGCCGCTTTATCAACGGGGCGAATGGCGCACAGGATCTCTCCCTCGCGGGGATCGATCATGTCGACGTGTCCGAGATCCCATCGGGCATAACGCAGGTGGACCTGTGCAAAGTTCCGATACCGGGAGGGGACCTCGTAGCGCCCCGCTTCAAGGGCAATCGTACAATCGGAACGACGCTGCGTACGCGTGGTCTTCAGCCGGAAAGCACGAGAGAGTTCGAGGGCTGATGGACTGGGCCGTGCAACGCCAGGTCCCTGAAGGAACCGCTCCAGTGGCGTCATCTTGATTTCACTGTGAAGGGTTCGGTTGTATTCCTGCTCCACCCAGGCCTGGGTCGCCAGATTAAGATCGGCAAGCGTCAGATGGGCTTCACTCTCCAGCATCGGCATCAACCGCGCTTCAACGCGGGACCAGAGGAACTCCTGCTTTCCATTCTGATAGGCCGAGTAAGGAAGGGTGCGCTGATGAATGATCCCCAGATCCTCAAGTCCCTGCACGGTCTCGCCGGCCAGCATGGCCGCCCCGTTATCCGTCATCAAGGCGCGAGGGAGTCCTCGCTTCATGATGGCCTGACTGAGGCCATGGACCAGGCTCTCAGCGGTTTCATCCCAATACCATTGCAGATGACAGACCAGTCGGGAGCGGTCATCCAGAATGCCAAGCAACAGCGGCTTCGCCCACTCGCCATTACGACGGACGACCTGTCGGGAACAGACGTGGAAATCGAGATGCCAGAGCGCATGAACATGCTCCATCTCATAACTTCGAACCTCCAACCGTTCCAATCGCTCCTGCGCCGCGAGGGCCCCATCCGTCTGGCGTTTGGGGCGTGCGACATGGAAAAGGCCTCGGGCTCTCAGAAAGCGACGAATGGTTGGGTAGGAAGGAACGGCCAGCGCATTACCCCGGTTCAGGCTGACCAGATTGTCATGGTGGAGCTTGAATGACCACCCCGGATGCTCGCGGTACTGCTCGATCAACTGCTCACGAAGCTCCACCGAAAGACTTGGGAACGTGCCGTGGTGGCTTCCCGCCCGGTTCTTTAGGACACCGACCGGATCTCCTGCATTTCTGGCTTTGTAATACCAGCGCTCCAGCGTCGAAACTCCGAACTGGATGGGATCACCAGTGATCGGGTGACGCCAGGTTTTAGCCGCCAATTCACTGAGCCGCAGGTGAAGCTCTCCAGACTCAGGGGGCTCTGCAAAAAGACGACCGATGATCAAAAAGCGCAACTGAGCCCATCGATCCCGGCGTGAAGCATGGGATGTCTTCATATTTCCTCCTTAACAACGCGGTGCCGGCGGCACCTTGGCGTCGGAGGCAAGGCTATTGATGGGGTGAAAACCGAACGAGCCGCATCCTCTGCGTGAACTCAATGGCCCTCATGGAATGTGAACCCAGGAACCCGTTGTAATTGGCATCAGGAAGCGGAGAAGAGCCATTCGATCGCTATTGCCTGAGAACGCATTCAGCAGAGAGCGTGGTAACAAGGATGCCTCCGGGGGTGGCATCAGCCGACCCGAAGCCTCCCGCCAGAAGGCCGATAGGGGAAACGCTTCCGTCCAAAACCTGCGCCATCGCCACAAGGTGCGAAGCGAAATCCCCGTCTGGTTCGAAATCCGAGAAAACCACGCAGTGATCCGCCCCTCGCAACTGGAGGCTAAAACCACGATCAGGCCCACGTAGATTTTCCGACCGAGAAATCTCAAGGTCGGGACCGTCACTCGTCTGCGACAGGATGAACAGCAAAAACTGAAGCGAAAGGAAAACAGCGAGCGATGATCCGGATCAATGCCCCGCGGCTTTCGAGGATAGTGGGCTTGATGAAGTTGATGATGACCGCAATGAGGACACCCCTGAGTGAGGGCCTCCTTCGCCATCTGGGTATCGAAATCAAGGAGGGATGAAAAAAGGGTGGGATCGGAAACGAGAAAATGTGACACTTTGGGTAGTCTTAGGATGTGAGAACCCAAAGACTCGCCCAATCGGGGGTTGTGATCAACCCCCGTGAGGGTGTTTACCCCTCAACCCTCACCCAAAATGATCACCAGGCCCCAAAAGGCCATCAAAGTTTCTGCTCCTGCTCACTTGGGATGACGATAGTTAGACTTTCGACACCCCACGTGTAGACGTATGTTCCACTTGTTAGACCCAAGGAGCTAATCGTAGCCCCTATCCATGTTGCTGTTGCTGAGACATTACTACCGCCGACAAACCCAACTGGAACAATAAGCCGATTTCCTGACATGTTAATTCCAAACGGGCCATTGGGTCCTGCACTTCCCGAACTTGCATCAATAGTGTTCGTCGAACAGCCGATGGATTGTGGGCCTGAAATGGGGGAATATGACGTCGCGGCAGTATTTGTAGATGGGCCGAGGATTACGTTTGCGCCAAGCCCTCCACCTCTTACCCTCGCGTTTGGGGTTATTGGTACGCCATCGGCAGTGACTCCCGCCAGACTCAAAGTTCCCGTCAGGGAGGCCTGAACATCATTTCCAACCTGGCTGAAAGTAATCGTTGCTGCGGCTTGGGTCTCAAAATGACAGCCGATCAGGAAGCAAGCTACCAGAGTGCGCCAAAACGGTCCGAATGACGGATACATGGGGAAACTCCAAAACTAGAGATAAACGCTAAGTTAACAGTTTTCTCCAGCAAAAATCATCAATTCTGATGACATACGCATTCGTTCAATCGCGCTCACCCAGCTTCAATCGGGTTCGGACCTGTGATCGCTTTAGAAAGCAGAACACCTCCACATTGCCTTACATTTTAAGGCTTGGAAGTGTCTAAAAAACCCGGGGCGATTCAAACGCGGTTTAACCGACAAAATCACCCGCAGCTTTTTCGAGAGCCCAGAACGAGAAAGAGCGCCGAAGCGCCCGTTCTCACTCATCAACAAAAGCTACCGATCAATAGCTGTTCTGGCGATTGTTATGGAAGTGCCAAGCAATTCCGATCACCATCAATGCCAGCATCAACTGCGCCCATTCGGAGAGTGATGGGACTGCTGCGACAGCAACATAAGTGAACAGCGTATTCGCCGCATTCGATCCACCGGGGGTTGTTACGACTACGCTTGCTGTTCCAGCTGTGCCTGCGGGGGTTGTACAAGTCGCAGAGGTAGCAGAAGCAACGTTGAAGGCTGTACAAGCATTTCCGCCTACCGTAATGCCCGTAGCACCCGTTAAGTCAGTACCCGTTATCGTTATCGTGTCTCCACCCGCTGTGCTCCCAGATGTTGGCGAAATGGAGGTTACGGTTGGGGCGGCTACTAGTGGGGCATTAAAGATAAATCTCGTGCCAACGTTTCCAAAATCGACAACCAAGAATTGTTCCCCGCTTCCGTTAGATGTGAAGGTGAACACTTGACTACCTGCGTAGCTTCCATTTCCAGGCGTTGTTATCGGGCTGCCGACCAAATAGTAAGAGTTGCCACAAGTTCCAGTAATATTTACGGTAAAAAAATCACCAGCCGATGGATTAAGTGGCACAATCTGCTGCTGAAATGCAACGCAATCCACCGAGAAAGTACCCAAGTTAGCAGCATTCGCCCAACCAGCCACCAATAATCCAACCGCCAGCATCCAAATAGCTGCAAAACGCCTCACAAGAACCTCCGCCGAAAAAATAGAGAGAACAAGCTTGGAATCCTCTCAAACCATTTCAGCGAAACCCTACAAAAACCTAACGCCGAGCAGCGTTTTCACGCTCAACAAACTCCAACAGCATCAGCAATGCTCACCTAGCTTGAGACGGCGCAAGGGCTACAGAGCAAGTGGAGAAATCTGGCTGTCAAAAATTCCTGTGTAAAAAACTGCTCCTCCTCCAACCCGACCGTGCTACACGCCAAAAGTAGCAAGGTCAAAACCGCCGATCCAAAATGTCATCAACCAGCCACTAAAAGGATCTCAATCCGACCATTAGATCGACCAACAGATTGATTTCGCTTGCCCGTCAGAATCCCACACGCTAAAATTCGCGGTCCAAGCCGATGTAGCTCAGCTGGTAGAGCAACACATTCGTAATGTGTGGGTCGTCAGTTCAAATCTGATCATCGGCTCCAGTATTTGCAGGGCCTCCGAGAGATCGGGGGCTTTTTCGTATCCAGCTATTGCTATGAGGTTGCTAGGGGCAGACCCAAAAAGCATTCACTGAGGACACCGAAGTTCGACAGTTAAAGCCAAGAAATGGCCTTTTTTAGGTCTATCCACTGATATAAATCATAGGCTTATGCTCTGATTTTTCGAAATTATTGTGGTGGCACGCCGATACATTACACTGCCATAATTGACAGATTGTTTATGGCGTTTATAGTGATGGCATGCATGTCAAGGTCACCACTTCTGGTTCTCGCCAATACGTCCAGATCGTCGAGTCCTATCGAGATGAAGGCGGCCGAGTCAAAAAGCGCACCGTAGCCACTTTGGGGCGGCTCGACCAATTAGGCGGGGACTTGGATTCTGTGATCCGGGGTCTCTTGAAAATCACAGGCCAAGACCCAACTAGCCTTGCTTCGCCTGAGATTGCATTCGATTCTGCCAAGGCATTTGGGGACCTTTGGGCTTTGACGGAACTATGGAATACCCTCGGCTTCTGCGATATTCGCAAGGTATTCCGCGCGGCCCGATTCACCAATGATGTTGAAGCCTGCATTCGTGCGATGGTGTTCAACCGACTCTGCGATCCGGACTCAAAGCTTGGAGTTCTTCGTTGGCTGGAAACGGTTTCCATGCCGGGCCTTCCCGAACAGGGCCTGACGCACCAGCAGCTTCTTAGAAGCATGGATGCATTGGTTGAGCATCAAAGGGCTGTCGATCAAGTGACGGCCTCCTTGCTTCGTCCTTTGATTGACCAGGATCTATCGATTGTTTTCTATGACCTGACGACCATTCGCACGGAAGGTCTCAGCCACCCCTCCGGAGACGTCAGGCAATTTGGCATGAGCAAGGAGGGCATCATTTCCCGCCAATTCATGCTGGGCATCGTTCAAACGGCAGATGGTCTGCCGATTTACCACGAGGTTTTCGACGGTAATGCCTCTGAAACAAAGACGCTTCAACCCACCATCGAGATCATTCTTGATCGGTTTCCAAGCATTAGGCGATTAATTCTCGTTGCGGACCGAGGGCTTCTCAGCCTTGAAAATCTTGAGGCCCTCAAATCATTCAAGCTCTCGAGTGGCGAACCCCTGGAATTTATCCTGGCAGTACCGGGAAGGCGCTATTCGGATTTTGCGGATCTCCTGGATGGTTTCCATGAGCGGGGTGGAAAAGCTTCGAATCAGGAGTCTATTGGTGAGTTGGTATGGGAAGACCTCCGGCTTGTCGTGGCTCATGATCCGGTTCGCGCTCAGGAGCAAAAGCAGCGCAGGGATCAGCAAATTGACTCTTTGTTGACCGAGGCAGAGCGCAGAGTCGGCAAGTTGGATGCTCAGGATGAGGGTGCCAAGTTCAAGGGCAGAAAACTCTCGGACAGCGGAGCCAAAGCCAAACTTTACCGCGAAGTTTGCGAGGCCCACCTCAGCCGGATCATCGAAGTGAATTTGAAGTCCGATACCTTTGCGTATGAGGTGAATCCAAAGGCTCTCAAGTTGGCCGAGCAGATGGATGGGAAATTACTGCTCGTTACGAATACGCCTGATTTGACCCCAGAAGACGTGGTCTTTCGATACAAGTCGCTTGCGGACATTGAGCGTGGGTTCCGCGTCTTGAAGTCGGAGTTGGAGATTGGCCCTGTTTACCATCGTCTTCCCGATCGAATTCGAGCACATGCCGCCATTTGTTTTATGGCTCTCATACTCTATCGGGTGATGAGAATGCGGTTGAAGGCGGCCAATGCCAACACTTCACCGGAACGAGCCCTGGAAATTCTTCGGCGCATCCAACATCACCAGATTCGCTTGAATGCCCAAGAGCCAATGACCGGTCTCTCCTCCATAACGCCGGAGCAAACCGATCTTTTTAAGGCGCTGAGCGTCAGAAAACCGGCGTCGACAATTTCCTGAAGCGTTTGTGGTGGAGCGCTTTCAGTGCGATCCACTATAAATCAGAGACTTACGAAATTTGGTGTCGAACTCCGGAGGACAAGAGCGTCAGTTGAATGTTGGGGGAAGATGAGCGTCAATCCGGGCTGGTGACGGAGCGTATTCGCAGCGAAGCAGATATTGAACCACCGTGCCTTTGCCTTTAAGCGTCGGCCTAATCACCCAATCTCCGTAACTCGCGATTCACCATCGATGTCGAACTTACGGAGCAAGTCCGTAGCACACCCACTAATGTCGCGCCCTATATCTGGAAAACTGCCTAGGTGGTTTACCTGATAATATTTAAGGGACAGTCGCCAAGACGACTGGAATCCCCCCAATGAACCCCTCAGCACCCCCCTGTTGAGGGTTTTTTTTTGCGCACCGGCAAGGCAAATGCCATCACCTTTCTTGCTTTAACCCTATAGGCTCCAGACCCATAGTTTCCGGGCCATTTAGAATCGACTCATCCACTGGTGACTGGTGACTGGTGACTGGTGACTGGTGACTGGTGACTGGTGACTGGTGACTGGTGACTGGTCATTCTCGGGCCTTACATCGAACTCGGTGGCAAGAATTTGATGTCTGTTTTCATTGCAAAACATTAAACCCGCCATCTTTTTGGCCTCGTGTTCATCTTTGGCAATCACACGATACGCCTCAGAGACCGTGGCCTTCACTTTAATTTCGAATACATCCATAGAAGCCCCCACTTCTAAATCAATACCTCTAGATAGTAAGCGTAGTGTCGGGACGAATTCATCATCACTAGTGATGACTGGACACAAAAAAGGCCCGCCATCGCTGAGGAGCCTTCTATACGAACTTATCCGAGTAAGATCTGATCAGCGCTCAATAGCTGCCTTCACGATGAAAATGCCATCCGATCACAGACAAGACCATCAATGCCAGCATCAACTGCGTCCATTCTGAGAGCGATGGGACTGCGGCTGATGAAATGGATGGGCCTAGCGGATCTGTAATTCTTCCATTGACCAACCCATCCGCGTCACCCGCTCCACCGTCCGTGATCGTATAGGTAATGGTGTTGCCGCTGATCGTCACGTTATTTGTCCAGTCCAGCCAAGTACCATTTAGATCCTTCCAAACTTTAGTTCCTGCCGCCAACGCCTGAGGATAAGTCAATGTGATCGTGATCGAGCCACCAGATGTAGTTGTTGCCGTGAAACCAAAAACACCAAAGGGAAAGCTCTGACCCGAAGGTGGACTTGTTGGGGTGGTGAATTGAGCTGTACTTCCTACAAATGTCCCCCCAGTCGCGACGACATTCACAGTTCCACCAGGAGTTGTTCCAGAGGCATCAGGTGATTGATAGGTAAACGCATTAATCCCAGTGCCGCTTTGACTATCGTTGTTTGTCACAACAACGTCCACAGCACCCGCAGCATGTGCCCCAGTCGTACACGTAATGCTCGTCGAAGAAACAGAGGGCGACGTACAAGCTACGCCCCCCACAGTCACGGTTGCTTCAGTCAGAAAGCCCGTGCCCGTTATCGTTATTGACGTACTTCCTGCTGTTGTTCCAGTGAGCGGCGAGACTGAACTTACCGTTGGGGGTAAGACATAGTCATACAGCGTATTCTCAGTATTTGTTACGCCAGATCTAGTCACCAAAACGCTTGCCATTCCTGCTCCATGTGCAGGTGTTGTACAGGTAATACTCGTTGCACTGACAACAGTGAATGTTGAACAGGGATTTCCCCCAATAGTTACAGCAGTTGCGGCGGTAAAATTATTCCCATAAATTGTGATTGTATCCCCACCAGCTAAGCTGCCCGTGGCTGGCACAACTGAGGTTACGCTTGGAGGGCCTATAGTTAAAGTCACAGTTTGTCCATTGACAAGCACCCAAATGTAGGTGCCAGGCAACAAACCTAAACTAGAGATGGTTCCATTAAAAGACATTGTGGACGAGATAGGGTCACCAGAGCTGTATCCAGCCTTAACCCAAATATTACCATTCTTATTAAGTCCAAAACCACTGGCAGAGAAGGTTTCTGCTGTGGCGTACGCGCTTGGGTTGGTAGTGAAATCGGTTAGAGGAGAAGATACAAATGGCCAAAAATATACTTCAGATGCAGGTTGCTCCAGGTTAACGATCACCTGGTCACCAGAAGAAAAAACGCTAGCAGACGGGCTAGGATCGGGGCCAAGAAGCGAAGTTAAATCGACGCTACCTGAAAATGTGAAGATGACGGCGCCGCCGCTTTCCACAGCAGAAATCGTAACGTTAGCGTAGGCCCGATCAGCAGCTACCAGTCCCATCGATAATAAGAACACCGCCAACAAACTTCTCATCCGCCCCTCCCCACCTACAAATCGTCCTGTAACCTCGCGCGACGATACCAGCGGATCAACTCATAATATATAAAAACCTTAAAGCCTGCGTTTCGATCACCCGGGCCACTCTACAAGCCAAAAGCACTGAAGGTTTGTAACAGCAAGCGTCCAGAAAATCGACGCTGGGGTTCGCGGTTTAACCGACAAAATCACCCAAAGCTTTTTAGAGAGCCCTGAACGAGAAAGAGCGCCGAACCGCCCGTTCTTTGTCATCAACAAAAGCTACCGATCAATAGCTGCGTTCGCGATGAAAGTGCCATCCGATTACAGTCATCACCATCAATGCCAGCATCAATTGCGCCCATTCAGAAAGCGTGGGGACTGCAGCTGGGGCGGAAACCGTAAGGAGTGGTGATATGGCGTAGAGTGATTTACTTTGATTTTTAGACACATATTGGCCCCCTGAGCTGATCCAATCTGTATCGGTTGCCGTCGTTGACCCAAGCCCAACATCATTGTCACCCAAAGCATAGCCGGTAAAAGTAGTCCCGTCCGAGTTGCACCCCGTAAAAGCTTGCCCTTGGTTCACCGATATATCTTGCCCACTCTCAGATATTTGGAAAGAAATTCCTAGAGTTTGTGCTGCCGGGTTGTACATACGGCTTGCCAATGAGCTGACTGGCGTCTTATTGACGTTGTAGACAGGCTTCGTCAGGTTGGTGGGCTTACATTGGTTAGTAGCGGCTGTTGCCCCGATGACCTGAAATCCAGAACTGATGGCGCGCACCCCAGAAATGGTTGATGCGGC
>JBILGU010000079.1:0-3294 GCA_044350805.1 Methylococcaceae bacterium
CCGCCCACCACGCGACATCGGTATACCCGTCTTTTTCGACACTCGACGCTTTGCTTTAGTCACCCCGAGCGCACGCTTCCACGAAAACGATAAACCTGGACCAAGTTTCACAGCACCTCCCGAATCAACCCCAACCTAGTTCACTAACCACACCCACAATTATCACCAGTGGATCAACCTTCACACCAACCCAAACCCCCGCGCCCCAGTTCGGGTGCTCACTTTGCCTTTACAGCAAAGTGTCATAATTGATCAATGTCTCAACTCAAAATCTCACCGAAGCTTCAAAGTTGGCAGAATAAAACAGACGGCCTACTTGTGGTGATTGCAGTCGGCAGTCTGCCTCTACTGCTACTTGAAACAATTTCCGACCGACTACCTGAAGGTGACAGAAACTTTATTGTCATCGTCAACTTAGTTGTCTTTATCGTGTTCGCTATTGACTACATCGTTAAATTGGTACTCACCGACAGCAAACCAACCTACATTCGAACCCAGTGGTTGAGTCTCTTTATTGTAATTTCACAATTATTAGCTCTATTGCCCGCACTCGGGATTTTTGGCGTACTTCGTGGCGTGCGAGCTATTCGTGTTTTTGGCGTTATTGCAAGAATCTTTGGCATCGGTGCAGCAACCAAGTCAAGTGGAAAAGAGTTCTTCAAAAAACGTGCCGCATCGGTGGCATTTGGCGTTGCTGGCCTAACGCTGATTACTTCGGCAGTCGCATTTACGATTGCAGAAGATGTCGGTGACGGACGACGAATTCATTCGTTCTTTGATGCACTCTGGTGGTCAGCTGCGACCATCACAACTGTTGGTTATGGCGATATTTATCCAGTTACAACAGCGGGCCGAATTATTGCCGTATTCACGATGGTCGTAGGAATCAGCACTCTCGCAGTCGTAACTGCGGGAATAGCGAAATTCCTTATCTCAACTGACTAGTCATTACACCCGCATGGCGTGAATCATTGTTGAACGACGCTGTTAAAACTATTTTAGTCGTGGCTTATTTCGTCAAGAATTATCGCGCTGAAAAAGTTCGCCGAGTGAGGGACCATGGCCTTGCGCTAGCTCGCTCTATTGGCTAACCAATCTAAGCCTTCTTAGTCCACCCTTTCGGACACTTTGGATTAGGCCCGTTCACCTTTACAGTCTTTGAAAGCTTGCCCTTAACGCAAGTAATCCTCTTTGGAAATTTCTCAAGCCCAATAACTACCAAAGTTGTCGTAGTCGGCGCAACAGTCGTAGTCGTAGTCGGCGCAACAGTCGTAGTCGGCGCAACAGTCGTAGTCGGCGCAACAGTCGTAGTCGTAGTCGGCGCAACAGTCGTAGTCGTAGTCGTGGTCGTAGTCGGCGCAACAGTCGTAGTCGTAGCCACAGCGGTCGTTGCACTCGAAGAACCACCAGAGGAGCTATGACAGTGGTACGGCTGAGAGCCAGCGTGACAGCCATTAGCATCGGTTCCACCTGAATGAGCCGATGCTACGAAATTGTTTTGCAAAATGGCAAGACTCGATGAAATGAAGCAAAGTAATGTAACTTTTCGAGTCCATTTCACTACTGCTCTCACAATAAGACCTTACAGTTAATTGTCACCCACGCCAACTTCTGCCCCAGTGTGGCGACCCATGACCTATAGTTTCGCAAAACAAAGTTAATCGACCATGAATTGATTTATTTAGAGTTAATTCCGTGTTTTATCTGCCACCCACCAAGTAAAAACTAGATGCCCGATTTTTTCGACACTCCTAACTTAGAAGTGCCAAAAATTTAATTGCAATTTAACTCAACAAGCCTTGTCGAGCCTGCCCCACTCGTAAAAAACTCAAACTGAAGTTTCGCAGTTTCCCCAGGACGGATCCCACTTATAAGATCGTTGCTGTAGTCAACAACAACATCGGCGGAATCTAAAATGTTTATCTTGGCGTAAAGGCCATTCAAACAACCGCTTTTTGAGGTCACATAAATTGCCTGACATCGTTCACCATACGAGCAGCTGAACTCACCTTTGTTTGCCCATCGCCACGCGACATTCGAATTCGACTCCCATTCACCAAAGCCTTTCGGGTACCACGGTAAATTGCTTGCCCTTGACTTTATTACCGACAGTTTCCCATCGAGCGCTTTTGCTGAAGCCAAAACATTTTCAAACTCGTCACGAATCGCACAGCCATCTAGTGACGATTGAAGAAAGCCTGACTGTTGGGGTTCTTCGAAACTAGTCGCAACAGGCACTTCTTTCAAAATCGGATCCGTTATCGCCCTCAGTTCACCAGTGAATATTTCCACATGATTGACATCAACCCAATCAAATTCTGCAACAAAGTCTGCTGAGATAAAGGCGTCGTAACCACCATACGCAGTATCGGTGAGCTCGACTCTCTCTGTGATTGTTTTTACAAATGAATTTTGTGATTTCCGCAAAGCAGCGCAGACTTTTTCTACAACTTCTTCAGCGTTTACTTCGGCAGGCAATAGTGAGTCCCAGGAGATAGGAGGCTCTGTCGTGGATGTTGTTAAGACAGTAGTCGTTGTTGTTACCAAATCTTTTTCGAGAGATGCATTATTTCCTAAAAACGGAAGACTTGAGATAGCTGATGTAAATACAGGCAGGCCAAAGAAAATCATCGGAATAACAAAGCGCTTCTTTCGGTACCAAGGCCGTAACGCTTTTGCTTTTGCCTTCAATGCCCTAGCTTCAACTTTGACAGACTTAAAACTTTCAGCAGGTATCGTGTTTTTGTTTTCAACTGGCGGTGGAAGATCAGACATCGTTTCGCTCTCCTTTCAAAGACACAGCCCCAAGATCACCCAGACTACCCCATCTTCTTCACACAAATATTTTTAGGTATGCATCGAATCAATCACGGGTCAACCTGCCTCTTCACCCGTAACCATTTTTCAACTTGACTACCAAGAGCGCCAGCTTCTCCCCCACCTGGGCGAAGTTCGACGCAAATATCGAGTAAATCCCGGCATTATGTCTTCGATCCACTCTGGTAAGACAACATGAACAAACACATCAAGGGCGCGAACACAACGACACGGCGAACCAAACCAGAACCTGCTCTCTGGTGTCAACTCGACATGCCGCAGACGACTCAGGGTCTCTGCAAGATTGTGTCTTTTCTCAAGCATCATTGTCAGAACCAGCTCCTACGCAATCCAAGTGATCCAAAATAATTTATAGATCAACGCTCGCAAACGATCCCATCGTTGTCCCGATCGTTATACCAACCGTATTCAACGTCAATTTCGTAGTAGTACGGACCGTAGCCGTTTGATATCGCT
>JBILGU010000051.1:0-10923 GCA_044350805.1 Methylococcaceae bacterium
CGAAGGGAGCAATTCCGAGGATCTGTCAGGGGCCCGATGAAGCGCGAACCGAGAGCCTAAAATCGTCCAAGATCATGCCAACTAAGGCATGGAAGCCGAGGGCGGAATGATAGGCGCGGATTCCAATCAAAGCCCTGAGCTACGCGGCTTCGATCCTGCGCGATCAAAGCACCGCCGCCCGTCATGCTCCCGGAAAGAACGGTAATGCTTTTCTTTTCATAGATCACATCCCCCTTGACGTCCTTCATGGGCTCTCCGTTGATCAAAGCCCAGTCTTTGCATTCAACCGGCGTTGGTGAGGGAATCGCACCGTTTGCGACCGTGATGGATTCTTTAAATTGAACCACGCCACCGCTGGTGATTGTGAGGTCAGAAGGTTCGAATCCCGTCGAGATCGGATCTGAGCAGTCACTCTTCATAGACACCTTGACGGGGAGGTTCTGCAAACCGGCGATGATGGCTCCGCCGATATTGGCACCATCCGAGGTGACCGGCTGAACGCTCCCACCCGTAGCCAAAGCCAAAGCATCCAGTTCCGGACCGGCGCCCGGTCCCTTGAGGCCAATCACTTTCACACCCGCAGCGATCAACGCATTTTCGGTTGATGTCAGATCATTCACATGAGGGTCAGCTCCGCCGGTTGGAATATGAAAAGGCGCATCCGTGGCGACGAGAAGCACTTTGGTCACATTCGTGCTCGCATCAAAATTACAGGCACTCTGTACACCTTTGGTGGGGTCAGTAAAACCCTTCAAGGCGCCCACAATCGCGTCATATTGAGCTTCGGGCGTATCAGCCCCCCCGCCCGCGGTCAATGAATTCACGCCATTGGTCCAGACTGTTTTATCAGAGCTCATCGTGCTCCGAAGCCAGTAAACCCAATCACTCGGTTCGCCATAGGGGTAGATCGGATAGTCACGGAAACCCGATACGGCAAACCGGGCCTCGGGTGAAGCGGCGACGACGGTGTCATAAATGCCAGGCGCTGCGGTTTTGAGGTTGGTGATGTCATCCCCAAATGATCCGGTTTCATCTTCCAGCAGACAGACCTCTACTTTGGGCGGAAGGGCTGGGGTGGTCACGGATTTTTTCAACCACGAAGGATTCATTGGGATGAATCTATGCTTCAACTTTCGTTGGAGAGAGTGACGGATCGGCAAAAACGCTTCCGCCTGCCATGAGAAGGATTATTCCGGTTTCAAACCGTCCTGCCTGTTTGGACCAAGTCTTGATCTTTTTTTGTTCTGTCATTGCTCACCTCGATGGATTGCCTAAGGTTGAGGACATTCAGGATGCCCCTATGAAATGCCTGATCTCACAGGTGTAAATCAGGCTCTCGAAGGCTACCGTTCGATAGTGACTCCATCTATTCGTGAAATTAGCTTAGGGAACTACCTGATTGCTGATCGTGGGACCTTTGGAGCGGGCCGTCTGTGGCCTCTTCTATTTTCACGGGGTGGGAACCGGCATCCCGGATGGATATCATGTCGGGTTTAAATGTCCTCAACGGAGACCCCCATGGACCTGATGGAACGACTGAACTGGCGCTACGCCTGCAAGAAGATGGATCCTTCAAAGAAGGTCGCCGAAGATACCGTCGCCCGGATTGTCGAAGCAGCACGGCTTGCTCCAACCTCGAGCGGCCTTCAGCCCTTCGAAGTGCTGGTCATTACCAACCATCCTTTGCGTGAGAGGATTCGGGCCATCGCCTGGAATCAGGGCATGGTGACCGACAGTTCGCACCTTCTGGTTTTTGCCGCCTGGGATGACTACACCCCGGAACGAATCAACATGATGTTTGATCTGACCAACGAGATTCGCGGCTTTAAAAACGAGGGCTGGGAGGCCTATCGTCAGCAACTCCTCACGGGTTATCCCCCCCGGGGTCCTGAAATCAACTTCCAGCACGCTGCCCGGCAGTGCTACATTGCAATGACCACAGCCACCCTGCAGGCCGCTTTCGAGGGCGTTGACACCACGCCGATGGAAGGGTTTGATCCTGATGCACTCGATGAAATCCTGGATCTTCGCGCGCAGCACCTTCGAAGCGTCCTGATGCTCCCTCTGGGCTACCGCGAAGCCGATAAGGACTGGTTGGTAAACCTCCCCAAGGTCCGCCGGTCCACCGCAGAATTTGCTCGTCGGATCGATTAAGCCTTCATCTCCCTGAGAAGCGAGCATGCCCGGTGAATTCACCGGGCCTCTTCGAAAAGAAACGTCTCCAAGTTGTCGCTTTTTGCGCGTATCATCAGCGCCGGATGATCCACCCGGATCATCGATGAACCGGGGCCCCGAGGCATATCGCGATGAATGAAGGCAAGCTTGAAGAATTTCTCCTCGAAATCACGTTGAGCGCGCTTTTGCGCAATGCCGGGGGAATCGATGAGCCGGGTCTCCTCCTCGATAATCTCACTGCGGCTGTCAAATCCCGAAAAATCGTGGACTGCGTCCAGTTTGAAGGGCTGTGGGAAGAGCCGGTGGACGACACCCCCCACTACTACATCAACTTCAAGTTATCCCCTGAAGTCTGTGAGGCCGGTTTTGAGGATGGGACCGAGTTTCATGAGCTGACCTGGAGCTTGTTGCTCCCGAATCTTGATGCCATGGATGCCGTCGATCAACCGGAAACCTCCCATGATTGGCTGCTCCTGGCTGAGATTGATGTCAATCTCGAGACCGATGAAATCTACGACGAACTGACCCGGCTGATCGTCCTCGACGTTGAGGAAGAGTGACCCTTCCCTGGCCTTCACCGCCGAATCTCATCACTCGGTCAGATCGACATAGACATTGAACGTCAAGAAATTGACGTCAAGGTCTTCGACCAAATCCCGATTAATGAAGTTGTTGAGGTATCCGATTTCGGCTCGTGTGGTGTTGGTCAACCGATAACCGATCCCTGCGAAAATCCGGTTCTGGTCATAGCCTGCAACCGGACCCCAGGCAACCGTATTCAGGTTGAGGAAGACTTCCTCGGCGGCGATCAGATACCAAAGGTCATTCAGGGGATAGGTCCACTGGGCGAACTGGCGGGCCCGTATCGCAAGACGCGCTGCATTATTGACGGTACGCTCCTCCAGCCGGCTGGTGAACTTAAGGCCCCCATACGGGGTGAAGACCTCGAAATTATACTGTTGCCAACCCCGACTCTCGTTGGTCGGGACACTCGCGAGGGGTTCCAGCACATGCTGGAAGCCGAATCCAGCATAGATCGTATGGTTCTCATTGATCTTGTAACCGAGGGAGCTATAGCTCCCAACGGCCGAGAAAACCACGAACTGATCGGCCGCCGAATAGGGATTTCCTATCTGATTTCCTGCCAGAAGCAGATCACTCTCATAGAGCCAGGGAGATCCCTTGCCAAAATTTCCGTAAACCCCAAGATCCCCAAGCATTCCAAAGATCTGCTCGGGCCCTTGACCGGCCAAAGCCTCCCCGCCCTGATAAAGTAAGACCGAGATCAGAAGGAAAAACCGACAAGGTGCCATGACCGTCATCGAGGGTCTCCACGGAGGGGCTCCACGGAGGGGCTTGCGCGATCCAGCATCCCGGGGTAATCTTCAACCATGCGCCGATTTGTTCCGCTTGCGGGCGCTTTATAAATTTCGCTAAACCGGGTAACGACCCGTCAAGGCGAAAGCCGGACGGGTTTTTTGTTTTCAGCCTCAGGGCTGGTCGCCGAGTTAAAGACAACTTGCAGGGCGACTCAAAAATGCTTGCTAAAGCGTCGACCTCCCGCTCCCCGAAGAGGCCCGATCGCTTCCAAAGATTCGGGGCACTGTTTTGGAGGTTTCTCATGCCGCTTAATCTCTCGCACAATCACTTTGGCGACTACACCCCCCTCTCAAGAACTCCTGCCGGCTTGAAGAGTCTGATTGAAGGGCCTCAAAAAGGAATTCGGTTTAGCCAAGATGAACTTCGTGACCGCCCTCATTTTGGTGTTGATGAGAGAAATCCGAGGTCCAGTGGTCCTATCCAACCCGGACGGGATAATGCTTTCTGAAAGGAACAACATGCCGCTATGACAGCAAAAAATGTGCTCGGAACTGAACTTGTGCCCTGCTCCTTGGATCCTTTAACCGGCTATTTTCGTGACGGCTGCTGTCGGACCAACGAGGATGACGAAGGGCGTCATGTCATCTGCGCTCGGGTGACCGAGGCCTTTCTGGAATACTCCCTGACCCGTGGCAATGATTTGATTTCACCCCGTCCCGAGTTTGATTTTCCAGGGCTCATGCCGGGAGACAAGTGGTGTCTTTGCGCTCAGCGCTGGAAAGAAGCCTTCTTGGCCGAATGTGCACCCCGGGTCGTTCTTGAGGGAACGCACGAAAAGGCACTGGAAATCGTGGCTTTGAAGGACCTTCAGGCTTGCGCCTGGTTGAACTGACCAGAGATCAACGTACCCTGCTGGAAAACAGGACTATAGATCTTGATCGATCAGGCGGGTTCGGCGTGATGAAAGCGCGGAGCTTGCCCATGTATTGAATGGAACTCGCCCTCATCGCCAAGACTTGCGCCCTCAAATCGTGGACCTACACCCTGCAATAACTCACGAAACTCATCCTTGCTGACACCAATGATCTTGGCAATGGCAGCAAACGACCAGGTCGGCTCACCTTCCTTGCTGGTGAACTGATCGGCGGGGGGCAGAATGCCCTGACTGATGAGATCGAAAATCCGCTGGATTTCGGGAGGGGTAGGCAGAAGATCAAGATCGACATGCTTGCCTTTCCGATCGCTCCGCATACAGCCACAACTGGTAGAAGTGCCATTCCTGAGCGTGATGGCTGAAACCAGCCGCTCCTCGCCACAATCACAGCGGCAAGGGTAACGAAGATCGCCATTGACCCGTTTCGCATCCGCCGTAATCAACCAATGCCCGAAGCGCTCACCGACATGGGGTTGCGCTGTATCAGATTTTTTCATCTCGCCCTCGACGGAATTTCAATGAAGCCCATGGCCGTCGACTCCAAAGAGGCAATCGCGGCGATCAAGACACCTTTCCGAGGCCACACTCGGACCGTTCGACAAGGCATCAAGCTGAGACTCAGCCCCCCCCCGGGGACAGGATCCAATGACGGGATGGATCCTCGGATAAAGAAAGTCATGCCGTCCTTCCCCATGGATCAAGACCCATGCTGCCCGGTGCAAAAGGGGGCATCGGGCAGAAGGTCGAATCGACCTGCCCTCCCTGCCTCGAAAGGCCATCGCCTCAGTGGTTGATGCCAGCATAAATAATCTCACCTCTCATGTTCAAGAAGGGCTCCCGTTGACACTCCATTATCAAAATGCAGCAGATTCGATCACCGGCTTGACCGTGATGCCACGAGAGAGCCCAGCCCTGTCCTTCGATCTCGAGGGTTCGCCTGTCTTTAAAGGATCCCAGGAGGGCTCGAAGAAACGTCCCTGAAGTCTCATCCCACACGAGGGACAAGCATTCAGATCCACAAGGTCGTTGCGAACAAGCCTTCCTTTCTGCCGCACGATCAGGGTCCGTCCGCAACAATCACATCCTGTATCGCGATCGCTCGTAGAGTCGGGATCCTCAAGATAAACATGCGAATGGCCATTCGACCGGGCGATTTTTTGCGCTCTGCGCAGCGTTTCGGTGGCTGCGACATGACCGGATCGGTCTGAGCCTTGCCCGTGACAACATGCGAAGTGAAGCGGTACGTCATGACCTAGATGCTTCACCAGCCATTTGGTCATCGCATCAATTTCGACGGGATGATCGTTCAAGCCCGGTATCAGGCGGGTCGTGATTTCAAGCCAGCAATCGGTCTCATGGTACAGATGGAGGAGCGTCTCGAGGACCGGGCGCAACTGAGAACCGGTCTGCTCAATATAGAAGGCATCCGTAAACCCCTTGAGGTGAAGATTGACGGCCTTAACCCCCTTAAAAAGGGCATTCCGGGATTCTGCCGACACAATCCCTTCCGTGGATACGAGAAGCCCGACGCCGGATTCAAGACAAGATGAAACAACATCCCCTAAGGATTGAAAAAGCGCCAACCGTTCAAGATCTCCGAAAGCCACATGACGAACGCCATGCCACTCGGCCCACCGGGCTATGGCCAAAGGCTTCCATGCGTCCGAGTCAACGAGTAGCCGCGATCCGGATCCGCCATGCTTTGGCATCAGAACCAGCGATCCAGGTTCCACATGGTAGAAATGGCTAGCCTCCACCGAGGCAATACACCATGCATCATCTTCCTTGTTGGCATGGGCGCTCATGACGTCACCACAAAGCGACAGCGCCGTAGCCGACGACCCGCGTCATATCCCCGGTCGTATTTCCAGAGTGGGTCGCTGCCAGGAGCTCGGCATGAAGGTGTCGGCCCGATGCTGCACGCAGCACTGCATTCAAGCCCAAGGCGCCACAGGCATCATCCGGTACCAGGGTTGGGGACAAACGCATGATCTGCGCCAAGGTTTCGCGGTCGCGTCGGGCGGCCCGTGCACTACTCATAAAATGTGAAAGATCCGTGCTGACAATCACCAGCGTCTCATCGCCACCCCAAAGCTGCTCCACAACATCGAAGACAGCATCCCCATCGGTCCGGCCGATTGTCAGTGGAACCAGGACAAAATCACTCAGAACATGCTTGAGAAAAGGCAATTGCACCTCGAGGGAGTGCTCGAAGGCATGCGCTTCATCACTGACCAAGACATCCGAATTCATCAGCAAGGAGGCCATGCTCTTGCGATCCAGCCGGATCGGCCCCATTGGAGTTTCAAAAACATCCACCGAAGGAATGGCCATGCCACAAAGACCCAGTCGATGCATGGGTCCCAAAAGAACCACACGTCGAATCTGGTGACGAAAGGGTTTCAGGAGCGCATACGCCAAGGCGGCGACCTCGCCTGAATAAAAATAACCCGCGTGGGGGACAATCAGAACCTTGGGACAGGGCCGCGATGGTTCTGGCAATTGCGTGTGGATCCAGTGATGGATTTGTTGATTCAGGACCCGGGGATCACTGCTATAGAAAAGCCCGGCAACTGCCGCAGGGCGGTGGGAGGGGGGGTAGGTACTCACGTCAGGGGCTCCAGACTCAAGGGTCACCGAATCAGGGCGGTCCGGGATTCCGGCATTCGCTTTTGGAGGGAAGCCTAGGGCGTCAGATGCGCTTGAAAAATCAGTAGAAATACAGCCTGTACAATGGCCTTTTTTGCTGCTCCAGACCCCGCGCGATGCCATTGACCTCCATTCCCGACTTCCACACCCTCAGCGTCTCCACCGGCATGGTGGCTCTGGCGGAGATAGGTGACAAAACCCAGCTTCTGGCCCTGCTTCTGGCCGCCCGATTTCAAAGAGCCTGGCCCATCATCCTCGGCATCCTGATCGCAACCCTTTTGAACCATGGGCTCGCCGGAGCGCTGGGGCACTGGATAGGAAGCGCTCTGGATCCCAAAATTCTCCACCTGATCCTAGCCTTTGTGTTTTTGGTCATGGCGGTCTGGATCCTGGTTCCTGACCACTGTGATGAAGACATCGATACCCAGAGTGCGATGGGCGTGTTTGCGGCAACGACCGTCAGCTTTTTTCTAGCTGAAATGGGCGACAAGACCCAGATCGCAACGATTGCTCTGGCAGCGCATCAATCCGACCTCACCCTCGTGGTCATTGGCACAACGCTCGGCATGATGCTGGCCAATGTTCCCGTCGTCTTTCTCGGAGAGAAGATCGCTCATCGCCTGCCAGTCAGGGCGACCCGCATTGTGGCCTCGCTGCTCTTTCTCGGTCTTTCCAGTACCGCCTTTTTCACCGCGGACATCGATCTCAACACCCTTTGGGAGGATGCGCGCGACAGAGCCCTGTCGTATTGGTCCTTCAAGGCCTGACCTTGAACCCCAAGCTCTTTTCCGCAGCCTGCGAACGCAATCGCGATCCGATTCTCGCCATCCTTCGCGAGCACCTGGGAGGCCATGAGCGCATCCTGGAAATAGGTTCAGGCACCGGCCAGCATGCCGTTTATTTCGCACGTTGCTTTCCGGGAATCATCTGGCAAACCTCAGATCGTGAAGAAAATCTTCAAGGGATCAAGGCCTGGCTGTCCGAGGCCGGACTTTCAAACACGCCGGCTCCCCTTCACCTCGATGTCCGGGCATCCTGGCCAGAAGAGACCTATGATGTTGTCTTTACCGCCAACACCCTCCATATCATGAGCTGGGAGGAGGTTATCTCCTTTTTCGAAGGACTGGCTGGCGTCTTGAAGGAGCGCGGGGTCTTCTTCGTTTACGGGCCTTTCAATGAAAATGGCCAGTACACAAGCGCAAGCAACGCAGACTTTGATCTCTCGTTGCGCAGTCAAAATCCGAAGATGGGCATACGTGACCTTGAAAAAGTCGTGGCACTCGCCAAAGCACAGGACCTGCATGGGATGACCCGGTATCCGATGCCAGCCAACAACCAGTCACTGGTATTTCAGAAGGGGCCCACAGGAACCTGATCGAAGGAACGGGGTCATATGGTCTTTGAACTCAGCGTGAGGGACCGACATGCGACAGATTTCCCATTTCTTCCTGGGCCTTGGGGCCCTGATGCTGATCGGCTATTGTGTTATCGGGATGCGCACGGGTGCCGATTTTATTCATCCTCCCTTTGTGATGTTCTGGGCATCCCTGTTCCTGATTATCGGAGGCCTTGCAGGCCGCTTCATTCTGCCCAGGCTCTAGCCACTCCATCGGGCAAGCCACCGAAAGGTCCTGATTGCCACAGCCGGCCCCTCCCCTTAGAGTTTCAGGATACCCCGCAACCCTGATACGGAGTTTTTTGCGTGAGTGCGCTCTTTTCCCCCTATGCCATCGGCAATGTCCATCTCTCCAATCGGATCGTTATTCCGCCCATGTGCCAATATTCGGCTTGCGAGGGCATGGCCACGCATTGGCATGTCCTGCATCTGGGCAACCTCGCTCTTTCTGGCGCAGGCCTCCTGATCATCGAAGCCACGGCGGTATCACCCGAGGGGCGAATCACACCCTGGGACCTTGGGCTCTGGTCGGACGAGACCGAAGCGGCTCTGGGGCAAACGCTGAATGTCGTTCGGGCTTACTCCTCCATGCCCCTGGCCATCCAGTTGGCGCACGCCGGGCGTAAGGCCTCCACGGACCGACCCTGGAAAGGCGGTGCCTGGGTGTCCACTAATGAAGGGGGCTGGCTTCCCCTTGGCCCTTCACCGATCCCCTTTAACGCAGGCGATCCCGCACCCACTGCACTGTTGACCGCGGACATTGAACGCATCGTCGAAGCATTCGTGGCGAGTGCAGAGAGAGCGCATCGACTGGGTATCGACATCATCGAGCTGCATGCAGCGCATGGTTATCTCCTCCACGAGTTCCTCTCCCCTCTGTCCAACCATCGCGAGGATCAATACGGCGGATCGCTTGAAAATCGCATGCGACTTCCCCTCCGAATCTTTCGTGAACTTCGGGATCGACTTCCAGAGCGTCTTCCGATTGGCGTTCGGATCTCTGCCAGCGACTGGATTGAAGACGGCTGGAATCTTGAGGAAAGCACCTTGTTTGCCAGTGCCTTGAAGGATGCAGGGGCCGCTTATATTCATGTTTCGAGTGGCGGGCTTAGCCCTTTGCAGAAAATTCCACTCGAATCTGGGTATCAAGTGCCCTTTGCCGAAGCGATCCGAAAGGCGACGGGCATGCCGACGATTGCTGTGGGGCTAATCCAGGCGCCTGAGGCTGCAGAGGCACTGGTAGCCTCGGGCAAGGCGGATCTGGTCGGAATCGCCCGAGGCATGATATTTGATCCCCGTTGGCCCTGGCATGCGGCCGTGGCCCTGGATGCTAATATCGAGATTGCCGCGCCTTACTGGCGCTGTGTCCCAGGATCACAGGCGCATCGATTCACCCCAGCACCCCACCCTTAAACACGATCAGCGCGCTTGCGGTATCATGGGTTTACGGCAGGTGCGTGCCGTCGGCCGGGATCCGACCGCGTCCTTGAGAAGGACCTCACCGCTTCAAGAACAATTACAACGTGAGGACAATCATGAGCGATTCTACGCAGCCTTCAGAGGAGAAAACCTGCCCTTTTGCCGGTGCCCAAAAGGTCATCGACTGGTTCAATGTCGTTGATGACTTCAAGATCAAGGAGCACCCCAATTTCCTTCCGCGCTGGGCCTTTCTGGTCCTCGTTCTCAGCGTCTTGGCGATAACCTGAAAGCCCTGATTTGCGACACACCGGGCTCAGGCAGGCCTCCATCGACTGCCTGAGCCCGGGTTCAACTTTCCGGACTAAAGGGCCTCGTTCAGAGCCTCGAGATACAGTTGTAGATCTGCTTCACTGAAGCAACAAAAGATAATCTCTTCAAGGGATGTCGGCTCAGAAATCGAACCGAGCACCGCCTCGACCGCAATGCGTGTTGCAAGCGGTTTGGGGAAACGAAAAACGCCTGTGCTGATGCCTGGAAAGGCTATCGACCGAGCCTTGAGAGATTCTGCCCGCGCAATGGATCGGCCGTAGCAGGAACGAAGGCACTCCGATTCTCCGGAATGACCATCCCGCCATCTTGGCCCCACCGTATGGATGACCTTTTTGGCCGGAAGCTGATACCCTTCGGTCAGCGCCACCTCGCCCGGCTTGCATCCCCCCAGCATTTGACATTCGGCCAACAGCTCATGCCCCGCTGCCTGGTGGATGGCACCATCGACCCCGCCACCCCCCAAAAGACTCTCGTCTGCCGCATTGACGATCACATCGACTTCAAGGTGCGTAATGTCGGCAAGAATGGCTTTGATGGTCAGCATGCTGGAATTCACCCCTTCACTTGATTGCGGCTTTGAAGGAGTGCACGGAAGCACGACGACCCCCGAGACGGAGAGCCATTGCGTCGCAGGGCGTTCGAGGGCATTTTCGGTATTGATCCGCGCCGTTTCATCCGCAATTTATTCTCTCGTGTGAGC
>JBILGU010000052.1:0-10586 GCA_044350805.1 Methylococcaceae bacterium
CAATGGCCTTTAAATGATTGGCCCAAAATACAGATCGTTCGGTCATCGCACTCTCCTCAAAAAATGGAGACTAAAGTCTGAGAAATTCAGGCCGCCAATGTAAGGACCGACTTCATGGGGCGCTTACGAAATGTCAGTCTTGGAGATTTTTCTCTGAATGGCAGTCAGATTGAAAGGATGTCTGATTATCAGCCTTTAACCGTTCCGGTGATCTCGCTGCCAAAAGTGATGGCAAGGCGGAAGATCACTAAGACAGGCCATGAGTTTTATGTTGGAGAAAACCCTTTTGTGCCTGTGGTTGGTGACCTTAAGTTGAATTATGAGGTCGTTATGCCTGGCCAGGTCAGTGTCGTGGCTCGTCAAGCGTCAAATGGATTTGATCCCTATGTCACCAAGACGGGGGGTACAGTGGATTTATTTGAGAATGGGATTAAAACCCTTGGGGAAATGTTTGCAATTGCCCAAGATGAAAATACTGTTTTGACATGGATCCTGAGGGGTGCTGGATTTGCTCTTTTCTGGATTGCCCTGTATCTGATGTTAAACCCCCTTGTCATGATCTCGGAATTAGTGCCTTTAGTCGGTCAACTCATCGCGGCCGGTGCAGGTTTATTTTCCTTATTGGCGGCAATACCTCTGACGTTGAGCACGATTGCCACTGCTTGGATCATTGCGAGGCCTCTGCTTGCGCTGTCTGTACTAGTGGCTGCTGGGGTTTCCGTGAGCTTGATATTTCTTCTGCCGCGGCAGAGACCGAATCAAGGATAACTGATTGAGGCTGAGGGTCCTTGTTGGGGCCTCGATCTCCCATGGAGGGGTTCTGGATGAGGGTCGGCTTTCTCATGGATGTAAAGGGAGCCGAACCTATCGAAATAGGTCATTGTGGTGCAACTAATAAACCTTACTCACTGAGATTATGAAAATGAAAATCACTAAAGCTCTACTCGCCATTGGTCTTTTGATTTCCAGTGGCGTTGCCATGTCTGATTACTCTTTTGTGGTTCACAATAATACGAAGCAGAAGATAAAGAAGATTCTCACATCGGAAGATGGGAAGAGTTGGGGTGAATTTGATATTGGTTCTGGCATCAAGGCAGGTGAGTCAATGACCCTCGTTTGGGCTGCGAGCACTAACAATGAGGACTGTAAGCAGTATTTCACTGCTGTTTTTTCTGATGATTCTGAATCACACCCAACGGTACACGATTTCTGCGCCAGCTCACTTGAACTTGAGTTTGAGTAGTCCTCTTTAAGAGCTCTTGGGATCTCAGCACCCGCCTCGATCTTTGACGTGGTCGAGGCGACCAGAGTTGAATTTAATGGTATGACCTGTGGATGTTTTGATCTTGCAGAATTGATCAGCGTCTTCGGGTAGTTGTTCAGCGTTGACCTTAGTTCCTCTCTCTTGGACGGAGGCGCGAACATCGCTACCCACCTCTATGACATGTTGCATTCCGTCATTCCACGTCACCCAATATGTTGCGCCCCAGGCGTGAATTCTGGCATCTGGAATAATAGTTGTGCGTACGTGGCACGTTTTTTCTTTTCCATCGAAATAACACTTTCCATTGGTTTCCCATGAATTCATGTCATTGGCCTCTCCTGCCTGAGAAAGAAATAGCGATAATGTATAAAACGGTATTAGGTATATTTTTATTTTAGGCATTATTGTAGTTCTCATAATCTTTTGGGTGAGGAAGATCGTTAATTTTAGGATGGGCCTATAGCTCATACCCCTATCGATCTCTGTGAGGCGTGTCATTCTTTAATTAATTGTGGGCGGCATGAATCTATATAATAAAAAACGGCTTAAACAGGTTATCTTGCTTCAGTTGTATCCGGGGCTCGTTCTCGCGGGGTTGAGCTGCTCTGAGCTTCAATACGGGTCACCCAAATATCAAGAAAACATGGAGAAGCTTGCCATTTCTGCGCATCTTCAGGGGAATTTCTATAATCGCTATCAAGAGGACTATGTGGGTGCTGTCTGCAAAGGTGATGCAGCAACTGCTCAAGAACTCATTGATGTTGGATCGGTATCGGTTGAGGACGGCAAAGCCATTAACCAACTATTGGGCATTCCCCAGGGGCCGTCGAGTGAAAGATCCGATGCGGGCCGAAACTACGCTGACGCAAGACAAAAAATGAGCCAATTGGGCTTAAGTGAAGCCTCTTCTGACAATGTGGCGATGTATTTTGCTCATAAACCGACGTCTGAGTGTGCCTTAGTTGCCAAAAAAGCGTTGGGTGGGGATCAGCCATCCATTTCGACGCTCCGCGATAATCCAAGCTATTGTGTCTGGGATTATCAGTAAGGGCTGATGTCTTGGCGGGAGGAGGGCGTATTTCGCGTCTCCAAGCGGTTCATTTGAATTTTTAGGCGATCAGCGTGCAGGTCTTGAGCTAGTGTTTGATTGCCTTTCCTGGGTTCCTCAAACGTCCACGGATCATTGAGGATTGCGTATGACCTACATGTGGGTATCGGCCATTTAAGTTCTTCTACTGGTTTTGGGATGCGGCAGCTCTTTTTGCCTCTTTGAGTATCTTTTTCTGCTCCTGCGGTGGGAGATTGGCTATCTCGCGTCTGTGGTCGTTGATGTAATTGAGTTCCTTTTGCTCGTTACTGATGTGTGCCCTATACGGCTCTCTTTGCTCATCCTGATAGTAGACTTGATCCCCATAATAGTTTGGCCCATTGGGATATCCATAAGAATTGTAACCATAGGGGTCAAACATTGAATTCTGTTCATATCCATACATATCTGTGCATCCTGCAATTGCGATCAAGTTGATGCAATACATCAAGATGACGAAACCTCTGCCGCATTGTATTGGTCTGCCCATCAAGGATGGGGTTGTTGGATTGGAGTGATGAGTAATCCTTGTCTTCATCGATTTCTCGCTATGAATGATTTGATGACAGGATTGCTTAGCCTTGTGTAGACGCCCGGGAATGTATCAAATCCGCAGCCCTCTCCCCAACTGACCGTGCCGAGTTGGATCAACTGATTATGTTCATATTTGAATAGAGGCCCTCCACTGTCTCCTTGGCATGCGTCGCCATGCTGGTCATTTGCGGCGCAGATATGAAGGCTTGTGTTAATGAGTCCTTTATAGTTTAAGTCGGTACAAAATTTATTCGTTAGAATATTTAGATCTACCTTTCTAAGGTATCTTGGATAATGGCTCTTATTATCTGCAGAAGGATCTGGGTTCTGAGGGTAAACTTCTCCCCATCCAACGGCTGTGACTGATGTCCCCGCTTTATCATCCCATCGATTTGCAATAGTGACGATGGGGAAGTCTGTCGGCGCTGGTTGAGCCAGCGTAAGAATGGCCACGTCATATGGCATGCTGACTCCAGATGCACCCGTCTCCCGATATTGGCGGGGGACTGAAATGCGCAAGACTTTGCTGGTTATGGCTGAGGGTGATGTGTTATCGATTGCCCCCATCACCGCGGTCCACGGGGCTGGATCGTCTATGACCCCATTATTGACAACGCAATGTGCCGCTGTGAGGACCTTGTTGTTAGCAATTAAGCTCCCGCCACATTCGTGCAGGCCATCGACTTGTAAAGAGACCGCAAAGTCGTATTTGCCAGGGTCTACTCTCTCTCCATTGACTATGCGAGCAGCCAGCGGAGCCGCATTCGGACTTTGTGCTGCCGTTATGAGCGCAAAAAATAAGGACATTCTCACTAGAGCAAATAAACTGGGTTTCATCAGTCGGATTAATATCCTATAAATGTCTGCGAGTAATTATAAGAATAAGCGTCGGAACTAATATGTAACTATAGAAAGTACTGACGCCATTGGATTATTCAGAAGCTTTTGGCCGTGGCACCTGTCTCAATATCCCATACTTAATGAAAGAAAACCCCGATTTTGTTATTTCCCGGAAAGCATAACGCCCTCGGCTGATCCTTCCGGATTGATATTATCGCAAAGGCCATTTTTCAGCCCAGTGCATGTCCCGGCTCCTACGGATGACGATATGACTATGCCGCCTGCCTCTGAAATTCCTGAACGTTCAATCCACAGGCCAGGGGCCCCAACGGAATTCGATTGCACAATTCTGATGAAGCTTTCATCAATCAAAGCTTGTGCTTTAACGTGCGATGTCTGGCCCGCTAAGGTGACATCTATATCAATGTTTGATACCGAATTGCGTGATGAATCAAAAGTGAAGCTTCCGCTGATGAAGTTATCTTGACCCGATAGATGAACGGTTGTGGAAAACTCCCATCTGACGGGTGCTGCTAGCGCCATTGTAGAGAGGGTGGATAAGGCTATGATTCGGATGCATAAGCGGTAGTTCATGGCGTTCTTTTTTAATGTATTAATAATATTTCGATTAACGTCTTTCACTATTTTTCGCGGATCATCGTTCCTGATCTCAAGCTAACCTACGTATTCCTTGGTTTCAACCACGTAAAAAGTGCGTTTTGAAACGCGCCTAAACATCCCGCGACGATTTCAGCATGACAGATAAAACGGTCAGGGAAGATCTGTGACCTGCGCTTTACCATCCGGATTGATATGACTGAACTTGATCTCCAATGTTCTCAAGAATTCATGCAGTCCCGCGTCTTGTATGGGAAGTACGTGGGCATCTTGACCTGATTCATTGTGATGAGAATGCCAGTATCCAGGGGGCGTAATAAAGCTGGCTCCTGTGACCCAATCTTCACGATGTGGGTTTTTAATCCATCCATTTTCGCCGAGCTCCGTTCCAATCAGTGTGTAGCAACCTGGTTTGCAATCGACCACAAAATCTAAGGCCACTGACTCATGTCGATGAGGCAGTTGTGATTTTCCCGCAGGCAATAGCCCATACATAGCCCATAGTGTCTGGCTGACTGTTCGAGTTTGGGGGAACGCCACGTTGGCCAGGAGAACACTGACACGATTGGACTCTGCTGTTAATGCACCTTGGGCCACTTCGTTGAGCTTAAGCTCGGCCTGACGATGTCGATAGATCGTTGGATTAAATCTGGAAAGGGTCGGGGTGACGCCGAGATACCGAAGCAGAGGCGCGTCATGGACCCAATAAATTGCGGCCTTTTCATCGCAATGATGGAGGGCGTCAGCATGAGCGGGAAGAACGATGAAATCGCCCTGGCTCCACTGAATGGTCTGCCCACAAGTCTCTGTTCTCCCTTGGCCTCTATGAATGTAGAAAATCTGACTTGTCGCAATGGCGGAGGTTTTGAGGCTGCCTTTGACTATCCTTACAAAGTTCGCACAAAGGGATGGGGAGGTGGCGGGGCCTTCACATTGAAGCACCTGACTAACGTCCAGTGGGAGGATGCCTGAACTATCCCCCTCAAAGAATGACGGTGAAAAAGACTGGTAAGGGATAGCCGGAATGATTTTCTGAAGCAAGGGGTTTGCAGCAGAAGCATAGTCAAAGTAGAGGGCGTCTTTTTCTAATTGATCCATTATCAATCTCAGTAGATGAGGCCGGTTTTAAAAGCGATGTTCAGCTCGGGGTGATTGGCCGCCTGCTGAGATTTCCCTCGACTGCGTCCAATTTACCCCCGCTTGAACGGAAAAGGGCTATCCCAGAAAAAACACATACCAACGTCTTTGATGTGGCACCTATCCACGAAACCCTGAGCCATTCGTCCATCAATCAAAATCCGTCATAAAGGAAGCTTGCTTCTTCTGGCCTTACATATTGATAGCTATTACCCAGATCATCCTGGATGACCTTAGCACGATGTTCCGGGTTTGAGATCAGGGCTACGAAGGTTTTGCTGTCGAGCGTTGCAACAGCATACGTCCACCCTGTGGGTAGCTTCAGACGTTGCTTGATGTGGACGAGATTGGTCTCATAGAAGTCATCGCCAGTCTGCTTTTGGGTTGAGGATGTCTGCATCGCATAAACCTTTCGATTGAATGTATCCATCAAGAGATACATGGTGGTGCGTGGGTAGTACACGAAGGCGCTAGTCCGGTCGACCTGAGCCTCTGTATAGGGCTTTCCCGATTGGCTCATCGAAAGCGTAGTGACTTTTTTGAGCTTTCCCTTGAGGTTGAGCGTCGGATAGTTGCCACTGGCATCCGGAATTGTGCCGGATCCGTCGTTTTTATAGAGAGGGTTTCTAAAGTTCAGGTACTTGTACTCTGGAAACTGATCGGTAGGCGGGATGCTCGTATTTTCGATAATGCTGAGGTCAAACATGAAGGCCCGCTTGTCGTTCAGGGCGATGGGACCTTCTTTATCCAGATAATAATCGGCACCTGCGGTGGACTGCACGGCGTTGTCGACACTCACGTAGTCGTAAAAGATCCCGGCTGTGGGGTCCGGATAGAGGATTTCCCAGTAGGGGGTGTACCGTGTGCTCTGGGTCAGTGGATTGGAGTAGGTCAAATCCTTCTTCAATCCGTTATCGGCCAGAATTCGCTTGAGATTCTTAATGTTGTTGACAGAGTAGCCAGCCCCAAAGGAGGGTGAGACCCCATGGGCGATTAAAACCATCAAAAGAAGAATTGCTTTATTCATGGTGTGATTCGAAGTGGACCAAAAAGGCTAAATTGAAAGGCTTTGCCATCTCAAAATTCATGTTGTCCGGATCCCCTTAATCTTGTGCGACGGGATCAGAGAGAAGCTCAATTACTGCTCCTCAGGGCTACAGGGTTTTCCGATGTACTTTTGGATATAGGCCTGATCGTAGCTGTCAGTTCGTCCATCAGGTCCCAGATTTTCGGGTCCCGTAAAGTCGTACCAGCTTGAGCCTCCGCCATTCGTCTGGCTGAAGGTCTCCCATTCCTGAAGATCCTTTCTGTCAATCACCCCATCGCGGTTTCCATCCCCCTTGCAGAGGATGTTGTTCTTGAGCAGGCTATCCAGCTTTTTAGCGAGGTTATGGTAGATCCTCTGTTGCGGCTTGGTTAAGCCTTCAAGGCCGACGGTTGCAAGAAGATCGTCCCCGTCCCGGTCCAGTTTCGGGATTGGAAGGTTCTGATTGACGAGGTAGAACTCTTCGGATTCCTGGTTCACACACGCATCGCTTGCCGCATCAAATCCCTTGGTGAAATTGCGAACAAGTTTATATTGGCCATCACGGATGGCCTGGTTGGCTTGAGGCACGATCTTAGGGAGATCTGTCGCAGCGACCCCATGCTTTAACTGATAGCTGCTGACCTCACAGCAGTGCGTGAGGGGCACTGGTCCTGGATTATTGGGGTCATCGCGATCACTGGCCCCTTGGCCCCACCAGATCCCACCGTTGTCTTCGCAAACCCCTTTTGTGACCGGGATATGCGAGCAGCTCGCTCCACCGGCGAGGACACATGGTCCATTGAGTTCGCCATTTTTTTGGATATTGAGATCACCTTGGGTGAAGTTCCATTGGCGGATGGCCCTTTGATTTGGGTTTTTCAGATAAGGGAGCATCGGAACCGAGTCGATCCGCCTTGGCACAGATTTCTGGACATTGATCCCTGCCATCTCCCCAAACAACTGAAAAATGTCTGCATGGTTGGTCATTTCCTTCACATCCCGATCAGGAGCCTTGACCAGAGGGCCCGCTACGATAAGTGGGGTCCAAACGCCCGTCTGATAGGGTGTTCCCTTGGCTCTGGTTGGATCAAACGGGGCTTTGGCCGTATAACCCATCGAGCCATTGTCATCAACAAGGACCACCATCGTGTCGGTACTGGAAGGATCGTAAGCGATTGACCCATCGGGGAGGCGCTTTGCAAGCCCGATTGCCACCAATAACCGTCCAATCTCCGTATCCATGGCAGTGATCATTTGATTGTTCAAAGGCAGCTGGTTCTTTGTGTCAGCTACGGTGCAATCCAGTCCATTGGTATCGGCAGAATTTGCAGGAATCAGGTCTATGGGAGGGGGTTGCAAAGGGGTGTGAACCGTCGCAAAGCTGACGGTTGCCATCCAGGGGACATGGCTGGGTCGCGTGTTGATCCAGCTAATGGCCTCATTGATGATGTCGCTTCCGCGATAAAGGCGTGAACGAGGGTCGGTTGGAGGCAGTTGCTCGACATGACCCGCCTCGTCATTGATGACGACGGGATTCACTGAGTGGGCCGACAGAATATTGAATCCCTGAGTAATATGAGAGGGTGTCGTCGTCGCGCAGGACTTGCCTGGGTCGAAAATCCCGCCAAGATCACGGCAGGCTCTTCCGGGAGGATTCAAGGGGTTCTTCAGGGTCAGGTTTTGGCAGGCCTTCTCGGGGAAATAACAGGCGCCGGCATCTGAACCGCCATCCTTGGAACCTGGCACATAGCCACAGTTATAGTATTTGCCGTTGCCTCCGGGCGCTGAGCCCCCAATGCCTCCTGCCGTCCGATCAATGGATGAAGGGTCACCCGTTTCATCGAGCCAGCCATAAAAATGGTCAAAGCCCAAGGCATGGGGCGTCGAAAGCCCATAGGGACTGTTGCCCTGAAGCCCAAGATGAAATTTGCCGAACAAGGCACTTTGGTAGCTCTTCTTCTTCAAGAGCTTGGGAACGGTGACTTCGTAAGGGGAAACCATGGAATTGGCCAGATCACTCGGTCCTAGCGCCCCAAGAAGATTGGTTCTCATCGGGAAGCGGCCTTCGAAAAAGACCGCACGACTGGGGGAGCAGGCGGGCATGGACCAATGATTTCTAAAGCGAACACCCGACTTTGCGAGCTGATTCATGACCGGCATTGGGGGAGGGGTCAAACCACCGTAGCCAAAGGCTTCCAACTGATCGATTCCCACATCATCCATGACCATGAAAAGCACGTTGAGGGGCTTCGATGTGGATGGAGTCTTCGCCTCTGCAGTGCTCCCAAGAAGAGGGTTTTGGACTGCAATCCACGCAAACAGAATTGATCGAGCGATGCTGTTTTTGTTCATTCTGGGTCTGTTCCCCTTCGTATGCGTGATCAATCGATTTCATAGAACGAAATTTGCTATGAATAAGACCATGATCCTGGCTGGTCTTTGGACGGGCGCTGGTCATAAAGCTTGCGCAAAATGGGTCCTCAAAAAGGAAGAACTCTCCGCGGTGACCTCGTTTCTTGATAGAGGGTTTTTGGGATCATCAGATGTCTCGCGAAAAACCTTTACTTCAGGGCGGGGAGGAGGTCAAAGCAATTAAGTATTCCTCTGCCACGCGCCTCATGCTGTCCCGCAGTTTAGCAAGCAATCCAACCGTCAATCTTATTGAGCTTTTGGTGATGGTGTTCAGGGACATTAGGCGCCCCTGAACCTATTGACAAGGGAGATAACGCTAGCGCTTGCTGCTAATGACGCGTCCGTTCAGATCCTGTGTTTTTCGGTTATTGCCCGAATAGATGGCTTTTAAAGCCGCTAACTGGTCTGACGAAATGGTAATAGGTTGCTTAAAGACATAAAAATTAATGCCTTCAGCGCAGGGCGGCGTAGTGAGCGAGCCGGCGTAGGTGAAAAATTCACGTCGGTTCGATGGAAGCAAACCCATCGGGTTCAGTTTCACACCTGAAGTCGAGTTCTTAGCGCCACTGGTTCGTGGAACGTTATCTAAAACCTTCTGAAACTCAGCGTTGTAGGCGCCTACACTGATCAGAGAGGTGAGAACGGCGGCTTTGCCATTGGCCATGATGTTGACGAAGTGAAGTTCCGCGTCATACGACGCGCCATTGATGGTGTGCTCGCTGGGGGCGTGAAAATGGAACTGGACCAGAGGATATTGATCGTTGCCGATGGATACATGTCCCATGTAACCGTCTTCGGCATTGACCTGAACCGCATAACCCGTGTTGTAAAAAGTCGGTGTTCCATTGGGATATCTCGCAGTCACACTATTTTGCTTCAGCGTGACAGCGGCCCCTGTGATGTTAACCGGCGCCTGACTATCGCCCACGCCACAAGTGGAGTAGGGGTAATTGAGTGGCGTTGGATTTGTCGTGGTGTCCTTGATCAAGGCCCAATTTTGATTGGTGTAACCCCAGCTTGGGTTTCCAGAGTCTGCCAAGATGGGCTGGGAAGCGATAGCCAGCAAACTAAGAACCCCGCAGATCGTCGCTTTATTCATGGTCATGCCTCAAGATGTAGTCAAAAGAAAAAATGGATCGCATGCCCTTTGCCTTCAGCAGACGTGATCCCTGCAAAAGATATTGAGCGGAATGCGTTGGGAGGGGTTTGGTTCATTCGACGTTGCGTTTGAATTGCCGCCCGCTACCCCTGTGTTAATGGGCTGGGCCTTTGTCGATTCATTCGCTTGAGCATGAGGCTTTTCGGTCTCAGGGGCTCCTTGAGTTGAGGCTGCCTCATCGGCAAAAGCCGCCTGCCAGAGAGAAAACACCGCCAGGAAAAGGATTTTTTTAACGAACATAACAAACCTCCTGATTTAGGACTGAGAAGTATCAGAAGGTCTTATAGCAAGCCGGGTCGCCCCAACCTTTCATTGCCTTACAGTCGGTGAAAGATTGAAAACAAACTTTATGATCCCAGGACCAGGTTTTTCAGCTGGCCTGGTGTTACGTACCGAACTATCTGAGACTTCCCCGGCCCATTGATTCCGGGATTTTCAAGGGCATTTTCTGCCAGACCCCCTTAATCATCGCGAGAAAACGACAGGCATAAGAAAGGCTGGTGCTCCT
>JBILGU010000053.1:0-10412 GCA_044350805.1 Methylococcaceae bacterium
GGCGCTCACACGAGAGAATAAATTGCGGATGAAACGGCGCGGATCAATACCGAAAATGCCCTCGAACGCCCTGCGACGCAATGGCTCTCCGTCTCGGGGGTCGTCGTGCTTCCGTGCACTCCTTCGAAGCGACCATTTTTCCAAAATGATTGCGATCGTGTTCATAGAGGGCGAGCATGCCTTCAAGCGCCATGGCGGGATGACGGGTCGCGATTTGTTCACGATAGTAGCTGGCCAGCGATGTGACCTGCGAGGATGAATTGCGACCCCGGGTGCCTTGGGGGATCCGGGCTTTCCATGCACTCCCCAGAACATCCTTTAGATGATGTTCAAGCACTTTCAGCATCAATCGTTCAGGTCCGCCCTCAAGAATCCGTCGGATCTCCTTGAGCGTGGGACGGGTCCTGATAAACAATAGACCCTGAATGATCTGATCCAGAGCTCTCTGTCCAAATGCCTTGAAAGGATCGGAGGGGTTTGTGGATGGAATCGCGGTCGCAATCCGGCTCGACAGTTCAGAGGGACGGTTAAAATTGCGCAAGGGATCCAGCCGGACACTTTCCTTTGGAAAGGCCGGATGAAAGATCACCAGATCGCTCTCCCGTCCAAGAGCCGATAGCATTCGTCTTGCCGAGCAGCGAAGATCAGGGTCCCCCTTGGGATCAACAATGATGACAGCCTCACCGCGGCTGATGGCCTGAGTAATCAGTAGATCGAAGGTCCGGCTCTTTCCAGCACCGGTGGTCCCGACAATCAGGGTATGTCCTTCGGTTTCACCAAGGGGTTGATAGAGGGCCTCGTGGCGCCTTGCGAGTTGATGCACCCACGCGCAGCCTTGAGCCCCAGCAGGGCCGCCTGAGGCCAACAGTTCATGAGCCCACTGCGCATGCTGTGGCTGCCAGTCGAATCCATCCCCAAGATACCGCTGGCAGGGTTGGGTTGCGCCAAGGGATTGATGCTCAACAAGGCTCAGACGTTTGAGTTCCTGACGTTTGAGATGAGCATTCATGCGAACCGCTCTCAGACTTCCCGGAACCTGCCTGAGGACTAAAAGGGTTATCCACAGGAACCAGATCGCACCGGTCGGTCCTTTGAGTGGCAGGATCCCGATGTAGACGCCTCCTGAGAGACCCAAAGCGAACCAGATCCAGAGTGATTGGAGCGGATTGGGGCGAAGTCCCAATGGCCCATGTTCAAAGGCGTTCACGCACGGATTTCGTTTTTGCGCCGGCTTTTCCTTCTGGGGACCTTCATCGCCTTGAGGAGTTCGGAGGAAACCGTACGGCTGAGAAGAAGCCCCCGCCGCCCTTCGATGACGCGAACTTTCCGGATGTTTCCCGCCCCGCCCGGCTCAAGCCAGTCCTCGCCATCCAGGGCTTCGATCAGGGCCATCGGTTCGATGCCCAGCGCCAAGGCCGTTTCTGGATGCGGGATGAATAGATGTTGATCCCTGAGTTGCCATTCATAGCGATCCGAGGCGTTTTGAAGTTCACATTTCAAGGATGATTTGGGCTGCTCCTCCATGGCGTCCAGGGCTTGATGGACCGTGGGGAGCGCGCCGGGTGATATGGGGTCTTGGGTGGCCTCGGGCTGGGTAGGAGTGACCGAAGAGGACTCAGGGACCTTTCCTTGCCACGGGTGTTGCATGGGATTCATGATCTTTTGGGATTCTGGAAGGATCCCGTCAAAAAGGAGCCGCGGACTTCGAAGTTGCACCATCTGCAAGGGCACGTCGAGCCCTTCGGGCTGAAGGGTCTTGAGAGAAGTCGGGATTTCGGCCTCGGGATCCATGGGGGCGAGAAGACCGCGGTCCTGCATGAAATGCATCAACAATTCGGCGTCGAGAGGAATCGCGCAGTAGGGATCCTGCTCGAGGATACGTTGAATATCGCCAGCGGCCCGGGGCCAGGATAGATAGAGCTGGTGATCGAGATACCACAGGGGGCTTCCGGGTAGATTGGGAGTCCACACCGCCAGATAAAGCAGCTGGCGCATGGCGTGCACCAGAATGCGTTCAGGGGCAGGTCCGCCAAAATCGGTCTGCCGTCTCGGATCCCTGAGCGATCGAACCGTGCTCTCCTGATCCGCCCGCGTGACGAGCACTGAGGCCGGATCCTCTTCAGTGGCCTCCTGATTCAACGCACGAACCAGCGCGGCTTCAAGATCAGGCCCGACTTCCCGAATGCGATCAAAGAGTTCGGGTTCCACGACATTTCTCAGGATCAGCAGGTTAAAACCGCGATGCCGTGCGCCCCGCCCACGAAGCCATTGAAGGTGATAGTGGGTGAGGTGATGCGACTGTGCCCAAGCCATCAGGGAGCCACGATAGGGGTTCCAGGCCACCTGACCCTCGGGATTGATGACGATAAGATCGGCGACCGGTTTACCGAGATCATGCAAAAGCCCAGAGAGGGCAACCGCCAATACGAAGGTGCGTTCCTGTCGACGCCGCTCCCAGCCGGAAAGCGAGAGGTCGCCGAGTCTCCCACGGGCCGCCTCTGCTGACCACAAGGCGACTTCGAGGCTATGTGTCAGGAGACCGCCAAGGTAACTGTGATGATGCGTTTCTGAAGCCGGAAGCTGATGAACCCAGGATGCAAATTGGAACAAGGTTCTTAGCAGTGCGTCATGCAGCTCGTGTGTCTCCGGGGCGATGCAATCGATGAGGCGATCGATCGTTTTCTGATGCAATGACAGAAGGCGATCGACAGGGGTCAATTCAATCCCTGCGCTGATGGGATTTTGACCTTGCAAGGTTCTCACCCATGAATCTGCTGCTCCAATCATGAGGATCGAACCCGCGACTCGATGCTTTGGCTATCGCGCGAGAGATAGTGGGCCATAAGCTGAGATCCTGTCGGACTGCTGCCCGATTCGAGCTTCAGAAAATCACCCAGTGCATCGCGAATTCGAATCAACCGGCTCTGACGCATCCGGATCTGTGTCAGATCCTTTTCAATGGTATCCACGAAGTCGGTAATCCACACAGGCTGCCTTCGCATCAGCACCTTGAGGGAGTAGGCATCCTGATTCCGGCCCTTGGTAATGTGGACACGGGCAATGGATTTCTTGGTGCGTCCCAGGGTCCCCATCAGGTACCACTCCAGACTGACGGCTAGGTTTTCCCGAAGTCGCATCCTGAGCCCGAGAGTGGCTCTGGGCTGATAGGGATGTCCGTTTTCAAGTTCCCGTAACCCTTTCCAGTAGCGATTCACGATCAGATGCCCGGCATCGGCCAGTTCATGAAAATGATCTGTAAGCCAGGCCAGCAAGGGTTCGATGGCTAATTCATTCGGAAGGTCAGGACATTCGGCGTGGGGAATCTTCATGGCGTTATCCGTTCAGGAAAAGGAACCCCATGATGGCAATCTGTTGCCTAAAAACGGCCGCTCAAGTTCAACGCAATGTCAAACTTTGGAGGTATAGTGGTAAGAACTTGACAGCATGAAGGCCAGTCTCCCGCATGGATGTGCTTCCCCCTCTGATTTTGATCATTGAAGACGAAGTTCCCTTTCGCGATTCGTTAGCGGCTCTTCTCAGACTGGATTCCTATCGGGTGGAAGGAGTGAGTCTGGGTCGCGATGGTCTGCATGAGGTTCGGGCCGGGCGTGCCGATCTGGTGCTACTGGACATCGGTCTTCCCGACTGTAACGGTTTTGCGCTTTTCCATGAAATTCGCGAGATTAGCAAGGTGCCTGTCATTTTCATGACGGCCCGGGGAGAAGTCGTCGATCGGGTGACCGGATTGGAACTCGGTGCTGACGATTACCTCCCCAAGCCCTTTGATTATCGAGAACTTCTGGCGCGAGTACGTCTGGCCCTGAGGCGGGCTGCAAAAAATCCAGAGCCCCCGGCCAGTCCAGCGGCTGGAACGACGCCTTTTCTGGTTGAACCCGAGAAAAGACGTATCCGCATTCAGGATCAGGTTCTGGATCTGACGCCACTGGAATATGGCATCCTGAAGACGCTGATCGAACGACCGGGCCATGTTTACAGTCGAGACTACCTGATGGACTCGCTGTGGAGCGGCCCCTTTCATTCCAGCGATCGCAGTATCGATCAACATGTTAAAACCCTTCGCCGCAAAATTGGCCGTGTCATGGGGGATGCCCCAGTGATCGTGACGCACCGGGGTGCGGGCTATGCGCTTCGGGATGACTGGTGACAATTCCCTCAGAACACATGCAAGCCCTGACTTATCAGGGGCTTCCCGGATACAAGTCCCCGCGAATCCGGTCGGTCAAACGGCCTGTGCCTGGCCCCGGCCAGGTCTTGATTCGGGTCGCTGCGAGCTCACTGAATCCGATCGACTGGAAATTAAGATCAGGTGTTCTTGGATTTCTGACGTCAATGGTCCGTCTAGGAGCGATTCCTGGCTTTGATTTTGTAGGTCAAGTGATCGCATCCGGCGAGGATTCGATGCCGTTTGCTGTCGGGGATCGGGTCTTTGGCATGCTGAATTTTCGAACCCTGGGATCTTTGGCCGAGTATCTGGTCGCGGATGTCACAGACATCGCCTTCGCGGGAGATTCGCTCGATAATCCAACACTCGCCGGGCTCCCATTGGCCGGAATGACCGCGCTTCAATCGATTCGTGATCTGGGCCAGATTCATGCAGGTCAAAATCTTCTGGTGATCGGCGCAAGCGGTGGCGTTGGCCATCTCGCCGTCCAGATGGGAAAGACGCTCGGGGCTCGGGTCACCGCAATTACGAGCACCAGGAATGTCGATTTCGTCAAGGGCCTCGGCGCGGATGAGGTCGTGGATTACACCTTGGGGGAGGGTGTCAAAGGACGGTTCGATGTCATTTTCGATGCGGTCGTTTCAAAGCCGTATTCCCAATGGAAGGGGTTGCTTTCAGCCGCTGGGACCTATGTTTCGGTCCTTCCGACCGCTGAGCTCATCATCCGAAGCCAGATCTCACGGAACTCTTCCGGTAAGAAGGTCCGGCTGATCGGCGTCAAGCCTTCCCGATCAGATCTCGAATGGCTTCGCGATCTTGCCGTCAATGGACGACTCAACGTCAACGTCGATTCAAACTTCGGTCTGGCTGAAGGTGCAACAGCCCTTTTGCGCAGTCAGACAGGGCGAGCCCGGGGCAAGATCATCGTCTCTTTGTAAGGCCGATCGGGTCAGTGCAGTGGGGATCGGTAAATGGCGTCGACGGCCTTGTAGACCCAGGCGGGTCGGATGAAAATCAGGGGTAGCACGATGCTCGGGGTCACAGGGAAAGGAAGAATATCAATCACAAAAAGGCTTGCGAGAACCAGGAAGCTTTGCACACGGATGTGTTTTCCGGGTCGCCAGGTCCCCTCCAGCGCTTTCCCCTTGTAGAGCGATTCGATCAGTTGATGGAACCAGAGAGGTCGCATCAGGACAATGCTCATTCCGATCAGGCATCCCGGCGAGATGGGCCCAAAACCGATCACGGCAAAGACCATAAAGATCAGTGTGAGCTTGAATTGCGCCGCGTTCATTCCAAAGGCTGGGGAATCACTGATAGGCAAAAAGTAATGGACGCTGCCGCCAGAGGAAGCGCCCAAGATTCCGAAGGATGACCTTCGATAGGCCATCCTCAGGGACAGTGGCTCAGCATCCTTTAATGTTGGGATCCCCTTGGCTGCAAACGCTGGCTTTTCCCGTGACACGCAGTTTTCCGCATCGAAGAAGGACCGGTCGCCCCTGAAGGATGACCTCCTCGATATCCCGCGAACGGCTTCGAATGACCCAGCTGGCAATGCCAACTAGGCCCAATACGACCAGAGCACTCAATAAAATCCAGTTCATCGTCAAGCTCCTGGGCTTCTTGCCCGGTTGGACTTTCCGTTCTTTATTCTAAACAGGATATGGGGTTGAAACCCTTAATCACAAGGGTTCGACACGCCAATCCCATATGAATTCCACGGCTTTTTAACCCCGTTTTGTTACAGATTCCACTACAAACCAAAAAAAAAAGAAATCCGCACACTCACGAAGCGAAAATCAGAACGTTTTTTTCGTGAAATCCGTGTATTCCTAGGGACTACACAAAACCGACATAAATCTCACAGGAAGGACACGCAATTCACATCGTTTCTCCACACAGGTTGGAAATACTGACCCCCGTTACCAACTTGATGGGAGAAACACCATGCCATTCCCCAGTGACATCACCACCCTCAACCGCCTCTATCTGATCAAGGCAAGGGAACTCGCCCTTCAAGGAGAGGAAAGCCGGGCGACCTATCTTTTGGGCATTCCCACAGAGGCCCTCAGCATTATTCGAAAAATGCCCCTATCGTCGATCGATGAGCTTGCTGAATCAGGTCTGTTGACCTTTGGCTTTCGAACGGCACTTCCGTGTCTTAAGGCCTTTGCCGCTGCAACCCAGGAGGGATCACCGGCGTCGATGAACCTCAAGCTGCAACTTCTGGCCAGTCACAAGATTGAAGGACAAAGGAGAGAGCCCCATGGCCGTGCTCTGTCTTGAGCGACACCGCAGGGTCGATCTTGCATTGGCCCTCGTTGAGCGGAAGTTGCGGACGACACCTGCGCATGTCCTGACAGGACTTCCGGAGGCTGAGCTTCGAAGACTCTATCGGCAGATCCATGGACGCTCGCCCACCTCAGGGTCTATCCCGTCGACGGGTCATCTTTTGACCTCACGCCGACGTCAGGCCAAGATTTCGGTATATGTCGCGGTCTACCTGGGGCTGGCCGGAGAAGAGGGAAGTCGCCATGTGGATGCCCGGATGCTGATCCAAAGTCACGATCTTTTCAAGGAACTGATCGGGGTCCGACAGGCTGAGGAAATCGACCTGACGGCGGCCTGGTCGGTTCTTCGTGAATTCCAAAGCGGGATTTCGAGAAGACCGTGCTGCAGGGAATGCGGGGCCTGGTACATCATCAGTGAGACGGCCGATGTGCCCCTTTCTTGTCCAATCTGCGCACTTCGAAGACGATCCTAGTCCCGGTTCAGAAGTCCTTGCGGGGATAAATTTGATTACGAGGGCCTGCAGGCATAATGTAGGGGTTTAAGACCCCTGTCGAGAACCTCTCCATGCCTGCTTCAGCCCGTATTCGGATTATTGGTCGTGATATCGAAATCTCGCATCCGGACCCCTTTGGGCCTGGCGACATGGATCGCTTGCTGCGCCGCGCGTTTGCGCATGCAGAGACCGATTCAGTCCATCTCGATCCTTCGATCCGGCGGTTCAAGATTCGGTTGGGGGCTGGCAGTGGGGATACGAAAGCCTCACTCGCACGCCTTGCGGACCTGATGGCACAAACTTGGGTCCCTGAAGAGTCCTTGCCCGAGATTTCAGAGCCCAAGGCGGTAACGTTCACCCGTTGGCGGGGAATTGTCACGGCTTTGAGCCTACAGGATCAGGCGCTCGGACAGGTTCGCGTTGTCATTTCGCGAAAATCTCGTGTACCGATCCTGCGTGAATCGATTCAGCATCTGAAAGGTCTACCCGGTGTTCATCAGGTCAGATCGAAGCGGTATCCTCGAGGCCTCATCATTGGCTATGACCCCGATGTGAACCCAACTGTGTGGATTCGTGCCCTTGAGCGGACCTTGTCTCCATCCCGCCGTGCCATTGCCGTGCCAGGACCGGTCAAGATTCCCGCGCTGATGGCCAATACCAACCTGCTGCTTTGTACGACGGGTCAGTTTTTCTATCCACCGGCGATTCCATTCGTCTCAGGGGTTCTTCTTCTGAGCCGGATTCCTCAGTTCTCAAAGGCCGGCCGCGAACTTACGCGAGGCAAGATCGGTGCCCCTTTTTATGGCAGTGTCGTTGTGGCCTGTTCCGTTGCCGCCATGGCGCCGTTTGCCTCGGCACTGGCTGAATGGTTGACCGGTGTCTGGGAGCGACGGGTTGGTCGCTTGATTGCGCGTGAGTCGAAGGGGATGATAGCCGCGCTCCCGCCGGCATCGGCACTCCCCGCGCCGGGCGAACGGCGCCAAGCGGTGAATTTGAAGGCGGGTGATCTGGTGCCCTTTGATGGCGTGATGTCCAAGGGCGATCTCTTGGTGCGTGACGCGGTTTTCATGAACACCGATTCGGCCCCGCTGATCCGAAAGCATTCGGGAGATCCCTTGATCTCTGGCTATCAAGTCATTGGGGGTCAGGGCACCCTCACACCCTTGAATGAGGGAGAAGAGGATCGGATGCGCTCGGTCATCCAGGTTCTTGCAGAGCTTCCGGTCCGGCTGACTGAGGACGATGCCCTCAAGGGCGAGGCACGTCGCATGGGCGACCTCAGCGTTTACCCTAACCTCGCCCTTGCAGGCATCGCCTATAGCATGGGAGGACTCCATATGGCCGGAGCCCTGCTTCACCAGGACTGGATGGCCAGTCCCATGATTGCCGCACCCACAGAATTTTTCCGTGACCTTCGGACGGGTCTTGAACATGGTGCGTTGATTCGAACCCCCGGCGCACTCCAGGGTCTGGCCGAGACACATGTCCTCCTGATCGAGGCCGATTATCCGGGGCTAGGGACCCTTAGACCCCGTGTGACGGATATCGAATCAGACGATAAACCGGTTTCCAGAGCCAATCTCTGGGCGTCCGTTCTTTCGGAATGGGTGGGCGATGCACGGTCAGAAGCCCTGAAGGATCTGGCAAGAATCAGTGATACCCCCGAGGTCGAGTCGACTTTTGTCGGTTTTGATGAAGGCAAGACGGAACTTCGTATTGAAGGTCATCGGGTCATTCTGGAGGATCTGGCAGAGCCGGGCGAATGGCCTTCCCTCAGAATTTCGATTGAAGGCGAACCCTCCGAAACGTTGCGGTTTGGTTCAACAGACATTGCGCGGCTCGCGCGGACGTTTGCTCGGCTTCGCGCACTCGGTATCGCGACCGCAGTTTACGGGCCTGGGGCTTCCCATGTGGGTCCTGTCGTTGGGGCAGATGCCATTTACCCGGACATTGATGTTACGACCCTCTCGAGATTCCGGGCGGAATTGAAGCTCAAGGGATACGCCTCGAGCCTTGTGGCCAGCCATCCGCTAGACCCTTCTCTGGTGGAGGATGCCCCGGTAGTCATCGGTCCCTTGAATACGCTCAAAGGCATTGAAGTCCCGACCATTCAATTGCTCGGCGATTCGCTCGACGGCCTGCCGGAGCTGGTGCTGGCAGCACGGACCTTGCGGCTTCGTGTGGGACTTGCGAGTGCTAGGACGATTCCGACCAATCTTCTCTGTATCCTCGGGGCCTTTGCCGGCACCCTCAATGGCACCATGACCACCGTCATCGCGCACACCGGAGTCATGGGGGTCTCTCTGATCCAGGGCCGAAGAATCCGGAAAGCCAAGGGCAAAAGCGAGGTCCTCTAGGGCCGAGAGGTGAGTCCCTGACCGTTGTAGCTTCGGATCAGTCCAAGAAGATCATTACGCCCGCCGGCTGCAATCTTCCGGAGCAGGGCGGCAAGTGCTGCTCCCTTGCCGCCGGCCTCCTCATCCAATGCGGCCCGGGCAGGCCCAAGGTCACCCAACGCCTTCTGATAATCGCCGGTCAACGCGTATCCCGCGAACGATTCGATCAGCGCCGCCTTAAAATAGCGGCTTTGAGCCGGGGTCAGATCGCCGGACACTTTACCGACTTCGCCGTCGACCCATCGTTTCAATTCAGACTCAAGGGCTGCCGGACTTTCCAAGAAAAGTCTGCGCAAGGTATCAGAGGGTGATGCCCCTTCAGATTGTGCATCGTTCAAGATACTTCCCACGGCCTCGATGCCACTCTCACCTAGAACCTTGAGTCTTGCGTAACTTGCCCTTAAGAAAGCCCCGCTGATGGCATCGACGGATTCTGAGGGGGACGAGGCTTGAGCCGCACGATCAATCGAGGGAGCCAGCGTGGACTCACGGGCCTCATCAAACCGTGTTTTCCCCTCTTTTTCAGCAAGCCTTCGTGCGCTAAAGGCCTGATCGGCTGCTTTGGCCAGCGTTTCATCGTTACGCGATACGTTGTGCTCCGCTTGATGCAAACGACGTTGACTTGTATCAATCACATTTTCGCGATCATCCAGGGGATTGCCTGGAAGCTGACTTTGGACGAGATGTTGAAGCTGATCGCCATCGAGAGGGGCGCTGATGCTTTGTTCGATGCGATGGGGCGTCAGATCGTGCTCCACATAGGGCGCATGAAAGGCTTCACCCAGAACGGTTCGGCCCAGAGTCTTCGCCAGGATCGACTCTTCTTACGAAAGGGTGTGGTAAACAGGATGTGCATGCCCGCTCATCAGCGCAAGGCCCGCTGCCACATAGGATTGCTGGGCATCATGAATCAGCCCCTGGTTTGGAATCCGCGCCTATCATTCCGCCCTCGGCTTCCATGCCTTAGTTGGCATGATCTTGGACGATTTTAGGCTCTCGGTTCGCGCTTCATCGGGCCCCTGACAGATCCTCGGAATTGCTCCCTTCG
>JBILGU010000027.1:0-30436 GCA_044350805.1 Methylococcaceae bacterium
ACCATTGTCATGCGGTAACCAATCCGCGAATACCAGAGTGTCAACCGTCGGTAAGCCGTCCGTTCTGCTTTCTATGCACTGAAATAAATCCGAGAAATAGGACTTTACAAAATGTCATCCATACCAGACTCTGATTTTGAAGGCGCGATGGACTGTGTTCACGGGCGCTAATTTAGCGTCTGCAATCATGCTCCGTCAATCACTCAACTGCGTTAAAACACGTGCCTTTTCATCGGAATGGTGAGAAATACACCCCAAACGTCATCCCCGTCCCAACCTATGGTTGGGCGCTCACACGAGAGAATAAATTGCGGATGAAACGGCGCGGATCAATACCGAAAATGCCCTCGAACGCCCTGCGACGCAATGGCTCTCCGTCTCGGGGGTCGTCGTGCTTCCGTGCACTCCTTCAGCGTCAATGCAAGCCATCTCTATTTGTCTTCGATCACCATTCTCGAACTGGAGTTAGGGGTCTTGCAGCTGGAGCGTAAGGACCCAAGACAAGGTTTAGTGCTCAGAAGATGGCTGGATTTGCGCGTTTTGCCTGAGTTTGATGGGCGAGTTTTGTCATTTGATTCGGCTGTTTCCCAACGTTGCGCCCGGCTTCACGTTGCAAATCCACTCTCAGAACGTGATGCGGTGATTGCCACGACGGCCCTTGTTCACGGCATGATCATCGTGACCCGAAACCTATCCGATTTTCAGTCCACAGGCGCTGATTTATTTAACCCATGGGTTGGGGCCTGAAATTAGGATCTCCTGACCGATTTTTGGAGGTTAACTGTTTCGATCCCCCATCGGGACATAGCCGCGGAGTGTTGGACCCACATAAATCTGGCGAGGCCTTGCGATCCGCATGCCGGGATCCTCAATCATCTCCTTCCAATGAGCGATCCAGCCCGGGAGTCGACCTAAGGCGAAGAGGACCGTGAACATATTGGTGGGGAAGCCCATCGCGCGGTAGATGATCCCGGAGTAGAAGTCGACGTTCGGATACAGCTTGCGCTCGATAAAGTAAGGATCAGTGAGAGCCGCCTCTTCAAGACCCTTGGCGATTTCAAGAATCGGATCATTGATGCCGAGTTCATTCAGCAATTGATCACAGTATTTTTTGAGAATCACAGCCCGGGGATCGTAGCTTTTATAAACCCGGTGCCCAAATCCCATCAGACGGAAGGGGTCGCTTTTGTCTTTCGCCTTTTCGATGTACTTCTTGTAGTTGCATCCATCCTTAGCAATGTCCTCGAGCATCTCGATGACCATCTGGTTAGCACCCCCGTGCAGGGGCCCCCAGAGAGCACAAACGCCAGCGGAAATGGACGCGAACAAGTTGGCTTGGGAGGAACCGACCATGCGAACGGTCGATGTCGAACAATTCTGCTCGTGATCGGCATGGAGGATAAAGAGGACATCGAGGGCTTTTCGAATGGTCTCGCTCGGTTCGAAGTCCCGCATGGGTGTCGTGAACATCATGTGAAGAAAGTTCGAGACATAATCGAGTTCAGGACGGGTATAAACGAAGGCTTCACCGACAGAGCGCTTGTACGCAAAGGCGGCCAACACACGCACCTTTGAAAGGAGCCGGGTGATAGTCTGACTGGTTTCCTTGGCCGAAGCATTCGGTTTCAAAAGCTCCGGATGGTAGACCGACATCGAGCAGACCATCGAGGAGAGAATCGCCATGGGATGAGCATGCCCGGGGTAAGTCATGAAGAAGCTCTTCATGTCCTCATGGATCAGGGAGTGCAACAGGACCTTGTCCTTGAAGTGCGTCAGTTGGTCTTCGGTGGGCAAATTGCCATGAATCAGAAGATAGCTGACTTCCATGAAAGTCGACTTTTCGCAAAGTTCTGCAATGTCGTATCCCCGGTAGCGCAGAATGCCCCGAACGCCGTCGATAAAGGTGATCGCAGAACGGCAGGCGCCAGTATTGGCGTATCCCGTGTCGAGGGTGAGGTAACCTGTCGTTGACTGGAGTTTTGTGACATCGATTCCTTTTTCGCCCTCCGTCCCGATAATGATTGGCAAGTCATATGCATTGCCAGCGATGGTGAGCTTGGCTGAATCGGTCATGGCAGATACCCCAGTGAAACGTTATAAGCTTGTTCCAGAGTGTATCGGCTCAAGGCGAAGCTAGCCAACCCTCTCTTCTGTCTAATCAGCGTAATGAATTGTTTAATGGATGGAATACAGACTGTATTGCCTCACGTCGTGTCTCGGATCGCCCTCGGGATCGAATATGACGGGTCGAAGTTTGCCGGATGGCAGATTCAGGCCGGCCGAAGAACGGTTCAGGAGGTTCTTGAGGCGGCGCTCTCTGAGGTGGCCAACCAGCCCGTGCGGGTCATTTGTGCGGGTCGAACCGATGCTGGCGTCCACGGATGGGCGCAAGTGGTCCATTTTGATACGACCGCGCAAAGAACGGCCTACTCCTGGCAGATGGGAGGCAATTCGGCACTGCCACCTGAAGTCAGGATCACCTTTGCTATGACGGTGGCGCCCGACTTTCATGCCCGAACCTCGGCAATAGCAAGGCACTACCGCTACGCCATTTTGAATCGTTCGTCCGCCTCGGCGCTGGACGTTGGGCGGGTCACCTGGACGCCGCATCCCCTGGATGAGAGACGCATGGCCGAGGGGGCACGCTATCTGATTGGCGATCACGATTTCAGTGCCTTCAGGGCGCAATCGTGCCAGTCGAAGAGCCCCAGGCGGATCATGCACTTCATTCATGTCGAAAGGGAGGGCGATCGCGTTCATCTCGATGTCTGTGCCAATGCCTTTGTCCACCACATGGTTCGCAATATCGCAGGAGCGCTCATGGCCGTCGGGGCAGGTAAACATCCACCCGACTGGATAGGGGAGGTTTTGGCGGGCCAAGACCGCGCAAAGGCCGGTGTGACGGCCCCCCCGGACGGGTTATACTTCGCAGGCGTTCTCTATCCAGAACGATTTGGACTTCCTACGCATTCGATATTCGATCATCTCCCCCCCGGTACAACCCGTTTTGTACCCCCGGAATCCGCTGAGGCCGTATCCCTTGCCGAGAACACGCGTTAAAATCTGCGGCCTTACGCGGGCTGAGGACGCCAGGGCAGCGGTCAGATCCGGCGTGGATGCCTTGGGCTTGGTCTTTTACCCACAAAGCCCCCGCCACGTTTCGATTGACATGGCCCGGTGCGTGGTTCGCGAAGTTCCGGCTTTTGTGACAGTGGTCGCTCTTTTTGTCGATGAAAAGGCAGAGCGGGTTCATGAGATCTTAGAGGCGGTCAGGGTGGATCTTCTGCAGTTTCATGGGGATGAATCCCCGGACTACTGCGGACAGTTTGGAAGGCCCTGGATCAAGGCGGTCAGGATGCGTCCGGGCTTGGATCTGGACGAGGTGGCTCATCGCTATGCCATGGCTGAAGGCATTCTTTTAGATGCCTGGGATCCGGACGCACAAGGCGGAACGGGATTGACTTTTGATTGGGGAAAAATTCCCCGTGAGATGGCAGAAAGGATCATTCTGGCAGGTGGATTGAGCCCCGCCAATGTGGCGCAGGCGCTCGCCGAGGTCGGTCCCTATGCGGTGGATGTGTCGAGCGGTGTTGAAGCCGCCAAGGGAATCAAGGATGCCAACAAAATGGCGGCATTCCTCAACGAGGTACAAGAATTTGACTATCGAAGCAAGCGGAGCCCCGGCTTACGACTACCCTGACGAGCGCGGCCACTTTGGGCCCTATGGTGGCGTATTCGTTGCAGAAACCCTCATGGAGCCGATTGATGAGCTTCGTATCGCCTACGAGCGATACATGCAGGATCCTGAGTTCCTTGCGGAGCTTGACCGGGATCTTCAGCACTACGTCGGTCGCCCATCCCCGATTTACCATGCCGAACGCCTGAGTCGTCATCTGGGCGGTGGACAGATCTTCCTCAAGCGGGAAGACCTGAATCACACGGGTGCCCACAAGGTGAATAACACCATCGGGCAGGCCCTGCTGGCCAAGCGCATGGGCAAGAAGCGCATTATTGCCGAGACGGGTGCTGGACAGCATGGCGTAGCGACCGCAACGGTTGCCGCGCGCCTCGGACTCGAATGCATTGTTTACATGGGGGAAGTGGATGTCGCCCGTCAGGCGCCAAACGTCCTCCGGATGCGGCTTTTGGGTGCGACAGTCGTTCCGGTGTCCTCAGGTTCAAAGACCCTCAAGGATGCATTGAATGAAGCCATGCGCGATTGGGTGACCAACGTCGATACGACGTTCTACATCATCGGAACAGTCGCAGGTCCCCATCCGTACCCTGCAATGGTCCGTGATTTTCAGTCGGTCATTGGTCGTGAATCCAAGGAGCAGATGATTGCCCAGACCGGACGTCTTCCCGATGCGCTGGTGGCCTGCGTCGGCGGAGGCTCCAACGCCATTGGCCTTTTCTATCCCTTCATCGGGGATACCGATGTCAGCATGTACGGCGTTGAAGCGGCAGGGGATGGGATCGAAACCGGACGTCACTCGGCTCCCCTCAGTGCGGGTCGCCCGGGTGTTCTTCACGGCAACCGTACTTACCTGATCGAAGATGATGACGGCGAAATCATCGAAACCCATTCGATTTCTGCGGGCCTCGACTATCCAGGCGTTGGCCCTGAACATGCCTGGCTCAAGGACATCGGTCGAGCCCACTATGTCGCGATCACCGACACCGAAGCCATGGAGGGTTTCCACACCTTGACCCGCATGGAAGGCATCATTCCGGCACTTGAGTCCAGTCATGCGGTGGCTTATGCCATGAAGCTGGCCCCAACGCTGGGCAAGGATCAGCAAATTCTCATCAACCTGTCCGGTCGCGGTGACAAGGACATCAACACCATCGCTGCGCGGGAAGGAATCGTGATATGAGTCGTCTGACATCCAAGATGGCGGCCCTCAAGGCGGCCAACAGAACGGCTCTGGTTCCCTTCATCACGGCCGGTGATCCCAATCCCGAATTTACGCTCCCAGCGCTGAAGGCCCTGGTGCGAGCGGGGGCTGACATCATCGAAGTGGGTGTCCCTTTTTCCGATCCGATGGCGGATGGCCCGGTTATTCAGAGGGCCAGCGAAAGGGCTCTGGCCCACAAGATGAGCCTGCGTCGGACGCTGGAGATCGTCAAGGCTTTCCGGGCGGAAGATCAGGACACGCCGATCGTCCTGATGGGATACCTTAATCCGATCGAAGCCCTGGGCTATGAACGCTTTCGCGACCTCGCGGTTGAGGCCGGGGTCGATGGCGTTCTGACCGTCGACATGCCGCCGGAGGAGTCAGAAGATTTTCTCAAGCTGCTGGATGCCGGCGGCATCGACCCGATCTTCCTTCTGGCGCCGAACAGCACACCGGCCCGTATTCAGAAAATGGGCCAGTTGGGTCGCGGCTACATCTATTACGTGGCCCTCAAGGGGGTCACCGGTGCAGGCCATCTGGACCTTGCAGATGTGGAGCGAAAGCTTGCCGAAATTCGGAGCCTGACGGCGTTACCCCTGGCCGTCGGTTTTGGGGTAAAAAATGCCGAAACGGCGGCCAGTATTGGTCGGCTGGCTGAAGGGGTTGTCATCGGGAGTGCCCTGGTGAGCCAGATTGAAGCGGCCAAAGACGATAGCGCCAAGGCCCTTTCCGAAATCGAAGCCCTGATATCCTCGATCAGGACCGCGCTTGACGCGGTCTCAAACCCATCCGCCTGAATTCTAGAGGTCGAACGTGAGCTGGTTTCACAAACTGGTCCCTACCAAAATCCGTACCGAGGCATCGACCAAGGGCACGATCCCTGAGGGGCTCTGGACGAAGTGTCCGAGCTGCAATGCCATCCATTACCGGGCGGAAGTCGACCGGAATCTTTCGGTCTGCATCAAATGTGGACATCACATGCGCCTGAGCGCGCGCAAAAGGCTCCATGCCTTCCTTGATCCCGGTAACCGCGTGGAACTCGGAGAGCATCTCGTTTCCGTCGATGTCCTCAAGTTCAAGGACAGCAAGAAATACAAGGATCGGCTGATCCAGGCGCAAAAGAGCTCTGGGGAAAAGGATGCACTTATCGTGGTTGCAGGACGGCTCGAAGGGCGCCCGCTGGTGGCTGCAGCCTTTAATTTCGACTTCATGGGGGGATCGATGGGGTCGGTCGTGGGTGAGCGTTTCATCCGTGGGGTCAACCATTGCATTGCTCAACGGGTTCCGATGATCTGTTTCGCGGCCAGCGGGGGGGCTCGCATGCAGGAATCGTTGCTGTCCCTCTTTCAGATGGCGAAAACCAGTGCCGCTCTGGCCCAGATGGCCAAGGCCGGTATTCCATTTATTTCGGTGATGACCGATCCGACCATGGGCGGTGTCTCTGCCAGTCTTGCGATGCTCGGCGATATCAATATTGGGGAGCCAGGGGCTCTGATTGGCTTTGCTGGGCCCCGTGTGATCGAGCAAACCGTTCGGGAAAAACTTCCCGAAGGTTTCCAAAGAAGTGAATTTCTCCTTGAACATGGAGCGCTCGACATGATCGTTGATCGTCGTGAACTGCGGCAAACGGTTTCTGAGATCCTGGAAATCCTCTTCCCGGAAGGGGCGGCCGGGGCCAACGAGCCGCTCATGCTCGGCGTTTCGGAAGACCAAATCCCCGAATCGTAATACCAATGGGGTTTGCGACGCTGGCCGAGTGGCTGGCATTCCAGGAAACCATCCATCCCCAGACGATTGATCTTGGGCTGGGTCGGATTCGTGAGGTCCTCACTCGGTTGAATCTTCCACCAGTGAGAGCCTTCACGATCAGTGTCGCCGGAACCAACGGCAAAGGTTCATGTGTTGCGATGCTGGACAGCATTCTGCGAACGGCAGGTTATCGCGTCGGCACGTATACCTCGCCACATATTCTTCGTTACAACGAACGCATCGGAATCGATGGCGTCCCCGCGTCGGATGATCGACTGCTGGAGGCTTTTGAGCGGATCGAGGCGGCCCGGGGCGATGTTTCACTGAGTTTTTTTGAATTCGGAACGCTTGCGGCATTGATTCTCTTTTCCGAGGAAGATCTGGATTTTCATTTGCTCGAGGTGGGATTGGGCGGCCGTCTCGATGCTGTCAATGTGGTCGATGCGGATATTGCCCTGATTGCCAGCATTGATATCGACCATCAGGAGTGGCTGGGCGATAACCGAGAATCCATTGGCTTTGAAAAAGCGGGCATCATCCGAAGTGGAAAACCGGTCGTCTTGGGGGATCCTGAGGCGCCAAAAAGTATCCTCGAAGTGGCCAGAGAGAAGGTCGCCCCGTGTTATCGCTCAGGCCATCAATTCAGCTTTCGTATGGAGGGGCCGACCTGGTTCTGGACGTCCGGGGATCAGACCCTTGGACCTCTGCCATTCCCCGCGATTCCAGGGGATCATCAATTCCTCAATGGTTCGGCCGTCATTCAATGCCTCGCGCTTTTGCCTCCTCCCCTCCGTGTCAGTGAGGAAGTGATCTCGGAAGGCCTCAGGAGAGTCCGATTGGCCGGGCGGTTTCAGTTTTTTCCGGGAGTTCCCCCCGTATTGCTCGATGTTGCCCATAATCCCCAATCGGTGGGGATTCTTGCCCGGCATCTGGCCAAAAACTACCCGAACAAGAAAATCCATGCGGTTTTTTCCGTGATGCGTGACAAGGACATTTTGGCCATCGTCCGGCTGATTCAGGATCAAATTCATGCCTGGTATCTCGCGCCTTTGAGCATGACCCGGGCCGCATCCCCTGTAGAATTGGCGGAAATCCTCCATAATGCCGGGGTAGACCGTGTTGAGACGGGTTTCGCTGATGTCGGGGAGGCGTTGGCATCCGCACAGGGGGCATTGGGCCCAGACGATATGGTGCTCGTATTTGGTTCTTTCTTTCTGGTTTCTGATTATCTGGCCATGGTGGCCTGAGACGGGGGGGTCTTGATGGATGAGCAAGTGAAGCAAAGGTTGATGGGGGCAGGGATTCTCTCGATCCTGGCCGTAATCATCGTGCCTTATTTCTTTGAGGACAAGGCGCCCAAAACCGCCACGGAGCTGCCGCTTCCGGTGGATTCCCAGGCGCTGGCCTTGCCCAAGGACCAGACTGCCGCGGTCGAAAAGCCGCAGACTGACGCTGGGGCATCATCCGGACCCGCACCGCAAGCACCGGCCTCAAAGAAACGCACCTATACGGTGGTCCCGCTTGAGGATCCCAAGGCGCAATCCCCCCAAGCCAGCGCAACCCCGGCGGATTCACCCGCACAGGCCCCCATGGCAGAGGACTATGCCGAGGAGCCAGTGACCCAAGACCGGGCGCCGGTCATTCTCGATCCCAAGGCGCCTCCCGCGAAACCTGCACTGACGCCGAAACTCCAGCACCCGGTGGCTGATGTTCCCCCGGCAAAAGTCACGGCCGATGCTGCGGATCGCCCCAAGCCTCAGCCCAAAAAGCCGGAAGTCGTCAAACCGGCAAAACCTGTGTCCCCCCCGGTGGCGCAGACTCAGGATGCGCCCGTCAAAAAGCCGGTGGCTTCTGCGGATGTTCCCAAAAAGCCAGTGGCCCCAGCGACGACGGCTCAACCTTCGGCAAAATCAACGCCACTGCCCACCACTCCGGCCAAGCCGACCGCACCCTCCAGTTATCTGGTTCAGGCGGGGACTTTCACGGATGAAAATAATGCCAAGACCTTGGTGGAAAAACTCAAAAAGCGAAGCCTTCCGGTTCGCCTGCAGGTGGTCGAGGGGCTGAATGGCAAAGTCTACCGCGTGACCGTCGGCCCCAATCTGGATCATGCACGAGCCGAACAAATCCAAAAGCAGCTCTCCGAACAGGATGGCGTGCGCGGCCTGATTCTTCAGGGCCATTGATCGTGCCTGAGATTCGGATTTCAACGCGCTTAGACCCCATCGAGATGGCATGGCTTTGAACTGGCTGGATCTTTTGATGATCGGGGTCATGGGTCTCTCCGGGCTTGTGGGTCTGATGCGTGGTTTGGTGCGAGAAGTCTTGTCCTTGATGACCTGGGGTATCGCGATCTGGGCGGGTATCCGCTTCAGCCATGACATGGCCATGCTGCTGGAGTCCTTCATCCCATCACCCACGGCCCGAATAGCCGCAGCATTCGGCATCCTCTTTATCCTGACCTTGATCATGGCAGGCATGCTGGGATTCGTACTGGCAAGAATTCTTGAGACGACGGGCCTTTCGGGCGTTGATCGAATGGCCGGTCTTCTCTTCGGCGTCGCCCGCGGTGTCTTGATCCTGACGGTCGGGGTCTTCCTTGCGCGCTCAACGCCATTTCCCAAAGAACCCACCTGGCAGGCTGCACAACTGATCCCTGTTTTTCAGTCGCTTGCCATTTGGATGGAAGCTCAGGTCCCCCCCGGCTTTGTGCCGCGCTTGGGGGAAAAATCCCTCTCCCACTGATTGCAGTAAGACAAATCTATGTGTGGCATTGCCGGTATCGTTTCGACTCAGGAAGTCAACCAGGAACTCTATGAGGCCCTGACGGTCCTCCAGCACCGGGGGCAGGATGCTGCCGGTATCGTCACCTGCGAGCGTGATCGCTTCCATCTTCGAAAGGGGAGCGGGCTGGTCCGCGATGTCTTCCATACCCGGCACATGATGAATCTCCGGGGAACCATGGGGATCGGTCACGTCCGTTATCCGACCGCCGGCTGTACCAGCTCTTCAGAAGCTCAGCCCTTCTATGTGAATTCGCCCTACGGGATCACTCTGGCGCATAACGGCAACCTCACCAATGCCGAAACCTTAAAGCATGAGCTCTTTGTTCAGGATCAGCGGCATCTCAACACGGATTCGGATTCCGAGGTCCTTCTCAATATTTTTGCCCACGAACTGCACGAGCTCGGCAAGCTGCGCATTGCGCCAGAAGACGTTTTTCAGGCAGTCAAAAGGGTGCATCAACGGTGTCGGGGCGCCTACAGCGTGGTCGCCATGATTACGGGCTTCGGGGTTCTGGCATTCCGCGATCCTCATGGCATTCGGCCGCTGGTTTACGGCGAGAGAAAAACAGAAGACGGAACCGACTTCATGTTTGCATCGGAGAATGTCGCTCTCGATGTCTTGGGCTTCAACACCATTCGCAATGTCGACCCGGGTGAAGCGATCTTCATCGAGCGAGACGGAACGGTCCACTCCCTCCAGTGCGCCAAGAATCCTGTGCTGTCGCCCTGCATCTTCGAATACGTGTATTTCGCGCGTCCTGACTCGATTCTGGACGATGTGTCGGTTTATCGGGCCCGTCGCCGGATGGGAGATAAGCTGGCTGACAAGATTCAGCGCTTGCGCCCTGATCACGACATCGATGTGGTGATTCCCATTCCGGATACCAGCCGAACGTCGGCCTTGCAACTTGCCAACAAATTGGGCATCAAGTACCGCGAAGGCTTTATCAAGAACCGCTATATCGGTCGCACCTTCATCATGCCCGGGCAACAGTTGCGCCGAAAATCAGTGCGTCAGAAATTGAACGCGATCGGCATGGATTTCAAGGATCGCAACGTCCTTTTGGTGGATGACTCGATCGTTCGTGGGACGACTTCCGAACAGATCATCCAGATGGCTCGCGATGCCGGGGCCAGAAAGGTGTACTTCGCTTCGGCGGCCCCTCCGGTCCGTTACCCGAACGTCTATGGCATCGATATGCCGGCAGCCCATGAGTTGATTGCGCATGGGCGAACTGAGGCTGAAATCGAAAAGGCTCTGGGGTGCGACTGGCTGATCTATCAGGATCTCGAGGACCTCATTGCTGCCGTTCGTCGGGGCAATCCTGAAATCAACGAATTCGATACTTCCTGTTTCGATGGACACTATGTGACCGGTGATGTAGATCAGGCGTATTTGGATCGGCTTTCTAATCATCGAAACGACACGGCCAAGTCGACCCGTGAGGGAACTGACAACATCATTGGTCTTCACAATTCAGGTTGATGCATCCATTGAGCGACAACGACGATATCTTCGACTGGTCTCAACTCGACCCAGAGACGCAGGCGATTCGGATTGGGCATCGAAGAACCCCGGAAGGGGAGCACAGCGAGCCCATCTTCACGACATCAAGCTATGTCTTTGCGAGCGCCAAGGACGCGGCTGATCGCTTTACCGGAAAGGTGCCGGGCAATATTTACTCGCGATTTACCAATCCGACCGTTCGGGCTTTCGAGGAGAGGCTTGCAGCGCTGGAAGGAGGCGAGAGGTGCATTGCGGTGGGTTCCGGCATGGCGGCCATCGCGACCATGGCGTTTGGTCTTTTGAAAGCCGGGGATCATGTCGTCTGTTCGCGGGGTGTCTTCGGGAATACGGTTCTTTTGTTCCAGAACTTCCTGGGTAAGTTCGGGGTTGAGACCAGCTTTGTGGATTTGGTGGATCCCGCGGCGTGGGAGGCGGCACTTCGCCCTAACACCCGACTACTTTTTGCCGAGACGCCGTCGAACCCGATCACAGAAGTGGCGGATATCGGCTTTCTGGCAAGGCTGGCGCATGACCATGGCGCGCTGCTTGCGATCGACAATTGTTTTTGTACATCTGCTCTCCAAAGGCCGTTGGATTTGGGGGCCGATCTGGTGATTCATTCTGCGACCAAGTATCTCGATGGTCAGGGTCGCTGCGTGGGGGGAGCGATTGTGGGGGGGCACGAGCTTTTGGAGAAGGGCATTTACCCCTTCCTCAGAACGGGTGGACCTTCGATGAGCCCTTTCAACGCCTGGGTGTTTCTGAAGGGGCTTGAAACCCTGGGACTTCGCATGCGGGCACACAGCGAAAATGCCCTGAAGCTGGCGCAGTGGCTTGAAACGCAGTCCTGGATCAAACGGGTGAACTATCCCTGGCTTGCCTCCCATCCACAACATGATCTTGTCCGCCGGCAACAATCAGCCGGTGGTGGGATTGTGAGCTTTGAGGTGGAGGGCGGCCGGGAAGCGGCCTGGCGTCTCATTGATTCCACTCGGCTCCTCTCCATCACCGCGAATCTGGGGGATGTGAAAACCACCATTACGCATCCTGCGACCACCACGCACGGACGTCTGACGGAAGCGGAGCGAGAAACTGCTGGCATTCGTGAGGGATTGATCCGAATTGCTGTAGGACTGGAAGCCTTTAATGACATTCGGGATGATCTGGCTCGCGGGGCCCCTTGATCCCTATCTTCATGTTTTTCTGTCGAATTTAAAGCGCGCTCAAAAGAATTATGAAAGTCACGATTTTTGGTTCGGGTTATGTGGGTCTGGTCACCGGCGCTTGTCTTGCCGAGGTCGGTAATGACGTCATGTGCGTGGATATCGATCAGGGCAAGATCGATCGCCTTAACAATGGGGAGGTTCCCATCCATGAACCGGGATTGGATGCGTTTATTGAGCGTAACCGCCAGGCGGGTCGTCTTCATTTCACCACGGATATTGATGAAGGCGTCAGGCATGGTCTTTTCCAGTTCATCGCCGTGGGCACGCCGCCCGATGAGGATGGTTCGGCCGATCTTCAGTATGTGACGGCCGTCGCCCGCTCCATTGGTGAGAGGATGACGGACTATCGCATCGTGGTGAATAAATCGACGGTTCCGGTCGGAACCGCGGATCTGGTCAGAGAAACCATCCTCGCGGCGCTTGAAAAGCGGCAGGCGACCCTCGAGTTCGATGTGGTTTCAAACCCGGAATTCCTCAAGGAAGGGGCGGCAATTGAAGATTTCATGAAGCCGGATCGGATCGTGGTCGGTACCGACAACCCGAGGACGACAGAGCTTCTTCGCGCACTTTATTCCCCCTTTAACAGAAACCATGACCGCATGGTCTGCATGGATATTCGTTCTGCAGAGCTCACTAAATACGCAGCCAATGCCATGTTGGCCACCAAAATTAGTTTCATGAATGAGCTGGCGAATCTGGCAGAGCGCCTTGGTGCCGATATCGAACAGGTCCGCGTCGGCATCGGTTCGGACCCTCGCATTGGCTACCACTTCATCTACCCGGGTTGCGGTTACGGCGGCTCCTGTTTCCCCAAGGATGTGAAAGCACTCGAACGAACGGCTCGCGACGTCCAGTATTCGGCGCAGCTCCTAAAAGCGGTCGAGGACGTGAATGAGCGACAGAAATCCCGGCTCTTTGAAAAAGTGGATCGCTATTTCTCAGGCGATATCAAGGGTAAGACCTTTGCCGTCTGGGGGCTGGCCTTCAAGCCGAATACCGATGACATGCGCGAAGCCTCAAGCCGGACCCTGATGGAACACCTTTGGGCCCAGGGTGCCAAGGTCCGAGCCTTTGACCCGGTTGCGATGGAGGAGACCCATCGAATCTATGGCGAACGTGAGGATCTGACCTTGGTGAGCACGCCTGATGAGGCCCTGGTGGGCGCCTCAGGCCTCATTATTGTGACCGAGTGGAATGTCTTCAGAAGTCCGGATTTCGAAAAAATTCGTTCCACGCTGGCCAAACCCGTCATCTTTGATGGTCGGAATCTCTATGATCCGGCGCTCCTTAAAGGATTCGGTATCGATTACTACGGCATCGGTCGCGGCGAATCCATTCATCGACCCGCCACACCCTAACGTTGAAGATCGGAAGAGCAGACTCGCTGAATGATGCTGAGGCCGCGCGCTGGGAAGGCATCCGGTGTCAGGGCAAATCACGCTTCATCTGGACTCAGGGTGTCCTCCGGTGGGGGGGCGTGATGTTTGCCTTTTCCTTGGGGCTGTTTCAGCATGCCCATTACGGATCGGTCTTCAGTCTTGAGGGTCGCTGGGAGGTGCGAGTTTTCGTCGCGCTTCTGACCTGGATCTTTGTCGGCTATGGTTATGGCCGATCCTCCTGGAATCGAATGGAGGCGCGCTATCAGACCTATCTGTTACTCAAGGGGCGTACTCGCCTGTTCTAAAGGGTCGATGGCGCCTGACTAATCGAAGCGAAGGCGAACCGATTCTTCGCCATACTGTTCACTGAGGCGGGTTAACAGGGCCTCTTTCGGAAGGACGCGCCAGGGTTCTCCCAGTTGCACCACCGCTCTCGCCGAATCCAGGTGCCTTTCAATAAAGATCGGACACTCGCCGCCGCGGTAAGGCTCGAGGGTGTCTTTGAGGGTGTTGACCCAAGCCGGGGCTGCCTCAGTCCAGCGAATCTGAAGGCGTTTGGCAAAGCGCGCCCGGGCCTCACCGATCCGCATCAGGTTGTCCGCACTCAACCTCAGTTGCCCTGCAAAATCATCCCAGCTGAGCGCGCCTTCCACCACGACCAGCTGATCCTTCACGATGTACTCGCGAAGCCTTTCGTAGGCTTCAGAGAACAAGGCGACCTCGATGCGGCCGGTTCGGTCGTCCAAGGTCAGGAAGGCCATTCTTTTGCCATTCTTGTTCTGCTTCATCCGGAGCTCAACGATCAACCCGGCGACGACGACCCGGGTCTCCTGACGTCTGCCATAACCCATCTCGGGCATGCCGCTTCGGTCATGGCGCTCTGCAAGAGGCCCCAAACGGTCCGTGATAAAGGGGGTGATGGCCGCTTCATGTCGGGTGATGGGGTGGCCCGTGAGATAGAGGCCCAAGGTCAATTTTTCCTGGGCAAGGCGCTCATCCTCGGTCCAGCTCTCAACAACCGGTGCCACAGAGCCCGCCTGAGGGGGCTCGGGGATGTCCGATAGACCAAAGAGATCAAACTGCCCCGTTTCTGCCATGAGGCCATGTTGCTCGGCCGCCTTGAGGGCATCGGTCAGCTCAGCGAGATGTTGGGCGCGGTTGGGATGGAAGCTATCAAGCGCACCGCCCCGGATCATGGCTTCGAGTACCCGGCGGTTGGCTTTTCGGGTATCAATGCGCCGGCAAAGGTCCTTCAGGTCGCTGAAGGCCCCGTTCTTTTCCCGTTCATCGAGAATTTCACGAATCGCACTTTCGCCGACACCCTTGATGGCGCCTAAGCCATATTGAATGCTCTGGTCTGATTCAGCCCGAAACCTGAAGGTCGAACGATTGATGTCCGGGGGGCGCACTTCAAGGCGCATCTGTCGGCACTCTTCAATGAAGACCACGACCTTGTCGGTTTTGTCCATGTCTGAAGAGAGGACCGCGGCCATGAAGGCCGAGGGAAAATGGGTCTTGAGCCATGCGGTCTGATAGGACACCAGCGCATAGGCTGCCGAATGGGATTTGTTGAAGCCGTAGCCTGCAAACTTCTCCATCAGGTCGAAGATGTAACCTGAAATCCGCTCGTCGATACCGAGTGCCGTCGAACCTGAGACAAAGATTTCCCTTTGCTTGGCCATCTCCTCGGGCTTCTTCTTGCCCATCGCACGACGGAGGAGGTCGGCGCCCCCGAGGGTATAACCCGCCATGTCCTGAGCGATCTTCATGACCTGCTCCTGGTACACGATGACCCCGTTGGTGGGCTTCAAAATGGGCTCAAGGATCGGATGCGGGTATTCGGCCTTTTGTTTGCCATGCTTGACGTTGATGTAGTCGTCGACCATGCCGGACTGGAGGGGGCCCGGACGGAAGAGGGCGACCAAGGCGATGATGTCTTCAAAGCAGTCCGGACGCAGACGCTTGATCAAATCCTTCATGCCACGGGATTCGAGCTGGAAGACGGCCGTCGTCTGGCAGCTCTTCAAGAGCTCATAGGTCTTAGGATCGTTGAGCGGAATCAGCGAAATATCGATCGGGGTCTCTTCACTCTTCGCTCTTTCGGCGTTGATGGTCTCAAGGGCCCAGTCAATGATGGTCAGCGTTCGAAGCCCCAGAAAGTCAAACTTGACGAGCCCTACGGCCTCAACATCATCCTTGTCATATTGGGTCACCAGGTTATCGCCGCCCGCCTCACAGTAGAGCGGGCAGAAGTCGGTGAGATCCGAGGGGGCAATCACGACGCCGCCGGCATGCTTACCCGCATTTCGGGTCAAGCCCTCGAGAGACATCGCAAGATCGATGAGGGCCTTGACCTCTTCGTCCGACTCATAGGTCTTTCGAAGATCCTCGCTGTCCGTCAGGGCTTTCTCGAGCGTCATGCCCAATTCGAACGGGATGAGCTTTGCAATCCGATCCACGAATCCGTAGGGGTGCCCGAGCACCCGGCCCACATCGCGGACGACGGCCTTGGCCGCCATGCTGCCATAGGTAATGATCTGAGAAACCCGATCCCGGCCATAGGTCCGGGCGACATAGTCAATGACCTCATCGCGCCGTTCCATGCAGAAGTCGACGTCAAAGTCAGGCATCGACACACGTTCAGGATTGAGGAACCGCTCGAACAGCAACTCAAATTCAATCGGATCGAGATCGGTGATCTTGAGGGCATAAGCCACCAGCGATCCCGCCCCAGAACCACGGCCCGGGCCCACCGGAATGCCCTGGCTTTTAGCCCATTGAATGAAGTCGGCGACAATCAGGAAGTAACCGGGAAAGTCCATCTGATTGATGACCCCGACCTCAAGCTCCAGACGCTCGCGGTAAGACTGGGTGTTCTCCTCCAGGCTTCCAGGTCCCACAGGCGGCTTCTTGGCCAATCGCTCATCCAGGCCCTCCCGAGACACCTTGGCAAAATATTCAGCGACCGTGAGGCCATCGGGAATTGGAAATTGGGGGAGAAAGTTCTGCCCCAAGGTCAGCTTGAGATTACAGCGGATCGCGATGCCGACCGTATTGGCGAGCGCCTCGGGAAGATCGGCAAAGAGCTCAGCCATGGCCGCTTCGCTCTTGAGGTACTGTTCCTCCGTGTAATCCTTGGGGCGTCTGGGATCATCAAGGACCCGACCCTGATGGATGCAGACCCGGGCCTCGTGCGCCTCAAACTCCGATGATTCGAGAAAGCGAACATCATTGGTTGCAACCAGGGGGATCCCCAGCGAAGAGGAAATCTCAACGGCCCCTGCAATCCAGGTTTCCTCTTGAGCCCTCCGGGTTCGCTGGATTTCAAGGTAGAACCGGTCGCCGAAAACGGATTGCCAGTGGGCGGCAATGCGTTGCGCCTCAGGAAGGTTTCCTGCGATCACCTGCCGCGCGATCTGACCCTGCCTTGGCCCTGAAAGTGCGATCAGCCCCTCGTTCTCCTGCTCCAGCCATTCGGCCCGGATTTGTGGTTGTCCCTGATGCTGATTCTCGCGAAAGGCTTTTGAAAGGAGCCGGGAGAGGGTGCGATAGCCCTGAGCATCCTGCACAAAGAGGGTCATGGGGTAGGGGTTTTGAAGCTCCTCCGGGTAGGTGATGAGGACATCCGCGCCGGCAATTGGCTTGATGCCGGCGGATTGGGCGCTCTTGTAGAACTTGACGATGGCAAAGAGATTATTGTGGTCGGTGACGGCGACCGCCGGCATGCCCAGAGCCGTGGTCTGGTTGATCAGTGCCTTGACGTCGACCAATCCATCGACCAGCGAATATTCGGTATGAACCCGAAGATGAATGAAGCCGGGGGAGGAAGGCAAGGTGGGGGTGACCGGCGCGTTCATGGGGTTTTCGTCTCAAGACAAAGGGCCAATGCCTCCTCCCAGGAGGGAAGGCAGAGACCGAAGGCCTCCCTAAGACGCTGATTGTCGAGAACGGAATAGGCGGGTCTTCGAGCGGGGGTCGGATACTCCTCGGTTGATATGGCCCGCAGAGTCGCCGCAGAGGGGGGCAGAAGGCCTCCCTGAATGCCCAAGGCACGGATTCTCTCTGCAAAACCAAACCAGGTGGTCGTTCCAGCGCAGGTCAGGTGATAGGTCCCCGAGCGCTCGCCCAGCGTCACGCGCCCTTCCTGCAGCGATCTTGCAATCATCAGGGCCGTGGCCTCGGCGATCATGCGGCTCCACGTCGGAGCGCCGACCTGATCATTGACGACACCGAGAGACTCGCGTTCCGACATCAGCCTGAGCATCGTCTTCAAAAAATTCTGGCCATGGAGGCCATAGACCCAGGCCGTCCTCAAGATCAGATGGGGAATCCCTGCGCTGCGAATGGCTTCTTCGCCCTGGAACTTGCTGGCCGCATAAACCCCGTCGGGCCCGGTCGGGTCGCACTCGCGATAGGGCGTCGAGGACTTTCCGTCAAAGACATAATCGGTCGAATAGTGGATCAGGGGAATCTTCTGCTCAAGGCAGGCAACAGCGAGCGCTTCAACGGCGCGAGCATTGACGGCGAAGGCCGCTTCGCGCTCCGACTCTGCACGATCGACTTGTGTATAGGCTGAGGCATTGACGATGAGATCGGGTTGGGCGGCACGGACCGCTGGCCCGATAGCATCGGGATTGAGAAGATCCAGGGTCGGGTTGCTGCTTCGGCTTCTGGAGGTCACTTCGCCCAGGCAGGCCAGAGCACGTGCCAGTTCATGCGCGACCTGGCCACTCTGGCCGACCAGAAGGATGCGCATGACTTACCAGACCGCCAGCGACTCGCGACTGAAGGCGCTGAGCGGAATGCCTTCCCGATCCTTGGCGGAAAGCTCCGGGTCCTCAATGGGCCATTCAATCCCGATCGCAGGGTCATTCCATTGCAGACTGAATTCAGCCGCAGGATTGTAGAAATCGGTGCACTTGTAGGCAAACAGGGCAAACTCGCTGGTTACGCAAAAACCATGGGCAAAGCCTTCAGGCACAAAAAGCTGCAGATGATTTTCCGAAGACAGGGTTGCGCCATACCACTGGCCGAACGTCGGAGAGTCCGTGCGAACATCGACCGCGACATCGAAGACTTCGCCCTCAAGGACATAGACCAGCTTGCCCTGGGGTCTGGGGTTTTGAAAGTGAAGACCCCTCAGAATGCCTCGCCTTGAGTAGGAGAGGTTGTCCTGGACAAAGTGGCGATCAAGGCCTGCTTCGGTATAGCGCCGAAGATTCCAGGTCTCCTGAAAAAAACCGCGGGCATCCCCAAAAACATCCGGTTGGATCTTGAGGAGTCCCGGAAGCGGCGTGGATTCGATAATCAAGTCGGGAGCCCCATCTTAAGAAGACGCAGGAGATATTCCCCGTAGTTGCTTTTGCGCAGCGGCTCGGCCTGGGCTTCCAGTTGTTCTGCGGTAATCCAGCCTCGGCTCCAGGCAATTTCCTCGGGGCAGCTGATCTTGAGTCCCTGACGTTCTTCAATGGTTTGGATGAAATTGGCCGCCTGAAGCAGGGAATCATGCGTCCCGGTATCCAGCCAGGCCGTCCCGCGTCCGAGCTTTTCCACTCGAAGCTGTCCGAGTTCCAGATAGAGCTTGTTGATGTCGGTGATTTCCAGTTCACCGCGGACGCCGGGCTTGAGATCCCGGGCCATGTCGATGACCTGATTGTCGTAAAAATAGAGACCGGTGACGGCCCAGTTCGATTTCGGTTCTTTGGGTTTTTCAACCAGACCGACGACGTTTCCGCTCTTGTCGAATTCTGCGACCCCGTACCGTTCAGGATCATTGACCCAGTAGCCAAAAACCGTTGCACCCTGCGACTTTTTTGCTGCTGACTCAAGGCTTTCGGGGAGGCCGTGGCCGTAGAAAATATTGTCGCCGAGGATCAGGCAAGAGGGATCCCGGCCCACAAACTCTCGTCCGATGATAAAGGCCTGGGCCAGCCCCTCGGGTCTGGGCTGTTCACGATAGCTGATCGTCATGCCCCACTGGCTGCCATCGCCGAGGAGGTGCTGGAACTGAGGTGCATCGTGAGGGGTCGTGATGATCAACACATCCCGGATCCCGGCCAGCATCAGGACCGAGAGTGGGTAGTAGATCATCGGCTTGTCATACACCGGAAGGAGCTGCTTGCTCGTGACATGGGTCAGGGGGTGCAGCCGCGTTCCCGAACCACCCGCCAGAATGATGCCTTTCGTTGTTGCCATCCGTTCAGTCTTCCTCGTCGTATTTGATGGGGTCAGGCAGAGCCCAGACGCTCTCCGCGGTAGCTGCCATCCATGACCCTCTGACACCAGTCCTGATGCTCAAGGTACCAGGTCACCGTCTTTCGAAGGCCGGTTTCAAAAGTTTCTGAAGGCTCCCAGCCCAGGGTATTCTTGATCTTGCTGGCATCGATGGCGTACCGGGCGTCGTGCCCCGGTCGGTCGGTGACAAAGGTGATCTGGCTGCGGTAGGAGGCGCCATCGCTTCGGGGTTTCAGGGTATCCAAAAGATCGCAGAGCGTGTGCACGACCTCAAGATTGGTTTTCTCGTTGTTGCCGCCAATGTTGTACACCTCGCCTGGTGTGCCGTCCGTGAGGACTTTGGCAATGGCCGCACAATGATCTTCCACAAACAGCCAGTCGCGGACATTGAGTCCATTGCCGTAAATCGGCAACGGCTTTCCGGCGAGCGCATTGTGGATGATCAGGGGAATCAGCTTTTCAGGAAACTGGAAAGGGCCATAGTTGTTCGAGCAGTTGGTCGTGAGGACCGGAAGCCCGTAGGTATGGAAATAGGCTCGGACCAGATGGTCTGAACTGGCCTTGGAGGCTGAATAGGGGGAATTCGGCTGGTAGGCCGTCGTTTCCGTGAATTTTCCGGTCGGACCCAGGCTGCCATAGACTTCATCCGTGGAAACATGCAGAAAGCGGAATGTTTCCTTTTCAGCCCCTTCAAGTCCTCGCCAGTACTTCCGGGCGGATTCCAGCAAAGAAAATGTTCCGAGGATGTTGGTCTGGATAAACGCTTCCGGGGAGTCGATCGAGCGATCGACATGGCTTTCCGCGGCAAAATTGACGATCGCGGAGGGTCTGTGTTTCTGGAGGAGGTAGTCCACCAATGCGCTGTCGCCGATCGAGCCCAGGACAAAGCTGTGCCTGGGGTCATCTTCGATGTCATCGAGGGTGTCGAGATTGCCCGCATAGGTCAGGGCATCCAGGTTGATGACTTCGTTGTTTTCGCCCCGCAGTTGCCGAAGCACAAAGTTGCCGCCGATGAAGCCGGCGCCGCCGGTGACAAGGATTGTTGAGTTCGGTGAGGACATGATGACGTTGAGTGCCTGGATCGTTGATGGGTTGACCGGGTCGGTCGCAACCTAAGACCATGATTCTACCGTGTTCTTCAGGGGAGGTGACTCCGGTCAACCCCCCTGAATCAGAGAGCAGAATCAGGTTAGCGTGATTTTCGGTGAAGCATCCCACGGGTCGGGTCATAGCCCCAGATCGCGCCCCCAAGGAAGAGGATCAGGGCGCCTGCAGCCACCATAAAGGCCTCGGGGTTCGTCTGACCATAAAGCGCAAAACGGATCGATTCCACGGCATAGGTGAAGGGATTTAACTCAGCCATCCGAGCCAGCAAGGGGTTCGACTCCCGGATTTTCCACAAGGGGTAAAGGGCGCTCGAAAGGAAGAACATCGGGAAAATGACGAAGTTCATGACCCCCGCAAAATTTTCGAGTTGTCGGATCATCGACGAAAGCAAAAGTCCCAGAGCCCCCAGCATCAGGCCCGAGAGGATCAGGGCTGGAAGTACCGTCAGGTAGCCTTCTGTGGGGGCCTCGATGCCATAAAGCCAGGCGATGCCGAGGAAAACATAGGCCTGGATTACTGAAATGGCGACGCCCGCCAGAAGCTTTGAAGTCAGGAGGAAACCTCTGGGCAGGGGACTCACCAGGAGCGTTTTCATGCTCCCCATTTCGCGGTCATAGACCATCGACAAGGAACTTTGCATGCCGTTGAAAAGCTGCACCATGCCGACCAGTCCCGGGGTGATGTAGACCTCATAGAGGATGTAGGTTTCATAGGGGGGAATGATGGCGACGCCGAGTGTGGATCGAAACCCGGCGGCAAAAATAAAGAGCCACATCAGGGGGCGCACCAGGGCAGAAATGAACCGCTCCCTTTGATGGACGAAGCGCAGTAATTCGCGCCAGACGATGCCCTTGAGGGCCCGAAGGTAATGCGTCAATCGAAGGTTCATGAAGATCTCCCGGTTGTCAGGGCTTCAAAAGCGTCCTGGATGCTGCCGGCGCCGGTGAGTTCCAGGATCTCGGGGATGTCGCCCTGCGCTCTTACGATGCCCTGATGAAGGACGATCATGGCGTCTTCCGGTGCAATCTCATCGATGAGGTGGGTTGCCCACAGAACGGACAGTTTGCCTGAGCGGGTCAGGGCATGAATATGCTCCACGAGCGCTTTTCGGCTGGGAACATCCAGCCCGACCGTCGGTTCATCCAGCAGGAGAAGGGCCGGATGATGGAGGAGGGCGCGTGCGATCTCGACACGACGCCGATGCCCACCATTGAGGTTTCGAACGAGCTCCTGATCGCGATGCCGCATGTCCAGGCGCTCCAGCTCCTCATCGATCCTTTGCTGAGCGGTTCGGCTATCGAGGCCATGTAAGGAGGCGTGGTAATGAAGGTTTTGTTGGACCGTGAGGTCGAGATCGAGCGTGGTTTGCTGGAACACCACCCCTAATGACGCAAGTGCCTTGAGTGGCGTGCTCCGAAGGTCGTGACCTGCAATCTCGATGGTGCCGGAAGCCGAGTCATAAAGCCGGGTCATCAGGGAGAATAGGGTGGATTTGCCGGCACCGTTGGGTCCAAGGAGGATCGCGCAGCGGCCGGAAGCGACGGTGAACGAGACCTGATCCAGTGCTTTTTTGGGCCCGTAGGCGAAGGAAAGGCCGGAAAGCTCAAGGGCGTTTTTCTGCTTCACGGGGTCACCACGATGCCCCAGGGCCCCTGACCGACGGCAACGGAACGCAAGACCTTGCGTTTTTCAACATCGATGATGGAAATATCGTTACTGGCGCCATTGGCCGTGACGAGATGTTTTTCCTTTGAGTCGAAGGCAAGATTCCATGCACGTTGGCCGACCAGCAGGTACTCCAGAACCTTGTAACTCTGGGCATCAATCACCGCAACGCGATTGGCGGGGCCCAGCGCCACATAGGCAAAGCGGCGATCCCGATCGATCTGAATGCCAACGGGCTGAATCTTTTCCCGGGTGACTCCCGGAATTTGGAAACTGATCGTCGCCTTGGGTGTGTGGGTGGATACGTCGATCACAGAGACCGTCCCTGCAATTTCAGAGCTAACCCAAAGTTCCTGGCTATCCTGCGTGAACCGACAGGCCCGTGGCCTTGGATCCACCAGTGTGTTGTCTCGCAATTCCAGTGTTTTCGCATCGATCCAGTGGACCATGTTCGTTGTTTCACTGGTGCTGGCAATCCATTGTCCGTCGTTGCTTGCGGCGATGCCTTCAGGTTCGACACCGACCGAAATCGACCGGAGTGTTTTGCGGGTGGTGAGGTCGATGACCGTGACCGCATTGTCATTTTCATTGGAGGCAAACAGGCGCTTACCATCAGGAGCCACCACGAAGGTTTCAGGATCCTTCCCGGAGGGGAGCTTGATACTGTCCTTTTCCAGGGGAAGGGCCAGCTGCTTGATGGTGTCTTCATCACTGACGGCAACCAAAAGCGATTTCCCCAAAGGATCCACCCCGATGCCACGCGGCCTTTTCCCGATCGGGACCCGCTTGAGCAGTTTGCCCTCAGGGATTGAGACCAGTCCGATCGCATTGTCATCTTCCAAGGTGACATAGGCGGTCTCTGCGAATGCGGGGGGGATCACCAGCAAGATCAACAAAACTCCGACTCGATGCGCAAACCCCAAGGCACCCCTGAAATGTCGATTCGGGGACGTTTTGATGGCCATGCTTTGGCATCGTCTTGGGGCGGGGGGGTGGTCAGGAAAAAACATAAAAGTCGGTGCCTCTGGGCGTAAAGTCGGGCCGGTGCAGACTATTTTATCGTTCTTATCGGAATCGCGGAGCGAGGCAAAAAAGGTTCCATTTTCGGGGCTCTTCAGGATGACAACGTGGCGCAAATCCTTCATAATCAACTGCTTTTATTCTCCAGCTCACATGTGGTTCAAAAATCTGGTCCTTCTAAGGATCACCGCGCCCTTCGACCTTTCCGCTGAGGCCCTCGAAGAGCGACTTCAGAACCGTCGCTTCCAGCCCTGCGGGGCCCTTGAGCCCGCCAGTGAGGGATGGTACCCCCCTCTCGGGCATCCCGACGCTCCTCTCATTCATCAAACCCAGGGTTTTCTGATGCTTTGCCTTCGGCGGGAGGACAAAATCCTGCCGTCTAGCGTCGTCAATGAACGTCTTTCCTCTAGGGTCGATGAGATCGAAGCGCGCGAGTCCCGAAAGTTGCGCAAAAAAGAGCGAGAAGGACTTCGGGAAGAGATCCTTCATGACATGATTCCCAAGGCCTTTAGCCAGAGTCGACGCACATTTGCGTACATCGACCCTCAGGGCGGCTGGCTTTTTGTCGATTCCAGCAGTGCGCGCAAAGCCGAAGATCTCGTTGCCGCACTCCGGCAAGCGCTGGAGGGTTTCCCCGTGCGGCCTATCGCGACGCAGGAACGACCGGCCTCGGTGATGACCCGGTGGCTCGCCGGTGGATCCCTTCCTGAAGGGGTGACGCTGGAATCTGAATGTGAGCTCAAGTCACCGGAGGAAGATGGCGGCATCGTGCGTGCGCGCCGCCATGATCTTGAGGTGCCTGAAATCCTCCATCATCTTGAAGCCGGCAAAGAAGCCATCAAGCTGGCGTTCAGCTGGAATGATCGGCTGAGTCTGGTGCTGGATGAGGCCCTGACCATTCGCCGCCTGAAATTCCTGGATACGATCCAGGAGGCTGCAGCTGATGCAGGATCCGAGGATGCCGCCACCCGCTTTGACGTCGATTTCGCATTGATGAGTCTTGAGCTCAATGCGTTTCTGCCGATTTTGCTCGAATGGTTCGGTGGTGAGCCGCCGGCCAAAGTATCCTGATTGAAAACGTCCGCCTGTTCCTCATAGGGAATCCAAAGATGCTTCAAAAAAGTCTGATTGCCGCTCATGTCGCCTTGCTGGTTGTTCTTTCCGGAATGACGCCGGTTCAGGCCGAAAGCTTCTCCTTACCGCAGGCCGGTGATGACATCATTGGTGCCATCCGCCACACGCAGGCGCGTCAGGAAGATACCCTCATCGATATTGCGCGACGCTTTAGCGTCGGGCAGGACGAAATGGTCATGGCCAACCAGAATGTCGATCGATGGTTACCCAAAGGAGGAACCGAGATCCTGATTCCTCAGGAATTCATCCTTCCGGATGCGCCACGATCGGGCATCGTGGTGAATATCCCGGAAATGCGGATGTACTATTTCCCGGTCAAGGCCCGGCCAGCGCCTGTCAAGACCGCTGCGGGCGCGGCGCGGAAGTCAGCGGCCCCCGTCTGTAAGCCGGCATCCAGCGCCAGTCAGTCCGTCAAGCCGGCGGCAAAGTCTCCTGCCAACGGCGCAAAGACGCTGCCTGGAAAGGGTGCCCCAGGCAAATCGGCTTCCTCCGCCAAGACCGTGACGGCCCCAGCGAAGGGGGTGGCGGGAACGGCCAAAGGGGCGGCGACCAAGGGCACTCCTGCCAAAGCGCCGGTCTGCCAACCAGGGAAGAAAGTCGACGTGGTTCAGGCGCCTGTAGCGCCGCCGCAACCTGATTTTGAAAGCGCTGCGATGGGGCAGGTGATTACCTACCCGGTGAGCATGGGCCGCATGGATTGGCGAACTCCTCTGGGGATGACGCGAGTTGTCGACAAGCAGAAGGATCCCTCCTGGACGCCACCGGCTTCCATCAAGCGCGAACATGCCGCCAAGGGCGATCCCTTGCCGGATGTGGTTCCCCCGGGCCCGGATAATCCTTTGGGTAAATACGCCATGCGTCTTGGGGTCTCTGGGTATCTGATTCATGGCACGGATGCGGCCAAAGCCGATGGAATTGGGATGCGCGTGACCCATGGCTGCATGCGAATGTACAACGAGGATGTTGCCAAGCTGTTCCCGCTGGTTCCCGTGGGCGCGCCTGTGTACCTGGTGAATCAGCCGGTGAAACTGGGCTGGAAAAATGGCTGGCTCTATATGGAGGTCAGTCAGCCCCTGGATGAGGATGCAGGGGTCCGTGGCCATGATCCGGATGAAAATGTCTCCAAGGCCCAGCTGGATCGGGAAGACGCGCAAAGGGCCCGATTCCTTCTCAAGGTAGCCTCTACCGAAATCGAGAAAATGCGAGCGAAGACCGGCGCCGTCATCAACATGGACAAGGTCCGAAAGGCTGTCGAAAAGCCCACCGGGATCCCCTTGGTGATTGGGGGTCAGGAATCTGACAGCAGCTGGCAGGCCGCGGCAGCCTCCGAAGAGGGCCTGGCGTCAAAACCCAAGCCCCAGTCCGAAGAGGCTTCAGGTGAGGAGACTTTCCAGCGCCCGAGAGGGCCCGCGCCCAAGGCTGACGGGGTTCCGGCCGAATCTGAAAGAGAATCGATCGCCCCTATGGCGCCTTCACGTCGTGGTCTTCCGGTTCCCTCTTCGGAGGAGGAGCCGGCTTACACGTCGCCCCCATCCAGGCCGCTTCGGACGGCTCCCGAGAGCACTTGGGGCAGCTCATCCACTTCCACCCCGGCGGCTTCCGGCGTTAAGACCATGCCTTACATCGAGGGCGAGGAAGAAGAGGAGCAGCCGTAGTCGTCGTCGGATCAGCCCTGGGGCCGATAGCCTTCGGGAAGGTTGTCGGACCCGCCAAAGAGATATTTCTCGCGTTCCTGAGCCAGAAACTTCTTGGCTTCGGATTCAAAGGGGGTGAGACGGTGCTCATTGATGAGCATCGTCTGAACTTTCAGCCACTCCTGCCAGGCGGCCTTGGAAATGTGATCGAAAATTCGCTGACCTTCCGCGCCGGGGAAGGGGGGTTTGTCGAGACCCTCGGCTTCCTGGCCGAGACGCTTGCAGAGGACGGTATGAGTGCTCATCGATGGAGTTCTTTGGCTTGAATCATGGAGTTTCTAGGGCATAGAGCCACGGGTCTGGAGCGACAGATCCCCGAGAAGCTTCCGGACAGGCGTTGGCAGGTGACCGACCTGGTCCGGGGCAAGGAAACGTCCGCTCAGCGCCACAGGCACATCCGCATCTCCGTCAATATCGCTCAACAGCGGCAAGAAGTCGAGATGGAAATGGGAAAAGGTATGGCGTCTTTGTGGCAAAAAGATGCGTGAACAACCCGAACCAAAATGGGTAAGACAGAAGTCCTCGAGCGCCTCTCGCGTTTCGAATTCAGGGGGCGATAAGAGTCCGCCCCAAATCCCTCGCTCGGGCCGTTGCTCCAGGTAGATTTCTCCCGACGGTTTCCTGAGGATCAGCCAGAAGGCATTTCGAACCGGAATGGCTCGGCCGGGTCTGCGTCCGGGATAAAGCAATTGCGTCCCTTCCTGATAGGAAAGGCAGGTCGTCTTCAAAGGGCAGGCATCACAAGCGGGGCCTCTTGGGGTGCAAATGAGCGAACCGAGATCCATCATCGCCTGATTGAAATCAGCCACCCGAAATTCAGGTGTCAATGACTCACTGAGATCCCAGAGTTTTCTCAATGTCTCGGCCTGTCCTGGCCACCCCTCGATGGCCCCATGGCGAGCCAAAACGCGACGAACATTGCCATCCAGTATGGGCGCCCGAATCCCCAGTCCGAGGCTCAGGATGGCGCCTGCCGTGGAGCGTCCAATGCCTGGAAGCTTTTCAAGCGCCGCGAGGGAAGTGGGGAATTGCCCTTGGTGTTCGGTGACCAATTGGCGCGCTGTCCGGTGAAGGTTGCGGGCACGGGCGTAGTAGCCCAGTCCCGCCCAAAGACCCAGGACCGTATCGAGATCACTCTGGGCCAAGGCCTCAAGCGATGGGAAGTGCGACAGGAACCGATCAAAGTAACCCATGACGGTTCCAACTTGCGTTTGCTGCAGCATGATTTCAGAGATCCAGACGCGATAAGGTTCCTTTGGATTTTGCCAAGGTAAATTTTTGCGTCCGTGCAGGTCATACCATGCGAGGAGGGTGACTTGAAAGTATTCTGGATTTACTTCAATCAAGGTGGCTCTCAAAAGTTTGTTCACCCACAAGGGCACAAGTGAAAGTTCATCGTTAATCTCGCGAGAAGCCCCGTCTTTTCCGATGAACCAAGAACGCTGAATTTTGCCCCAGATGATCCGCGGGTGTTAATGAAATGTCTGGTCGGTAGCGCTATCAGCTTCATGATTCAGGCCGATTCCCGTGTCCATGGGTGATCGCCGAAGCCATCGGCTTGGTGTGGCATCAAGGTCAAGGTTTGGCATGATGCGGCCCCTCATGCAGGGCAGAGTGCGGATGTTCGACTTCCTTAGATGGCGCTTAACATTGAAAAACTGTTGAGTTCACCTGATGCCGATGAGCGGACCCAGGGGATTGATGCGGTGCTAGCCAATCAGTCTATTAAAGGTGCTTTGGCGCTTTCGCTTCTGAAAGATTTATCCTGCGATCGAGAGGCAAAGGTCAGAGCCGCTGCGATTCATGAGATGGCGGTATTTGATGGGCCATACAGTCAGGCCTTGCTTCGGGAGGCGTCTTGTGGCCCGAGCTCCAAGGTGCGACTCATGGCCATGGATGCTCTCGGTGTCTCATAGGAAACCAGGGGCATCCTAGAGCAGGCGAAGAGCGATGAGGATACCGAGGTTCGTGCGCTCGCTGGTGCGCGGCTTGAGACCTTGTATACAATGCCGCGCACCAACGAGGAGTAAACGTTATGAAAAGCTTATTCAAGTGTATATCGCTTGTAATGCTGATCGCGGCGCCGATTTTTCTAGTTACAGTCGACGCGCATACCCTGCAAGGGGCAATTCCGGCTTCAAAAATTGCTGTCGTGAAATGGCGAATCACCTGCTACAAGCCTGCTGCGAAGATGGTTTTTCGACTGCGTCAGCTTGTGACCAAGAAATTTTCAGTCAACTTAACAATCACCAGCGAAGGTGACATTCCAGATCAGGTCGCAACTACTACCACTAAGCCGATTAAGAATATCTGGACTCCTTACTCGGCCATTGAGGGGGGGGCGGGTGTTTATCTGCTCGAACTCAAAAAGGTTGGAAAGAATGCCAATCAAGCAGTGACTTATTCGATTGAAGATCACTGCGATTCGGCGACAAACGAACACACGGCTCAGTCGGAGGCAGTTAGGGTTAAGTAAAGCCTGTCGGCTTTGCGCAAATGATTGTGTCAAATGACTCAAATTGTGTGGCAATTCACACAAGCTTTAACTGCGCGTTGAGGCCAGAAGATGCTTAAGGATCATTTAATCAAGAGGTTGCGTGATGGCATGCCCTTTGCATGAAGAACGCATCTGGCGTTGGAATGGTTTTTAGGAATTGAATCCAACTCTCCGCTAGAGATTAAAGGAGCAAAAAGATAGAAGACAATAGATTGCCACTGAGTTGCGCTTGGGTTGGTATCTCTTGGCGTAAATTACCTTGGAGCTCCCCAGAACTTCTGGGATTTAACATAACGCTAAAAATTTTGGGTATTTCTATGAAGAAGGTTAGTACGGGGTTGGCGGCTCTCGCCATCTGTATTCAGGGTGGTCTTGCCTCGGCTGCAACGCAGCCTGTTCCCGCGATATCAGATTTTGGCAGAGGTAATACTCTTTCATTGGGTGTATCCAGCCTTGGTTGGGCTGATCCCGCTTTCTCTAACAAGGGCTGGACTCATAAGTCAGCTTGGGGGCAGTTCAAGGCCAACAAGGGACAAAAAGTTACCATCACCGTTGATGGTCGTGCGACCAATGGTTTGCATCCCGGTCTGACGGTGTTCTACCGTCCCGCGACGAGCAAGGGTAACAAGGGAACAGGACTGGAATATGTCCCTGACCACTTCTTCAACCAGACCTCAAGCTGGCAGGTTGATGACGCCGTTGATGATACTACTAATGCACCAGTCGGCACCATCAATATGCTCTATGTGACAAGCGCCTACGATGCCGATAATTTGGCCCCGGGCTTTAGTGCGCAAGCATCATTGAAGAATGACCAGCTTAGAGGACTCCAGGATGGTGTTCCGGGACTGCTGACTGTCACATTTGTGGCGGAGAAAACCGGAACCTATCAGTTTGTATCAGGGGGGCTGAGTCCTTACCCCATTAGCACCCCGCCGATTGATAACTCAATCAAGAAGCTTTTGCCGGTAACTTATACCGTCAAGATTGAGCGTAATCACGCCACTTACTAAGACCCGCCAGGGCATGACCCTTCATTGAGCCCAGGGTTGATAAACGGCTTACGAGAGGGTCCTGATACTCAGGACCCTCTTGTTTTTGGTGAGCCAGACATGGCGCTTAGCGCCCGACTGGCGGTGTCATGACCGCTGTGGTGAGCTAATGAAAGACTTGGAGGTGAAAGTCCTCTGCATACCCGGCAAGGGGAAATGTTAGTCGAGCATCAAGGGTGTCTCGGGTAACTGCAAATCAGAAGGAAGCCGAAGGCAAAATGATGGCCTGACAAGCAGGAGGCGGTTATATGGCCGCACAGCGGGCAAGCAGGCCAATATCTTTGCCGGGTCGCTAGGACGAATATCTGACAGAAATAAGCAGGGAGGTCGGGCTAATTACCCTGGGATACCCATTCATCTAGGGAGCCGCGGATTTAATCAGTGAGCCCGGTAAATTCAGGGCTCCCGGCCAGTAAAATAGACGGCAGTTCTTCCGACCGCCAATCAACGTAAAACGATGCAGCAACAAACCAGCTTTCTGGACGTGC
>JBILGU010000073.1:0-3014 GCA_044350805.1 Methylococcaceae bacterium
CACAAGCGCGTCAAAAACTCCTCGAGCGGCAATTCTAAAACTGATGCGTGAAAAGCGCATTCACCAAATGCCTTTGCTTGATGACCAAGGCAGGGTTGTAGACGTGTTAACAGTCGACGACATGATCGGCGCGGCGCACAAACCAAACGCCGTTGTGATCATGGCGGGAGGTCTAGGCACTCGCCTTCACCCACTTACAGAGGAAACCCCAAAACCAATGCTCAAAGTTGGCGGCAAGCCAATTCTTGAAACAATCATCCAATCTTTCATTGATCAGGGCTTTACTAACTTCTTTGTCTCAGTCAATTACAAAGCAAACATCATTTCTGAATATTTCGGTGACGGCTCACGCCTCGGAGCAAAAATTAACTACCTTCACGAAAAGTCACGACTCGGCACTGCTGGCGGGCTTTCGTTGCTACCGCGCGATATTCGTGCGCCGATAATCGTGATGAACGGCGATCTTTTAACACGTATTTCAGTTGATGCGCTTTTAGATTTTCATGAACGAGAAAACGCGGTAGCGACAATGGTTGTGCGTGAAGATCACTACCAAGTGCCGTATGGGGTCGTTGAGGTAGACGGCACTCAAATTGTTGGTGTGGAGGAAAAACCTATTCAACGACATTTAGTGAATGCGGGTATTTACGTCATCAGCCAAGATGGCTTGAGCAACATCCCCGGCGACACTTTTTACGACATGCCAACACATTTTGCAAAACTCGCCGCAAACGGTCATCGCACGGCGGCTTTTCCGCTGCACGAATATTGGGTCGACATTGGTCGCCTCGATGAACTTGAACGTGCTCAACGTGAATGGCCCCAGGAAATTCAGTGAATGTAGTCGTAGTCGGTGCTGGTTCAATCGGTTCGCGACATCAAAGAATTCTTAAACAACTCGGCCACCAAGTTGCCGTAGTTTCAGCAAACTCACCGAACGCTGAATTTAAGTCTTTGTCTGACGCACTAGAACAACAATCGTTTGATTATGTGGTGATCGCAAGTCAGACATCGCGACATTTTCAAGATTTCTCAACACTGTTGCGCAACAAATTCAATGGCCGAGTGTTAATTGAAAAGCCAGTGTTCGAAAAACCTTACAAGTTGGAACCAGATTTATTCTCATTTGCGGCTGTCGGTTATAACCTGCGTTTTCATCCGGCGATTATTTGGCTCAAAGACACACTGCCAAAACTCGGAAAATTATCGTCAGCAAACTTTTATGTAGGTCAATATTTGCCGACATGGCGTCCCGATACCGACTACCGACAATCGAGTTCGGCACAAGATATTTCTGGTGGTGGTGTGTTGCGAGACCTCAGCCATGAGTTTGATCTTGCGCAACACTTATTCGGCGATTGGCAAAGGATTACTGCAATCGGTGGAAAGTTCAGTGATCTTGAAATAACAACAGACGACACATTTTCAATCTTGATGTCTACCGCTAAGTGCAACGTTGTTTCAGCTCAGCTGAATTATTTGGACCAGATAAAGCAGCGTCACATAACAATCAATGGCAACAACGGCACAATCAGTGTCGACCTAGTTGGTAATAGCGCAAAATTCAATGAGCTTGAAGTGAAGTTTGCGGTAAATGTAGATGATTCATATGTTTCCCAACACCTGGCAGTGATTTCAAAAGATTCGCAAAATATATGCACGCTTGTCGAAGCATCGAAAGTTGTCGACACAATAGACGCAATCGAAGAGTCTGCTAAAAAACAACGCTGGGTCAGCCGATGAAAATTCTTTGCACAATTTGTGCCCGCGCAGGCTCAAAAGGCGTCACTAACAAAAACTTACGGCCAATTAACTCAAAGCCCTTGATCGTCTACTCAATCGAACAAGCCCTTGCCACAAAACTCTTTGATCAAATCGTTGTCAGCAGTGACAGTGTCGAAATCAGAAATGTCTCTCTTGCCCACGGCGCAACTTACGCAGTCGAGCGCCCAATTGAGTTGGCTTCAGACACGGCACCAAAGCTTCCAGCAATTCGCCACTGCGTCGAATCGGCCGAGAAAAAATTTGGGCAGTTTGATGTGATCATCGACTTAGACGCAACTGCACCATTACGCACTCCTGAAGACATTTTGGGTGCACTTGAACTGTTGAAATCTACAAATTCTGACAATGTGATTACTGGCACGCCAGCCCATCGATCGCCATATTTCAATCTCGTCGAAACTAACGAACATGGCATCGTTCACCTATCAAAACAACCTCCAGTTTCAGTAGACCGTCGCCAAGACTCACCACAATGCTTCGATATGAATGCCTCGATTTATGTCTGGCGTCGTAACGCGTTGTTTGAAAATGAAACTCTGTTTACGAAAAATACCCGCCTTTTTGTAATGCCACGCGAACGTTCAATTGACATCGATTCACAGGATGATTTCGAAGTGGTTGAATGGATGATGACGAAAGGCAGCACTAAGTGAGCGATCTGAAAAATGACGACTTGTTCGACCTCACTGGCAAAGTCGCAGTTGTAACGGGCGGTGCTGGTCTACTGGGTGAAGTATTTTGCCAAGCGCTTGTCACTGCCGGGGCAAGTGTCGCGATTATCGATATCGACAAAAACAAAGCTGACGAGATCGCGAATAAAATCAATAAAGAAAAGAATCAAAAAGTTTTAGCGTTTGCATGCGACATAACTTCTCCTGATTCTGTTTCGTCAATGGTGAAAGAGGTTGTTAACCAACTTGGTCACATTGACATTTTGCTCAACAACGCAGCATCAAAGAGTTCTAACCTTGATCAATTTTTTGCCCCGTTTGAAAACTATTCGTTGCAAACATGGCGCGAAGTTATGGCAGTCAACATTGATGGGCTCTTTTTGGTAGCCCAAAGTGTTGGCAACCAGATGAAAGCACAAGGCGGTGGATCGATAATTCAGATTTCTTCGATCTACGGTGTAGTAGCGCCAGATAAGCGCATCTACGAAGGTTCTGAATACAACGGACGTGCTATCAACACTCCTGCTGTTTACTCAGTTTCAAAAGCTGCAGTACTCG
>JBILGU010000028.1:0-29944 GCA_044350805.1 Methylococcaceae bacterium
CGTCCAGAAAGCTGGTTTGTTGCTGCATCGCTTTACGTTAATTGGCGGTCGGAAGAACTGCCGTCTATTTTACTGGCCGGGAGCCCTGAATTTACCGGGCTCACCGATTTATTCCGCGGCTCCCTAGGACAAATGATCAGCGGCTGCTGAGTGATTTTGTGAGTGAGGTTTATCGTCTCTTGATGGCGGAGCGGAACATCAACCATGACACCATTGAAGTCGGTATTCACGATTTTGACTCAACCTTTTACAGCATCATCACTGAATTCAAGCTCAGGGCGGCATCAGATCAGGAAGAGGCCCAATATCGACAGGAAATCATTTTCCAGATGACCAATATTACAGGCCGTCTCGGAGTGGATTTGCTATAGAGAATCACTGGTATCGGTTGTGATGACTCAGCCGAATCAGTCCTCTACACTGATCTATAGGTTCCCGATGTCATGCGCTCAAAACACTCCCGTCAGCAGGCATCAATCAGGTTTTCTGACCACCTGATTGATGCCTGCTGACAGGAGTGTCTTAAAAACCACCGTTTGATGGACGGCTCGAAGAAATCCATCGGCTTGCCTTTTGGGCTAACAGGTATAACATGACTATGTTAGCTAATTTGACGAGGATAGGACGATGAAAACACTCTCATCCGTAGAAGTGCAAAATCACTTTGGATCCATTGCCAACATCGTGAAGAGCGGTGAGCCTGTGGCCGTCACTCAGTATGGCACTCCAACCCTGATGATTCTTCCATACGGGCTAGCGGCGGAGGCGCTGCGGGACTACAACGCCCGCAAGCTGGCTGAATTCATGGAAACAATGCCGTCTGCTAGTCCGGATGCGCCCAATCTGACTCTCGAACAGATTAATAGTCTTGTCCATGAGCTCCGGCCGTAAAAGAGTTGTCTTCGATACGAGTTCGCTCATTCCCGCTTGTCTTAATCCAGACCGCGAACCCGCACAAATCCTTCGTCGCGCGCTCATTGAGCACGCGGTTTTTACTTCGGCGGCGGCCTTTAATGAATTAGCGGCGGTCTTGTCGCGGGACAAGTTCGATGCCTGGAGACCTATCGAGCAGCGGATGGTGTGGGTGAGGCTTTTTCGTGACGCCGTTATCTTCGTGGAGTCCGAAACACCCGTGACGGAATGCCGAGACCCCAAAGACAACAAGTTTCTAGAGCTGGCTCTTTCTGCCAATGCGGACGTCCTTGTAGCCAGCGATATTCACCTGTTAGAGATGCATCCGTTCCGTGGAGTGAGAATCCTCAAGTTAGACGACTTCAAACAACAGATCCTTGCGCATTAAAGACCCGATGGGATGTGGGCCAGGAACGGACGGAGAAGTGAAATATGCTCTTCAGGCGCAATAGGGTGCACGATGGATCAAAACGAAGAAACCGGAGTAAATGAGGGCGCCGTCGTTTGACGGTAACCGGGGGGGTGAATTAACCTCCCCAAAGACCTGCGTCGCTACGCTCCGACCGCCCGGCCGAATGCTCAGAAATGTGTGGCCGAATCAGCGTGGAACAGGTGGCCGGATAACCGTGAAATGCCCGGCCGAATCACGCGAAATACGCACCCTTAGCAAAAAACGAACGCTCCGGGACGTTTCAGAACGTCTTCACCAAGCGAACATTTTTGGGGGCAACTTTGGGGGCAACATTTTTTATGGCGTTTTTAAGTCATTGATTTGGAAGGGGGCTGAACGTCAGTTCGGCAGACGCCACCTCCATATCCTATCTTATTGATTTATAAGGATTTTTTATAAATCAATCGTTCAAGGATGCCCCATGAAGACCTTCATGGGGTTCCGTTTTACCTGACCAAACTGACTTCTCCACGCTCGGATGCTTTACGCGTTATCAAACTACGTAGGGTCTCTCTGAACCGCCCCGGGTTTGCCGGAGCCCTTCCCTCAAAGGGTCAATCCCGCTCACAATTCCCTTTCATTTGCTTTTCTCATGCTCGCGCTCAAAGGGCCTCAGCCTGACCGATAAAACGGGGGCAACTCCAAACCGTAATTCTCACACAGATTGACACTTACGATTAGTGTTGTCATATTTGACAACATGAAGGCCGAGTTGATACATCAATTTCGAAACCTCACAGATGAGGGGCATCTCATTGAGATGGTGGTTTGGCGGGTACCTGATCGTGTTCCCCCATGCGAGCATCCATACAAGTATCGATTGGTTTATATCGTGGAGAGCCTTCGTGTGATTGGCTATGACAACGAACGAGGCAAGGGAGATCACCGTCATTTAGACGGTATCGAAACACCCTATAAATTTGTAAGCATCGATCAGCTGATTGACGACTTCATCGAGGACGTAAAGCGAAGGAGGAATGTATGAGGAACCTGACGATCACCCTTAATTCAGACTGGATGTCAGCCCTTAAGGCGGCTGGAGCATCAGCCAAGGAAAGCACTTATCAAGGCGAAACCCTCAATTTCGAATCCGCAAGCTCATTTTTCGGAAAGCTGACCGAACGTCGCTGGAACATGATCCATGCCCTTCAATCCGATGGTGGAGATGTTGGTGTCAGGGAACTGGCCCGCCGGCTGGGACGAGATCCTTCGAGGATCCATCAAGATGCCGCAATACTTATCGAGTTAGGACTACTTGAAAAGTCCGATTCCGGCTCACTCAGATGCCCATTTAAGGATATCCATGTCGACATGCATCTCGGCTCAAGGGTTGCCTGAGGGACAGAGGTTGTCGTTTGCCGTAACCCACAACTAAATCCCAGGATATCTTTTTACGGCGCTTCGGCACATCTGCCGCTGAACGATTTGAAACGTCTGAGATCGGTTTAGGAACGGCCCTCGCCTACCAAAGAAATCTGGGGGCAACATTTTTGATGGCGTTTTTAAGTCATTGATTTTGAAGGGAGTTGAACGTCAGTTCGGTAGACGCCACCTCCACCATATAAGTCATTGATTTATAACTACTTTTTATAAATCATTCGTTCAAGGACGCCCCATAAAGACCTTTATGGGGTTCCGCTTTTCAGCATCGAATAAATTCTCCAGTTCTCATTTCTCGCGCGAATGATCTACAGCGTGGAGTCAAGCGAGAACATCTATATCTGGAAGAATCTCAATAACTCACTGACCCTTACTTTTAGGCTTCAATCACCTAAACCTCGAACCGCACGGTGACAGACCTTTAGGAAGGTTCCAACGGCGGCTTACCCCTGAACGTAGCCTTAGCTATTGCAGAAATACCAACTGTCGGTGATACGGATCGTTCGCCTACCCTCCATTCGGCATGATCAAAAAAATCCTGGGTCAGTTCCGGTGCATCATCAGAGTCAACCCCATCTGTAATGGAATCTCGCGATTTCCCGTTCATTTGCTTTCCTCATAATGGTGATCCCGCCCGGTGAAGTCCTAGCACCAAGTATCTATGGCGCCATGGTCTCTATAAATAGCCCAAGGTCCATTGAAATTACCAGAATGGGTTGGTCACCAGACTGTAGCCCATCGCCCGATAACCTCTCTGTCGCTTCTCCCACATTCTTAGAAGAGCCGGATGCCCAGCATCCACGAAATCGATAATTGAGACCCCCAACTTCCTTGTCGCCTGCCGATGAAGGCGGCCAGCATATTGCTGAAGACTTCCCTTCCATGAGATGGGCATGGTTAGAATCAGGGTATCAAGCGGCGGGTGATCAAATCCCTCCCCTACCAACTTTCCAGTCGCGACGAGAATGCGTGGCTCCTCTGAGTTTAACCCGTTCATTTCCTCCAGAATCACGGTCCGCTGTTTTCTGGATAGGCGGCCATGGAGTTGAAACAGATGTCCAGGTATTTCTCCAAGAGATTCATGGATGGCCTGAAGGTGATCGGTCCTCTCTGTCAGAACGAGAACCTTTCTCCCCTTTTTATAGGCCTCCATGATCTCCGCAACGATGTGGGCTGTACGTTCGTCATCCTCTGTGTTAGCCGCTTAAAAACATCCTGAATGGCCTCACCACCGAAGTTCACCACTTCGCGACCTAATTTCGGCTCTCGGGCGGCAATGCATGGCTTTTAAATCAATGGCCTACACGCCGTAGCTCTCGAAATCTGAAAAACCCTTGTTGTGTCACGCCTTAGTCTTAGAGCCATGCATGACAGTAGACGTGTGTGATACAGTTGCCACATGTATACGCGGATCACAAAGTCGGGCGGGCGCAGTTACCTTCAACTCGTCGAGGGATACAGGACTGAGACCGGTGCTGTCCGTCAAAAAGTCGTCGCAAATCTTGGTCGGCTCGATCAGTTGCAACCGAAAGATCTCGACCCGCTGATTAATGGACTCAATCGCGCATTAGGGCGGACGGATAACACCGCTTTCACCCCTGAATACGAGAGCTCCAAAGCCTTTGGAGATGTCTTCGTCCTCAATGAGCTCTGGCAACAGCTCGGATTTTCCAGGGTGATTCGTAAGGCTCTCCGTTCCTCGCGCCGTGGCTTCGATGCGGAAGCACTAGTTCGCGCCATGGTCTTCAATCGGTTATGCGCTCCCGACTCAAAGTTGGGTTGCCTCGATTGGTTGCAGACAACGGCGATCCCCAACATGCCTGATCAGATTTCTCATGCGCATTTACTCCGGACTATGGATGCGCTGATGGAGAATGCCACAGAAATCGAAGACCTGATGGCTGAGCAGATGCGGCCCCTGCTGGATCAGCAGTTGTCAGTGGTTTTCTACGATCTCACAACGGTAAGAATTCACGGTGAAGTTCGACTGGAAGACGATCTTCGCGCGCACGGTATGAACAAGGAAACCGGGGGGATTGCACGTCAGTTTGTATTGGGTGTTGTTCAGAGCGCGGAAGGCTTACCCCTCATGCACACCGTTCATCCGGGCAATGTGGCCGAGACGAAAACGATGCAGTCCATGCTGGCTCAGGTTTTGAAGCGGTTCCCGGTCGAGCGCGTCATTCTGGTCGCTGATCGTGGCCTTTTAAGCATGGATAATGTCGCTGAACTCACCAAGCTGGCCGATGACGCGTCACGAAAGCTCCAATTTATTCTCGCCGTTCCGGCACGACGATATGCCGAACTCTCCGAGACCTTTGAGCATCTCTCGTTCAGTAACGGCATCGCGGAGTCCGAATTTCTTGGGCATCGCCTAGTTGTCGCCCATGATGCCGAGCGCGCTGCAGAGCAAGCGAACCGCCGTCGTGACCGCATCCAGGAACAAGTCGAGTTTGCAGAAAGCCTGGTGAACAAGCTGGATGCTCAGGATGAGGGCATCTCCCAAAAGGGGCGGAGAGCCTCTGATCGCGGTGCCTACAGCCGCTTCTCACGATCCGTGAGCGACGCCGAACTAACGCGATTCATCAAGGCGGATTATCAGGCCGAAATGTTCACTTACGAAGTGAATGAGGACGCCGTCACAAAGGCGGAACGCTTTGATGGGAAACTCGTTCTTCTGACCAATGTCCTCGACTTCGAGGCCCAGGAAGTCGTTTATCGCTACAAAAGCCTTGCAGATATTGAGCGAGGGTTCCGGGTCCTGAAATCCGATTTGGAAATCGCCCCGGTATATCACCGTCTCCCGGAGAGAATCAGAGCGCATGCACTCATTTGTTTCATGGCCCTGGTGATCTACCGGATCATGCGGATGAGGCTGAAAGAATACGGGTGCAGGGTCAGTCCGAAAACCGCGCTGGAGTTGCTAAATCGTATTCAGAAGCACCGGGTAACGGCCGGTGATCGCGAGTATAGCGGCATCAGCAAAACCACCCCGGAACAAATCGATATCTTCAAAGCGCTGGATGTGCCTGCGCCATAAAAAGCGCCTGTTGTGTCATTTTTTAAAGAGCCGGCCCTGATTAATCAGAGACTTACGTCATGAACTGGTGAACCCGGGTCACCAGGAATGATCTGAATTGGTCGATCCCGATACTTCGCGATTACTTCCAGCTTTTGGTGTTTCACAGAGGATTGTGAAACCACATGTCGGATGGGACCGCATTGCATGAAGATGACAGGATGCTGGCCGTCGCGCCGAATCGGGGTAGCCGTCAACCCTAAAACATACCGTGCTCTGACTTTTCTCAGGATGGCATCAAAGGACGTTGCGCCGATATGGTGACATTCATCGATGATGATTTGTCCGTAGTTTTCTACGAGATCGGAAACGGATCCCCCGCGGGAAAGGGACTGCATGACCGCGATATCGACCATTCCAGAGGGTTTGTTCTTACCGCCTCCAATGACCCCGATACCGCTCTTATCTATATTCAGAAAAGTCTTGAGACGCTCTTGCCATTGTTTCAGCAATTCCGTGCGGTGAACAAGGATGAGAGTATTTACCTTTCTGTGCGCGATAATGGCAGCCGCCGTCACCGTTTTCCCAAAAGCCGTTGGAGCGGAAAGCACCCCCGCATCGTGGGATGTCATGGCCATCACTGCAACTTCCTGATCAGGTCGGAGCGTCCCAGCAAAATTGGCATCTATTTTCACGCCCTCGGTTCGCTCATCTATTTCATTGCAGCTGATGCCATTTTCTCCAAGAAGACAACGCACATCATCAAGACAGCCACGAGGCAACCCTATATGCAGCGGAAAGTTTTCAGCGCAACCAATGATCCGCGGAGTCTTCCAAACAGAAAGGCGGAGGGCCTGATTTTTGTAAAACTCCGGGTTCTGGAACGCCGCCAATCGAATGAGACGATTACCCAGTGAGTGAGGCAGCGATGCTTTTTCGAAGTAAAGAAGATTCGCCACCCTAACATTAAGAGAAGTAGGCATGACCCCCTTCATCTTTCCCTTAGGCGAAGATTTTGGCGTCCATGGCCTTGCAAGGTCTTCATCCTCAATGAAGCCGACATCCAATGGATGAGCCGCTCCCGCAGCACTGAAGATTGCCGGCTCGAGATCCTCAACGGGAAGACACTCCAAACCAACCATGAACTGCCATTGATCCTCGAAAGGACAGAACTCAAGATCTACAAATACGGAGAAGTTTCGTTCCCGAGCATGCTTCTGGAGGGGCAACGCTATGAGATTCCCGAAACCACCCTTGGGTAGCGTGTCCTGATTTGGAAAGAGGCGATCGTAAGAACTCAGCCTTAGCTGCCGCGATCTCTCACAGGCATGACTGATAATAGCGACACCGAGACGCCTGGCATCACGAGCCAAAACCTTGCCACTAAAAAAGATCCAGACATGCGCACCCTGACCCGATCTTGAGATCTCGAGAGCATAAGGTACTTTAAGGGCCTCACAGGATAAACAGAAAGCCTTGGCGTCCTCCCGCCAGTCGCCTTCATCAAAATCGACGGCAAGAAAATGGCAGGTATCGTCTTCCATCAAGGGATAGACTCCGATCGTTCTCTTGCCAGCAAGATGCTCATAGAGAATACGATCAGAAAGCGCCATGAAACTGCGATGAGAACAATCACCACACTTAATGGCTGGCTTACGGCATATTCCGGGCTTTCTATCATTCAAACAAACGGGGGAATAGCCCGACTTTCCGGAATTGCTATTTTCCCAGCGAACCGGGAAAACATCGCTTCGTCCCCGAAAAAGGCGCCCGAACAATGTCAGTTTTTCTTCCTTAGAAAGTTCAGTCCGAATTACCTTGGGAACGACTTTTGGCGTCGGCACCAACTGCCAGTCTATGCCGTTTTTTCAAGTAGCTTGATTAGTCGGCGGTTTTCAGCCCTTAGTGATTCGACCAGCTCATCGTCTTTCATGGTACTGACTTAGCCATGAAAAAAGTTGCGCCTATGGGGTCTGATTCCATGGATTGATGAAAGGTAGACCGGCCGCGAGATAGGGAGAGGCATCACGAGACGCTACAGAAAATCCCCGAGAGGCGGCTATGGCAGCAATATAACCATCAGGCGTTGGAAATCCACGTCCACTGGTTTTGGCCATAACGGCCAAATCGGCATACCTTCGCGCCGCCTCAGTATCAAAGGGAAGGACCCTATCCCGAAACAATCCCAGAAGCCCATCCAAGGCATGACTCAAAAGATCCTTCCGCTTGCCATCAGGGAGGGCTGCGATCCCAAACAACAACTCCGCTAGGGTAACGCTGGAGAGGAACAAGGTTTCGGCAAGCTGATTATTGAGCCAGACACGAACAGAGGCATGGGGCTCTGGCTTCATCGCCTCGGAAATGACGTTGGTATCCAGAATGATCATTCAAACCTCAGGGGTTCTGCGGGTAACTTATCTTTCACCTTATCAAGAACCTCAAAATCCTCATTCTTCAGCCCTATTTCCCTTCCGAGCGCGGCGAGAGCATCACCCATTAAAATCCGTGTCTCCGGTTTAACCGCATTGGCCAGAATTTCCCTAACCTCCGCCTCTGTACTTTGCCCATGTTGAGACGCGCGTAACCTGAGAGCCCGGTGCACCTCATCAGGAAGATTTCGAACCGTAAGCATAGCCATGGAATCACCTCTCAAGATCATATTTTGCAGTCATTTTATTATTTTGAATGCATTTTGGCCATTCGTGAACAAAATGTCATATCCGACATACCGTCTGCTCAGTACGACGCCGCGTTTTTCGCGGGCGTGGTCGAAGGTTTCCTAGACAGGCTGGACTTGCGCGACGCCACCTTGGCCGGAGTCTCCATCGGGGGCACAATTTCGCTGATACTCGCGGGTCGGAACCATCGGCGGGTGGAACGTGTCGTGGCGATCAACCCTTATGACTATGCGAGGGGCCTTGGCATGGCTCGTAGTTCTTTTCTAGCGCGGCTCTTTGTTGCGTTAGCCGGCCTACCCATACTCGGCGAAACGGTGATGCGTATGCGTCATTTCTCCGTGATGAAATCGATACTCGACGGAGGTGTGGCCGATCCAGATCACATTCCGCCAGAGCTACTCATGGAGATGTATCTCGCCGGTAACCGACGCGGCCATTATCGAGCGTTCCTTAGCCTACTCCGCAATGCCGACAGTTGGGAGTCGGCCAGGAAAGACTATTCACACATCAAGATTCCCGTGCTCTTGCTCTGGGGAGTTCGCTATCCCTCCCCGACCTGAATGAAGGACGGGGTTTCTCGCGAGATTAACGATGAACTCACTCCGTTAATTCAATCCCTTCAGCCGCAAATAAGCTTGGCGAGGATGAACGATTGGCATACCACAAACATGGCCCATCTCCAAAAGCGCCTTATCCCCCGTTACAAACCAGTCTGCATTAGCTGTTAAAGCAGCTGCGAGAATCCATGCATCATCCGGATCTGGAGCATCCTTCATTGGTGTCTGCGCTCTAGGTACGATGATTGAGTGGCGATGAAAAAACACATCGCTTTGCTCAAGGGTGATGATGTCCACCTTGAATTTTTCAATCGCAATGCGCCTGAACTCCTCGTAAACGCAATCATCGAGGAGAATTGTCACGTCCATCTTGATCAAGGAATCGAGCAATTCGGCGCACAGACCTGGCCAAAATCGACCACTTAGCCACACATTGGTATCGATGAATACTTTCACGAAAAGTCGCGGAAGAAATCTTCATCCGAAAGATATCCCGCACGCTCTGCGAAAGGTTTCAATAAATCTCGAGTTTGTCTAAGCTCCTCAATCGCCGCTTCACGGCGCAACATTTCGCGCACCAGATCACTCTTTGTTCGATGGCTTCGCTCTGCCAATCGGCTTAGTTGCCCGTCGAGTTGATCATCAAGTCGAATGGTGAGTGTAGTCATTGCAGATTCTCCAAATGGGCGTAATACATCGTATCACGGCAGAGCAAAGGAGGAATCTATGAGACACCTAAGAATCTCACTCAATTCAGACTGGAAGTCATGCTTGCGAGCCGCTGGAACAGCAGCAAAGGCGAGCAGTTACCAGGGTGAAACCCTCAATTTTGAATCCGCAAGCTCATTTTTCGGAATGCTGACGGAACGTCGCTGGAACATGATCCATGCCCTTCAATCAGATGGTGGAGATGTCGGTGTCAGGGAACTGGCCCGCCGGCTGGGAAGAGCCCCTTATATGCAGAATATGTCCCTTGCTACATGCGCAAATCAGGCTTCGTCAGCACCTTCAAAATGGTCTTAATAAGCGCATCAGGATCAACCGGCTTTCTGATCACTTGATTAATGCCAGCAGCCATTGCCTCTTTGTGTTGGTCAGGCAAGATACCCGCAGTGACAGCGATGATTGGAAGACGATCTTGAGTAAATCGATTTCTAATGTGTTTCGTAGTCTCGATTCCATCCATCAGGGGCATCTGTATGTCCATGAGAACCAGACTGAATTTCTCTGGGATCTGATCCAGCAAGTCAATTGCCGATAGGCCATTGATCGCCAGACTCACATCGGCACCCTCAGCTTGGAGGAGGTGGCTTATCCCTTCCAGATTTGCCTGATCATCATCCACTACCAATATATGCAGGCCAGCAAATGGCTGAGCAGGCTCGATCTCCCTCGTCTCGCCTAGCTTGGCCCCTGCAACGCCCAGGTTTAATTCAAAAGAAAAGGCGCTGCCCAAGCCCACCGTACTATGGATCGTGAGGGCCGATGACATGAGTTCAAGCAATTTCTTGCAGATCGAAAGCCCTAAGCCGGTCCCACCGAACCTTCGCGTGACGCTGTTATCCGCCTGAGTAAACGGCTGACCCAACAGTGGAATGACCTCAGCCGGAATACCTTCACCCGTATCTGCTACTTCAAAGGCTAAAGAAACCGCGTCCTGTCCTTTTCTAGCCCAGCTAACCCTTAACCAGACGTCCCCTTCGCGGGTGAACTTGGTGGCATTACCCAGCAGGTTATTTAGAACCTGTTCAATCCGAACGGAATCTCCCACCACATCGGGCAAACCACTCAAAAGTGCCTGTGCATTCAGTCGAATGCCCTTCTCGGAAGCCATCATGGCTTGAGACTCCGCAATCCGATCAAGCAGGTCGCCCAAATTGAATGTGGTCAGTTCAAGATCAACCTGCCCTGCTTCCATTTTCGAAAAATCAAGAATCTCGTTCACAATGGTCAAGAGCGACTTGGATGACCGCGAGATCCGCTCAACCATATTCATCTGTTGCTCGGTCAATGATTCCCGGGCAAGCATGTAGGAACTCAGATTGATGGTGTTCATCGGGTTGCGAATTTCGTGACTCATATTGGCCAGAAATTCACTTTTGGCCACACTGGCCTTTTCAAGAGCCACAGTTCGTTCCCTGACCTTTTCCTCCAGATTTGCATTTAAATCGAGAATCGCCTGTTCCGCCATTTTTCGTTGAGTCACATCAACGATGACGCTGATGACAAATTGACGAGAACCCACTTGAACAGGGCTTAATCCAATTTCAACCTGGAAGGTCGTTCCATCCTTACGTTTGCCTCGGACAATCCGTTCTTTGCCGATTTCGCAAGCAACAGGTCTCTGAAGATAGCTATTTCTGAGATGCACATGATCATGAGCGACATCATTAGGAACGACTTTTTCAATGAGTTGTCCAGTGATCTCCTCGGCGCTATATTCGAAGAGCCGCGTGAACTCATTGTTAACAAGCTCAATGGCGCCTTGATCATTCAATAGCAACATCGCACTCGGCGAAGCCTCGACGATAATTTTGAAATATTCTTCTGCCTCTTTCCGGTCGTTTATATCGATACAGGATCCGATGTAGCCCAAGAATTGTCCTTGTCCGTCAATTCTCGGACTCCCGTTGTCCTCGATCCAACGGTAAACGCCGTCATGACGACGAAGGCGATAATCCATCTTGAAGGGGCGACGGGCATCGAACGATTCGACATAGATTTTGAGGCAGCGATCGAAATCATCCGGATGTACGCCTTCTGCCCAACCGTTGCCCGACTCCTGGTCCAGAGTGCGCCCGGTGAAAGCCAACCAGCCTTTATTGAAGAAATAACAAAGCTTGTCGAGCCCTGCAATCCAGATCATGACCGGCGCAGAATCCGCCATATCTCTGAATCGGCTCTCACTTTCGACCAACGCGAGTTCGGTCAGTTTACGATCCGTAATATCGGTATGAGTTCCAATCGCGCGAAGAGGTTTCCCTTGCGCATCATCCTCTACGAGTTTTCCTCGGCTTCGGATCCATCGGTAGGTGCCATCCTTTGCCCGCATCTGAAAATCAACGGAATAGAGCCCGGGACCTTCCAACGCATCTTTGACAAATGGCAGGATGGTGTCCCGTTCATCCGGATGAAGTAGATCAAGGAAAAGGGACTCCACGTTGGAGCCAAAATTCAAAGGGTCATAGCCCAGCATTTCAAAGTAGGCTGGAGAGCAATAGGTTTCGCCTGTTTGTATATTCCAGTCCCAAATTCCTGCCTCTGAAGCCTCAATAGCAAGACGAAGACGCTCATCTGAAGTCACAAGGTCACGTTCAAGGGATCGAGTGCGCTCAACCATGAGGATCTCAAGCTGCTGACGCGATTTTTCCTTATCGAGCTCATTTTGCTTTCGCTCTTTGATATTACGGGCTATCGCGTAGTTATATTCACGACCATCAAAGTTCAAGTAATTGGCTGTGATCTCGACGGGAAAAACTTTCCCATCCGTGTGCTTGTGTTTGGTTTCGAGGATGCGCTTTTTATTAGCCTTGATGTCATTCCAATGTGCATCCCATGCGGATTGATCAAGGTCAGGATCAATGTCCAGAACAGAGCGCCCTGTAAGCTCTTCACGCGTCAACCCCAAAGAGAGGCAAGCAGACTGATTTGCATAGAAGATCGTTGCATCCGGGAGGATCCAATAGATCGGATCAGGCGCATGTTCAACAGCAAAGCTTGAAAGCAGGTAGTGCCCAGGTGCTAATTGATCCCTTTTTTTTGGAAGTTCGGAAGGAACCAGATGGTCAATAATTTTTCTGAATCGGTTCAGAAGTTTTTTCATCTCAATCAGCGCCATGATTACTGAGGTGTTACATCTCACCTTTTACTTCATCGCCTCAAGAGAGGCATCATCAAATGTGATGATATTACTAGAGGTTATTTTCTCTCTTGAGAGTGCCCCCCGGCTTTGCCGAAGCCCTCTCCTCAATGGGGCAATTTCCCCCATCTTAGCTTCTTGATTAGCGCTGTCCCTAACTGGCCAAGGCCAAAGCCTTCATACTCTAATCACAAGATCCGCTTGATTCTGGATTGGGATATTTAAAATAAATACATTTAACCGCGCCGATAATCCAAACTATTAAGCGCATGGACCATAAAAAGATGAGGGAATGTTAGGGAACCAAGCCCAATAAATATAATTCTTGAAAAACTAAGGTCCGTTATGCCGCCAAGCCTAATAAACCCATAAAAAGCCGCTGCAATGGTTATAACTAAAGGCACGGCGAGCAATAGCATAGAGATTGGCTTTCTGTCTAATATTTGTAGTATTGTAAGTCTATTAAGATGGAGGCGGCTATGCCAAAGGCCGAAGTACAATGAGAAACCAAGCAATGGCTCAAGTATTAAAAGAGTGGTTATTGGCCATATCAAATAGAAATAATTCTCTGAACTGATTGCCCCCCTGAAAGCAAAGCTGATCAATGCTAGATTTGCCAGAGAAATCCAGGCAATTATGTTTGATATTTTCGCAAATAATATCGCAACTTGATTTTCAACTATAAATCCGTAGAGAACGGAGACTTCACTCTGCCAAATCAACGCAGGTGAGAATACGACAGCAAGACCATAACTGAGCTTCATCCAGCGATGGGGAATCTCATGAAGGTCTTCTCCAAAGTGAATCACAGAAATTAAAAGCAAGTAACCCAGAAAAAATGGGGGACTCCAAAGCCAAAGACCATATATTGCCACCGCCATCAATAGGTAAATAAAACCAAATAGCACCCACCCGAAAAAACCTCTATGGCCACCAATGGTTCTGAATATTAATGTATCCGCTGCCCCATGAGGTATTCCAAACAATAAGACCAAGCCACCTGCAATGAATAAGGTTTCATTATTTATTCCAAGATGTTGCTGCTGCCTGAGAAAAGCCAGCGCAAGAAGTGCCCCGTACATAATCTTGCCATGTCTAGCAAAAATAATATCCATATCTTAATGGAAAAGCTTTCTGATGAATGAGATCTTTGGGAGCGATTTAATAACGAGGACATGATCAAGAAACCGGCCCTCATCATTGAGGAACCGGATGAGCGAGGCCGTAGGTGTATTCCTAAAAAGATCGAAGAAAAGTCTTGAGGCATGCTGTGGCGTGAGAGATAAAACCTTTAAAAATGTCCGGTCCATGATCGAGGTGATGAGAGGGTCTTTGTGGGGTTTGATCGATTTATTTTTGGAAATAATCTCTTCAGCAGAAACTCTCGCCCAACGCTGTATTCTCAAGAATGCGTAACCTGTACTAGGTCTCGCGGCCCCGGCCATCAATCCTGCCTTGAGCCAGCTGCGGGTCTCAATCTGAGATTGATCAATCAGCCCCATGGGTATCACGCCTTTCTCGGTTCGAAGTATCCTGAAATCCAATCCTCCAAGACGGCTGCTTATGGACTTTTCCAGGAGGGGCAAAAGGGTTTCAGGAGTCATGCATGTGCTCGAGAATACTGTGTATTCTAATAATGCCTTACTCTGACTCGTCGGAAGTTCGTACATAAAGCTAACGGGATAGCTTGGATCTTCAATAAAATCCATCAATGTAGCCTCATCAGAATTGAAGATTGGGTGATCGGCTTCTATTTCATATCCGATGAATACCTGCCATAGAATGGATTCTGCACAATCTAAAACTCTATCTGATCGACTATCGACAAGTTGACGGGAAGAATATGATTGACCATCGATTCGTATGGAGATCTCTTCGAGTCCACTGAGAATATCCGCATCGGAGATTGCATGGCCAAGGGCGATAGAAAAACGTGGGTCATTAGTTAACTGTTCTAAAGCATGTTCGTAAAAACATGACGCATCCACAAGAGTGTATGGCTTAGAACCAAGTGAGAGGCGAAGCTTTTCATCTCCTCTTCGAACCATAGCAGTCGGCCATTGATGAGTAATCAAGCTTTCTGAAACGAGGCTTTGATCATCCGGTGAAAAGAAACACCACGACCTGTCTCTTACATATTCAACCTTTCGGTCTACAACGAGGACACGGCCTTCGTAGTCGGGATTTGCTGAAAGATTGCAGGCAAGCGAAAGTCCTGCACACCCAGCCCCCAAAATGACAAGGTCATAGGGGTCGTCAGTTTTGGGGGGAAATCGGATATGCCGCGATAGGGGCGTGCAGTCGTTGTTCATGCGCTCGCGGGCCAAGCCAAAAATACTTTGAGAGTGTGGCGCAAATGACTTCTCTGAGTGTGATGAGGACCTTAGAAAGCAAAGGAATTACCACACGTTCCCCTCTGAATTTGTAGCCCTTGTCTTTGATCGTCAATCCTATGTTTCGATAGATTTCTCCCGCCACTAGAATGGCATATCGAGATTTAATCGGAATGTAGGCCAACCCCATGAATCCACTTTTATAATACAACTCAGAGAGAAGGTGGATACGTTCAAGACCTTTTATAATTCTTTTTTCGATGATGGTTTCAGAAGGAGATAAAAGATCCTTACTTGAAATTCCAGGCACCCATGATGAAGGGATATATCTTCTCCCCATCATGGCGTCCTCCTTGACATCCCTCAGGATATTTGTCAGTTGCATGGCAATTCCGAGATCAACAGCATGGTTACGGGCAGAAACATCATCAATGCCCAATACGTAACACATCATCAGCCCCACAGTACCCGCGACTCTGAAACTGTATCGAAGAAGATCGTCTTCGCTGTCGATTTGAGCGCCCTCAACATCACTCTCAACACCAAGGATCAATTCTCGAGGTATCCAAAGGGGAATTCCACATTCAAGAAAGAGGTCCCGAGCGTCGATGATTTCTCTGTCTTTAGGTTCAGTTCGGTCAAAATCACTTAACAAGGTTTGTATGGATTGCCTGGCATCAGAGCTGTCCTTTGCCAGATCCACCACGTCGTCAACATATCGACAGAATCGATAAAGTCTCGCAGCCTTGTTTGCAACATCGGATTGTAAGAAAAAGCTGGCAAAGAAGAAGGTTCGACTGCCTGTTCTGAGTGAACGTTTGGCTGTGAGCCATGTTTCATTTTGTTCGTTCATCTTTAATCTCGCGAGAACCCAAGCCCTTCAGGGTGGGGAGGGATAGCGAACCCTCCGGTCCGGAGAGCGGTTGTCAGGGTGGTTAGCATAAGCTATAGCCCTTGTCGTGAATACGCGCAAACGGGCCTACAAATATCGGTTTTACCCCACACCCGAGCAGGAGGTTCTCCTGGCTCAGACCTTTGGCTGCGTGCGCAAAGTCTATAACCTGATTCTGGAATGGCGAAGCCTGGCCTATCAGGAAAGACAGGAAAAGATCAATTACCTCAAGGCCAGCGCCCGGCTGACGGAAATCAAACGCCTTCCGGAATTTGCCTACCTCAATGAGGTCTCCTCGGTGCCTTTGCAGCAATGTCTTCGCCATCAGCAAAGGGCCTTGATCAATTTCTGGGAGGGACGGGCAAAGTACCCGACCTTCAAGAGGAAACGCGACCGCCAGTCGGCGGAGTTGACCCAACGGGCTTTCAGCTATCGGGAAGGAAAGCTCTATATCGCAAAGAGTCAGGATCCTTTGGATGTTCGTTGGTCGCGGGAGCTTCCCTCGGCGCCCAGTACTCTGACGCTGACCAAGGATTCGGCGGGACGATACTTTGTCTCGTGCCTGTGCGAATTCACCCCGACGGTGCTGGGTGTCACGCCAAACACCCTTGGCATTGATCTGGGCATCAAGGACCTGTTCGTGACCGACAGGGGAGAAAAAACCGGCAATCCACGGCATACGGCTAAATATGCGGCTCAGCTGGCCCGATACCAGCGGCGATTGGCTCGAAAAGTCTTCGGTTCGAAGAACCGGGCCAAGGCCAAATGCAAAGTGGCTCGTATTCACGCCAAGATCTCCGATGGCCGGATGGACAACCTCCATAAATTGTCCCGTAGATTGATTAACGAGAACCAAGCGATCTGCGTCGAATCCCTTAAGGTCAAGAACCTGATCCGCAACCCCCAGCTCAGCAAGCACATTGCCGATGCAGGATGGGGGCATTTCTTGAGAATGCTGGAATATAAGGCCGATTGGGCCGGGCGAAGCGTTGTCGCTATCGACACCTTTTTTCCCAGTTCTAAGCGCTGTTTCTGTTGCGGATACATCAATGATGCGTTGACGTTGAATGATCGGGAGTGGACCTGTCCTTCCTGTTCGAACCTTTTGTATCGAGACATCAACGCGGCACGCAACATCAAAGCCGCAGGACTTGCGGTGTTAGCCCGTGGAGAGAATGTCAGACTTGTGTCGCGAAACGGCATGAGCAATCCTCAGTGAAGCAGGAATCCTCTTCCTTCAAGGAGAGGAGTAGTCAAGAATCCTCCCGTCGGATCAGTTCATGAAATACTTTTGCAGAACATAAAACACCGGGCAGACCTGCACCCGGGTGACAGCCCGCACCAACCAGATACAGGTTTTTGATTCCCTCTGCCTTGTTGTGGAATCTAAACCATGCTGATTGAGTAAAAATTGGAGCAATTGAAAAGGCTGCCCCGTGCAGAGAGAGGTGGTCACTGCGAAAGTCTTCAGGCGTTTTAAAAAAAGATGCCGTAATGCACTCTTTCAATCCTGGCATGACTGTCTGATCCAAAGACCTGACGATCCGCTCCTGCAGTCGAGGCCCCTCCTCTTTCCAATTGACGTTCGATTGAAGATTGGGGACAGGACACAGGACGTAAAAGCTATCGCAACCCTCTGGGGCAAAACTGGGGTCCGTTGCTGTTGGGCGGTGGATGTAGAGCGAGAAGTCCTCAGTCAGAACTTGCTTGTTAAAGATATCATCGAGCAAAGATTCGTAACGTTCACCCATCCAAATGGTATGGTGAGCCAATTCTGGATATTTCTTCAGCGTGCCGAAATAGAGTACGAACAGACCCATTGAGTATTTAGAAGCACGCACTTTGAGTCTGGCACTCCAGGCGGTCGAGGGCTTTTCTATCATGTGGGTGTAGAGGTAGGGTGCATCGGAATTCGATACGACAATATCACTCCGAACTTCTTCCCCGCTTTTGAGCAGGACGCCTTCAGCCCTACCCTTGCGTACAAGGATCTTTACAACCTCTTCTGATAGCCTGATTTTTATATCATGCCGCCGGATCAATCCTTCAAGTGCATGAACGAGAGCCCCAGTCCCGCCCATAGGGAAGAAGATTCCCCACTTTCTTTCGAGATAGTGGATCAAGCTGTAAATGCACGTCGTATCAAACGGATTCCCACCCACCAGGAGCGGTTGAATAGAAAATGCCCTTCTGAGGTGGTCATCCTTCAAATGATCAGACACGAGCTCCCATACCGATTTATAGGCTCTGAGGGATATCAGATCCGGTATTTGCCTCAACATGGTGATGAAGTTGTGAAAGGGTTCCGCTGAAAGCTTTGTAAACCCGGTATCGAATAGCTCTTGGGATTTTGAGAGGAGCTGCTGGTACCCCTGCACATCGGATTCATCGAATTTTCGAATCTCGTCCAAGGTGCTCTCAACAGTCCCCCCATAATTGAACTGCGAGCCGTCTTGAAATGAAAAGCGATACCAGGGGTTCAGGGGAACGAGATCTACATGATCCTGTAACTTCTCCCCCATCAACTCAAAAAGCTCTTCAATTAGAAAGGGTGCGGTAATGACCGTAGGGCCTCCGTCATGGCGAAAGCCCTCCCGTTCATAGACGCAGGCTTTCCCGCCCAACTGACTTCCACGGTCTATCAGCGTTACATCAAAACCTTCCGATTTGGCACGAATGGCCGCAGCCAATCCCCCAAAACCTCCGCCAACAATCGTTGCCGAACGGCTCATTTACCAAACTCGTAGTTGATTGTTGCATGAAGCTGTTGGCTCAAATTGATCAGAGGAACGCCAGCCCCCCTCGGCAAAGATTCACATTCAATAATGACTTGGGACAGCATATCTCTCGCAATCCGAGTAGCCTCGTTCTTCGCTTCAGAAGGACTCATTTCTGATGCAAGCAAGTGGACGATATTAAGGCTTTGCTCCTTGTTATCTGTTTTCGAGTCCTCTTGGATATCAAGCAGGTCATCAAAAATCTGATAGGCCACTGCATAGCTTTCAGCACAACGCCCAGCTTTGTCGACGATTGAACCCAAGTGCCCTGACGCTATGAACGGAAGCTCCATGGCCAAACGTATCAAGCCCCCTGACTTTGAAGCAGCGATAGTCATGTAGTCTTCAATCGTTCGGCAGCGTTTAAAGCTCTCAATGTCTGACCATTGCCCGTTGATTACATCCCTGACTCGCGCATGGACGTGCCCAAGAATCTGGGGAATATATTTTGGGTTTGCATGTTCAGCGAGCACACCATAGGCGCCAGAAATCATGATGTCGCCGACCAAAATAGCAAGATCGTCTCCGTACACTGCTCTGACATTTGGCTTTCCCCGCCGGGTCACAGACCTATCATGAATATCATCATGAACCAGAGACGCGTTATGGAGGAGTTCAATCGAGGCACCCAAAGCCATGGCATGGTCACAAGCCAGCCCCAGGCTTTCACCTACATAGAACGAGAGAAGAGCTCGGGATCTTCCTCCACCCGATCTAAGATGCTTCAATGTTGCCTGGCATACGATGCTCGAGGTGAACTTTTCCGGCCCATGGTTATATCCAACGGCACTTTCAATGATTCGGTTAATGTCATTTATTAAAATAGCTTCTTGACGAAGTATTATTCCTTTTGACTGTAATTCCATGGCTTTCATAAAAACCGCCTTTATAGTTATTATGGGGTGAACTGTTGATCACCCCATAGTTATTCAGTGCGTTATTTACTTTTAAATGACTCAGCGGATGCGGCAGACCAGATGATTACACCAAATGCAATCTTGTTCACCACATCGGCCAGGTTGTAGACAATATTCAGCCCAGCCATGCTGGATTCAGCGGGAACTCCTGCCAAGTAGCCAACGAAATAACCTATTGGATAAATTGACCATCCAAAAGTAACAATTAACCTCATGAGGTTATAAGCTCTCTGAACAGCTTCGGGTGCTTCCGTGGCGCTGATTTTTCCCGTTTCTCCGTAAAAGATTTCATACAGGATATAGATCCAACCCAGCATTCCAAAGAAGAAACCAATGCCATGCCCAAGGACTCCGACTTCACCTAAGTAACCACTGACCAGCATGACAACAGTTCCGATCATCAGTCGCCAAAAAACCCCATTGGGGACCTTGGTGATCGCTGCAAGTATCAGATAGAACTCGACCATGAGTAGTGGCACTGTAATCAACCAGTCAATATAGCGATAGACTGTCGGGGTATCGCCCGTTTGTATCCAAACTTCTCTCATATAAAAATAGTGAACTGCGGCGACCATGGTCACTAAGCCAGATACAACAAGAGAAGTTTTCCATTTTCCTTCTACACGTTGCGTTTCCAGAAAAAAGAAGGCCGTGGAGGCGACAAGCGCCATGCTAATCAACCAGAATGTTATGCCCACAAAGTCGTCTGATTTCAATACAACGCTTGATGCAGACCAAGCGGATGTCGACAGTAATATGCCTGATAGAAGGGCTATAAGCTTCGAACTGAAGTTGTTCATATTGTTCTCCCTATTATAAACGAGGGATTAATTTAACCCCTCCTCGATTAATAAAAAACCGTCACTCTTCAGATTCTTTAGCTTTAATTTCGTTCAAAATAATTTATTTATTTTTTTTTGAACTTAGTATCCTGCTTTATGTCTTATTCTGTTGTGTGTAAAGTTCATCATCGATACTGGTCCCCGGCATAATGTTTGGTTCCAACAAGCTTGTCCCTGACCAAGGCACTCATTGGAATTCGATAGTGATCCAAGCCTCAGGCAGCGGATTTTGAATGTCTGTTGAATCGACATCGAGCCACATCCACCCTGACCAGGGTCAACTAACGATATCGAACGCCAAGGGAGTTTGAGCCCGATCATTTCGGGCGGCATGTAGCTCTTGCGGCTGTGAAAAGACCAATGATGCTGGGGGGGTTGTCTTTCTTCAGCGAGACTGTGCTTGGACTGACCTAGGCGTCAAGATTCCCCCGCTATGCGTCGGAGACACTCTTTGAGGGCTGTCTTGCTATCCACAGGTGAGATTTGATCGGTACTTGCCTGAGAATGTCTCGCGAAATCCAGAAGTTCCGTCGCACAGGTTTTGTCGAAGGAGGAGAGTCCCTGAAACGCCCGAATTTGCTCAAGGCTCCACCCTCAGGGAGCAAGGAAAGCGATCAGGACGGCAATGGGAATGATCGATTAACGCCGAACACAACCTCATGTGCGAGGCATAAGATCGCATTGCTTGAGGACCGTTTGCCAAGCGGGAGTGTGTCGGGATATCGCCTTGTTGAATTTTACCCACGCACTGCCAACTGCCTCTGAATTCAGCGTTTGATCATAAAAGCTTTCAAAGGCTTCCGGAATTTGAATCTTCTGTTCTTTCACCAATGCATCAATGGTCTCAACAAGCGGGCGGGTTTGCGTGTGAATCAGGCTAATGTAGGGTTGAGCCTCACCAATGTAGAATTTCTGAAAGACATTGAAGAGATATTCCCCTCTGAGTGTTTTTTTGCCCATTGGACAGAGCTTCTTTTGCTCCGCCACGGTTTCAAGAAGCTCAGACCCTTGTTGCATATAGTCGGTCGTCACAACCATGCCCCGCAACAGTTGGCCGATCAGCTTTGAAGATTGAAGAATGTAGTATTGGGATTCCAGTTTGCTCTGTTCTTTGGGATCCTGATCAGATGGAATCTCTAGGCCCTGCGCTGAGATGAAATGAAGAGCCGTCAATAGCTCCGTCCCTGAAACCTCCGATTTCATGGGAAGCGATTCTGTATGGGTACTCAACAGCACCCTGAATTCCGGAGCTCCAAATGTTGCATTCCAAAAGACTACTGGAAGTATCGCTGTTTTCCGGTCTGCAATGGATTGGACCTCAGTAAGAAATTTTTTTTGTTCTCCTTGGTTTGATTGCTGTAAATCTTGGATACATCCCTTAAGTTGGCGGAGGAACCGTTTCTCATAGAGAAGGCGTGCGGTCGGTGATTGAAGCTTTCCAAGAGAGCTGTTTCGGGCACTCACCTCGCCTACTAGGCCACAACGTCCGAGCCCTATATAAGTAGAGAAGCCGACTCTGATGTCTTCCACAGGCAAGACAAGATCACGAGGCCGAGGATAAGCCGGCAGAGGGTCATCCCGGCCCATCGCGTTCACCGGCACCCCAGTCACATTCGAGATTCTCTCTAAGAGTTGTTTGTATGCTTTTTCAGGTTGCCGGGACTGCCCACAGCCTGAAAGGACCGTCAAGAGACAAACAACAACGAGGGGAATCCATTTCACAAACATTTTTGATTCCTCAGGCCAAAGGTTACAAAATAATTGGGCCGCGGTTTTCTCGACTGTCCACCAAAAGTAAAGTCGTTTTTGCAAATCAACCCTGTCTCACTGATCCTTTGCCCTTTCGGGATTTTCATCGCCCTCAAGCCAATAGGACTGGTACTCCCCTGATGGGTCATAGGCTTTTGCCTGTTTTTCGGGATTAAAGTGACGCCCCCCTCGCGGATCGGTTCCGTAGCCCGCGATGTAGAGCCAGTTTCCTTGATTCGAGTAGACGTCATAATCGAGCAGTTGAGACTCAAACCAGGCCGCACCAGCCCTCCAATCACAGTGAAGATCGTGAATCAGAAAGCTAGCCACGATTTGCCTCATTCGGTTGGAGAGATAACCGGTCAGAGACAATTCATGCATTCCTGCGTCAATCAGACGCTGCCCGGTTTTTCCCTGGCACCAAGCTCTGAAGGCGACCGCATTGTGTTGTGGCTGCTCCCGTTCATTGAGACCCGTACTGAAGTACAACCTCTTTCCATACTTCAGATGAAGAAACCTAAAGTAATCTCGCCACAACAATTCAAACCATAGCCAATAGGTTCCTTCATTACTCCCATATTGGGACTCATAGCGTTTAAGCGCCTCGAGGACCTTGCGGGGCGAAAGAGCGCCTTGAGCCAACCAAGGTGAAAATTTACTGGAGTAATCGATTCCTGAGAGTTCGTTTCTTGTTTGTTTGTAACTATCGGGTAGCCGCCTTCCAAGATACTTGGCCAAATGTGAGAGTGCGGCTTCTTCCCCCCCGGAAAAGAAAGTCCGGTCATAGGGAAACGATGAATTGGCATCTGGGAAAGCGAATTCTGCTTCGATGGTGGAGGGCCGTTTCTCGAGGCCATTGGGAGAACCCGGCAGGTCTTTAGGGGGAGGCTCGGGTGCCGGCGGCCTGATACCCTTGGCCTCAATCTGATGCCGAAAATCTGTGAAAACATCAGGTAGCCGACTCACATCAAATGGTAAATCTCTGGGCTCAATGAGGCTGGATTGCCAAATCGTCATCACTTGAAGCCCCGATTCTCTCAGTCTTCTCACTGACTCCAACTCGAAGGGCGCCTCAATGGCCTCAGTGAAAATAAGATTCGTGTCTAAAACCTTTGCTAGTCGAGTTAAGACAATTTCGGGGGCACCCCGGCATTCAAGTAGCTCTTGACCTTTCAATTGAAGGGCCGAGCGAAGCGAATCGAGTCCTTGCCTTAAAAAAGTTACTCGGTGAAGGCCAACCCGCTTGAATCCCCATTCCACAAGGGATTCATTGGGCTCATGACAATAGACGCAAAGAAGGGATTCAGACGCCTGAGCAGCCCTCACCAAGGAAGGATTGTCGTGGAGACGAAGGTTATTTCTAAACCAAAAAATAGCACTCGATGGTTTCATACGCCCTCCTCCACATGTCAATGAGATGCTGATTCATAGGATGGGACGGGATCTGAACCTTTCTTTCGAGACTGTGTTTTACAAGTTCTTATGGCGGCCATCGCAAAGGACCCCCTTCTGGCTCTGCTTGCAACCGCAAAACCAAACCTTTTCGTCCTGATTCGCCTTGAATTCGACGGGAGAGAACTCGCTTCCCTTGTGAGAGCCATCGCAGAAGGGTTGAGCTTTGCTCATGCCGCAAGAACACCACCAATAACTTTTACCGGATTCCACCTCGACAACGTAAGGTGCCTTTTGTGCGATTTCGGGGCATGACATTTTTCATTCTCCTAATGGGTTGAGCTCAAAAAATTTGCGCTTACGGTGTTTTTTTATGGCTGCTGAAGTGAGAGTCTCTATCGAATTCAATGGCAGCGGGAAATTGAGCGGGACAGCCAGCACCCGCGGTAACCCTTCTGACCTATTTTTAAACGCATGGTTTCTCTGCCCTCCCCAGTTTTTTCATTTGGGTATAGAAAGTGTCTTGTTGAATTTTTCCCGAATGCGCGAGTCCATGGAGTTGCTCTTCTCATCAAGAAATCCACCGAACATGCAACACGTCTCACACGTCGTACCTTCATTACCCTCGAACGCGATGACTGAATGCCAGATGTCTGAAATTTCATCAGGTCTCCTTTCGCCTAACCCCATGATTTCGTCGAAATACTTCTATGACCTGAAGGGCTCCGAACTTTTTGAATCCATTACGCAATTAGAGGCCTACTACCTGACCCGAACCGAACGGGGAATTCTCATTGAAGTTCAGGAAAAGCTGGAAGAACTCATCGGTCGGGGTGTTACCCTTGTGGATCTAGGGGCGGGAAATTGCTCAAAAGCGGAATCCCTATTTGAAAGCCTGAAACCATCCCATTACGTCGCCGTCGACATTGCGAGTGAATTCCTGACCGGCGTTCTCAAGCGACTCAGACAATCGTATCCAGAGATCCAGATCGATCAGGTGGACCTGGATTTCAGTGAAGGGCTGGGATCATTGCCCCCCCTGATCCGTGGCCCCAAATTGTTCTTCTACCCCGGCTCCTCAATCGGTAATTTTTCCCCGGACCGGGCAGCCTCGTTTCTTCGCAGTATCCGAGATGCTTCATCCCCTGGAGATTCGTTGTTACTCGGCATTGATCTGGTGAAGGAAAAAGAAGTCCTTGAAGCGGCCTATAACGACCCCGCCGGGATCACTCGTCTTTTCAACCTCAATATCCTTGAGCACATTAATCGGCTGGCCTTTGCCGACTTTGATACGCGCTATTGGGACCATATGGCCTACTACAATGATGAGGACATGAGAATCGAGATGCACTTGATCTCAACTCAAGATCAGACGGTACGGTGGCTTGGCGGTGAACGATCTTTCAGCAAGGGTGGAACGATCCTGACTGAATACAGCCATAAATACTTGCTGGATGAATTCGAGGGCCTTCTGGATGCTTCTGGATTTCATTCAATCAAGCACTGGACAGATGACAACCAGTGGTTTGCATTGATTCTTGCGCAAGTCAGGTAAACCGGAATTGAAAGGAATGGCTTCGATGCTAGATCGCTATCGGACAGTGCGTGAGCAGACTCTCGGTTTGATTATTGGCCTGAGCGCCGAAGATTGCTGCGCTCAGTCGATGGCTGAGGCAAGCCCCGCGAAGTGGCATCTTGCTCACACGACATGGTTCTTTGAAACCTTTGTGCTCGAAATGTATACGCAAGACTTCAAGCCATTCAACCCTCTCTTTAGGATGCTTTTTAATTCCTACTATGAGTCGGTAGGCCCTAAATTTTCACGCCCCGCACGTGGCCTCATGACGCGACCGTCGCTCCAGGAAGTCATTGACTACAGGGAGTCTGTGGATCTGAGAATGTCGCATCTTCTGACATCTTCCAGCATCGAGGAAGAGGATTTAAGGACGCGTATTGAGTGGGGGCTTCAGCACGAGCAACAGCACCAGGAACTGATCCTGAGTGATCTTAAACATCTTTTCTTTCAGAACCCTTTACGTCCTGCGTTAAGCCCCCCATTCTCGGGTCGAAAGCCGTCACCTCAAAGTATTGAGGTTACTGATTGGTTCGAACACCCGGGCGGAATGGTGGAGGTAGGGGGAAATCAACATGATTTTTGTTTTGACAACGAACTCCCCCGGCATTCTTACTGGCTCGAACCTTTCAAACTTTCTCCCCAATTAGTGACCAATCAAGAGTTCAAGGACTTCATCGATGATGGAGGATACAAAAACCCTCGATTTTGGCTTTCTGAGGGCTGGATGGAGTGCGAGAAGTTGAGACTGGATCATCCTCTCTATTGGCAAAAAACCGACGATGAATGGTCTGAATTCACCCTCGAGGGCAATCAACCCTTGAACCTGCAAGCACCATTACTGCATGTGAGCTACTTTGAGGCGGATGCCTTTGCACGCTGGTCAGGATACCGCTTACCCACCGAGTTTGAATGGGAGACAGTGGTTCGAAATGAACGACTGGACCCGTCACAAAGACGCCAATTTCCTGATGAAACGATCACCCTAAAGCCTGGTCCTGAGGACAATTCAGGATTCTCAGGATTTTTCAGGGTGGGCTGGCAATGGACGCAATCCAGCTATGCACCATACCCTGGATACAGGCCGATGGAGGGTGCCCTTGGCGAATATAACGGTAAGTTCATGATCAACCAGCAAGTCCTCCGCGGAGGGGCTTGTGTGACTCCCCTGAGCCATATTCGGGCGAGCTATCGAAACTTTTACCCTGCAGCCAGTCGATGGGCATTCACCTCAATTCGACTGGCAATCAGCAACTGACCCAATCTATCAAGGAAAACGGACGTGAACCACGAAAAAAATAGCACCGGACACATCGTGGATTGGTTGTTTCGGACAGCCGATGGAAAGATTGTGATCGCACAGTTTCCAAACTGGCCCCTGTGGACTTGGCTTGGAGCGACCATTCTTCAGTCTGTAGATTCATTGAATCCTATTCATTGGGCATTAGGCTGGATTGGAACTGCTGCCTTGGGCTGGTGGGCTTATCTTGAAATCGCTCAAGGGGTAAATGGGTTCCGACGAATCTTGGGGAGTGTGGTCGTGATTTACATCGCTCTATCCAGAGCTCAGCTCATCTATTAACCCGGCCACTATAAACCGCATCGGCATGGTAAAATATGCCCATGGAAATCGAGCGAGTAGATAGCCGAAAATTGGAGCCCGCAGCGAGGGAGCAACTTCGTAAAACGGCGGTACGAATGCATCGGCAGGGCTTGAAGCAAGCCGCTATTGCTGACGCCCTTGGCGTCAGGCGATCGACGATCAGCATCTGGATCGGAAAGGTTCGAAATGGCGAGGGCACCAAAGAGGCTAAGCGTGGCCGAAGTGTTGGCGAATTTCGTGTTTTGACGGCTGAGCAGGAAGATCGAATCCGCAAAGACATCGTGGATAAGACGCCGGACCAGATGAAACTGAGCTTTGCTCTCTGGAATGCGCAGGCGGTCAGGGCCTATATCAAGCAGTGCTTTTTGATTGATGTGCCGATTCGGTCCGTTCGTCGGTATTTGAACCGCTGGGGGTTTACTCCTCAGCGACCCTTGAAGAGGGCTTTTGAGCAGAGACCAGAGGCGGTCAAGAAGTGGCTGGAAACGGACTACCCCGCAATCGCTGCCCGCGCCAAGAGTGAGGGCGCCGAAATTTATTGGGGGGACGAAACAGCGGTCTCGTCTGTCGAGCATTACCCCAGAGGTTATGCCCCGAAGGGACAGACGCCCGTATTGGTGCTTTCGCAGAGCAAGCGTGAGCGTATCAATTTGATCTCTGCGGTCACCAATCGCGGGGCGATGCGTTTCATGCTCTATCGGGAAAACATGACTTCGGAAGTCTTGATCCGATTCATGCAGCGCCTGATTAAGGATGCGGGAAGGAAGGTGTTCCTGGTGCTGGATAACCTGCGGGTTCACCACAGCAAAGTGGTTCAGGCTTGGCTTGAAGAACATCGAGAGCAGATCGAAGTGTTCTTTCTGCCGAGTTATTCCCCAGAACTGAATCCGGATGAGTTTATGAACGGCGACCTGAAGATGAAAATGAGTACGAGCGAGCCTACTCGAGGTGGTGAACATCTCAAGAAGAAGGTCGTTTCGCATCTCAGATCTATTCAGAGTCAGCCTCACAGGGTCAGGTCATATTTCAAAGCAAAGCCGGTCTCGTATGCCGCCTGATGAGCGTTCGGTAATTAGTGGCCGGAGTAATAGGCCGAGGTCATCCAAACGCCTGTTTCCGGGCATAGCCATCTATCAAAGCCAGAATTTCCAATCGCCCATGACCATCATTTGGGGGAAACCGTGGTGAATCAGTCAGTTGCGAGTTGGCGAAAGACAATCAAGTCTTTGGTCTACACATCCCTGATTTTCATCATCTCCCTTCTTTTTCGACGAATCGTGGTTGATCAGCTCGTAGGAAGTGATTTCGCTTTCTTCCCGTATTACCCCGCCATGATCACCGTGACCTATTTCTGGGGGCCGGTCTGTGGGTTATTCTTGATGGCAATGACGATGGTCGCTGCCCATCTCCAGCCTCAATGGGAACCTGGAAGTCTTGTTTTTGTTGACGGGATGTTCTTGATCCTGAGTACTCTCTCCATTCTGCTTGTCGATAGGCTTCGTTGGGTCCTTCTTAGCGAAAAGCAGCAAAGAAAAGCATTAAGCGATTTCATTTCCATGTTGGCTCATGAAATCAAGACACCACTGACCTGCATTCAAACTGCTGCGAGCTCTCTATCTTTGCTTGCGCCCGGAGAACTGGCAGCGGGGCGGATCCGAAATCAGAAACTAGCCATCGATGAAATTCTCATCCTTCTTGACCGCTGCATCGAGGCGGATCGATTGGGTTCAGAAAAAATCCCGATAAATCCAGTTTCCATAGAGATCGATCGGCTACTTGCCGAGGTGAGTCGTCAGTCCGACTGCTCTGAAAGATTGATTGTTGATAGCCCCCGGGATGTGTCACTGAATACCGACCCTGTCATCCTAAGGCGGGTAATGCATAACCTTGTGGAAAACGCTCTTCGGTACTCCCCCAGAGGCAGTCTCATACACCTTGATGTGGAGAGGAAATGGCATCTCGGACAAAAGGGCGTGCTGCTTCGATGCACAAATCAGATCAGCTCAAAAAACCGGCCCGAGCCTGAGAAAATCTTTGAAAAGTTTTATCGGGGACCGGACTCAACCTCAGTCTCCGGGGCTGGGCTTGGGCTCTGGCTAGTTAAGGAGTTTGTCAGAAGCATCTCCGGCACCATTCACTGCGAGGTGGACGGACAGCGCGTGATCTTTCTCCTCTGGCTTCCCCACAAAGTGAAATGATCAATATCGTTATTGTTGAGGACAATCCTCTGGTCTGTGACGAGCTGGTCGTTCGCCTCCAGCTTGAGGGGTATTTAACGCGGGGGGCTGATTGCGGCGACGAGCTCGATCGCCTTTTAAAAGAGGAAAAAGTAGATCTCCTGATCGTGGACCTCAATCTCCCTCACGAGGATGGTTTAAGCATCGTTGAGCGCGTAAGAAGAGTTTGGCCAAAAATTCGTATCATCATCCTCACAGCACGCGTTACGCCTTTCGATAAGGAACAAGGGTATCTGTCGGGGGCGGATATCTACATGTCGAAACCTGTTCGAACTAAAGAGCTTCTAGCCGCAATTAGCTCGATTCGGCGCCGCATTAACGATGACACTGAGACCCAAAGTCCCCAATGGCGATTGGATTCTCACCAAATGATATTGCTCATGGGTCCTAGCGACAGAGTGTCCTTAACCCCTGCCGAAACCGAAATCCTTCGATATCTCGCCACAAGGCCAAATCGAACCGCCAGCCTTGATCTCCTTTCTGAACATCTAAACCTTCCTCTCAACGAAGATGGAAAAAATCGTCTGATGGTCAAGATGTCCAGACTGAGAAAGAAGATCAGCACCTTTGAAGGTCAGCCAGACAGCATCCGAATGATTCGGCAGGAAGGTTACCGACTGTGCTTTGACCTCGTCATTATTCCAGGTGTTACGTCCCGGTCTGATCGAGGGCTGATGTCTCGCCCTATTTGAGGTGGGATTTTAGGGACGATCCCGCACCGATCCCTCTGGTTTGAACCCCAGATCAGCGCGGGATGATTGTCTTTATTTCAG
>JBILGU010000078.1:0-2963 GCA_044350805.1 Methylococcaceae bacterium
CGTTCGTTATTGCGGCGACGATTGAGTCGTATGCCGAGTCGGCAATTGCGCGCATTTCGTCGTCGGTGCGATCTTGAATTGGGTGCGGCACGAAGACTCGTTGCACCGTCGGAAAACCGAGGGCGTTTGCTTGCGACTCTGCTGCCTGAACGAAAACATCTGAGGCGATAAACATCGCGGGCACACCGCGAGTTTCAAGATCGGCAATGTCGTGCACACTGCACGACGTGCAACTGCCTCAATCGGCGAGAGCTTCAATTACGAGTGTGCACTTTGTGGCGATTTCATGGCGCAAGTCGACGGGTGCAGGTTTGGCAAAGGTTGGCTTGCGAAAGCGTAAGACTTTTGCTCCGGCAGTTGTGAGTCGCGATTCGAGTTGATTTAGGAAAACATCGCCGCGTGCTTTTGAAATATCTAACAAACCAATTGTTTGCCCGACGATTGTGCTCGGGCGCGTTAGTAATTCACGCGAAGTCAGCTTCTTTTCACTGGTCGGATCAAGAACCACTCGACTTGTCATGCAGTCACCAACCTAGTCACTGGGTCACTGCCTCAAAGTACTGGTGTCGCAATTCGATAGATAATCGGCGAATCTGCTGATCTATCCGAATTAGGATACTTACGTGCCAGTGACTGATCTGTCGAATCAACTTGAGTTTTCTGAGGTGTTGTCGTGCCGACTCTGTGGATCCAAGGATCTAAATGTTGTATTCGGGTTGCCCGACACCCCGTTTGGCGATCGTTACTTACCGCCTGGACAGGGCGCAAAGCATGCCAACCTGATCCCACTTGAGGTTGTGCAATGCTTATCCTGCAATAACTTTCAAACTTCAGTTGTGGTCAACGTGAAGAGTATGTACGAGCATTATTTGTCAAGGCCGGCACCTGTAAATCAAACCTTGAGTGCCATCTACCGAGACTACGCAGAGAGCCTTGACGGGCTTCTCGGCTTAACGCCAAATGATTTAGTTGTCGAGATTGGCAGCAACGATGGATTCTTTTCTTCGTATTTCGCGGGCAAGGGAGTGCAGTGTCTAGGGGTTGATCCAGCTCAAAACTTGTCAGAGGTCGCACTGGAGCGTGGAGTTCGAACATTGTCGACTTTCTTCACTTCTCCGGTAGCCAACGAAATAAAAGTGCAAAACGGAAATGCAAAATTAATTGTCTCAAATATGGTTGCGGCAAACGTGCCTGACCTTGACGATTTTATGTCTGGCATAAAGAATCTTTTAGCCAGTGATGGAATTTATGCTTTGGAGACCAACTATGCGCTAGACGTGGTTGACAACATGCAACTAGAGGTAATCAATCACGAACACATTACGTACTTCTCAGTTACATCTCTTTTCAAATTTTTTAAGAAATATGGCCTAGAGATTTTTTCTGTCAAGCGGGTTCCTTCGAAAAGTGGAGCATTGCGTTGCTACGTTCAGCACGCCGGTGGAAAATTTGATGTAAAAGATTCGGTAGCGGATGCGATAAATTTCGAGCGAAATTTTGGTTTATTTCTTCCTTCAGTTTGGAATTCTATGAAGAGTTCAGTTGAGCATGTGAAAAACGCATCACAAAAATATTTTGAAGATAAAGAAAAAAGTCGAGTTGTCGGATATGGAACTTCTATCGGAGCCACCACAATTCTTTATGCGCTCGAAATTGGTCACGCGTTTAGCGCGTTGATAGATGATGATCCCTACCGGCAAGGTCTTGAAAGCCCCGGCCATGCTTTGCCCATTGTCAGCAAGGAAAAAGCGTTTGAAGAGAATTCAAAGACACGTTTCTGTGCGGTACTTGCACCAAGGTACGTCGACCAAATTTTGAAAAACAATTCGTCTGCGCTGAAGTCTGGCGTCACTTTTTCGCGCATTTGGCCATGTGTCGAAGAAGTTCCGAATCGAAGTTGGCAACCTAATCGTTAAAATAATGCTAGATGTGCGGATCTCTAGCCGACGCGATTTGAGTGGCCACCGTCGACTGTGATGATTGTGCCATTTACAAATGAGCTTCGCTCTCCAAGCAAAAACATCACCACGGCGGCGATCTCGTCAACTGACGCTATTCGACCGAGCGGAATTAGTCTCTCAGCCATTTTTAAAACTTCAGGATTTTCTCGGTAAAAGTCTGATGCGCGCTCTTTATATACATATGATCCTGGATTTATTCCATTTGTCCGAAATTTGTTTTCTGCAAAACGTACAGAAGAAAACCTTATAAGTTGTTCGATAGCTGCCTTGGAAGCGTGATATTGAAAGTCTTGGTCGGAGACGACTTTAGTTGCAGCAGGGGAAGATGTGAGTACAACTGCCAGTTCATTGTCTCTTGAAACTTTTGCAAGTGATTCCAAAATTTTAAAAGGTGTGAGGACTTCAACAACATATTGATCTATAGGGCTTGATTTACCCTCTCTGTATCTGTGGAGAAATGCAATACCACTTAAGTGGTTGACTTTTTGATCAATCTTTGTAACAAGGTCAATCGCTGATTCCGTGTCAAAGAGGTTGCACTGATGTAGAGCATAAATTTTCAATCTGGTGGCGATTGCCTGTATTTCTCCGTCAACTTCGCGAGTGACGAGATGAACTTCACGTCCGCTTTCAATTAGCTGCTTGCAGAGCGCAAGCGCAATTGGCGATCGCCCACCAAAAACTAAAACGCTCATTGGGAGACAACTTTAGTCACTGGGTCGCTGCCGGGGGCGCCGTTGACCCAGCCGCCGACTATGGCACTGAAGAGACCTGCGGGGCCACCAGCGTGTACGAGGAGTAATCCGCCTGGGCGAAATTTTGGCAGGGTTGCATCTTTGAATGCCTCTTGAACACCTTCGGCCATTCCGCCTGCGCCGCGAACAATCTCGTTGCCAGGCATCTGCAATCGGTCATTGATTTCTTGCAGCACGCGTTCACGACCCCAGTTGGCTTGTGCAAAAACACGAGCATGTTCGGGGCCAAGTATCAACATGGCATCAA
>JBILGU010000002.1:0-197760 GCA_044350805.1 Methylococcaceae bacterium
TCTGCGAGGAAGGCATCCAGGGCGAAGCTGTCACCATCAGGCTACCCATCGATCACATCCACTCAATCCCAGCCTCAAATCAGATCGAAAAAATGGCCGCCTGATCAAACCCCGTGAACGGGTACCCTTGTGCGTAGGGGTCTGTCTTGCTTCGTCTCAGCAGGATGCGGGATGAAATCGGTTCTGAGGAGGAGTTTCTTTCGACTTGAATGTCCTCTCGACGCAAAGACACCAGTTCGCTCCTTCTGCAGAGGGTATCGTAAGCAACTAGTAAAAGGGCGCGGTTTCTAATGCCCTGGATGGAATTGTCTGTAGCGCCAAGAAGTTTTTCGAGGATGTTGGCATCGATCGCATAGGCCTGCTTAGAAAATCTTCCCAGTTGCCGATGCATACGCCTCATTTCGAGGGTTACGTCAGGATCTTTGGTTGGGTCGGTCAGTCGATTGAGTCGATGAATTGCAGAAATTCCTGCAATGGCCCTTCGAATACTGGATGATTTGTGGTTGGTGCTAGCGAGGTTTTCGACAAACTGAGCTACAGCGGTCGGTGAGGCGGGTAGAGCCTCTTCGCCAAGGGCAGAACAAAAATAGATGAAGGCTTCAAAGTCTGCTCGGTATGCTCTTATTGTTGCTGGAGCATAGGCTCCCTCAATGCGTCTAATGGTTTCATCAAGTTGTTGATTCGTCGTAGTATTCATCATAGTTGATTAGCTAAATCCGGCGATCAATAAATACCATTAAATGATACAAAAGTGATCACAGGCTGTCAAATAAGAGCATCGCGTGCGCTGTTAAATTGGAGCGCAGTTGAGTTGGCAAATAACGCAGGTCTTGGAGTTGCGACCATACGGCGCATTGAGCTCAATGATGGTCTGCCATCAAGTAATGCTCAAACCCTTCAGGCTATAAAAAAAGCACTAGAGATCGCTGGTGTTGAGTTCATTGGCTCACCCGATGATCGGCCTGGAGTCCGTTTGCGTGAAATAAAGTGATGACTGAAAAGTCTGTCGCCAAAAAAAAGCGTTCGGGCGGCCCCAAGACTCTGGCGGGAAAGGCCAAGACCTCTCAAAACGCAATCAAGACCGGAGCCTACAGTGGGACCTTGATCCTTCCCCATGAAAATCAAGCGGACTATCAGGAGCTTGAGCGCTGCCTGATGGCGGAGTACCAGCCGGTGGGGATCACCGAGATCGCTCTGATCAATGATCTTCTTCGTTGCTTATGGAAAAAGGCGCGTCTGGATCGGGTTGAGCACAGCAATCTGCTTGCGCTAATGAGTCAGCCCATCACAGCAGAAGAATATTTTCGGGCGGGTTATCAGCGGGAACGTGACCGACAGGTGGATTGGATACTGGAGCACATCAATGGCTATGAAGAGGATGAGATCGATTTTTTTCGTTTAGGGCTGAAGGTTGCCGAGCTCGCGCGGGATAATCGAGACTTTTTCTTAAAGCAGCTGTCGATCATCAAGGAGCATGGTGCCCCTGAGCTCTGCGAGGAAATCATTTCTGATTATGAGGAGGCCAAGCGCCCGAAGGCTGCCGGTGGGATCCGGATAGTAATCTGTGACGAGGAAAATGATCCCGATTCCTTCAATCAGCGGCTTAACGAGGATCACTTCAAGTTTCGAATAGATGGGCTGATCGAGGAGCGTGAACTGATCCTTTCGATCTATGACGATAAGCCGCAGTTGGAGAGATTGAAGCCGATTATCCTTGACCTCAGGCAATCGGCTTTCATGGAGCGCCCCGGAATGTCACGAGTCCGGGAGGATCTCAACCGGGAATTTCACCGGACCCTCAAGGAGTTCCGATTGCAGAGGGAGTGGCGCCTTGAAAATCAGCCAATCGACATCACGACGTCGTGATCTTTATATTAGAAACTTCTAATATATTGGGGTGGCACGAACGCATTTTTACAAAACGGACTCATTCTCATCTGGGCTGAGGGCCCGCTAATTCCCGTTATCGGGTTGAAGGGCGCCCCCGCTCCCGTGGGGTAGTTGCCTCTTTGGCCTGGTGATAGCCTCGAAGGGCCCGCAACAGCTCCGGCAGTGCCAGGGGGGCCAAGATCATGCGTCGAAGGTTTCGGGGATACGCGAGGAGGTCCAGTCCGAGCCCGGAAAGAGCGATCCCGAGGGTTCCTGCCATCGCCGCCCCCTCCAGCCCAAATTTTAAAGTCAGGGGCGGAAACAACACCAAAGTCAGGGTCACCGAAAGTGCACTATAAAGCGGGATCCGCCGATAGTGCTGTTCGCTCAGAAGCAGCCCGACCCGAATCATGCCCAGTAAATAGAAAAAAGGTCTTGGAAAAAGCCAGAGCATCACGCTTTGGCCCTCAAGAAATTTTGGGCCGTAGACCCAGGGAAAAATCTGCCACAAAAGAAAAAGCACGGGAAGGGCCATCAGGAATAAAAGGACTCCAGCAAGGTAGGCCGCCCGAGCCCAGCGTTCAAGGGCTGCGCCCTTGCGCCGTCCAAATTCGGGGATCAGGAGTATCGACAGCACGATGCCCAGGGCATCCAGGAGTTCGACCATCCGAAGCGCTGCGGCATAGACGCCAAGGCGCCCTGCCCCGAGGGTCTCCTCGATCAGGAGACTGTCCATCCGGGTCTGAAGAATCCCCAGAACGCCTGCAAGGACCAAAGGCACGGCCCTTTGAAGGAGGCTCCCCGCATAGGCCCGATTGAATTTTCCGCCCTCAAGCGCCGGGTTTTTGATGATTCGCCGAAGGTAATAGAGGGTAGCGATCAGAAATTCGGCCACCATCGCCCCTGAGATCCAGAGGAAAGGGAGCTTGAGGGCGGCGATGACCAGTTTAAGGAGGCCCGAGAATACCGAGGCCCCAAGTCTCAGCCTTGCGATGCCGGCAAAATCTCCATCGACTCTGCGTCCAAATTCGATGACATCGGTGGCTTGAAAAAGAAAATAGGTGCCATAAAGGGCCGCAAACCCAAAAAGGACCTCTGATCCCTGGTGCAGGCCAAAGAAAAGGAGCAATCCTCCGTAGGCCAGAGCTTCAGCGAAGAGTCGAAGGAAAAGCGCCGTTTTCTCGGCATCCTGGCGGGTCACTCTGAGATCCGGGGAGGCGAGGTCTCTTGGGAGAAGTTCATCAAATCCAAGGGATGCGAGACATCCAAAGACCGAGGCCATCGCAATCACATAGCTTAAAAGGCCATAGTCCTCCGGGCCATAGACCCGAGCCAAGACGATACCGACGGCAAAACCAACCCCCATCCGGACAAAACGGTCGAGGAAAAGCCAGGATGCGGCGCTCAAAAGTCTCAGGGGCACGCGGTGTTCTCGGTGGAAGGAAGAAGCGTCAAGTTTGGGGGGTGTCTTTGGGTGTATGGCCCCAACTTTTCAAAAATAAGGGGGGATTGATCAAACAAGTTACTTACTAATACAAATGCAGCCCCCGATTCTAGCTTGGCGGTGTGCGATGGGGGGCTTTCCCCTGCCCCGCAATATTCGTGGGGGCAAAGGGGTAAGACCTCATGCGACCTAAGGCGTGACCTCGATGGGATACGCAAGTCTCATGCGCCGCCTTGAGAGACGGTAGGGCGTCCTAGATTTTCTAATAAGGCCTCAAAGTTTCTGGCGTAGATGGCGGGAGGGGGGATTCGGTCAACCCCCGCTTTGATTGCCTTTCTCACTGCCCGGTAATGCTGAGGCTCCTTTGCCAGCAGAATGGCTTTTTCAACGTATTCAAGACTACTGGTGGCGATCAGCGAAGGCACCCCAATTTCTGAGAGGAGAGAGCCTGAAACGCGGCTGGCAAACGATTGTCCCGCCCGAGTCAGCAGGGGAAGTCCTGCGAAGATCGCATCACAGGCCGTGGTGTGTGCGTTATAGGGGAAGGTATCCAGCATCAGATCGGCAAGGGCCAACCGTGCGTGGTGCTCTTGAGGAGACTCAACACGGTGGGCCTCGATGATGCGTTCAGGGCTAATCCCTGCAAGCCTCATCATGGATTGGATGGTATGGATCCCGATGTCGCCCCGCTTGGCCAGCCAGAGAACGGAATCTTCTGTTTGCTTGAGGATGGTGATCCAGGAATGAAAGGTCGCTTCGGTGATTTTGTGAAACTCATTAAACGAGCAATAAATGAAACCCTCTTCGGGCAATCCATAGTCTTTACGCTGGAGCCCAACGGGCTTCCTAATTCGGTTGGCAAGAAAATCGTAGGGCATGAAAAAGGAGGGGAGCCTCAGGATTTTTTCCGAATAAAAGTGTTCCTGACCCATAGGGATGACGTAATCATCAGCAATGATGAAGTCATGGTAGGTCGATCCCATGGAGCCTGGATAGCCGAGGAAATTGATCTGTAGGGGGGCAGCACGCGCTGCAAAGACATCGGTTCGGCCATCCTCGGTATGGCCATTGAGATCAATGGCGATGTGGATGTTCTTTTGCCTTGCTAATGCCGCGATCTCGCGGGCGGTCATGGATCTCACGTGCACTACTTCATCAAAAAGTTCGCGAACGACGACCTCACCCGATCTGGAGTTATCAAAGCAGAAAAGTGCAAATCGCGAGCGATCGTGCTGTTCGATTAGTGGATAGAGGTTCTTGAGTACCGGATGCTGAACATCAAGATCGGAGGTGAAGTAGCCGATGCGGATTTTGCCCTGGATGGCTTGGGGCCCTTTGGCGGCGTCGTTAGCGATTTCGGGATAAGCCTTTCGAGTGTAGCTTCGGGCCGCAAGAAGGTGGAGTCGCGAATCATCAAGGCAGGTCAGGAGAGGAAAGGGATTATCGATTGAATGGCCATCAGCAATCTCTTTCTTGATCCTTTTGATGTCGTCTCTCATAGGCCCCCATTCAAATGCCTTCGATCGGCAATACGCAGCCTGAACGAGGGTGAAGGTCATCTCGGGCGCGAGTTGGATCGCTCGCTCCAAATACCCCGCGGCAAGGCGGAACTCTCGATCTGACTTCAGGGTGGCCGCGCGACCTAAGTAACCTCTGGCTTCGTGAGGTTGTAGGGTGATTGCGGCTTCAAAGGCGTGAAGCGCTCGATCATTGTGGCCAAGTCGAAGAAGCAATGTCCCGAGGTTGAGCCAGCCCTCGGGATTTTTCGGCTGGATGACCAGGGACCGATGGGTGATAGTAAGTGCCGCACTCGTCTTCATGGATTGCAGCAGAGCGACCCCGAGGTTGTTGAGCGCTTCGCCAAGGGAGGGGTGTTGAGCGATGGCCTTTTTGTGAGCGATTGCTGCCTCGTCCGTGCGGTGAAGCGCGCCAAGAATGACCCCATAGAGAGAGAGGGCTTCAGGGTTGTCTGGTTTTACCTGGAGCGCGAACTGGAGAAAGTTAAGCGCCTCTTGGTCTCGCGAAAGCTCTTGCAGGCACATGGCCAGATTGCGAATGCCATCAAAGAAAGAAGGGTCAAGCACAAGGGCATTTCTTTGAGATGCCAATGCCTTTTCGAGAAACCTTATATGCTTGAGGGCAATACCCAGATTAGAGTGGGTCGCTACGTGTGCGGGTTCGAGATCGAGTGTTCGCTCAAGAAAATGGATCGCTGCAGCGTGATCGCCCTCTTGGTTCTTTGCGGTGCCCATAAGTCCAAAGACTCCCGCTGCATTTGGGCGAAGGCATAGAAGTTTCCGGTATATGGCGATGGCTTCAGAGAAGTGAGCGTCTTGATGAAGTGCAAGCGCCTTAGCAAATAATATGCTGTGTTTCATGGAAACGTTTTAACCAGCAAGGTGCAGTTGATTGATGTCCTATGGGGCAATGGCGTGGGTAGGTGCTCCAGATGCCCTGGCAAATCAGAGGGCTGGCTGGTGTGGTTAGACTACAATAGCTAAACCAGACGTAAGGTAACCAAAATTAGCACAGATGGTGTTTTCTATGGAAATGGCGTGAAGATTTTTTGAGGGACCTAAGGCAAGTCCGGGTGATGCTTGATCGCAACAAGGTTGCTATGGCGCAATTATTGTTGCTTTTAAGCAAGCAACGGAGTGCGTTAAGCTTGACATCCCGAGTTTCGGGTGAAAGAATCACTACAGGTCTTCGGCCTTCTTGTGAGGTAGGGCCTGCGATATTGCTTATTTTTCGAAAAATGAGGTGTTTAACGTGAACAATACTTTTGCAAAAACTGCTCTTGCAGCAGGAGTCCTTGCTGGACTGGGTTACGCGGATTCTTCAATGGCGCTGTCTTTGGCTCCTCAAGCAGCTGACGTAGTCGTTCTGGGTTGCGGTGTCCCGTCAGCAGGTACTACTGTTGCTACCGTTTACTCCGTCGATGCAGTCTCATCTGCTGGTAGTACCTATACCATTTCACTGCCGACAGCAGTGGCTGTTGGTTCGTCTTGTGCGGGCGCTATTGCTGCACTTGGTAACGAGTCGCTTAACGGTTACTTCTTTAGCTCGACTGCGGGCTATTCGCCAGTGAATCAGGCAATCCCGGGCTCTGGATACAGCCTTCAGGCGTTTACTTTTGAAGCAACTACTGCGGCCGACACAGACGCCTATGTCGGTTTCGTGGGATGTAGTGCTCCTAACGCGAGTGGTGCAACCGTCTATTCAGTTGATGCTACCAACGTAGCCAGCGTCACCGCAATCACAACCCTGAATGCATTGGTAGGTAAGCCCTGTTCATTTGGTCTTGCAAAGGCGGATTCAGATGCTCCTACCGGCTTTGGCGCCAACACCATGACAACTGAAACCGTGCTTAATATCAATAGCACTGGTTACTCACTGAACCAGTACACCTTCGAGTAATCGAAATTGTGTTGGAGGCTTTAGCCTCTGACAGCTGGTCTGAAGGCCGATTTGGGATACCAAATCGGCCTTTCTATTTGTGCGACCGGTAGGGCGTAATTACTTGGAGATGAAAGACCTCTGCTCTCCCAACAAAGGGAAGAGCTAGCCAAACCTCAAGAGTGACGCGGGTAGCTTCGAATCCGGGGGAAGCCGAAGGCAAACCCTGGCTGACCTGACGCACAGTAAGCGGATGTGAGGCGGCATGGTGAGTTGAGCCGGCATCCATCAGAAAATTCAAAACTTGCAAGAAATACTTTGCCGAATATGCGACAGGAATAAGCGTTAAGTGGGTTACGCAATTCCCGGAGATTGCATGATGGCAGCCTTGCTGCTAAAGACGTCGAGAGATGTTGGGATATCGATCAGGAATACAGCAAAGGCCATCTTAGGTTCGTTTGCGCTGAAGGGCTGAAAGAGGAGAAACGGGATTAGGCGGGAATCTCTCGTTGCAATCGATGAGCACTGAAGCTCATCTGAAGAGGAGGCATTCGCAAAAAGACCTGAAAGGAATCTGGGTGATATGCAAATCGCGTGAAGTCGACAGCGGCGAATTTGATGAGGACGAAAGCGGAGTCGGTGGGCCTTATGGAGGCCACGTCCGAGCGCGCCTATCGAATGAAGGCTGCGGGGATTTCTCTGAAAAAAGGGGCGCAGGGTTTAAGTGCCCGCTGTGACCATGATTTTGAGGCGTAACTCCACCGACATTGACCCGCGATCAAAGGCCGCCTGAAGGTGGGGATAAATCCCCGACGCCCTGTAACCCTGGGCTGACGGATCGACTAATTCAGCAAGCGCAGCATTAAACTTTCTTTTCCCTCGTTAAGCCAACTTTCTCCATTTCGTGCTTGGAAGAGCACTCATTGGGCCGTTTAGGCAACCCAGCGATATATGTCGGAAGGGAAGGGATTTGTGGTGGATCTCGATCTCTTACAGTTCTCTGACAGGCTGAACCCCGAAAGATCCTGATGGGCATGGTTTCAGGCTAAGTGAGGGCTCGGCGGACGCGCCTCTCTTGATTCGACGCAATAAAGAGGCTGGATCATCAACGAAATGCTAATGGCCTTCCCCCGAGAGTAGCTCCGCAATGGGAGGCTTTGGGCTAGACCGAGCTAACATTCTGTTCAAGGAGCCTGACCAAGAATGAGATCGCGGGGAAGAGCTTTGGGTGCTTTCATCGATGAATGTAATGCCCAAGTCAAGGTTAAATGACTTCGCAATTGTAAAATTCACTGAATAAAGCCCCGGCCTTGGCATGCTTCGAGAGTTTTAGAGCCGGAAGTCAACGATGAGTGGCGATCATGAAGAAGCCGAATTGATCTGAATTGCTCCTGAGCCTTAGGGGTTTTTCTGTAATGACCCATTTTTGGATTGATGCTCGCTCGAGTTATTCTTCGGGGGCACGGTGGCCTTTTTTGGGGTCGTTGCCTTAGGTCTTGACTCTGCGTTGTTTTTGGATGTGGCTCTATGCGTTTTGGGATCGTAGACACTGGGATCGTAGGGCATGGATCCATCCCCGGGAGCCACCAGATTAGGCATGGGCGGAGGCTCCGAAGGCATTGCTGGGACCGTCATTGGCATGGGCGGTGGACTCGAGGGCATGGTGTCCGCGATCGCCGGTAATGGCCTCGGTTTGTTTGGGTCAAGCTCAATGCCTTTAAGGTCTGGCACGGAGGCAGGGGGCGCAGATTTCTTGGTACCGTTATCGGTTAGAGAAGCGTTGAGGGGAGTCTTGGCAGGTTTTTGAAGGGAAGCGCCCGGAGGCGGGGCCTCCGAGGATGTCTCGTCCTGTAGGAAGAAAAGAACAAGCGATACAATGGAAGTGGCTGTTATGAAAAATACGACGATAAGATTACGCGTGCGCATGAATCAATCTCTTCTGTTGATGAATTTAAGCTGTGGAAAAAAGTTGTTCAGGCTGTGATCATGAAAACGGTTTCTTGGGGTAAGTCCGGCCTGAGGCAGGGTCCAAGGCCATGAGTCGAGCTTTAATTGCGGCAAGGGAAGGTTATCTGTGCCTTGCAGCGCTATGGTCGCTTTGGCTGGTTTGGGGTGGACTTCAGGACCTTGAAGCTTCATGGGTGAATCTCCTACCCCCCCTGCTGCTTTTAACCGGAATCTATCCCCGTTTAGGGTTTGCCGTCTTTATCGTTGGCGTGCTTCCACTTGGAGGAGATTACCCAGGGTCCGCCGAAACGTCTTTATTTTTGAGGTCTTTTGGGGGCGTTACGGCCGGGCTTTGGTTGAGGCACCTTATTACCTCATCTCAGTCTACCACCCCCTGGTCATTTATTCGTCTCCGTCATCCGGTCTTTCTCGCGATGGTTGCTTTTTGCTTTACGGCGCTGGGCAGTCTCATGGCGATCCCCGCCGACGAGTGGGGGGTAAGGTTTGCGCAGCTCGGGGCGCAAAAGGCGACTGCTATTACGGGTGTGAAGGAAACCTGGGTGCTATATATCTTTGTGAGGCTGATGGTGATCATGTCAGCCTTAGCGCTAATGACGCTCCTGGTTGAAGGAGTGGGAAGAGGGTCTTTGCCTTCAGCGGGATATCTTCTTCTCTGTTTCGTGGGGTCTTATTGCCTTGTGATAGTGCTGGGGCTCGGAGAATATTTTGGGCTGTTGTCCTTGTCGGGTCTAAGAAGTATTGCCACAGGAGTTAAAGCCGATGGAACGCCATTGCGGCTCCAATCTATTTTTGGACATCCAGCATGGTGCGCCATGTACATCAGCGCATTGGCTCCAGCAGTCGTTGTATTGTTTGGCTTTCAATTGAGAACATGGATCAGAAACATTCTCGTCATTGGTCTTTTGGTTCTTGGGGAGTATGTTCTGATCCTCACCTTTGCGCGGGGGGGCTGGCTATCTTATCCATTCACTCTGGTGGCAATCTGGGGGTGTGTTTACGCCATTGGGTCAAATGGGGCCCGACGGGTAAGGGAGGATGTCCGCTGGGGGCTTTGGCGAAAAATCCTGATTTCCTTGCCTACAACGCTTGTCTTGTCAGTCGGTATCATGATCGTGAGCGAGCAGGGGAATTACGGGCGCTACGTGGAAAGGCTTAAGGCGGTCTCTCATGCAACAGACCGTACCGTCTACATTGATCCCGCCTTACGGCTTGCCAAAGAGCACCCTGCTCTAGGGGGTGGGGTTGGTTCGTTTGCCTATTGGTACGCGAATCACTTTGTCATGCCATCGGGCCAGTATTTCAGTCCGGGCGGGGGTCCTCTTAACCATACCTTCAACAATGCCCATAGTCTCTGGTTCGGGTTGTTGGTGGAGCAGGGTTACCTTGGCGTCTTCTCGCTATTGGCGATCCTCCTGGCAATCGCTTGGAGCGCTAGTGAGGCCATCAAGAAAGTCGGCCAAGTCAAGACGATTCCCGAATCAGACCTCATCATGCCACTGGCATGGATTGCTACCCTCTGTTGCGCGGTCTCTTTAGGTGTATATGGCCTCTTTGATGACACCTTTTATTCGGCATCCAATGTGGTTGTTCTCTTCCTGATGGCAGGCCTTGCCATAGGGGCGTCAAGAAATTCCATGTGTCTCGGACGGAATACCGAGCGTCTTGTGCTTTGGCTACTTGTTTTGGGTTTTTTGGCACAGTTTTTTTGGGAGTTTATCGCTCCGGGCAAGGGCAGGCATCTCACGATTGAGCCTGGGGCAGATGGGTGTTACCGCAAGCCACAAGAAATTTCGGCGGGGCGTTTTGGGGTCTGGTGTTCGGAGCATGCAGAGCTTGAGCTACCGGTCCTTTCGGCGGCGGATGGCCAAAAATATGCTGCCCTCGAGATGCTGGTGCCGCTCCATGGGGGTGGTAATACCGAGGTCACTATTGGTGTTCCCGAAAAATCTGAGAGCTTCTCCAAGTATCACATTATGGCGGGAAACTTGGGACAGCCCCTTTGGGTTGTGGTCCCCTTGGCTGAGGGGCTGGGGGAAAACGGTCGGTTTAAATTCGATATTCACTTGAGCGAATATCTTGTTCCCCTCAGAAATCCCAAGCTACAGTCAATGGATAGACGACGTCTTGCTTTTGGGATTTCTGAGATGCCTGCTGCGTTCTCGGAAAATGCCGGCACAAATGCCCGATGCATCGAAATTCCAACAGGGGATGCCGCGTGGCGGGACTTTTGGTGTGCTGGGGGCGGTCAGATTCCGATACCTTTGAAGCTAGGTCAAAAGTTGGATGTTTCCGTGGGTTTAGTTCGCCCCCCCGATGTTGGGGCACTCCCAGACTACTTGGCCTATTCAACAACCGAGACCCTGGGGACCTTCATTACGCCGTTGACGGACGGAAACCGGAAGGTCATTGTCAGGGGGTTTGATCCCTCCTCCCCAAGGGGACTCCGAATCTCTAGCAGCCGGCCTGCTTCCGAACTTGACCCCAAGGGTGGTTTAGGTTTCGTCGTTGGATTCAGGGCCGCTCAAGACTGAGCCAAAATCACTCCGATCAAAAGGGGGCCTGCATCGATCATGCTGGCCTCGCTGTGCAAACAAAGACAGAGGGCATTTACATTGAATATTCACTCCATATCTTTTGATTTCCACCGCTCATGGAGGATTTTGATTCTCTCCTTGTTTTTTGCGTCATCGCCTGTGTTGGCCTCTGAGGCGGGCCCTATGAGGTATCTTGCACCTTGGCTTCCGGCGGAAACGCTCCTGGATAATACGGATCGGGCCACTGCTCCCCTGTCGCCCTTACCGGGGTGGATCACTTCTGGAGGGACCTTCAAAAATTCTTTTGGGTTAACCTTCAAGACAGGGACTTCGGAATACCTGATTCGATCAGTTGCATTGATGGTTGCAACCCCTGCTGATGCAGCAGGATTTTCTGGGAATCTTAAAGTGAGTCTCTACGAAGTTCCGGAAGGTAAATTTCCCCCAGCGGAAAAGCCTTTTTACGAATCGGTGATCAAGGGAGTGAGGATAGAACACAAAGAGAGTTATGTGACCTTGCAGCTGGCGCTACCAAGACTAAAGCCGTCAACTTGGTATGGCCTCGCGTTCTCGGCTCCGAATGAGGCCATGACCCGTATCATGGGGTACCAGATCCCACCGCGGGCCCCGACGGCTTCGCTGGGTTTTGAGAACGGCTTAGCGATTTGGGGAGAGCCAACGAATTGGCGAAGTCTGGGATACCCTTACCTCTGGGTCGAGGGCTGGGATGCCAAAAGCGATGCTTTTTTGCGTCTCAGGACTGCTTCAGAGATTGGGATTTGGATTTCCATAGGCCTTGTAGGTTGGACCATTTACAGAATGATCCAAAGACGCTTGCGCGGCTAAAGTGCTGTCGTGGGCTCTCAATTTGTAATCTAAATTTGGGACATATGCAGGCTTAGTCCGAAATCAATTAGACGAGAGGATGGAACTGAAGAGTTTTTCCAGTGATCGGGCATAGGCGTCGGGCTGAACCAGTTTCGTTCGCCCACGAAGATAAGCCTCCTTTACCTTGGCAAACTTTTTTTTGTCCCGCGCCAATGCTACGGCCTTTTCCGTGAATTCAACCCTGTCTTGCGCGATGAGCGAATGAGATCCAAGGAATAGAAGTAGGCTCGAGCACACTCGGCTTTGAAAGCTATTCCCGCAGAGGGTCAAGACGGGAAGACCGCTTTTGATGGCGTCGCAAGCCGTGGTGTGTGAGTTGTAGGGAAAGGTGTCGAGCATCAGGTCGGCCAGACTGAGCCTCGCGTGGTGTTGTCCCGCGGATTCGACACGATGCGCCACGATGACCCTTGACCATGCGATACCCTCCGACTCGAAGATCTTTCGAAGTGCCGTCTCGGACACGTCCCCCCGTAAAGCAAGCCAAAGCACGCTATTCTCGGATTCCCGAAGAATATGTATCCAAGACGACAACATTGTCTGGGTGATTTTGTGAAAGTCATTGAACGAGCAATAGACAAAAGCATCAGCGGGAAGCCCGAAGGAGGCTCGGGTTGGGCGAGGCGCTTGGTTTTCCTCTGACGATCTGAAGTCATAGGGCATAAAGAAGTGAGGAAGCCTCAGGACTTGCTCGGTATAAGCAGGAAGGGCTGAATCTGGGATCACCTGTTCATCGGCCACGATGAAGTCATGAAAGGAGGTTCCCATCGTTCCAGGATAGCCCAGAAAGTTGATCTGAATGGGCGCCGGCCTGAATCCAAAAATGGAAGTCCTTGCTCCCTCCGTATAACCGTTGAGATCGATCGCAATATCGACCGATCGTTCTCTTGCAAGGACTGCAATCTCACTATCGCTGAGGCAAAAGGCCTGATGGACTTCATCAAACAGGGGCAAAAGATCCGCATTGTTGTTTTCAGAAAGATTGAAGGCAAGCAACTTGAAGCGCTGCCGATCATGGGCCTTCAAAAGCGGCTGGAGGTTGACACCCACGGGATGCTGGCGATCAAGATCCGAAGAAAAATAAGCGATCGTGACGCGCGTGTCTTTTGGAGTGGCTCTGAGGTCTGATGGGGGCGGCGCGTTAAGCTTTGAAAGGGACTTGCCATGGCAAACAGCCACTTGCCTGAGGATGAAAGGGTCATCAATCGCAGTGAGCAGGGGGAAGGGATTGCCAATATCTTTTCCCTCATGAATACGCAAAAGCCCCTCATGGAGATACGCCGCCAATTGATCTCTGGCCCAGCTTTTCATGCTGCAGTAGATCAGACTGCCCAGATGAAGAGGGTCCCGGTGGCTGAGCCTAAAGGCTCCTTCATGTGCGTTTAGTGCGTCACGATAGCGTCGACACTTTTGGTGAACGGCCGCGATGCCGATGTAAGCTTCGACTGAGGAGGGCTCAATCCGAAGTCCGTCCTCATAGCTTTGAAGGGCTTCATCAAGGCGGCCTAACGCAAAGAGGGTATTGCCTCGATGAATGTAAAGTGGCACGGTTGCCAGATCGGCATCAAGAACTGCATCAAAGTCCTTAAGTGCCGCATCGAAGCGATTGAGGGCCATCAAGGTATTGCCTCTTTGGAGCCGGGGCTCGGGGGCATCCGGGCTGACCGCTACTGCGTTCTCGAAGCTGATGAGGGCGGCCTCAAGCCGACCGATTTTAAATTCGGCACTTCCCTTGCCGGTGTAGGCTTCGAGGAGGCAAAATCGACGTTCGATCGCGATTTCATAAGCGCGGATTGCCTCATTGAAACGCCGGGCACTGGTGAGGGCATCACCGCGGCAGAGAGATGCTGCAGGGAGACTGGGCGCGAGTACTTCCAGTCGGTCAAGATGCTTTAAGGCATTGCCCAGATGTTCACGCAGGATGTCTAAAACCGAAAGCCTGAGGTAGGTCTCCTGAATGTCGGGAAAAAGAAGCATGGAATGATGCAAAACCGCCAAGGCCTCGGTATGAAGGCCAGCATCGATTAGCGTATTCGCCTTGAGGGCCCGTATGCTTGGAGCACTTGGCGAGATGGATTGCGCCCTTTCGATCCACCTTAAAGCATCATCGAAATCCCTAGCAGGGATCTGACATCGTGCCAACCCGAGCATCGACTTGACCGAAGCGGGAGCGATCAGAAGTGTCGCATGAAATTGCCCTTGGGCGGTTCTTAGCTTTTTTGCCCCCCGGTGGAGCTCTGCCACCAAATACCTTGAGTGGAGATCCAGGGGTGAGAGAAGAACCGATCGTTCGAATGAGGCGAGGGATCCATCAAGCTCTGCTGTCTGCTGTTTGCTCCTTCCGAGGAGGGCGTAGAAGGGGGCGGTCTTGGGATCCATTTCGATCGCTTGAATGATCCATCTTTGAGCCTTCTCAGGCTGCTGGATGCTGAGGCAGAGTTCCGCCGTCCAAGCCCTAAGGTCCGCTCGAGTGGGCTCCAGCAGACGGGCCCATCGGATAATCTTAAGTGCCTGGTCCTCGAGGCCCCCGGCGGTTTGAGCTTTCCCGAGGTCCATAGAGTACTGGCTCCGCGCGGGCTGCAAGACCAGTGCAATTTTGGCAACTGTCGCCGCGCGCTCGCAGGCGCCAAGGGCCAGAAGAGCGGTCACGTGATTGGTGGCTAATTCAACATGATTCGGTTTGAGTGCCCGGACCCGTTCGAACCAGGGAAGGGCCGCAGAGGGCATTCCCATTTGTGCAAGCCCAGTTCCCAGGGGACCCAAAACAGCAAGGTTTGTAGGGTTTTGGCAAAGAAGCCATCGGTAGTGATAGATCGCCGTCTCCAATGCGCCCGAGGCATGCAGTTGAAGAGCCTCTCGCAAGGGGTCTTTGGATGAGGGCGAGGACATCGAGGACATAAGGGAAAGCATAGCGCAGAGCATCCATCAGATGTGCGCTCTTTTCGATGGTGAGCCAGATGCCCGCTAGCTTCGGCGTGGTGAAGACCTGGGGTGAGCAACCCAAGGGAAGGCTTCAACACGTTAGAATGAGGTTATTTTTTTACCCAAGATGTCATGGCATTGCGACAAGATTCTGATCTGAACCTCTCATCCGTGTCCACGGAATCGTGGATGGTGCGAATCGAAGCGGCCCTTCAACGCGCGCGTTATGGAATGGCTTCGGATCTGGATCAGCTGGCGCTGGATCTTGTGACGTCAAAGGGCATTTCCCCCGATAAGTTGCGGCGGATCGGGGGTTTTCTGAGTGATCAAGGTGCGCTCGATCATGCGTTGAAGGTCTATTTGCGAAGCCTCGTGCTTGACGAGGCGAGTGTCGAAGCCTGGTTCATGATCGCCTCGCTTTATCATCGCAAGGGCCATTTTCAGCAGGCAGCGAGATACTATGAGGGCGCTCTGAGTCTCAAGCCGGATCAATCGAGAATCCATAGCAATCTTGCTTCCGCGCTCATGCCCCTGATGAAAATTGAGCGGGCTCGTTATCACGCGGGTGTCGCCGTGATCCTTGAGCCCGGGCTTTCTGAAGGCTATTCCAACGGCGCATTGACGCTTGAAAAGACTCTGGAAAGGCAGAGTGCCCGGGCGGCCTATACGCGTGCCATCATGCTCAATCCCTTTTTTGCCGAAGCCAGAACCAACCGAGGCAAGCTCGATCAGGAGTCGGGTCATTTTGAATTTGCAATGAGGGATCACCGCCGTGCTCTTATGTTGAGCCCGGGGCTTTCAGAGGCCATTCACAATCGTGCCACGGTCCTGAGCGAGCTGCGGCAGTTTGAGGCTTCGATCACGGCATTTCGAAGGGCTATCCGAATCTGGCCAGATTTTGCCAATGCGCATCTTGGGCTTTCGATGACGCTGCTGATGATTGGCCATTATTTGGAGGGATGGGCTGAGAATGAGTGGCGTTTCTTGGAGCTCCAACAAAATGGGGTTCGAGCGAAAAGTGCTCTGCCGCGACTGACGGCAGAGGCTTTGGAAGGGATCGAGGGTAAGAAGGTTTTGTTGTTCTGGGAGCAGGGCCTTGGCGATACCCTTCATTTTTGCCGATATGCCAAGAAGCTGGCGGATCAGGGGGCAAAGGTGGTTTTGAATGTCCAGCAGGAGCTTTTGCCCTTGATCGCTTCGATGGATTCAAGGATTGAGGTCACCGCGATTTCAAAAGACCGACCGGATGCGGACTATCATGCATGCCTCATGAGTCTTCCGCATATTTTCAAGACGTGCATTGAGACCATACCCAGCGAGGCCTCCTATCTTTTCCCATCCCAAGAGGTTCTCTCAGACTGGAGCGCAAGGCTTGGAAGTAGGAAGTGCAAAAGAGTGGGATTGGTGTGGTCCGGATCGACTGTCTTCAAGAATGATCACAATCGCAGTATCCCGCTTTCCCGGTTTAGGGATCTGCTTGCGCTTCCTTTGGAATTTCATTGTCTTCAGAAAGAAATCAGGCCGGAGGATCTAGAGGAGCTAAAGCATCACCCCGAGGTGAAGATCCACACCCAGAACATTAACAATTTCCTGGACACGGCAGGCCTTGCCGCGCATATGGATTTGGTCATCTCTGTTGATACCTCGGTTGCGCACCTAGCTGGTGCGATAGGCAAGCCCTTGTGGCTACTAGTGGCTTTTACACCGGATAACCGATGGTTTTTGGATCGCGAGGATTCCCCCTGGTATCCCTCCGCAAAAATTTACCGACAGGACCAGAATCGAAGCTATGAGGCGGCCATTTTTCAACTGGTGAAGGATCTGAAGGAGAACTTCGCTCTCCAGTGAACGGATGGATAGGCCCTTTTCAGGCTAGAATTCGCCCTTTGATTCCCGTCACCCAGCCAGCGATTCGATGCAAGCCTCTCTCCGATCGTCCCCAGACCGCCTTCATGATGCATTTTCGAAACATCAGGACGGATCCCTTGAAGAGGCAAAAAGCCTCTATTTAGAAATTCTTCGGGATGAACCCTCACATTTCGATGCGAACCATCTGTTAGGACTTCTTGAAGGACAAGTCAATCAGCTCCTCGCCTCGGTCCATTTCCTCTGCCGCGCCTTATCTTTGCGACCAGACCATGTTCAGTCCCACTGGCACCTAGGGGAAGCATTCATTCAGATGGAATACTATTCGGCAGCCATCGCCTGTTTCCGAAGAGCGCGGCATGTCGATCCTACATTTAAGGAGGCATGGGTTCGAGAGGCCAATATTCTTGAAGTGGCGGGAGTGACCGAAGAGGCGGTTAACGCGTATACGGAGGCTCTCGCCCTGGATCCCCTAAATGCAACCGTCCAGTTTTCGATGGGCAACACCCTGAAAGGGGCGGACCGCTTTGAGGCCGCCATAAGGCACTATCGAAGAAGTCTGATCGTATTACCAGGCCAGTTCGAAGTGTATGTGAATCTTGGCAATGCCCTTAAGGAGACCAACCAACTGGATCCTGCTTGTGCGGCCCACGGGTTCGCGGCCCGCCTCCAGCCATCGAATCCTCTCCCTCCTTTTAATCAATCCTTGATCCTACTGCTTCAGGGCAAGTATGGCGCGGGTTGGCGCCGCTTTGAGGCGCGCTGGGATGTGGTGCTTAAAGATGAAAGAAGGCAGATTCGCAAGCCCCGCTGGACCGGCCGGGAAAACCTCGCCGGACGCACCTTGTTCGTTTATCCCGAACAAGGTCTCGGAGATACGATCCAGTTTTGTCGCTATTTGCCTCAGCTTTCGGCGATGGGGGTTCGGGTCATTTTTGAGGCTCCGCCTGAACTCAAGGCACTCCTCATATCCCTAGGCGGAGCCATTACCCTCATCCAGCCGGGCTTTCCCGCCCCGGCGTTTGATTTTCACAGCCCGCTTATGAGCCTGCCTGGTGCGATGGGAACGACCTTGGCGACCATTCCCTCAAAAATACCTTATCTGAGGCCGCCGGCCGACAGAATGGGGTTTTGGTTAGCGCGTCTTAAAACGTCAGAACGGCCCAAGATCGGACTGGTTTGGTCGGGGGGGACCGTGTTTCGCAACGACCGTAACCGAAGTATTTCGCTGACACAGCTGGCCCCCATTCTCAGCCTGCCCTTCGAATTTCATGCGCTGCAAAAGGTTTTACGTGAGCAGGATCAGGAGGCTATAGCAGATTTTCCGCAACTCACATTCCATGGCGAGCATCTTCATGACTTTGGAGATACTGCAGCGTTAATCGAGGCCATGGATCTGGTTTTGACGGTGGACACCTCCGTAGCTCATCTGGCGGGTGCTTTGGGAAAACCGGTCTGGATCCTGTTGCCTTTTGCGCCTGATTTCAGGTGGCTGCTTGATCGGACGGATTCACCCTGGTATCCCTCCGCGCGATTGTTTAGGCAGAAGGAAAACAGGGAATGGCCCTCTGTCCTCGAAGAAGTACGTCACGCCTTGATTCAATCGCATCCCCCGGAGGCCGCGAGGGAGTTGCGTGGGTGATCTGGGGTTCCTTGTGAAGCCTCTCTGCTGACTGACTTTGCTAGAATGCAGAGCTGGCTGATAGGCCGTTTTTCTTAAAAAAGCCGGGGATTTCTTATCGGCTCGGGGGATTTTTATAGGTATTCAACGTCATCACGACCCGATGGGCGTTCAGGATCGGGCAAGCGCTGGGCGAGGATTGCTCTGGCCCTTGGGCGTCCTAAGATCTGCCTACACCCATCGATCCCTGCTCCACGAGTTGGTCCGGAGAGATTTTATCGGCCGCTACCGGGGATCCTTGCTTGGTATTCTCTGGTCTTTTCTCAATCCGGCGCTAATGCTCACGGTCTATACGCTGGTCTTCAGTGTCGCCTTCAAATCCCGCTGGCCGAGCTACGGCGAGGACCAGTTCGGATTTGCGTTGATTCTCTTTTCGGGCATGATCATCCATGGCTTTCTGGCAGAGTGTCTGAATCGTGCGCCAAGCCTGATGCTTCAAAATGTCAATTTCGTCAAAAAAGTCATTTTTCCACTGGATCTTCTGGCGTTGGTCGCGGTGATATCTGCGCTTCTTCATTTCGCCATTAATTTTGCGGTGCTCATCGCCTTTTGTCTGGTTTTAGGATTTAAGGTCCACCTGGGCGCGGTTTGGGCCCCTTTGGTGCTGTTGCCGCTGATCCTGATGGTTTTGGGATTGACCTGGTTTTTCGCTGCCTTAGGGGTCTATTTGAAGGACCTTGGGCAATTTGTGGGTTTTTTGGTGACGGTCAGCCTTTTTTTGTCGCCTGTTTTCTATGACGCATCCGTGCTACCTTCGAGCTATCAGGCCTATCTGAATTGGAATCCCATCACCCTTCCGGTCATGGAAATTCGCGATGTGATGCTTTTCGGCAAGCCCATGGACTGGATGCCCTGGTCGATTTCGCTGGTGCTGGGTGTGCTGATCTTTTATACGGGCTATGCTTGGTTCCAGCGAGTGCGACGGGGGTTTGCCGATGTCCTCTGATCGTCCGGTTATCAAGGTTCAAAATCTTTCCAAATGTTACGAGATTTTCGAAAGCCCGGGTGATCGGCTCAAGGAGCTCCTTTTTCAGCCGCTGCTGAGGTTTATTCCTTGGCGGCATCAAGGTAAAGGCAGCAAAAGTTCAAGTTTCCATCGGGAGTTTTGGGCTTTGCGTGCGATTTCCTTTGAGGTGTGGCCGGGGGAAACCCTTGGGATCATCGGACGAAATGGCAGCGGGAAAAGTACCCTTTTGCAGATTCTGGCCGGGACCTTGGCGGCCACCTCAGGAGCAGTGGATGTCCGAGGCCGCGTGGCGGCTCTCCTTGAGCTTGGGAGCGGCTTTAATCCTGATTTCACCGGTCGTGAGAATGTCTTTTTGAGTGGTCAGATCCTTGGGCTTTCTCGAAGGCAAGTCAGCGAACGCTTCGAGGCGATAGCAGATTTTGCTGACATCGGCGATTTCATGGATCAACCGGTCAAAACCTACTCGAGTGGCATGTTCGTGCGTCTGGCGTTTGCGGTTCATGCCCACATTGATGCCAGCATTGTCATCATTGATGAAGCCTTGGCCGTGGGGGACATTTTCTTTCGTCAGAAGTGTTATCAGCGACTCGAGGCACTGAGACGACAGGGGGCTGCGATCATTCTGGTGTCGCACTCGATGCCCGACATCGAGCAATACTGTGAGCGTGCGATCGTCCTCGATCAAGGGAACATCCATTTCTCCGGAGATGCCTCAGAGGCCGCCCGACACTATTATCTCTTGCACCAGCCCCCATCAGGGACCTCCGGAGCTTCGGGTCCGACTAAGGCTATTCAAACGGAGAAAGCCGGATCATCGGTAGGAAGCCTCGATTTTCCGCTATCCCCACGCCTTGTGCCTGTGGATAAAACCCAGATCGGCAACGGCGGTGCACGCTGCATCTCTCTGACGGTCTGCAACGCGGAACATCAGGAAAGTCACTCTTATCGTCAGGGCGATACAGCCCACTTCTTTTACGAATTTGAGCTCCTAACGGCGATGGAGGGAATCCCGGTTGTGGGGCTGCTGATCAAGAATGAGCGTGGCGTGATCGTCCATGGGAAAAATAGCTGGCAATTTGGTTGCCCTGTTCCGGCACCCTTAAAGAAAGGCGATCACATTTTATGTCGTCAAGCGCTTGAGCTCTCCATAGGCCCTGGTGAGTATGTCTACGAGGTGGGCCTGTCGATGGTCCCTGCCACACTGTGGGATCAGCGAGAGCGGGTTTCTCATGAGGAGATGTCGGCATCAGAGAGCCGGATTTGCCATGTGAGCGATGCGGGAGTGCTGTCGGTTGCACTTTCGCTGGTTTTGGGAGTTCCGAGGCTGACGCATCATGGGGTGGCAAACCTTCATGGATCCCTTCAGGTGGGCCATAGGAGATCCTCGAGTTCAGAAGATAAGGCGCAGCCGCGGAACACAGATGATGGGGCCGGGAACCCCCTAAGGGAGATGGTGGATGATTAGCAAATGTTGGTGTGGTTCTGAAACGTCGGGCGAATTTGGCCCTGATTACCGTCGTTGCCCTCGTTGTCATACCTTGGTTTATGCCCATGATTTCAACGCCCAAGAATTTGAAGTCAAGGATGACGAGGCGGATTTTTATGGCAAAAATTATTGGATGAGGCATCAGCAGGAAAATTTTGGATACAGCGATTTTGAAACGCGGTCCCGCGCAGATTTGACAGAACGAAACCTCTTTTGGTTAAAGGCCTTACTGGAGCTGGTTGTCCCCCCCGGCAAGGTTCTGGAGCTGGGTTGCGCCCACGGTAGCTTCGTTGCGTTGCTCAAGCAGAGCGGATTCGATGCGATAGGTCTCGAAATGAGTCCCTGGGTCGTCGATTATGGGCGACGGACTTTTAATATTGATGTCCTTGAAGGGCCGATTGAAACGCATGCGATTTCCGAAGGAAGCTTTGACGCAATCGTCCTGATGGATGTCATCGAACATCTTCCAAATCCATCGGGCACGATGGCACATTGCCTTCGCTTGCTGAAGCCCGAGGGCATTCTCCTGATCCAGACGCCAGATTACAGGCCCGAGATGATTTATGAAGATTTGGTCAAGGATCAGGCTGCGTTTCTCGAACAGCTAAAGCCCCGAGAGCATCTCTTCCTGTTTAGCCCTTCATCGATCGAGCAGTTTTTCAAGGAGCTTGGCGCTGATCACCTGCATTTTTTTCCGGCGATCTTTGATCAGTACGATATGTTTCTCGCGGTAAGCCGCTCGCCTTTGAGATTTCTCCCGGAAGCTGAGATCCAGTTGGCGCTTCAATCATCCAGTGGCTCCAGAGTGGTGAGGGCGCTCCTCGACGTCTATGAGAAATCCAATGACTATCTTCAAAAGCTCGGCGCTTCAGAGACGGATCGGAAGGCGCGCTTTGAACAGATACGGTCCTTGACAGAAGAATTGAAGGCGACGGAGGCGGATCGGGAAGCGCGTTTTGAACAGATACGGTCCTTGACGGAAGAGTTGAAGGCGACGGAGGCGGATCGGGAAGCGCGTTTTGAACAGATACGGTCCTTGACGGAAGAGTTGAAGGCGACGGAGGCGGATCGAGAGGCGCGTTTTGGACAAATTCGGTCCCTGACAGAAGCCTTGAAGACCTCCGAGGCGGACCGGGCAGCGCGATTTGAGCAAATTCAGTCCTTGACAGAACAGCTCACCATTTCGGAGCGTGATCGGCAAGCGAGATTTGATCAAATTCAGACGCTAACGCAGATGGTCCAGAATCGAGAGGAGGATCTTGAGGCCCTTCGGGCCGAGGTCCGACAGTTGGTCCAGCGGCAAAAGGTTCGCCGATTATTGAAAATGGCAGGTTTTGATGAGGTGGAGAAACTGATCAAGCTAACCGGTGTAGCCGATGACTAGCCGAGTTTGGAATGTGGCGGTTGATCTGACCCCGGTTCTGCCCGGAGGGGAAAATGGGGGCGCCAAGGTTTTCGTTCTCGAGCTGATTCGGGGAATGGCCGAACTCTATCCCGATTGCACTTTTACTCTTCTGATCAGAGAGGAGTCAAAAAACGAATTAATGATGCTGGAGCGCCAGAATGTAAGGCTAAGATCGCTATCCCTGGCCTCTTCCGCAGAGGAGCCTTCGGAGGTTCGTCCTTCGCCCTCCAAGATCAGGCGGGTTCTACGTCGGGTATGGGGTGGAGTCAAGCGCAGGATGGGTTTAAGGCCCTTGGCATCTCCAGCACTATCATTGGGGTCAGGGGGGCAATCCTTGCTCAAAAGCATGGGGGCGGAGCTCCTTTTTTGTCCCTTTACGGATCCCACCTACTACGAGCCTGGAATTCCTGCGGTCTGCACGATCTATGACCTTCAGTACAAGACCTACCCTCAGTTTTTTTCGAGTTCGGATGTCTACCACCGAGATCAGGCCTTCCTCAGGGCGGCCGAAAAAGCCACCGTGCTTGCGGCAATCTCAGATTATTCGCGAGATTCGGCAATGGAGCACGGCGGCATTCCCAAAGACCGCATTGAAACGGTCCATATTCGCTTGGCCGAGCGCGTCAAGCATCTGGCGCCCGTGGAATGTCTTCAGCAATGGAACCTTTCCCCGCAAAATTTTTTGATCTACCCCGCTAACTTCTGGGCGCATAAAAATCATGAGGTGCTGCTCACAGCCATGGGGCTCGCCTGGGGGAAGGGGTTGCCAAAGTCCGTGAAGCTGGTTCTAACCGGGGCCCCGGGAGAGCGCAGGGATGGGCTAAAAAGAGCGGTTGAGCGCATGGGGCTTGCCGATGCCATCATCTTTCCAGGTTATGTTTCGACACCTGAACTTGGGACATTGATCGCCAATAGTCTCGGTATGGTTTTTCCTTCGCTGTATGAGGGATTTGGCATGCCGGTCATTGAGGCGATGGCGATGGGGGTTCCGGTGGCCTGCAGCAACCTGACCTCGCTCCCGGAGGTGGCGGGTGATGCAGCAATCCTTTTTGACCCCCGGGTGCCCGACTCTTTGGTGACCGCACTGATTTCCCTGGCGAGTCATCAGGCACTGCGCGAAACCCTGATTTCAAGAGGTAGAGAGCGGGCAACGGTTTTCTCCGATCACCTGCAGATGGCGCGCGAATACATGACCCTATTCGAGCGGGCCCTCGAGACACACACCCCGCACTGGCAGATGGTCGGGCGATACGAAGATGGTTGGCTGGGCCCTCACCTATGGATACAGAGCGAAGCCGGTACATCCGGGCGAGAGTTGGAACTCGATTTTTCTACCGAATGCTGGATGCCCGAAGGATCGGTGCAATTGGCTTTGTGGGTTGATGGAGCTCATCGTAAGACATGGAAGATGGAGCAAGGCAAAGAGCAATGCATCTCGGTGCCTTTAGATCAAAAGGCACAGATTATTGAATGGCGCTTCCTACCGGTTTATGTCCCCTCTGCGCAGGGCTTAGGCACAGATGAGCGGCAGTTGTCCCTGATGCTCAAGGGCTGTCGCCTGAAAGATTCCGCTGGTGCAAAGATGAATCTCCTTGAAGTCTTCGGATGAGGAAAGTCTCACGATGAGCATGAAGATTGGCTTTGACGTTTCACAGACCGGAGCGCAGAAGGCGGGGTGCGGGTTTTTTGCCCATGCGCTGGCTTTGGGCCTCGTCAATGACGCGAGGGAGATGGCGGTCGATTTTTACCCGACCTTTGGCGACCACTTCTTTGATCCCCAGATGCCTGATGAGAACCCCTATCCGCGGGCGAAATCGAGCTATGGGCCTAAATTCAGGACCCAGGAGGAGGCGCGGCAGTTTTGGAATGCCCCCGGCCTCGAGGCACAACTCAGGCATCCAGACATTATTCACTCGAATAACTTTTGGTGCCCTTTGGGGCTGAATGACACGCGTCTGGTCTACACTTTTTATGACCTTTCTTTTCTTGTCGAGCCCTCATGGACCACAGAGGCGAACCGTATCGGCTGTTTTAGCGGCAACTTCAGGGCCAGCGTCAATGCAGACTGGATTGTCGCGATTTCTGAAGCCTCGCGTAGGCATTTTTTAGAGGTCTTTCCGCACTTTCCGGAAGATCGGATTCGGGTCATTTACCCCTGCTCACGTTTCTCCGATGCCAAGCGAGAGGGATCTCGTCCTAAGCTATCTGAATCCATTGTGCCAGAGCGTTTCTGGCTGAGCGTCGGGACGATTGAACCTCGAAAGAATCACCTTGGGCTTGCACGCGCCTATGCGAATCACCGAGAGCACAGCAAAGACCCGCTCCCTCTCATTCTTGCGGGAGGGGCAGGATGGCTGATGGACGATTTTCAGCGCGAGCTCAAAGCCTTGGGCGTGCTGGACGACGTCATTCTCACCGGCTATGTCTCGGATGACGAGCTGATCTGGCTTTATCGGCACTGCTTTGCCAATCTCTATCCCTCTTTTTTTGAGGGGTTTGGGTTGCCAATTCTTGAGGCAATGCAGTTTGGCGCTCCGACAGTCGCCTCCAAATCCAGCTCTATTCCTGAGATTCTCGGAAATGCAGGACCGCTTTTATCGCCTCAAGAGCATGAGGCCTGGGCCTCGGCGATGTCCTCACTGGAGCAAAACCCCGAGAGGCGATTAGAGATGAAAGCCTTGGGAGCAGAGCGCGTTGCCCGATTTCAGTGGGAAGCCAGCAGGGATGCCTTGGTAACTCTCTATGAGGAAGCGCTTGCGACGCCCAAGAGATTCCCAGTGGATGCCCCAGAGTGAGGGAGCTTTGGGAGCGCTTCTGCGCGCAATGTATAATTGCGACCTATTTAAAATTTAAACTGAGATCGTCTGTGGGCAGTCGATCCGTATTGATGGCCAGGAGTTCTGATTGATCCCTCAAAAGACCGCACTGATTACCGGCATCACCGGACAGGACGGATCCTACCTGGCCGAACTGCTTCTGGGGAAAGGGTATCGAGTCGTTGGTTTTGCCCGAAGGGAGAGTTGGCTCCGGCCAAATTTTGCATCCTCCCTGAAAGATCGTATTGAGATTTTCTACGGTGATCTCGCCGAAGGGGTCGACATCGCCGATGCCCTTCAAAAAAGTCAGCCAGACGAAATTTTCAATCTGGCTTCGCAGTCGCGCCCCGGGGAGTCCTGGGTTCGACCCAGTGAGACCCTGATCCTCAATGGCTTGTCGGTAGTGCGATTATTTGAGGCGGTACGTCATCATTGCCCCAAGGCGCGAATCTATCATGCCTCTTCCTCGGAAATGTTCGGTGCCGTAGCGGAATTCCCCCAAAATGAGAAGACCGCATTTAATCCGACCAACCCCTATGCCGCCTCGAAGATTTATGCGCATCAAATGGCTCGGATCTATCGGGAAAGTTGTAATCTTTGGGTCTCATGCGGAATCCTCTTCAATCACGAGAGTGAGCGAAGGCCGCTACATTTTCTCACGCAAAAAGTGGCCTACGGGGCAGCCTGTGCCGCATTGGGGATCAAGGATTCCCCCGCACTGAACGAGATGGGAAAGCCCATTGTTCAAGGCGGACGACTTGCGCTTGGGAACCTTGGAATATCGAGGGATTGGGGCTATGCGCCCGACTTTGTCGAAGCAATGTGGGCGATGCTGCAGCACAAAGAACCCGATGATTTTGTCATTGGAACTGGGGTGCTCCACTCGCTTGAAGCGCTTTGCGATATCGCCTACGCCAGCGTTGGACTTGAATGGACGGACTCGATCTTTAGCGATCCTCAGTTGGTGCGCCCCTTGGAGACAGGGGTCACTTTGGCGGATGCCAGAAAGGCTGAATCTGTGCTGGGGTGGAAGCCAAAGACGGACTTCAAAGGCATGATTCAGCGCATGGTTTTTGCCCAGATCGACAGGCTCAAACACACGAAAGATTCATCCGGGGACCTGTCGGCCCCGATTATTCATTGAGGACGACATGACACGCAAAGCTTTGATTACGGGGATTACGGGGCAGGATGGCGCTTATCTTGCTGAGATGTTATTGCAAAAGGGCTATGAGGTTCATGGCATCAAGCGGCGAGCCTCCCTGTTCAACACGGATCGTATCGACCACCTTTACCAGGATCCCCACGTCTCAAACCGTAATTTCGTGCTTCACTATGGTGATTTGACCGATTCAACCAATCTGATTCGGATCATCCAGATGGTGCAGCCCGATGAGATCTACAACCTTGCCGCCATGAGCCATGTGGCGGTAAGTTTCGATACCCCCGAATATACGGCAAATGCCGATGGCCTCGGAACACTTCGCATTCTGGAGGCGATTCGTATTTTGGGTCTTGAGAAAAAAACCCGGTTTTATCAGGCGTCGACCTCCGAACTTTATGGACTCGTTCAGGAAATCCCTCAAAAAGAGACGACGCCGTTTTATCCCCGAAGCCCCTATGCGGTGGCCAAGCTCTATGCCTATTGGATCACGGTGAATTACCGGGAGGCCTATGGCATGTATGCCTGCAATGGCATTTTGTTTAACCACGAAAGCCCGTTGCGCGGTGAAACGTTCGTCACGCGCAAGATTACCCGTGCACTGGCCCGGATCAAGCTTTCCCTCCAGGATTGCCTCTATCTGGGGAATTTGGATGCTCTCAGGGACTGGGGGCATGCCCGGGATTACGTTGAGATGCAGTGGTTGATGCTTCAGCAGGATCAGCCCGAAGATTTCGTCATCGCCACGGGCGTCCAGTTCAGCGTCAGGGACTTTGTTAATGCCGCGGCCAAGGAGTTAGGGATGGCGTTGATATGGGAAGGATCAGGCGTTGATGAGGTCGGTTACCTTCTTGAAGGGGGCCAAAAGGGTGCGGCTATCGTCAGGGTGGATCCCCGCTACTTTAGGCCCACGGAAGTTGAGACCCTTCTAGGCGATCCAACCAAGGCGCAGGAGAAGCTTGGCTGGACCCCCAAGGTGCCGTTTGAGGATCTGGTTGCTGAAATGGTCCGTGAAGACCTCAAGAGTGCCGAGCGGGATGAACTGGTCAAACGGCATGGTTATGCAGCGTATGACTATCACGAGTAGGGCCGAATGAAGCCGTCGGACACAATCTATGTGGCAGGTCACAGAGGGCTTGTCGGCTCCGCCTTGGTTCGAAACCTTCGGTCGAAGGGATATGAAAACCTGATCTTGAGGCGGCGCGATGAAGTCGATCTGACGAACGGCGTTGCAACCGCCCAATTTTTCAGGGAAACCCGGCCGGATTATGTGTTTCTTGCAGCAGCCAAGGTCGGCGGTATTCACGCGAACAATACCTATCCCGCAAGCTTTATTCTGGAGAACCTCGCGATCCAGCAGCACGTGATTCAGTCGGCCTATAAAGAAGGGGTCCAGCGGCTTCTTTTTCTGGGGTCGAGTTGTATCTACCCCAAGCAGGCACCCCAACCCATGAAGGAGACGGCCTTGCTGACGGGGCCCTTGGAGCCAACGAATCGGGCCTATGCTCTGGCCAAGATTGCCGGAATAGAAATGTGTTGGAGTTTCAATCGTCAGTTCGGCACAAAATTTCTGGCGGCCATGCCGACCAATCTCTATGGTCCCGGGGATAACTATCATCTTGAAAACAGTCATGTGATCCCTGCCCTTCTCCGGAAATTTCATGAAGGCAAGCGTGCGGGAGCATCGGAGGTGGTTGTCTGGGGCACAGGAACACCCCGCCGCGAGTTCATGTACAGCGAGGACATGGCCGATGCGTGCACCTGGCTGATGAATTTGGACTCTAAGGTCTATGAAGGGTTGCTTGGGAGCGATGAATCGGCCACCGGTCTTTTTGATCCCCCCCTCATTAATATCGGCGTTGGAGAGGATGTTTCGATCGCAGAGCTTGCGAGGCTCGTTGCTGACGTGGTGGGCTATCGGGGAGACATTGTCTTTGACCCCAGCAAGCCGGATGGAACCCCGCGAAAGCTCATGGACGTGGGTAAGCTTCAGGGTCTGGGTTGGACGGCCTCGACCTCACTTGCAGTGGGCTTAGAGCGTGCCTATAGGGATTTTTGTAATACGTATGCCGATCTTTAGCATGGATTGATCACCATGGTCACATTTCAAGGCCAGTGGAGGGGTTCGGCTATAACCGACGATCCCTATCTTCAATCAGCGAGTTTTTTTAAAGCGCCACTCTGCAGAGGTGTTTGGGGAGACCCGCATGTTTAATGAAGCGCCCTCAATTTTTTTCATCGGCGTTGCCAGAAACTCTGCCACGTTCCTGCCTGGCGCGCTGGCCAACCTGGATCGCTTGGCGAAGTTATCTCATCGCCATGCGGGTCTGATTGTCGAGAATGATTCCACGGATGATACCAAGGCCATTTTGGCGCAATGGGCAGTCGATCGAGACTCGTTCGAGATGGTTTCCCTGGATGGGATAGGGGCGATTGCTGTTCGCTGCCTTAGGCTCGAAATGATCAGGAATTACTGTATTTCAGCAGCCCGCCAACTGAGGGCCCAAGATTATGACCTTCTGGTCATCATGGACCTCGATGATGCCTCAGATTATCGGATCGATGAGGAGGCGTTTATTTCGGCAACGGAGTACCTGAGGGCTGTCCCAGGCCGCGCAGCGGTTTTCCCGAATCAGCTCGGTTTTTATCGCGATCTATGGGCCTTGCGACATCCTGAAAGGTTTCCTGTTGATTGCCGGGAGGAAGTCTTTGATGCCGTTCTTGCTGGTGATCTTACGGATCAGGAGGCCTTTGATCAGACCCTTGGAAAGCGGCTATTTTCGATATCGCCGGCTGATGCGCCGATTCGTGTGGATTCAGCTTTTGGTGGATTGGGAATTTATAAAACAAGCTTCGCCCTGAATAATCCAAGCCCTTACGTGGGAAGTAAAGTCAGAGCCTTTGCGAAAGGTCACAAACTCTTCCCCTTTATCCGCTGGGAAGTCTGTGAACATGTTCATTTCAATCAGGGGCTTCGGCAGTTGGGTGGTGAACTGATCATCATGCCAGACTTAATTAATGGAACCACCGAGGGGTGCTCCCTCCCGGCGCCCCATACCTTCAGACATTTCATGTTTCGCTAATTTCGGGAAGACGGCCTGAAGGCAAAATTCGGTTTGGGGCGGAGGCACCGTGAAATGAGGGTCTATCTGGTCGGAGGGTTTATCAGGGATACACTCCTTGGGCTTGAACCCAAAGAGCGTGACTGGGTCATCGTTGGCGGTGATGCTGAATCGCTCTTGGCGCAGGGGTACCGCCGCGTGGGCAAGGATTTCCCTGTCTTTCTGCATCCCGAATCTGCCGAAGAGTATGCACTCGCCCGATGCGAACGCAAGATTGCGCCGGGCTACGGGGGCTTTGCCTTTGAAACAAGCCCGGATGTCTCGCTTGAAGAGGACCTCAAGCGACGGGATTTGACCATTAATGCCATGGCAAGAGATGCCCATGGCCAGTTAATCGATCCCTATGGCGGGCTCAAGGATCTCCAGAACCGATGCCTTCGCCATGTCTCTGATGCGTTCGTGGAGGATCCGGTCCGAATTCTTCGGATCGCCCGCTTTATGGCACGGTTTAAGTCATTAGGCTTCATGATCGCTCCCGAAACTCTGGCGCTGATGCGGCACATGGTGGATTCTGGCGAGGTGCGTGCGCTGGTTCCAGAGCGAGTTTTCGCTGAGTTGAATAAGGCGTTGGGTGAACCGGATCCGGGCGCCTTTTTTGAAACCCTCAGGGCCTGTGGTGCACTCATTGACTTGTTTCCAGAGATTGAACGTCTCTTTGGCGTCCCGCAATCACCCGAGCACCATCCCGAAATTGATACCGGACTTCATACCCTGAGGGTCCTCGACATGGCGGCGGGCCTGACGGGATTGCCACAGGTCAGGTTCGCCGCCTTGGTCCACGACCTTGGCAAGGGGGTCACTCCGTCGCATCAATGGCCGCGCCATCCGGGTCACGAACGACGGGGCATTCCGGTACTTCAGGCGCTCTGCCAGCGACTTCGGATACCCTTAGCCTATCAGCGTCTTGCAGAGAGGGTGGTTCGTTACCACGGCCATGCCCACCGCTGTCTCACATTGTCTCCGGGTGCCGTGGTTGATCTTCTGCAGCGCCTTGATGCCCTAAGGCAGCCTCAGGGTTTGGAGGACTTTATTTTGGCTGTCATGGCGGATGCCCGAGGGCGTCCTGGGCATGAGAAGGATGCTTACCCTCAGGCTGATTGGCTCCGATTGGCGCTGAAGACGATCCAATCAACCTCCCTTCAATCGGTGACCTCCTCGGATCTGAAGGGGATCGAATTGGCTCAGGCCATTCGCAAAGTCAGGGTTGCTGCTGTAGCAAAGGCAAGATCCGATTTTATGGCTCAGCCTTAGCGAGTCAGCCGTTCCTCAGCCTCGCGGTATTTCTCTGCGGTTTTCTGGATGATTTCATCTGGGAGATGCGGTGCGGGAGGTTTCTTGTCCCAATCGAGAGATTCCAGATAATCCCTGACGAACTGCTTGTCGAAGCTGGGGGGGCTGATACCGGGTTGATACTGGTCCAGCGGCCAGAACCTTGAGGAATCGGGTGTCAGGACTTCATCGATCAAAGTCAGGGTCCCCGTTTCATCGATTCCAAACTCAAATTTGGTATCGGCAATAATGATCCCTCTTTGAATAGCGTAGGATGCCGCTTCCTGATAGAGCTGAAGGCTGATCTCACGAATCGATTCGGCAAGGGATGGGCCGATGAGGGCCGCAGCGCGATCAAAGGCGATGTTTTCGTCATGAAGACCCAAATCAGCCTTGGTCGAGGGCGTAAACAAGGGTTCCGGGAGCTTTTCAGCGAGCTGGATACCGTGAGGAAGAGGAATTCCGCAGACGGCGCTGTGTTGCTGATAATCCTTCCAGCCCGATCCAATCAGGTAGCCCCGAACCACAGCCTCGACGGGTAGCGCTTTGACTTTTTTGACGACAATGGCTCGACCTTCCAATAGAGCTGCCTCTTCAGCGTTCTGAACGACCTCCTGGATCGAAATGCCGGTCATTTGTGTGGGAACCAGATGTCCGAGCCGTTGGAACCAGAATTCCGAGACACGGGTCAGGACCTTCCCCTTCTCAGGGATGGGGTCGGGAAGGATGCAGTCAAATGCGGAGAGGCGATCGGTGGTGACGATCAGCATCAGGGCGTCATCAATATCATAGATGTCCCGGACCTTGCCTCGGGCCCTCAGGGACAGCGAGGACAGGTGTGTTTCGAAAAGCGTATGGGGTGAAGTCATGGGGCTGGCTTTATGATATGCAGGGGTCAGGTCAATGGGCTTGAATGAAGAAACTTTATCAGAAGACGCACGTGAATGAGCTGGCTAGGTAAGGTTGTTGGGGGTGCATTCGGTTTTATCATGGGAGGGCCTTTGGGAGCGGCTCTGGGAGCCGCATTTGGCCACCAGTTCGACCAGAATGGGCCTGAAATCCATTTTGAAGGCCTCGGCGCCAACCCCAGCGAGACGGAAATTCTCCGCAGGGCTTTTTTCGTGGGCGTTTTTCAGGTCATGGGCTATCTCGCCAAAGTGGATGGACGGGTATCGGAGTCAGAGATCGGGGTCGCTCGGGATATCATGACCCGGATGCTTTTGACGGAGGATTTGAAAATCCTCGCCATGCGTCTTTTCAATGAAGGAAAAGCGGATCGTTTTGCGATGTCGATTGCCGTGGAGCAATTCAGAAGCGCCTGCCAGTCTTATCCGCACCTTCTTCGGGCCTTTATCGCACTTCAACTCGAACTGGCTCTGGCGGACGGCACGGTCAATGCCAAGGAGGAAGCAGCCCTGCTTCGGATTTGTGACCAACTGGAGTTCTCGCGCTACGAATTTTTTGGAATCAAGACTCGGCTTGAGGCCGAGCGACGGTTTGGGGGTGTCCGCGGCCATGGTTCACGGCCTGGGGCATTTTGGGAGGAAACCCGACACCGTCAGAGGTCACAGACGCAATCGCTGGGGCTAAATACCGAAATCCATGAAGCCTATGCGGTGCTCCAGCTCAAAAATAGCGCGTCGGAGACGGAAATCAAGACTGCCTATCGGCGGCTGGTCAGTCGTCATCATCCCGATAAGCTGGTGGGTAAGGGCCACGATGAGGGGGCTGTTCAAAGGGCAACGGAAATCACACAGAGAATCCAGAGGGCCTATGACCTGATCTGCAAGACCCGGGGCTTCTAGGGCTTTTTGAGATAGATTTTCTCGATCAAGACCCCGAGCATGCGCTGATCCTCCGAAAGGCCCAGCGAAAAGGGCGATGTGGCTCCCTCGATCTTGAGATTAAAAGGGATTTCTGCCGCAGGGCTTGAAGGTCCGGCAGGAAGATCAACGCAGCGCTCACCCTCTGGGTTTTGAGGGTCATAGGAGAACCCGCCCTGTCGCTTGCCAGGGATTGAGAACTCAACGCTAATCCGGCTTTGGGGCGTGGGAAGATAGCCTCGACCCTTGAAGCAAAGAAGGGCAGGCCGATCCGGATCGATTTCCGGGAGCATCACCTGATCCCCGAGGGTCCAGCGACCCGAGTCTTCCCTCCCTCCCCATCCGGGCATCAAGTCAAAATCCTCAAGCTGCGTCGAGAGAGGCTGTTCCAGTGTCAAGCGGCGGGATAAACACCCGGAGAGATTGGGTTTTCGTGACAAGGCGATCAATCCGGTCTCACCGAGCCGGCAGGGGAAGTGATAGCCTTTTTCCCGCGCCACTTCCCGGATCTTTCCGGAAAGCCAGGCATTCTTTTGAAAGAGGATGGCATCAATATCCTGAAACTCCTGATCAGTAAATGCGAGGAGATTTCTCCATTGGCGGTTAGTGACCTTCTCATTAAGCAGTGACGCCACAGAATCATCCACGATGAAGTGAATCTCACGATTGGAAGCAAAAAAAACTTCCAGGGCGGAATGGCTTTTTTCGATGTGCCCCATCCATGCAGGGGCAAAGTGCTTCCATGGAGCGCTGTCTGCGTTGCCCCGACTGTCAAAGGCGTATCCGGTGATGGAAATCAGGCAGATAAGGCCCACATCCAGAAAAACCGGCTGTTTCCAAAAGGAAGTGGTTTTGGCTGGGTGAAGGCTTTTGAACAGGCAGTGAACGATCAGAGGCCAGAAAAAGCTGATCATCAGAGGGAAGGGGTAGTGGCTGGTGAGATTTCCGGGAAGTGCGGCCACAGCCATGAGGTTCAAGGCGAGCCAGGGCAGTGCTGCGATCACTCCCAGGATCAGCACCATGGAGCGGCGAAAGAACGAAATCATCGCCAACAGCATCAGGGGGGCCAGAATGTAGAGCCGATGGGCGGAGGCAAACGTAAGCCGCTCCTTCACAAAGTCCCAGGAGAGATGGGCCAAGGGGGGATCACCGAGATAGACCCGGGCCATGGCGTTATCGCCTGATGCGAACAGCAATTTCTGCAAGAAAAGGATGATGAGGCTGTAGCCAAGACAGAAAAATCCCATGGCCAGAAAGAATGGTTCCCGGCGATCTTTTGAAAATCTCGAGCCCCCCCTTCCAAGGGCTATCGCAAGTAATATCAAGAATCCAAAATAGTGAAACCCTGCATCCTCCCGCATCAGAAGACCCAGCGAGAGACATAGCACCGCTGTCCCCCGATAGCCTTTTTGCTCGAGAGCAAAAAAAGCTAAAAAGAGGGCTGGAATCGCAATTTCAAAATGAGGGTAGCTCAGGATCGCGAGGGCAATGCCGTTGAAACCGATTAAAAGGGCGAGTGTGGATTTCAGGAGAAGAGCAAGGATCCCTCCGCTCGTTTGATCATCCAATAACATGAGGGATGCAGCCACAATAATGGCAAACCAGAGCCCTTGCGAGAGGGCGAACCAGACAGGGTCAAACAGCGTGATCCCGAGCGCGACGATGCCTGCATAGAGAGCCGAGCCAAGATAAAACGCGGGGGAGAAATGGGTCGAAAAATAGGTGCCCCCGATCGCGGGCGGGTTTGACGCCGGCCATTGGTTGGCATGGGCGGAGAGGTAGGCAAACCATCCGCTGTCCTGCATGTAGGGCCCCTGAACATAAAAATGGTTGAGGGTATAGCTACTGGCAAGACCGGCGGCGAGCAAGATAACAGCCGTTCGAAAAATAACGCTGAAATTCATTTTGCGTGTTCTGGGCGCGGAGGGACGTTCAACGATCAAGATCAAGGAGGGAACGGAGCGTCTGGTCCAGCGCATCCCGATAGGTTAGCGAGGCCTTGGGCGTAATATGGTAACGATCCGAGTAGGCGGGGATCCCATGGATCTGGTTCGAACAGTGCTTGTCATCACATACGCTCAAGGAGGGGTCAAAGAATCGGATCCGCGGGGAGATGGAATCCTCCAGGAGGGTATCGACAAAGCGTCGCTGGGCGTCGAAATACGAGCGATCGAAGGATTTCGCGCTTAGGTTTCGGGTGAGAAGATGGCTAAGGCTGGGTGAGGGCTGGGGTGGAAAACTCTGAGGTAAGAGTGGCCAGTTTTTAAAGACAAGCGTCGGTGCCAGACGTGAAAGCCGATCCAGGGTTTCAGGCAGGCGTTTTTGAAGGGTTTCCTGATTGGTTTGTCGGTCCGCCTCCCCGCCCTCATGATCGATCATGAATTCGGTGTCCTCGCGGGCGACGCCGGTATCGGTTCGATAGCCGCCAAGGGCTCCCATGAAGACGATCAGATCCGGCTGCAGATGCTCGATCATTGCGATGACTTCGGACTGGATTCGGCCATCCTGACAGTATTGGGCACTGGCCGGAAGATCGAAATGCGTTTTTCGCGCCGCCAGGAGGGGGGGGCAGGAGGTGTGGCCGATGACAATCAATCGGGCTTTGTAGGATTGGGCCAGTTCCAACAAGACCGGCGTCCACGCGATGGCGGAAGAATCTCCCCAGACCACAAAGGTTCTTTGATGGCTTTCAGGATTAAAGACCTTGCAATGCGGCTGAACCCGCTCACTGGCGCCCAATAGTCCACACTCTGGCACGAGGGTTTCGAAGCCCGCCACAGGACTTTCCGTATGGCCAGGATTGCGTTTTTCGATGGGGCGATTTTGAAACCCCTCTTGCTGGCTGATCAGGATTCCCGCAGTAAGGACCAGGAGCATCAGGCCGATCAAAATGGCGGGTCCCCGCCATGTGGGGTCGCGCCTGAAAGGTTTTTCAAGAACATGGTGGCTCGCCGCCGCGAGGAAAAAGGTTAAGGTCAGCAGCAGGATCCTCCATTGGATTGAAAGAGCGCCGCCGAAAATGATCTGTCCGAGACTCAAGAGAGGCCAGTGCCAGAGATAAAGGGGGTAGCTGATCTGGCCAATGGATTCCAGCCATCGTGCAGGAATACTGGCACGCTCCCTTATCCGGGAAGGACCGCTTCCAGCCAAAATGATCAGGACGGCCCCAAGGGTCGGGAAAAGGGCCCAGAACCCCGGGAAGGCCATGCCGGGACGAAGCCCCAGAAGAGAACCTCCGATCATCAGGAGGCCGAAGCCACACATCGGCAACCGCCAAGGCCCCAAACGCTCTAAGGCCTTGGAGGGGAAAGTGGTCGCCAAAGCACCGATAAGAAGTTCCCAAGACCGTGGGAGGGACCAAAAGAAATCGCCGGCAGGGTTACTGTGTCGAATGGCAAGATTGAAAGCCATGGAAAGGCCCAGAAGGATCATGATGAGCCAGGGGGGCCTCAAATTGTGCCGGTAACCCAGGCTTAGCAGGAGGGGCCAGAAAAGGTAAAACTGCTCCTCGACGGAGAGGCTCCAAAGATGCAACAGCGGCTTTTTTTCGGCCGCAAGGTCAAAATAGCCCGATTCCTGATAAAGAAGGAAGTTTTGCAGGAAGAGAACGCTTGCAACCGTATGACGCCCCAGTTGCGCATACTCGTCCGCGAAAAGGAGGCATGCCCCTGTAATCAGGAGAAATGTCAGCACCGCGACCAGCGCCGGGAGGATGCGACGGATCCGGCGCCGATAGAATTCAAGGAGGCAAAAACACCTGCTTTCAAGGCCATTTTGGACAATTCGGGTAATAAGGAAACCCGAGATAACAAAGAAGACGTCTACCCCAATGAACCCGCCTGGAAGGCTGTGAGGGAAGAAGTGGTAGACCAGGACGCTCAGAACCGCCAGAGCCCGAAGCCTCTCAATGTCTCTCCGATAATCCATGGCCTCAGTGAAGATCGATCATTCTGGAGAGGGCCCCAGGGATCCATTGCACGCCCTCCTGAAACGCCGTCAACTCCAGTCGATAAGGCCCAGGTTCAAGGGGTAACTCGATGTGGATTGGAAGACGAACGGTCTCGCCGGGGAGTATCGGTTCCGGGAGGGCTTCCCTCTCGCCTTTAAAGGCAAGGGTGCCATCCGGCTTGAACCAGCGAGCGAGGAGGTAGACCGCCGGCGCATCCAGCCTTCCTGAAGAGGGGAGCCAGGCTTTTTCCCCCAGGTTCTTTGCAGCGACCTTGATCGCGAGGTGGGCGCCTGTCGGCAGGGTCTCCGGAAGGCTGCTGGCCGTGATCTCGCTTTGGGGCGCAATCAGGGGTTTGGCTTCCTCAAGTGTCAGGGAATCCCGTGTTTTTTCATAAAGAGCGTAGCCAGTAAAGCGAGAATAGCTCTTAATCGCCTGATCAAAGTCCTTTTCGCTACCCTGGGCTCGCCAGAGCCACTCATGGCCTCGCCAGACCGGGGGGGCGAGGCTTTCCTCTCTTGGGATAGCAAAAAGTGGGGTGAGCGAGGGGCTTTCAGGAAGAGGACTCCCGTGTCGGTAGGGATTGACGACGACATAGTTCCCTTTTGAAGCCATCCGGGTCAGGTGAGCCCAGGTTCCAGCCAAATTCGCCTCATCTGGATCCATCGGATCCTCAGTAACAAGGGGCTTTGAGGCGCCGGACCAGATGAGGAAGGACTCAAGACTCAGGACCACCTCGGAATGATGACGTGGGGAGACGCCTTCCATCACGAAAACGCAGGTTTGCATTGAGGCGGCGCAGTGTTCCGGTGCCCAACGTTTCAGATAATCAATCATCCTGCCATGGTGGGTCACCACGTCATGCTGGAATCGCGTCTCGGCATAGATCGCAGGAGCGTTATCGATGACCAGCAGGAAAGCGATGAGACTGAAAGAGAGAGCCCTGGCTGGACGGAGTCGCTCGGCAATGAGACCTGCGCTCCCAGCCAGTGCGAGCACCATTCCGGGGTAGAGGTAATACTGGTTCCACATGCCCAGGATAAGGAAGAGTCCCGCATAGCCCAATCCGCTGACAAGAAGGCTGTCATAGAAGGTATAGGCGCTCCAACGTCTTCCCACGGTTGCTATTCGGAGCATGAGAAGCGGCAGGAACAGCAGCAGAAACTCAGGGTTGCTCTCGATGGTTTTCAGGAGCACCGTCAGACGCTGCGATTGGTGCGAGGCTGCATAGTTCGCATCCCCGGAATGGCCGGCCCAAAGGGCATAAATGACAAGAAAGACCATCGTATAGATGAGGACGGGAAGATGCCGTAAGCGCTCCTTGGGCTTCCCCTGAAGCGTCAGCCTCAGAACTTCAAGACCGCTCAGGCAAAAAAGGAGAACCACAATGGACTCCTTGTAAAGCGAGGCCCAGAGGGCTAAGCCAAAGGTCAAAAAAATTCGGCGTTGATCTGAAGCCTTAGGTCCTGATTCTCCGGGGGGCGTCTGCAGAAGCCACACATAGAAGAGGAGCAGAATGGCGGCGTTGAGGTCCCCGGCATGGAGCCGAAAAAGCGTACCGGCCACGCCGTAGGAGACGATCCCCACCAGCCAGAGCGCAAGATGACCAAAATTTCGAAGACCTGCTCGGGACAGGGTCAGGGAGAGCGCGGCGGCGAGAACGGCCAGCTTGATCAGGCCCATGCGATAGAAAAGTCCCGCAGGATGCCCCAAACCCTTGTAGGTCAGAACGTATTCCTGAGCGACTAGAGGGTAAAACCGCCCCAACGCCTGATTAAAGTATGCGCCAAAGGGTTTTCCCTGAAAAAGGGTTCGTGCGAACTGATGATCATCCAGGGGATTGAAGCCACGGCTGTCGGAAAGCCAGAGCGTAAGGGCTGCAATAAAGAGGACTTGGATTAGGAGATAGATCGTTTGAGATCCCAGCCAGAAGGAACGATTTGTTTTTGGCCGTGCCGGGAGTGACTCTTCTGAGTTCCGGGTTTGAGCCCCTCTGGGTGATTTAAAGACAAACACCCGGCAGAGAACAAAGAAGGTTCCGGTGTAGCCGATGTTGCCCATGATCTGGGAGAGATAGATCCCCACCCCGAAATGGCGCTCAGACAAGAGGATGAGCAGAAGATTGACGAGGTAGGCCACAGCGGCCGCCCCGAGAAAAGGAGCAGCGGAGTTTCGAAGTGTCCCCTGATCCTTGAAGGTATGACGTCGATTGAGCGTGAAGCTTAAGGCCAGGCCGCAGCCATAGCCCAGGAAATTGGCCCAGAGGGGGTTGAGCCCCATAAAGTAAATAAGCCCAAAAATGATGCCGAGGGTCGTAGCCGTATTGAGAACGCCGACCCCGAGAAAGACGATGATTTGCCGGAGAATCTCTTTCATAGGTGGGTCGATATTAACGGCTTTGATCTGAGGCTGAGATGAAGGGCTTTTGGAAGGTTGAGGCTTCCCGCTGTGTTGTCTGGTGAGGCGTCTTTGAAGGCCTAGCCCTGGTCATTTCCGCGAGACCTTTCCCCTCCGTGAAATACTTGATCGGATGCACTGATGACCTCATCGACGAAATAGAGGGGCCGCCGTTTTGATTCATTGTAGATTCGGCCGATGTATTCCCCGAGGATCCCGATCGCGATGAGCTGAACGCCGCCGAGGAACAGGATGGAACAAAGGATGCCTGCCCACCCCTCGACCCAGCTGTGGGTAAACAGGCGAACATAAAGAACATAAGCGATTCCTCCCAGGGCGATGAGGGATGAGGTCATCCCGAGCGTCATGGCAATCCGGAGGGGTTTTGTCGAAAAAGAGAGAATGCCGTCGAGCGAGAAGCGGATCATTTTCCGAAGGGGGTACTTGCTTTCGCCGGCAAATCGAGGAACGCGGGTATAGGGAATTCCAATTTGCCTGAACCCCACCCAGCTGACCATGCCCCGAATGAAGCGATCCTGTTCAGGCATCTTTTTTAAGCACTCCACCACGCGCCGACTCATCAGTCGAAAATCGCCCGTATCAAGCGGGATGGAGATATCGGAGATGCGATTCAGCAGACGATAGAACCATTTTGCAGTGAAAAGCTTAAACCGTGATTCCCCCAGCCGCTCTGCTCTGACCCCATAGGCGACGTCGTAACCCTCGCGCCATTTTTCCACCATGGTCAAGACCACCTCAGGGGGATCCTGAAGATCGGCATCAATCAAAACCACCGCATCGCCGGAGGCCATATCCACGCCTGCGGTCACGGCAACCTGATGGCCGAAGTTTCGGGCAAAAGCGATCACCTTGATGCGTGGGTCCTTCATCGCGGCTTGAGTCAGGAGTTCACGCGTCTTGTCGCGACTTCCGTCATCGACAAAAACAAATTCGACTGCGTAACCTTCGAGGGATGCCGCAAGGGCATTCAGGCGGGTTAGGGTTTCATGAATGACCTCTTCCTCGTTAAAGCAAGGGATCACCAAAGAAATCAAAGCACTAGGATCGATTTTCATGTTGTGATGGGCTCGAAACCTGCGGCGACATTTGCCTGAAATTGTAGCATTTGGCAATCCGGTGTACGGCGAACTTGGCTGAAGGATCGGTTCCCTGTCACTTTAAATCTGCAGACTTTCTAGAAAACGGAAATGTGACCAGAAAGTGACTCAAGACGCCGGCACATTGAATGAGGGGTCTGAGCAGAGTTTCTGCGATGGGCAGGAGAATGAGATGGAACAGAGTGATGATGAGGCTCAGCGCCAAACCCATTTCCCATGAGATCCCCTCGAACCCCTCAAAGGGCTTCAGGTAGGGGATTTCAATGAGGCTAAGAAAGTAACCGTTGAGGATCAGAAGGGGAAGAGTCTTTTTGCCGATGGTTTTAAGGGGAATGGCTAAAACCCTGAGGCTCTGCACCGATAGCGAGAGGGAAAGAATCCCAAGTGAACCCAGAGCCGCGGTAATCAGGAAGGAGGGGAAAAAACCGATATCCCCAAACATCATGAAAACGGCATTTTGAGGCCCCAGGCGTCCCACCAGCGAGGAATCGCCGATGTTGAGGCACCGTGCATCCGGATTGAAAAGGCACCCCTGATTCTGTGTATCCAGCCAAATGGCCAGAGAAATCATTCCAACGCCTAAAACAAGCTCCATCAAGGGGTGAGGATGAGCGTTCGGAATCCATGATGAAGATTTGAACCATCGCCCCCCTTCAAAAAGGAGAATCCCAGGCAAAAGACTCCCGATCTGAAACGCATTGGAATAGCTGGTGTGGTGCCACCAGAATCCTCCGATCAGAAGAGCTAGGCTGATGCTCCTCAGCGCGATATGCGGCGCATGAAGGAGATGATTCAAAATCCGAACCAGCCCTAATGCGGGAAGGAACCAGGTCACGATCAGGGTAAAGCCCTTCAGGAGGATGATGTCATTAAAGTAGTCCTGGAAATCTTTTTCGAAGCCCATCTGATGTTTGATAAGCCATGCAGGCCCATCAGCCAAAAGGCTGATCAGAATCAATGTCAGTGCGCTTCTCACGCCGTGTTGCGAGGAATGGACCTTGTTCAAATAGCCGGAAATAAGGAAAAAGAATGGAAGATGGAAACTGTAAATGCCTTTCCAAAGTACAAAAAGGGTGCTTCCTACGCTGGGGCGTGCCATAAAGATTTCAAGGCTGTGGGCGAAAACCACCAACAGGATGGCAATGCCTCGGGCTATGTCAGCAACTTCAAGGCGCGGTGTTTGGGTCAATTCGGATGACATCTATGGCGAAGGGATCTTTCGGGGATGGGGGGAGCTTTTTCAGCCCGGTCTTGCTGACTGAGACGTCATTCTAAAATGGCCAGGTTCTTTTTTGATATGGCCCGGGGAGACTCCAAGGTGGAGTCAGAAGCTCTCAACAGGCAATTGCGCCTCGTTTCCTTAGCGATCTTAATCCTGACCCAGTAAAATTGAGCCATCTGGCAGCAATCTGTCTCGATTCAGGAAAAATCATGCCCACTTTCGATATCGTCTCAGAACTTGACCGTCACGAAATCACCAACGCCGTGGACCAGGCCGTTCGTGAAATCGGGACTCGCTTTGATTTCAAGGGAACGGAAGCCCGCTTCGACTTCAAAGACTTTGATGTCACGTTGACGGCGGAAAGCACGTTTCAGCTTCAGCAAATGCGGGACATTCTGAATCCGAAGCTTGCAAAGCGGGGGGTGGATCTTCAGTGTCTCACGATCGGTGAGCCCGAAGGGCAGGGAAAGACATTGCGTCAAAAAGTCACCCTGAGGCAGGGGATTGAAACGGCAGTGGCCAAAGAAATCGTCAAATATCTAAAAGAGTCAAAGCTTAAGGTTCAGGCTCAAATCCAAGGAGAGCAGGTTCGTGTGACGGGAAAAAAGCGCGATGATCTTCAGGAGGCGATCGCACTGCTCCGAAAGGGTGATTTTGGATTGCCCCTCCAATTCACCAACTTCAGGGACTAGAGCTTCGGCTCGAAGCCTTGGTTCACCCGATACTTGGTCTTGTGTCTATGGCTTTAAGGAATCGGTCAGTCGCTTTGGACCAAGTGTATTGCGCCATTTCTTTGTGGCCGTTGCGGGCGAGCTTCACCCTTTTTTCCGGATCTTCGATCAATTCGAGAACTTTTCTAGCCATGACATCGGGGGTTTGTATGGGGCAAAGGAGTGAAGTGATGCCATCGCGGGCGTATTCATGACCTCCAATATCCGTCAGCACCGTTGCACATCCGCACTGCATGGCCTCAGCTGGGGGAAGCGCCCACCCTTCGGAGAGGCTAGGGGATATGAAGATCGCATGTTGATTGTAAAGCTCCCTGAGTCTTGAGGGTGTGGGGCGTAATTCAAAATGTACCCAGTCAGGGAGTGAGTTTGGTGTGGGCTCCTGCGCGCCAAAGCATGTGACCCTGAGTTCAGGCATTACTCTGCGGGCCCTCTCCATCGCTTTAAGGCCATAGTCCGTCCCCTTGAACGCTTGCTCGTGGTGCAACATCAGAACAGAGGCTGGATCTCTGTCCTCAGGCTTGATATCCATTCCAAAGCGATTGAAATCCAGACCATTTGGAATATAGCTTGAGGTCTCTCCCAGTTCCTCGGCAATGGCTCCGAGCCATCGTGAGATCACAATCTTCTTGTGAATCGCTCGCCAGGTCTCAAGGACGCGCGCTTTGGGCGCCTGCCAATCTTCAAGATGCTGGATAAGGTACACGGGTTCCCCTTTTTTGCCTGAATAGCCCGAAATCCATTCCGCCGTTTCCCAGGATGTCGCGACCACATAATCGGCTACGGGCATAAAAATAGGATGAAGGGAGGGCCTTAAACGGGTTTTAACCGCTGGCTCCAGAGCGAACCAGCGGTCCGGCCGGTAATTTCTAAGTAGGCTAAAAATGAGGAATTTCGCCAGATTGATCCAGAGTCTGTCGTTCGAATTCACGCCAAGGTAAAGTCCTGCCGCGTGGGTGATCTGGACTTCATGGCCACGGCGGACCAATTCGTTGGCGTATTCGTAAACGACTTTGAAACCGCCGACGGGCTTTCTGCCACTGAAAGGCAGAATGAAGTGAAAGCGAAGAGGATGCTTCATGGTGGTGGGTTTGTTTACGATGAAACGGAGGGTGTATCGCGTCCACCCAGATCCCCCCACAGTGTTTGCACAGCGGATATGGCGGCGATCACTGCGGTTTCAGTTCGAAGAATCCGGGGTCCCAGCCGAACTCCGGTAAGACCGGTTGCCATAGCTTCGGAACGTTCCTGCTCGGATAGCCCGCCCTCGGGACCAATCAGGAGGGTGAGGGTATTCATGGGGCGTGGGAGATCCTGAAGACCCACGTTGGCCTCGGGGTCAAGAATCAAAGCGGCGCCTTGATGCGATCCCAGCCATGTTTCATAGATGAGAGGCGAGTCGATGGTGGTAAGCATATTCCGCCCACACTGCTCCAATGCACTTCGAATCACACGCTCCCAGTGTGCCAGACGCAAGGCTTTCTTTTCCTCATCCAGTCGAACAACACAAAACTCCGTTAGAAGGGGTGTGATGCGATCCACGCCGAGTTCTACCGCCTTCTGAATCGCCAGATCCATCCGCTCCCCGCGGGAGATGCCGAGGGCCAGGTGAATCTTGAGAGGGGACTCACGATTGACTCTGCTAGGTGTCTCAAGGCGAAGATAGGTTGAGTCGCGACCGAAGCTTTCGACGGTTGCAGGGCATTCGATCCCTTGACCATCGAAGACCACCAGTTTCCAGCCTTTGCGGAGTCTCAAAACGGTCTTGAGATAATGGCTGGTTTCGCCGTGGACTTCCAGGAGGCCGGAGGCTTCAAGAGGGGCAGAAACAAAAACCCGTGAGATACGCATGAACGTTCAGTCGGCAATGGTCGCAAGGTGAATGCCATCCATGGCCGCGCGGGCCATCTGTTCGATTTCGTCCGCGGAGATGACATAGGGTGGCATGAAATAGATCACGTTGCCGAGGGGTCTTAAGAGAACACCCTGTCGCAAGGCTTCGCGGTAGACGCGAAGACCCCGTCGTTGGCTTGCAGGGTAGGGTTTTCGGGTGCCGGCATTTTCTGCCATCTCGATGGCGAGAATCATTCCGGTCTGACGAATTTCACCAATGCAGGGGTGCTCTTCCAGAACTGCGACCGACTCACGCATCAGGCGAGCCTTTTCGAGGTTGGCGCCAAGCACATCCTCACGGTCAAAAAGCTCAAGGCTTGCGAGAGCGACCGCGCAGGCCAGAGCGTTGCCGGTATAGCTGTGGGAGTGGAGAAAGGCTTTTCCAGCCGCATAGTCCGCATAAAAGGCTTCAAACACCAAAGCGGTTGTCAGAACTGCAGACAGTGGAAGATAACCGCCCGTTAGCCCCTTGGAGAGGCAGAGAAAATCCGGGGTGATCGGGCCATGCTCACAGGCGAAAAGGGTCCCGGTCCGGCCAAAGCCTACGGCAATTTCATCGGCGATCAGGTGCACTTGGTAACGATCACAGGCCTCTCGAAGCAGCGTAAGGTAAATCGGATGGTGCATCCGCATGCCGCCGGCACATTGGACCAAGGGCTCAACAATCACCGCAGCGGTTGTTCTGGCATGTTGTGAAAGCGTTGCGTCCATTTCAACAAAGGCCAGGCGCGCCTGCTCTTCTGGACTGACGCCCGGTTCCCTATGGTAGGCATCCGGGCTTTTAACCCGGATGGATTCCATCAGAAGAGGGGCATAGGTTTCCCGGTAAAGGGGAACATCCCCGACGGCCAGGGCGCCTAGCGTTTCCCCGTGGTAGCTGTTTTCGAGGGTAATAAATCGTGTCTTTTCAGGATGCCCCAGGTTTCGCCAGGCGTGGTAGCTCATCTTGAGCGCAACTTCGACGGCGGAAGAGCCATTGTCGGCATAAAAGCAGCGGGTGAGACCGGGCGGTGCTTTTGCGATGAGGCTTTCTGCCAACCGGATGGCTGGTTCATGGGTGAACCCTGCGAGAAGCACATGCTCCAGGGTGTCGACCTGTGCCTTGAGGGCGGCGTTGATGACGGGATGCCCGTGGCCAAAAAGATTGACCCACCAGGAACTGATCGCATCGATGTAGCGGTGGCCCTCAAAATCCTCGAGCCATACGCCAGAGGCCCTTCGAATGGGAATGGGGGGCCACGCCTCGTGATCCTTCATTTGCGTACAGGGGTGCCAGAGAACGTCAAGATCTCTTTTAGCCCATTCGGCGTTGCTCGCCATTTCCTTTTTACTTTGCCTTCAGCGGGGCGCAAGCCCGAGATTTTTCCAGATGCCGAGAACGGCCTCGGACTGATTCAGGGTATAGAAGTGAAGCCCTGGGGCTCCCTGATCCAGAAGTCTTCGGCAAAGATCTGAAATAACCTCAAGACCAAAGGCACGGATGGCCACCCGATCATCACCGAATCCCTCCAGACGTTTTCGCATCCAGCGCGGAATGTCAGCACCGCACATTTCAGAAAAACGAGTAATTTGGATGTGATTGGTGATGGGCATGATGCCGGGAACAATCGGAATCGTGATCCCGCATTTCTCGCAATCATCGACAAAACGGAAATAAGCCTCCGGATTGAAAAAATACTGAGTGATGGCGCTATTGGCGCCCGCCTCGACTTTGCGTTTGAAATTCTTGAGATCCGTTTCAAGATTGGGCGCCTGGGGGTGCATTTCAGGGTAAGCGGCCACCTCGATATGAAAGTGATCCTGAGTTTCTTCCCGAATGAAGGCAACGAGTTCATTGGCGTGACGAAACTCACCGGAAGACAGCATGCCGGATGGCATATCGCCTCGAAGGGCCACGATGTGCCTGATCCCCGCCCCCTTGTAGCCCTGAAGGACTTCGCGAATATTTTCCCGGGTTGAGGCAATGCAGGACAAGTGGGGCGCGGCTTCAAGACCCCGTCGGCCCTGAATCCCTAAAACCGTCTCAAAGGTCTTTTCGCGGGTGGAGCCTGCAGCGCCAAAAGTGACCGAACAGAACCTGGGGTTCAGAGGCGTCAGGGCATCCAGTGCCCCTTGAAGACTGGCTTCAGCTTCCGGAGTCCGTGGGGGGAAGAACTCCATGCTGAAGATTGGGCTGAATTTTTTTTGGGAATCCATAAGGTTCCTCAGGGGTAACCGTGGAAGATACCGCTCCCCGGCGGTTTGAACGCACGGGGGGCGGATTTCATGAGATGAGCTTACCGGAGAAGCTTAGTAACGGTAATGTTCCGGTTTGTAAGGCCCGTCGACCGAGACGCCGATGTAGTCCGCCTGCTCCTTTCGAAGCGGAGTCAGAACGGCATTCAGCGTCTTGAGCTGCAGCCTTGCGACCTTTTCATCGAGGTGCTTGGGAAGGGTATACACCCCAACCGGATATTTACCGGAATTGCGCTCGACCCAGAGCTCAATCTGCGCGATCGTCTGGTTGGCGAAGCTTGAGGACATTACGTAGGAAGGATGTCCCGTGCCACAGCCGAGATTCACCAGGCGCCCCTTGGCCAGAAGGATGATGCGCTTGCCATCGGGGAAGATCACGTGATCGACCTGTGGCTTGATTTCTTCCCACTGGTATTTTTCGATGGCCGCAACTTCGATCTCATTGTCGAAATGACCGATGTTGCAGACGATGGCCTGGTTCTTCATCCGCGCCATGTGGTCATGGGTGATGACATGGTAGTTGCCGGTCGCGGTGACGAAGATGTCGCCATGTTCGCAGGCATAGTCCATGGTGACGACCCGATAGCCTTCCATCGCCGCCTGAAGCGCACAGATGGGATCGATTTCGGTCACCCAAACTTGCGCAGAAAGAGCCCGAAGCGCCTGCGCCGAGCCTTTGCCGACATCGCCATAGCCCGCGACGACCGCAATTTTTCCTGCCACCATGACATCAGTGGCCCGCTTGATGCCATCGACCAAAGATTCGCGGCAACCATAAAGGTTGTCGAACTTGGACTTGGTGACCGAATCGTTGACATTGATCCCGGGGAACTTGAGCTCGCCCTTGGCGTGCATCTGATAGAGCCGGTGGACTCCCGTGGTGGTCTCCTCGGTCACGCCCTTGATTTTGTCAAGTCGGGTGGAGTACCAGCTCCCGTCTTTCTGAAGGCGAGCCTTGATGGCGGCAAAGAGGACGCGCTCTTCTTCAGAGCCTGGGGTAGAAAGGACCGAAAGATCGGATTCTGCGCGAGCGCCAAGATGAAGAAGAAGGGTGGCATCGCCGCCATCATCCAGAATCATGTTGGAGTAACCGCCATCCTGCCATTCAAAGATGCGGTGGGTGTATTCCCAGTACTCTTCAAGGGTTTCGCCCTTGACCGCAAAGACCGGAATGCCCTGATCGGCAATGGCAGCGGCCGCATGGTCCTGGGTCGAGAAGATGTTGCAGGACGCCCAACGCACTTCGGCGCCGAGGGCCACCAGGGTTTCGATCAGGACGGCTGTCTGGATCGTCATGTGCAAGGATCCCGTGATGCGGGCTCCGGCCAGAGGCTGGGCTTTCGCGTATTCCTCGCGAATGGCCATCAGGCCCGGCATTTCGGTTTCGGCGATCCGAATTTCCTTGTGACCCCAGGCGGCCAGCGCGAGGTCAGCAACGAGGTAGTCGGTAAATTGAGGATTTTTGGGAACAGCGTTCATGGTTCATGTCTCCATTCAAGGATATTTAGAACCACGGGCAGCAGGGTGTCGCTCGACACCCCGCGGGAAACCCGCGGGACCATCGAGCGCCGTTTCATTCGGACATTCCGGCGAGCCTGGCGGGTTGAACCCCGTCGCAGCGCCCCTCGTCGGAATGGGAAGGACCCGAGTCTGTGCTCAGGTCCTTAAAGTCTTAAAGCGGAGGAAGTCCTGCCGCGTCTCTCAGGATTGCCGCCTTGTCGGTGCGCTCCCAGGTAAATTCCGGCTCCTCGCGACCGAAATGGCCGTAAGAGGCCGTCTTTCGGTAGATGGGACGGAGAAGGTCCAGCATGTTGACGATGCCCTTGGGGCGAAGGTCAAAGTGGGCTAGGACCAGATCGGTGATTTTCTCATCCGGAATCTTGCCGGTGCCATAGGTTTCGACCATGACGCTGGTGGGCTTGGCCACGCCGATGGCGTAGGAGATCTGGATCATGCAGCGCGAAGCCAGGCCCGCGGCCACGATGTTCTTGGCGACATAACGGCTGGCGTAAGCGGCTGAGCGATCGACCTTGGAGGGATCCTTGCCTGAGAACGCACCACCACCATGCGGGGCGGCGCCGCCGTAGGTGTCGACAATGATCTTTCTTCCGGTAAGGCCACAGTCACCCTGAGGGCCTCCAACGACAAAGCGACCGGTCGGGTTGACCAGAAAGTTGATGTCGCCCTTGACGAGTTCGGGGGGGAGAATCGGCTTGATGATGTCTTCGATCACCGCATCACGGAGCACCTTGTCGCTGACATCGGGGGCGTGCTGGGTCGAGAGCACCACGGTGTCGATGGCATCGGCATGGCCCCCGCTGTAGCGAACCGTCACCTGGCTCTTGGCATCGGGGCGAAGCCAGGTCAGCTGGCCGTCTTTGCGGAGTTTGGCCTGACGTTCCACCAGTCGGTGCGAAAGATAGATCGGCAGCGGCATCAAGGTGGGCGTTTCGTCACAGGCATAGCCAAACATCAGGCCCTGATCGCCGGCGCCCTGACCCAGATCATCGTCATAGGCCTTGTTGACGCCCTGGGCAATGTCGGGTGACTGTTTGTCATAGGCGACCAGAACCGCACAGCCCCGGTAGTCGATGCCGTAGTCGGTATTGTCATAGCCAATGTCCTTGAGAACATCCCGCGCAACCTTGATGTAATCGACATTTGCGCTGGTGGTGATTTCACCGGCGAGCACCACGAGGCCCGTGTTGCAGAGCGTTTCGGCGGCCACACGTGAATGGGGGTCTTGCGCCAGAATCGCGTCCAGAATGGCGTCAGAAATCTGGTCAGAGACCTTGTCGGGATGCCCTTCCGAAACCGATTCGGAAGTGAAGAAGTAACTGCTGCTCACGGCGTCGTCTTTCCTCAAGGGTTGAGAGGCGGGGCCTCATAAAATATAGCCGACCATTATAAGCCACATTGGGGATTCATGCTTGACATCCTCTGTGTGATTTGAGTGTTCACTCTCAGGGCAGCCTCAAGGGGAGTTGTGCTACCCTTAGAGGTTGTCTGCGAATCAAAAAGGGTGGGTCCCCTTCGGGTTGCCACGTTCCGTCCATTTACAGTCCGAGAGCCTTGTCATGGAAAAGCCTTACATCCTCCACATGTTCACCACGGAAAAGAACCTGAGCCCCTTCGACGTCAATATGGCGCTTGATGCCGGTTGGAGCTCCGCGATTCCCTATTTACAGGTCGAGGCCTCGGAAATTCAGGGGCTGGTGCAGGATGCAATCTTTTCCAGGGGTCCTGCGGGTGTCAAGCGGACGGGCATCTTTATCGGTGGCCGCGATGCCAAGCTTGCCGCCGATATGGTCCGGACTGCCCAAAAATCCATGGTGCCGCCTTTTGATGTCTCCGTCTTTGCTGACCCGAGCGGCGCCTTCACGACGGCGGCCGCGATGGTTGCTGTCGTCGAGCGTGAGCTTGAAACCAAGTTCCATACCGATCTTAAGGGTAAGAAAGTCCTGGCCCTTGGCGGCACCGGTCCCGTGGGCCAGATTGCCGCAACCTTGGCGGCCAAGGCAGGTGCTGAGGTCCGGATCATTGGTCGCCAGCTCGAAAAGGCCCAGGCCATTGCACACCTTTGCGATAGCGAATTTGGCGACGGTCAGACCCAGATCATCGGCGATGCCGATGCCAACAAGAGCGATCTCATTCTGGATGCCGATGTCGTTTTTGCAACCGCAGCAGCGGGCATCGAGGTCTTGAGTGCAGAGCTGGTGGCCAAGGCACCGCTTTTGAAAGTGGCCGCGGATGTCAATGCGGTCCCTCCGTCGGGGATTTCCGGATTGGATGCGCACCACCGCGGCAATCCCATCGCAGGTTCCCAAAGTGGCGCGGTCGGGGTCGGTGCACTGGCCATCGGTAACATCAAGTACAAGACCCAAAGTGCGCTTTTGGCCAGAATGCGGGAAACCGACCATCCGGTCTATCTCAGCTTTGATGATGCCTTCGAGCTCGCCCGCACCTTCGCGCAGAAGCTCTGATCGAACGGCCGCCTCCCTTCGTCCCCGTTATTGAGTGCCCCCTCATGGAAAAAGCCGAAAAACGCAGCGTTCTCCACATGCTGGACCCTATGCCCCATGTGAGCCCCTTTGATATCAACATGGCCGTGGACGCAGGCTTTGACCTGATCTTTCCGTACCACACGGTTCAGCCGGAACAGGTCAATGGGCTGGTGCAGGATGCGATCTTCTCCAGAGGCCCCTCGGGCGTGAAGCGAACCGGTGTTTTCATCGGGGGTCGGGATATCGGGGTGGCCCTCAACATGTTGGAAACGGCCAAAAATGCCATGGTGCCGCCCTTTGAAGTCTCGGTCCTTGCGGACCCGAGCGGGGCCTTTACCACGGCAGCAGCGCTGGTGGCGTGCGTCGAACGGCAGCTCAAGCGCTGCCATGGCACAGCCCTCACGGGCGCTCACGCCGTGGTCTTTGGGGGAACCGGGCCGGTCGGGCTTGCAACCGCGGTCATTGCATCGCTTGCAGGGGCTGAGGTCACGATCGTTGATCCCTTCAACATTGATGTCGCTCTCGACAAGGCCTCTGAATACAACGCTCGGTGCGGGGCCCGGATTGTCGGAACCTATGCGAGTTCCGATGCCGACAAGGCGCGGCTTCTGGCGCAGGCCGACCTCATTTTCTGTACCGCTAAAGCCGGGGTTCAGGTCTTGAGCGCAGGCGTTCTTGCGGATGCCACCCAGCTGAAAGTCGCCGGTGACGTCAACGCAGTCCCCCCTCTCGGCATCGAAGGCATCAAGCGAACCCACGATGGGGAGCCGCTCATCCATGCGGTGAATTCACCGGGCGCAGTCGGTATTGGTTCCCTTGCGGTTGGGGACATCAAGTACAAGCTCCAAAATGCCCTGCTGGCCTCTCTTTTGACGGCGCAAACCCCCCTCTATCTTGATTTTCGTCATGCCTTTGATGAGGCCCGAAAGCTGGTCTGAGGGTTTTCCGTGGGCATCTTAAAAAATCGTCTTTAAATTTGACGAAGGTCAAAATCGACTCGCCATCCCTTCTCTAATCTCCTCTCACGTTCTCCGGTGATTTCCGGGCAACGCAAATCAAAACAGTCACGTGGAGGATTGAGAAAATGAGCGAAATTCAAGCACAAGAAAAGGACATGTTCTGGGTTTATATCGCTGGCCTGGTCATCGCTGTCATCGTGACCCTCTTTATGGTTAAGGGTAGCGAACACGACAAGTATGCAACCTCGGCTAAAGCCATTGCCGAGGATTCATCCAATTCGGCCTACAAGCACAAGCCCTGAACGGAGCGCCTCGGACCCTGCGTCTGGGTACATCCCCGGCAGAACGCCACCTTCCAGGTGGCGTTCTGCGTATGGGGGCCTTGGAATTTTTCTTGAGCGGGGCATTGAAGCCCAAAAAAAAGCGCAACGGTCACAAGGAGCCTTTGCGCTGGAAGTTCTTTGAGGCCAATCCACCGAGGACTTCCGTCCTCGGTGCACGGGAGACAGTCTAGGTCAGAAATTCTGCGGATTCTTTGCGCTGGATCAAACTTTGCTCAAGTTAACCTCAGTTCAATTCACCGGCCGCTTTTCTGAGGCCATCCCTGTCGAGGATGTGGATGTATTTGCCTTTGACCTCGATCATCCCGATGATTTCAAAGCGGCCGAGGAGTCGGCTGACGGTCTCAAGCGCGAGTCCCAGGTGATTCCCGATGTCCTGGCGGGTCAGACTTAGATGAAAGGCCTCTGAAGAAAAGCCGCGGGTGCGAAAACGCCCGGCAAGATCCAGAAGAAAGCCGGCTAAACGCTCTTCGGCCGGATGCTGGCTTGCGGCAAGACGCTCAATGGAAAGATCAAACTGCTCCCCGGTCCGTTGCAGGATCACCTGCTGAATCGAGGGCACCTTATGTCCAAGGGCTTCAAGATCATGTGCCGGGAGTTCGCAGTAGCCACTGGTTTCAAGGGCAACAAGGGTGCAGCGGTGTTTCCCCGAAAAAAGTCCATCAAATCCAACCAGTTCGCCCGGAAGCAAAACGGCAATGATGGATTCCCGGCCCACGGCATCGGTATGGATGAGCTTCGCGGAGCCGGATTTGAGGGCATAGATCCCCGTAAAGCGCTCGCCCGCCCGATAGATGACCTCGCCCTTGCGAAGGGTCCGGTTGCGTTTGACGACGTGGCTGATGGATTGGACTTCATCGCTATCCATTCCGCTCGGGATACAGATGCGGGTGAGGTTGCAGTCCCCGCAGGCGACTTTTGGCGTGACATGGGCTGTAAGAGGCGCGCTTTCGATCATGGGTCCTGTCCTTGGATTTTCCACAAAGATAGTAGGTTAATTATCCGCCGTCAATTGAAGCTTCGGACTTCCAAAGGGTGCCTAGGCGCCCTCTCAAGGAAACCGTGTTTTTCAAAGCGGACTGATTTTCATTGTGCCGCTCAAAGAAGAGGTTCTAGAATGCCCCTAAAACCTGATTGGGAGTTTGAAACCATGATCCGCAACCTTCGCTTTTCTTCCGCACTTGTCGTTCCCTTATTGTTGTTGCCTTTCGTTTCGCTCGCAAAACCCCCGGTCAGCGAAGAAAACCACAAGCAATTTGAAAAGAAATTTGCCGAAATGTGTGTTGAAAACGAAAAGAAGGCCATGCAAGGGTCGGGTGTACTCCTGGCCGAAGTCATCACAATGTGTGAGTGCATCGCTCGTGAAGAGAGCAAGCGCGTGACGAGTGAGGAAGTGACTCAGTTCGTGTTTGAGAACCAGTACCCGGCCTCTCTGATGATGAAGAGCAACGCCGCGACCTATACCTGCGTCGAAGCCCAGAAGTCCGCACCGGCTTCGCCTTAATGCTTTCTTAGAGCGTCTTGATCAGGATCTTGGAGTTACGGCCAGGGTCGTAACTCGCCTGACGGGCCGGGGGGAGTGCCTTGAGGGTGCAAGGTTCATACCCTCTTTCCCGAAACCAGTGCTCGGTCTGTGTGGTGAGCACAAAGACCTTCCGAACGCCATGGGCCTTGGCGTCCTTCTCTAGGTGCTCAAGGAGCCATTTTCCCCGTTGCTCCCCCCGATAGTCGGGGTGCAGAGCCAGGCAGGCGACTTCCGCCACCCCCTCTTCTTCAAAGAAATGGAGTGCACCGCACCCTAAGATCGTGCTGTCGCGATCGATGACGCTGTAGTCGGTGATCGCACTTTCCAGGCGATCCTTGGAGCGCTTAACCAGTATGCCGGAGGCTTCCAGGGGCCGAAGGAGATCCCGAATCCCGGGGACATCGCCGACGTCTGCCGCTCGGAGCCGCTCGAAGGGGGCCTGGCTGACCAGCGTACCCACTCCATCCCGGGTGAAAAGCTCCAGAAGCAGAGCCCCTGGACGCTTCCAGTTAAGGTAATGCACGCGCCGAACGCCCTCGCGGCAGGCTTTGACGGCTGCTTCAAGATCAACGCGAAGGGCTGGCGGAAAGCCTGCGCCTTTTTGTAGCCTGCGGGACGCTTCTTCCGTGGTGAGCTCACGAACCCAGGCCCCTTCGCCGCCTTCAAGAAAGTCTTCTTCGCCAAAGAGAATCAGCTTGTCGGCCTTTAGCGCAGTCGCTGCAGCCGTTGCGACATCTTCTGAGCGAAGGTTGAAGATTTCACCGGTCGAGGAGTAGCCGACGGCGGAGAGGAGCACCACATTCCCAAGGTCGAGAGCGGCCCTTATGCCCTCGGTGTCGATGCGGCGCACTTCCCCGGTCTGCTCAAAATCAATGCCTTCGCGAACGCCCACAGGACGTGCGGTCACGAAATTCCCGGAAGCGACGCGAATGTGCGTCCCCGCCATGGGCGAATTCGGGAGGCCCATGGAAAGGAGGGCTTCAATTTCGACACGGACCGTTCCGGCGGCTTCCTTGACGCAGGTGAGGGCTGCCGCATCGGTGATCCGAAGGCCCCTTTCATAGCATGCGGATTGCCCCAGGCGCGCCAAGCGGGCATCAATCTGGGGGCGCATCCCGTGGACCAGCACCAGCCGGATGCCAAGGCTGCTTAAATGAGCGATGTCATGGAGGAGTTCCGGGAAGCCAGCGTCCTCGACGGCTTCGCCGCCAAAATAGACCACGAAGGTCTTGCCGCGATGGGCGTTGATGTAAGGTGCAAACCCCCGAAACCAGAGGACTGGTGCAGGAGTTTCAGAAAGCGCCTCGGAAGTCATGTTTTTTAGATCAGGGGTTCCAGATAGAACAACATGATATTCCCGATCAGGAACATCGCCAAAATGGCAAAAAGACCCGCAATCCGACCTTCGCTGAAGCCCACGGCGTTCTTGAGGGATCCTTCGGCAGGCTCCAGTCGAAGTTCGAGCCAGCGACCGGCCGCCATGATCATGGCCAAAAGTCCCATGGTGACATGGGTGGATTGAATGAGGTATTCGGTCTTGAGCTCGAATTCGGCATGCGCATGGGTCAAAAGCAGGATGCCGCCAAAGGCACACAGAATCGGAAACATGTAGCGCATTTTGTGGGAGCTGACCCCGGTCCGGGCCCGAACTTCGAGAATACCGAGCACCATCGCCAGAAGGGTCGCGATCCGATGCTGGAAGACTTCCCCATTCTTGAGGGTACTCTCCCAAAACCCAATGGGACCCAAAGGCCAGGTTTCGGCGTCACTCCTAAAAAAGAGAAAAATACTGAGCCCCACGAAACCCAAGGGCCAGAAGTTGGCCCACCGCACGCGAGATGAGGGAAGGTAGGAAATAAAAGCCACCACCCCCATCACGCTGAGGAAAAGTCCGGCGATGTTGTGGTTGTAGTCGGACCATTCCTTGGCGGCAACCGAGGGGATCTTGTTGACCACGGCCACGCGGCCTGCCTCCCCTGCAATCAGGGATTCATGGCTCGGGGAGGTGATCCTTGGAATCTTTGGGGTGAACATGAAGGCGACCTCCGGGATGGTCGCTGTCAGCTCGGGATTGCCGGCAATGTCTTCGGCCGGAGGCTGCGATGAAAGGGTCGCCGCGACGAAGAGAATGCCGACCAGAATGAAGGCCTCGGATTCGATGTAATAAGGCACCTTGCGCTTGATATCCCCGGTTTCGCCAGTTTTTTTCCAATGGCTGCCGGCACGATGGTTAATGTAGGCAAAGCCCAGGGCGATGATCAGAAGGATGACTTTGGTGATGATGAGGCTGCCGTAGCCCGTCCCAAAAAGCCCCGGCCAGCTGTCGACATAGGTGATGGCCAAAGGAAGCCCGGTCAGGAGCAGTAAGGCGACCGCTGCAATCCCCAAGGTTCCGAAGCGGACGATGGCCAAGGGCCAGAGCTTTCGGGCTTCCTCATCACGGCTTCCGAGCCGCCAGAGGGCGAGGAGCTGGGCAATGCCGCCGAACCAGATGGCGGCGGCCATCTGGTGGGTCAGGGTCAGCACCATCAGGGGTTCGCGATACTCAAAACGGCCCACGGCGTGCACCAGCCAGGCGCCGGCAGCGACCAGGGGGATGGCCAGAAGGTAGATGTTTCGCCATTCCCTTGGCGCTTCTGGATTCTGAAGAAGAGTCTGGGTCTGCCAGAGGATCAGAACGGCCAGCACCAGGCGGGCAAGCCCGGCCTGAAACTGGACGGTTCCAAGATAGTCCGTGAGCGGCAGTTCCCCAAGCACTCCCCAGAGAACCAGCCCCTTCATCACGAGCTTGGTCGCCTGCATGATGGCCAGGCTTTTTCCTCCAAATCGAAGGACCCGAATGGCGGCCCGATGGGCGCCTTCACCACCGTTCGGTTGCCCCTCGACTTTGCGCAGCACAGAGGCGCGCCAGAACAAGGTTCCGACCACCAGGGCATAGGCAATGAGGATCAAGCCTCCCAGGAAGTCGTCAAGAAAATTGGCCAAGCCCTGCATGTACATGCCTGGAACTCCGAAAAGTAAGGCGACTTAAAGGTCGCCGGGGGTTAAATCAGGGGGCGACGTGGAAGCGCAAGGTCGCTTCGGTCAGGTGGCCATCGGCGGCAAACACCTTGTACTTGATGGCATATTCGCCGGGATCGAGCGGCGGGATCTGGATCAAGAGTTCGCCGGGCTTTTTGCCTCGGGCAATCTCAGCCGGGTGATAGACATCCCCTGTGCTGACCCAAAAGACTTTCGACAGGGAAAGTTCCACATTGGAATTAAAGAGCAGCGCCACGCGCGTCGCATGGCGCGCTTTCACCGGCTCCGTGGTCAGCGATGAAGCGGTGACCACCGCATGGGCTGAAGCTTCAGGGTCATAGGCAAGGGAGAGGAGCCCCAGAAGAAACGGGCCTAAAAGGGAAAAAAAGGGTTTGGCCATGGTGTCAGAATGCGTCGATCAAAGGGAGTCTAGGAGGCGCCGGCCTTGGATTTTAGGGCATGGCTGGTCAGGTTCTTCCCTAAATCCCAAATAGATCCTGGAACCTTGTGGCACTCCCCAATGACATCATCCAGGGCCTTGAGAATCCAGTCGCTGTCACGATCGCTGATCACGAGCGGTGGCAGGAATTTGATGACATTCATGCCGTGACCCGCGACCTGGCTCAGGATGTGGTGATTCTTGAAAAGAGGGATCGTGATCATCTGGCTGAAAAGTCCTTTGTTGGCGGTTTCCAGCATCGTCCAGGCCGCCTTCAGCGAGAGGCTTTTGGGGGAGCCAAACTCCATCGCCAGCATCAGCCCCTTGCCGCGGGCCGAGTGGAAGAATTCGTATTTGTCGATCAGGACCTTCATCCCAGCCTGAAGCTTTTCGCCCTGCAGGGCGGCATTTTCGACCAGGCGCTCTTCTTCAATGACCCGGAGTGCAGCAATACCCGCCGCCATGGCCATGTTGTTCTTTGAAAAGGTGGAGCCGTGAACGACGGCACGGTCCATGCGGTTAAAGACCGCATCCATGACCCTCGTGCTCATCGCCACCCCGCCAACCGGAATGAAGCCACCGGACAAGGCCTTGGCCATGCAGATCATGTCGGGAACAACGCCCCAGTGTTCGATCGCCCAGAATTTTCCGGTCCGGCCGATGCCGGTCTGAATTTCATCGGCCACAAAGAGAGTGCCGTATTTTTGACAGAGTTTTTGGGCTTCCGGAAGGTAGTCGTCAGCGGGCATGTTGACGCCCTTACCCTGGATCGGTTCGACGATGAAGGCGGCAACATCCTTGTTCTTGAGAGCTTTTTCAAGGGCGCTCAGGTCATTGAAGGGGACCGAGGTACAACCTGGGAGGAGCGGGCCAAAGCCTTCCCGGAACACATTTTCACCATTGAGGGACAAGGCGCCTAGCGTCAGTCCGTGGTAGCCGTGATCGCAATAGACCACTCCATCGCGCTTGGTGGTGTAGCGGGCAAACTTGATGGCGGCTTCCACCGCTTCGGTGCCGGAATTGCAGAAGAACATCTTGGTGAGATGATCCGGGCAGCGTTTCAGGATGGCTTCGGCCAGAAGGCCACTCAGGAGGGAGACATCCATCTGCACCATGTCGGGAAGTTCTCCCGTCAGGACATCCTGAAGCGCCTGAATTACGGTGGGATGGTTGCGACCTAGGGCGTAGACGCCAAAGCCGCTCAGAAGGTCCAGGTATTCCTGGCCCTCGTTGTCGTAGAGGTAGGGTCCTTGGGCTCGGGTGTAGACCCGGTCATAGCCGATGGTTTTCAGCACCCGAACCATCTGGGTGTTGAGGTGATCTTCGTGCAGCGCGAAATTTTCGCCCGCGCGCTCTTGAAGGAGATCAGAGAGGAAGTGCGTCATCAGTGTATGTCGATGGGTACAAGATCAGGATTTTACACTATCGGCTCCCTTGGGCGCTTTGAGCCCGCTGAAGGCCGGCAGAATCACCAAAGCCGCCAAAAGTGTTAGAAGGAGACCGATCGCCAGCAGCAGCCCCATGCTGGCGGTCCCCTGGTGGGGGGTGAGGGCCAGGCTCGAGAAGCTGAAGATGGTGGTCAGTGCGCCATAGAAAACGCCCTTGGCTTCACTCGATTCGAGTAGGTTGGCGTGGGTTCGTTCAATATCATGAAGGCGATGGGCCATATGGATGCCACTGTCGACCCCAAGCCCAAAGAGCAGTGGGAGGGCAATGATGTTGGCAAAGTTGAACGGAATCCCGAGGACCACCGTCATGGCCGCCGTCAAAAGGGAGGCCAGCAAGAGCGGAAGAAGCACTAGCAAGGTGTCTTTAAGATTCCGAAGGACCAGGAGGAGGATCAGGGTGGTCGCAATTAAGGCGATGCCGAAAGCCTGCTGAAAGGCCTTGATCACCTCGTTCATGGATTCGAGATAGGTGACCGGGAGATCGGTGACATTGGGATCGATGCGCTGGGCGTCGAGGATGAACGCCCGAAGGTTGGCCAGAACCCCGAGGTCTTTCTTCGGGGTAATCTGAACGCGGTAAAGGCCCTGGGCACTCAACCAGCGGGCTTTGAGATCCTGTGGCAGGTTCTGAAGCGTAATGGGTTCGGCGGTCAGGCTCTGCGCAAGGTCATGAATGACTGAAGGCAAAGGATTAAGGAGGCTGCCCTCGATTGTATCCAGAATCCGCTTTTGATCCTCCAGTTCTTCCGTCTTGAGATGCTCTTTGAGGTTTTCTATCGCCAGGGCCAGCTCAACGAGGCTTCGTTGATCGGGATCTCCGGCCAGTCTTCGCCGGAGCTTTTGATCAAAAGCGTCCACGACCGCAAGGGTCGCCTGACCCGAGTGGGCATTGGGAAACTCACGAAGCGAGGCGCCCATGAGGGTCTCAAGATCACTCAGCATGGCGAGCTTTTCGTCTTGCTCCTCCGGAACGAGATCAAAGAGCGTCCGGACCTCATTGACCGTCGGCAGCGTCTTGAAGGCCGCCTTGAGCCTCAACGCCTCTTCTGGCGATGCCGCGAGCGAGGCCAGCGTCATCGGGGAGGTGTCTTCGGACTGGAGCAGGGCCTTGAAGGTCTGAACCGATTCGGTGTGGGGGTCGCGAAGGTTGAGGGGGTTAAAGTCGACCTCGACCTTGAAAACCAGAACGACAGCGACGAGCCCCAGGGTGATCGTGATCCAGCGGATGCCTTTGGCATAGGTGAGTGGCCAATTGCTCCAGCGTCCGGAGGCGGAGGACGCGATCTTGCGCTTTTTCGGGGGTTTTAGGGGCAGGATCTTCATCACGGCGGGGAGCACCGTGAAGGTGGTGAAAAGTGCGATGAACATGCTGGCACCCGCGATGATGCCAAGCTCTGCAACCCCAGAGTAGCTGGTGGGGATGAAGGAAAAAAGGCCGATGGCGGCGGTGAGTGCGCTCAAAACGAGGGCAGGTCCCGTCGAGGTCAGGGTTTTTTGCAAGGCTTCCCGGGTGGAGGCCCCTTCCAGGACCAACTCGCGGTATCGCAGGCAAAAGTGGGACGAATAGGCATCGCCCATGCCGATGAAAAGGACCGCAAATCCGATTGAGATGAGGTTGAGTTGGCCGATCGTAACCGTTGCAAAGCCAAGGGAGAAAATCAGTCCCAAAGTCAACGAGAAGAAGGTCGCAAAGACAAGCTTAGGGGAGCGATAAGCGACCCAGAGAGTCAGGCAGACCAGGGCCAGTGAGGCCATACTCGCAATGGATACGCCGTTGCTGATGGTTTCCATTTCTTCGTGTTCGAGAATGAATTCCCCCGTTTTCCGGATGCGAAGACCACCGCTATCCTGAGCCAGCGTGTCCTGAATAATCCCATCCAGCGCCTGGATGGCCGCTTCTGCGGGCATCACTTCTTCATAGTGAAGGATGGGTCTTAGGACCACAAAGCGTTGCGTGACGCCAAAGCCTTGGGCGCCCGGCGTCATCAGTCGGCGCCAGGAGACCTGATAGGGGTGACCTTTGAGGGCCTCGTTGATCGAGATTTTGACTTCATCCAGGAGCGGGTCGAGATCCAACTTGAGATCACTCTTCCCTGCATCATCGAGGGCATCGCCCAAAATCCCTAAGAGGCCGCGGAGGCTGTTGTCTTGTGTCAGGCGGCCAATGAAGGGCTGCGCGTTAGCCAGTTGCGTCGAGAGATCCTCAAGATCCTCAAGACCGACATAGAGGAGCCCGTTCTTTTCAAAAAAAGGCCCGCCATCAGGAACGTCCACGCTCTGAAAATGGGCGCTATCCTCTCGGATACGGTTGACCAGCGTCTTGATCGCCTGGCTTGTGGCCTCCGGGGTCTGCCCTTCGACCAGAAGCAGGCCGGTCCCGATGTCCTGCGGAAAGGCGGATTCGAGCGCCAGTCGATTTTTCTGGAAGGGAACTTCGAGAGAAATCATGTCGGCCGTGTTGGTATTCACCTTGAGGTGATCCATGGTGTACCGAAGGGTCAGCCCCGCAGCGATCAGGAATCCGAGGATCACCAGCCAAGGATAGCGAATGAACTGCGCTTCCCAACCGAGCATGATTCGGTGAACGCGGGTGGGCTTGGGTTTTACGGTCATGGGGCGCTCGAGCGGTTCTTTGGGTAGTGGAAATCGTCCCCGAGGAGGGCGCGGGCGGAATGGAGGGTCTGCATGGCCGCCTTGAAGTGTCGCCCCAGCGTCATGAGTTCTGGGATCGCGCGGGGTTCCCGAAGGAGTCCGGCCAGGAGGGCGCCCATGCGGACATCCCCTCTCGGATTCAGGGCCTTAAGGAGGGCCTGAGGAAAGTCGAGTTGCGAAGGATCGGCAACGCTTCGGACGACCAAAAAAGGGAGGGCCTGTGATGCAGCCACCCGGGCGATCGCTGCGCTTTCCATATCGACCGCAAAAGCCCCGCTGATGTCATGTAATGAACGCTTATCGTTGGCCGTGGCCACGACCACCGTGGATTCAACCAGGGTTTCGGTCAGGAGGGCATGCTGCGCTTGAAGGGCTGTTTTGGCCTTTGCGTGCCAGCGGATATCGGCGAGATGGTCGATGCCATCGACACTTTGAATGCGCTCCGGGAGGAGGAGAGTCCCTGGAGACATCGATGCATCGAGGGCCGCAGCACAACCCCAGCTCATCAAGGCCTCAATGCCCTGATCGACCAGAATTTTTGCATGCTGTTCGGCCGCGAGAGGGCCTGCGCCCGAGACCGCGAGCCAGTGGCCCTGAGGGAGTGGGGTCAGGCTTTCAAAGGACGGTCGACGGCGGATGAGGGTCCTGCCCTCGTCCGGAAGGGCGACGAGGATACCAATCGACCTCACGGTTTTCAGGTGTTGCGTTCGTTATGGAAGCGCGACAGGGCCCACAGCGGGAAGAACTTATCGTAGCCGTGGTACTTCAGGTAGAAAACCTTCGGGAAGCCCGGGGCATTGAAGTAGCCGTCGTTCCAGTGACCGTTTTCATCCTGATTGCGGAGGAGATATTCAATTCCGCGCGCGACTTCCGGCGATTCCGTCTCCCCGGCCGCCATCAGGGCCAAAAGGGCGAGTGCGGTGTGGAAGGCCATGCTGGTATGGAATCGGCCGCGCTTGTCGCTGCGATCATCATGGTAGGTGAAGTTGTCTTCGCCCCAGCCGCCATCGCTGCATTGAACGCTCTTCAGCCAGTCCACGGCACGGCGAATGGAGGGGTCATCGTTGGGGACATTGGCCGTTTCATAACCCACCAGGACGGACCAGGTGCCATAGATATAGTTGGTGCCCCAGCGACCGAACCAGGAGCCATCCGCTTCCTGTTCATTGCGAAGATACTGGATGGCTTCTGCAATGACCGCTGCAAACTCAGGACGCTTTTCCTGGGCTTTGGCGAGGAACATGAGGCAGCGGCCGCTGACGTCGGAGGTCGGCGGATCCAGCAACGCGCCATGGTCGGCGAAGGGGATGTGATTCAGGTAGTACGCCGTGTTGTCGGCATCGAAAGCCCCCCAGCCACCGCCATGCGACTGCATTCCCGCGATCCAGTTACCGGCTCTTCTCAAAGGCTCGGCAAACTTGGGGTTCTCCGCTTGCAAGAGGGCGTGAGCAACCACAGCAGAATCGTCCACATCGGGGTAGTAGGTGTTTTCAAACTGGAATGCCCAGCCCCCGCCTTCGACGTTCGGCCGACGAATGCGCCAATCCCCAGGGTGATCGGTCAGCTGCTTGCTCGCAAGCCAGGTCAGTCCCCGATCCAGGGCGTCCAGAGTTCTTGCATCCTGATCGAGACGGCAGCTTTCCTGAAGCGCAAGACTCGTCAGGCCGGTATCCCAGATCGGGGAGACGCAAGGCTGGCAATAGGCTTCGTCGTCCTTGATGACCAGGAGTCGCTCGATGGATTCGTGGGCAATTTTGCGGTGGGGATGATCTTTTGCATACCCAAGGTAATCCAGCGCCTCATAGGCGTTGACCATGGCCGGGAAGATGGCCCCGAGGCCATCGACGCCATTCAGGCGCTCGATGAACCAGTCGCGGGCCTTGAGGGTTGCTTGTGCGCGGAGCTTTTTCGGAATGAAGCGCTCAAGGCTAAATCCGATGCGCTCGAGCCTAAGGACCATCTTGCCCAAGGGCGTCTGAACGTGGGCGAAGTAATTGCGCTCAAGTTCAGGTTCAACGGTAAAGAGTTCGCGGACGTGGGTGCCTTGGGGGTTCCGCGCCGTGACCTTGTGGCTGCAGAGGATAAAGAGCGGCACCATGACAGTGCGTGACCAGTAGGCGACCTTGTCGAGGTGGAAGGGGAACCACTTCGGCAACAGCATGATTTCGACCGGGATGAAAGGGACTGCGCGCCAGGGCACCTGCTCGAACATGGCGAGCATGATGCGGGTGAAGACATTGGCCCGGGCGGCACCGCCCTGGCTCAGGATCCATTCTCGGGCCAGCACCATGTGCGGCGCATCCACGGAATCGCCTGCAAGCTTTAGTGCGTAATAGGCCTTGACGGTACAGCTGATGTCGCCAGGGCCCCCTGTGAAGAGGGAGTAGCTGCCATCTTCGCGTTGTCTTGCCCGAAGATACACCGCGATCTTGGCCTGGAGTTCGGGCTCGATTTCATCCATGAAATGCATCATCAGGATGTATTCGGCCGGGATCGTGCAATCGGCTTCAAGTTCGAAGACCCAATAGCCATCCTGGTGCTGAAGACCCAAGAGGTAATCGCGTGCGCGGGTCATCGCGCGACCGACAGGGTCAGTCGTTTTGCGACTAAAGATCGGCTGGAAGTAGGTCGCGGTTTCTGAAGGGTCGTGATGATCTTTGAACATGTTTCGCTTTTTCCCCTTGGAGGTTTGGCTTCTCAGGGTCGGATGTTAAATAGGGTGTCTATGCCGCTTGTTCAATCAAGGGAACGCCGCGCCCGGCCAAGGCGAAGGCGGTCTTGAGTCCCCAGTCACTGGAACGGAACAACCGGCTGGTGATAATGGTGGTCTTCACGGCTTTCCGGGTAATTTTGACCTCGGACGACGTGCTGAAATCAGGGTGGTGGGCAATTTTGCGCAACGTCAGAATCGCCATGCCGAGCGCCCACAGGCAAAACTCGCGCATGCCTTTTTCGTGAGCCGGAATCAGAAGCGTATACCGGAGCGCATTTTTAAGGTGGCCATGGGCCACGCCAATCAATTCTTGGAATCCGGACTTGAAGTGGGCATCGTTGTGGCCCGGCTTCAGGGTCTCCAGCGCGAATCCGCCGGTGCGATCGAAGACATCTTGCGGCAGCCAGCAGACGCCGCGATCATGATCGTCCCAGAGGTCCTTGAGGATGTTGGTCATCTGAAGGCCCTGACCGAACGAGACGGCGAGTCGCATCATCTCGGATTCGTGGGCGCGGATCTCTTCAGAGTAATGGCAGAAAAGACGCGTCAACATTTCGCCGACCACTCCGGCCACCACATAACAATAACGGTCATGATCTTTGAGGGTCGGAAGGCCTTTCTTAAGATCAAGACCCTGAAACTGCGCCATGCCCTCAGCCATGATTTCAACGCAAAGTCCCAAGGCGTCTTGCTGTGGGGCGGCAAATCCATGGGTGATTTGGATGACCCTCGGCAGCACTTTGATGAGCTCATGTTCTGCAGGGAGCGTGCTGGTCGAAAGCTTGGGTCCGAGTTGGTCGCGAAGCGCTTCGGGTGAAGCGCGGCCGCGCACCACGTCTGAAAACTCGCGGCAATACCGACGCTTGGTTTCAAGGTCGAGTCCGACCTCATCTTCAATGGTGTCGACGATCCGGCAGAGGAGGTAGGCATTCGCCACGGGGCGCGCCAAGCCTTCTGGCAAGCGGGGGATGGTCAGCGCAAAAGTTCGGGAAACGCCCTGGAGGAGATGATCCTGAAAGGCGTCGTCGCTGAGCTCATCGAGGGAATGAGGGGTCGCCATGTCGGTCATGCGGGAAATGCGTTCCTTCAATTCTCTGTTTTAGGCCGGGCGGTCTTGTCGTATCACGCGGGTCCTGGCGTGGTGCGCACAGAGTTGCCGATGCAAAATTGTAACTTTTTTGTGTTTTTCGTCAAGGGCTGTTGTATTTAGTCTACATGAATTGATAAAAAAACAACTAAGGCCTATCATAAGGGGGAGTGCACCTAAGGTGAACTTCGGGTTTTTTTGTCTCGGGCAACTGTTGGTTTGACTCCAAATCCGGGATAATCTGCCCTACCTCAGAGCACCGCGGGGTGCCTGAGCAATCCAAAAATGCGAAAGATTCAATGAAGAATCCCCCGGATGGGGCGGGATTCCGGCAGTTCCGAACAGGTTCGGGACGCACCTCTCAGGCCCTGGCAACGGTCGGGCTCATGGGAGATCGGGCGAGGTGTAGTGGTCTTAAACGCTACCTGAGCCCTTAGGTTCATTCGTGGTGGGGGCCCGAATGCGCCTTGACGCGACACATTCAACTCTTTTATTTAGGAACAGAACACATGGGCGTTCCCTTCAGGCAGCAATGGACCATTGCGAAGTACCTTATCAAGCAAAAGATTTCTGGCCGGAAAAAATATCCCCTCGTCTTGATGCTGGAGCCGCTCTTTCGCTGTAATCTCGCCTGTGCAGGTTGCGGCAAGATCGACTACCCGGAAGATATTCTGGATAAAAGGCTCAGCGTCGAAGAGTGCCTTGCGGCGGTCGACGAGTGTGGTGCGCCGGTGGTTTCCATCGCAGGCGGCGAGCCCCTGCTGCACAAGGAGTTACCCCAGGTCGTTGAGGGCATGATTGCCCGGGGTAAATACGTTTACCTCTGTACCAATGCGCTACTCCTGAAAAAGCGCATCGACGATTACAAACCCTCGCCTTTCCTGACCTTCTCCATCCATCTGGATGGCAACAAGGATCGTCACGATACGTCCGTTTGCCAGGAAGGCGTCTTTGATCGTGCCGTTGACGCGGTCAAACTGGCAATCAGTAAGGGTTTCAGAGTGACCGTGAACTGCACGCTCTTTCAGGGTGAAGGGGCCGAAGAAATCGCGGGCTTCCTGGATTACTGCAAGGCCCTGGGTGTTGAAGGCGCAACCATCGCACCAGGATTCAGCTACGAACATGCGCCGCAGCAGGATATTTTTATCAAGCAGCGCGACAGTAAGGAACTCTTCCGGAACGTGTTCAAGCTCGGTAAGGGCAAGAACTGGGACCTCAACCACTCGAGCCTCTACCTCGATTTCCTTGCCGGCAACCAAAGCTATAACTGTACGCCCTGGGGTAACCCGACCCGTAACGTCTTTGGCTGGCAGAAGCCCTGCTATCTGCTGGTCGATGAAGGCTATGCACCGAGTTTCAAGGCGCTGATGGAAGAAACGCCGTGGGACAAGTACGGCAATTCAAAGAATCCCAAGTGTGCCAACTGCATGGCTCACTGTGGTTTTGAAGCCTCCGCGGTCGAAGATGCCATGGCCCATCCCCTGAAGGCCGCCTGGGTCTCCTTCAAGGGGCCAAGAACAGAGGGTCCGATGGCCGAGGGACCGGTGCCAGAGTATGAATTGTCTTCAGAATCGGGAAAGCCGAGACGGACGATTCCGATTGAGGTGGCGGAGTAAAGCGCCTACTAATCCAATAAGCCTTTGGTCTTTATGTGCTGGGTTGATCGTGCCTAAGATTCATCTGGGTCAGATCAACCCAGTGAATGTGGTCGGCAGTAAGGCCCTGCTGGCTTCTGGAGGCCACGATTTCGAAAGCCCTTTCAATATGGCGGGTGAAGCGTTCGGAATCGAAAAGCGGTGAGGACGGGGTGCTTGATTGGGCCTTCTTTTTGAGCCAACCAGCGCGTTGCGGATCCAGCGCGATGTCTACGGCAAGATTCTCATAGTCAGTCATCGACTCGACAATCATCTCGCTCATTCCGCATGCTGTCAGGAGACTGCCGGCGACTCGGCTTGCAAAAGACGATCCTGAGCACGTGAGCACCGGCAGCCCCATTCTGAGGGCATCACTGGCCGTGGTGTGGGCGTTGTAGGGGAAGGTGTCCAAAAACAGATCCGCAAGACGAAGTCTTGCAAGGTGCTGATCAACGGGCAAACTGGGGCAGAAAAGGATCCGATCCTGATCCACTCCAAGCACCTCTGCCCTTTTTCTCAAATTTTCCCGGGCAATGGGGTCTTGAACAAGGATCCACAGATAGCTCTTCGGAACCCTCTTCAGAATCCTGGCCCAAGTGTTGAATACTTCAGGCCCGATTTTGTGTGGTGCATTGAATGAACAGAAGACAAACCCGTCTTCCGGTAGGCCATGGTCTTTTCGGGTGTTCGGCACGTCGCTGATGTCCTTCTGTCTGCAGTTGCTCTGATAGCAATCCGGAAGCTGAATGACTTTTTCCTCATAATAATTAAAGAGCCTCTCGGGGATAACGAAGGGATCGGCGATGATGTAATCCATCTCAGGAAGCCCACTAGTACCCGGATAGCCCAAATAGGAGATTTGAACCGGTGCCACTCTGGATTTGAAGATTTCAGGCCGTGAATCTTCAGTAAAACCTTTTAGGTCAACGGCAATATCAAGGTCAAATTGTCGCGCCATTGCAATGGACTCCATCAAAGATGAGGCCCGGATGTCGATGAACTGATCGCATGCAGCGATGGCCCTTGTTCGCCATGAGTCCTGCTTGTCTGGACCGAAGGAGAAAAAAATTGCTTCAAATCGAGCTCTGTCCCTGAGTTCAAACATCTCTGCGGCCAGGTGCATCGTTGCATGATCGTGAAAGTCCGCAGAAAAATAACCAATCCTGATTTTTTGCCTGGGACGGGTCGAAGGTCGTTCAAAGGGCGAGGCAACTTTGACCAGCCGATTGGAAAAGAGTCTTGCGGTCTGATGGTGGAGTTGGGGATCGTCTACGATAGCCAGAAGCGCAAAGGGGTCTTGAGGTATTTCAAGCGTTAGAACGCTCTTGCGAATGTCATTCATGATCTGGTCATGTTGAGACCAGTCAAAGCGTTGGTGTTTTCTGTGAAGGAGATGTGAGAGGCCATAGGGGCTGAATGGCTTGATGAAAAGCCCTTGCTCCAGATGTCGGGTGGCCAGAAGGTTATTTTTCTGATTCGTCAGGGTATCAGCCAGATTGATATAGGCCTCCGCGAGACCAGGATCTAAAAGGATTGCGCGCCGGTGAAATGGCGCAGGGTCCAGTCCTCTCCTGAGATGGCCGAGCGAAAGCCCTAATAGGGTATAGGGTTCAGCGAGGCTGGGATCTATATGGACAGCTCTTTGTAGCTCTCGAGAGGAACCCTCAAAATCACCGCTGGCAAGGAGCATCATGCCACGGTTGAGGAGGGCCTCATTGAGCGCAGGGGAAATCAAGATGGAGCATTCCTGATCTTTTATTCCCCGTCCTGTTTGGCCTGAAGCCATCGAGGCAAGTCCCCGATTGACCAGCGCGCGTGTATTGAAAGGGTCGATGTTGATTGATCGGTTGTAACACTTTTGGGCTAGCGCTGACTCCCCTTGCATGTGAGCCAGGAGACCAAGGTGATATTCGGCCTCCGAGCTTGAGGGGTTTCTTAAGAGGAATGCACGGAGGAGTCTCGATGCGGATGATGCATTCCCGGTTTGTTGAAGCAGAATTCCGAATTGCAAGATCAGGGGTTCATTGTCGGGATCAATGGTTGCCCCTCTCTCATAGAAGACTGTTGCAGGAGAAGAAACCCCTGAGGTCTGCATGACCCTCCCACTGGCGAAATATCCTTCTTGAATGTCCGGAGCAATCACAATGAGATTTTTCAGAGTCCGCCTTTTCTCGGCGAGGCTTGCAAAGCGTTCTAACATCTCTCTGGACTCAAAGGGATTTGCCTTATTCGCTGTGAGCCTGACAAAGAGTTGAAGATATTTTATTGTGCTGATCTGTTCATTCAGAGTTGATGTATCAAGGTACAGATTCAAATAATCAGAAGCTTTGGTTGGGTCCAGTGCAATTGTATTTTTTGTCGATGCAACGGACTCGTGGGGTGCTCCCCTTCTTCTCTGAATATTTGCCCGAGCAAGAAAAAACAACGGGGTTTTTTCCTTGAGTTTCAAGCCGAGTTGCAAGAGAGATAGCGCGCCATCCGTCTCATCCAGAGCATCACGGCAGACGGCGAGATTGAGATAGCTTTCCCCTCGCTCGGGGCTCAGGATGATGGCCTCAAGGATTGAAGAAGCGGCTTCCAGATAGCGCCCAGTCTCCCAGAAAAAAGCGCCAAGCCGGGATCTTGTTACTGAGTCTTGAGGGTGAATCGTCAGTGCGCGACTCAGCGTCAGCACGGATGTCTTGGATCGCCTGCACAGCCACTCGGTTTGTCCCAAGCCAGAATAAGGCGATGGATTTTCGGGAGACAGCACTATAAGTGCCTGAAAGGTATTCAGTGACTTTTCGAGCAGCCCTAATGCAAGGTATGCATTCCCGAGATTCGCGAGATTCGTTAAATGCTGGGGATTAAGGAGCTGAGCCCTCTCTAGATAGATAATTCCCTCTTGCTCTTTTCCCTCCTGGGAGAGAGAGGCCCCAATGAGCCCTGTAACGCCAATATGGGCAGGATGGAGAACTAGAAGTTTCCTATAGAGATCGCGTGCGGCAGAAAAATTTCCGGACTGATGTTCCTCAAAGGCCACTTTAAAGAGAGGGTCACCTTGCATTAAAAAACAACCTAAGGGCCATAAATGACTGATTTGAATATTGAGGGAATTGCTAAGTGATGATGCCACTCAAATGCCCGCACATCGCTTGCTGTTTCCGCGCCGTGCTTGGAGGCTCTTGGGGCGACGCTCATCGCTGTTGTTTCAGCCTGCGCCTTTCCCCTCAAGCAGGTGTTCATAAGCTTCCCACCATGCCCCTGACATTTGCGAATTCTCGAATCCCCTGATGCAGGGGGTTCCAAGGGTGTAATGGATCAGCTTTGCATTCGGGTTATCCTCATACTCAGCGGCAAGCCAGTTCCACTCCCGAGGCAGATCCCCAATCAGCGCATCGTCAAGCCAAGAAAAACGGTGCAGGTAGGATCCCGGTTTTTGCCGAATGAATTCTGGGGTCAGGCAACCATGCGCGGGGTGCGCGCAATTCCAAAGGATCACGCTGGACCAATTCTTTCTGGGATAGTTTTCATTCTTGTTTCCAAAATATTTCTTTGGATATTTTGTTAAGTAGTCATGTTGAACGACCTGAACTGCCTTTTCTGGATCGAAGAGTTCATAGAGTTCGGAGATGTCCGCACAACAAATCATATCGCCGTCCGCAAAAATCGCAGCTCCCTGATAATTACAAAGGTAAGGGGTCAAAAACCTTGAGTAAATGAACTTGTTGCTACCGTCCGCATGGGACTCTTTGTAAAACGGCATCGCATTTTCTGTCAGTGGGATGAATTGAATGGGGCGTGAGGTTTTTTCCAGTACGCTTTGACAGAAAGTGTGGTAAGCCAGAGCTTCCCGTTGATCGAAACCTACAATCAGTGTGGATGCATTCATGATGAAAAAAAACGAGTCCTGAGGTTGGATTGAATGTCCGCCAAGGGCTTTGCCCAGCCGGATTGGGGATCTTTAGGATAGAGCCTCAGAGAGGGATACCAAGTGCTCCACCCCCTCCTCCTGTTCTTCCAGTACCAGAACAACGAGCGTCCCTGCGAGGGCAGTAAGATGTGTGTCTCCTTTCCAAGGGCGCCTGCCAAATGGGCTGTACTGTTGTTGGTACTGATAATCACATCACACGCATCGATGAGTGAGGCAAGCCCATCAATGTCCCAAAAGGTGTCAACGGTGTCGCATTCTTTGATTCGGATGCCGCAGGAACTGTAAAACTGATTAATCTGATCGGAAACTTCCCCGTATTGCAGACTCACGAAAACGAACCGATCCATGCTGAGGAGCGGCTTGAGATCCTCGAGGGTGACGCTTTTTTTGGACCCGGTGATTTTCCTTTTGCTTTGCCAGGCGATCCCGCACAGTATTTTACCTTCCTCGCCGAATGATTTCCGGATTTGCAAAGTTCTCATTGCATCACTTTTAAGATAACCCTTTGAATATTCCGGGAGCGTTTCAGGCCCTCCTTTCAGGACGTGCCGTGGCAAGTCTCCCAAGGCAATCTGCTGATCATATTGCTCTTTGGAGATCTTTTCTTTCGGGAAGAACGCGATTCCAGGAAAAGACCTTGCAAACAGAGGGATCAGACGCAAATCCAAGGACGCCAGAACGGAATCAACCTGCCTTCTTGCCGTTTCAAGGCATCTTCCGTAAAGAATCTGGTCCCCGATCCCTTGCTCAGGCCAAACCCAGAGGCGTCCTTCTGTTGTTTTCCCGTTCCAAGAAGGATGAGGCAGATCGGGCAATCTTTGGCCTGCAATTTTCGAATGCCAGCGCCATTGGTAATGCTGCCAACCCTCTTCAAACCGACCCTGGCTCAAGCGGACTAGCGCTATCAAGAAATGGCCATCAGGATCATCGGGATTCAGAGCGATAGCGTGCTCCAAATGCCGCGAGTGATCGCCCTCAGGCGATATTTCCTCAAGAATTAGGGTCAAACTCACATATGCAATCGCCAGTTCCGGCCTGAGGGATATGGCCTTTCCGTTGGCTACCAGGGCCTCCGGAAATCTATTCAATTCCATCAAGGCCGTGCCGCGGTTAAGGTGGGCTTCTGGCGAGACGGCGCTGAGCAGAAGCGCCCTATCGTGACTCTGAAGTGCGTCCTGATATCTTTGGTTTTCCCTGCCAATGTATTCCGGGTACAAAGGCTTTTGGGATGGATCGGGCCCTTGGGGGATCGGCAACCCTTCTATCGTGACCGCCCCCTCAGGAAGGTCTGGTCTTTGGAGTGAGATCCCCCTGTTCACATAGGACCTGACGTCCTGGGGCTCAAGACAAATGGCCCTTGATGCTAGATGAGTGGCAGCAGGATCCGTTACTTCATTCAGTAGGTCACTGAGATTAATGAGTGTTGAGGGGTTGTATGGATGGATAAAAAGGGTTCGCCAGTACCAATTGAGTCCTTTCGAAGGATGGCCTGAGGCGCGCAATGATCCTGCAAGTGCTTCCATGTTGTTCACCTCGAAGGGCACGAGGCTAAGGGCATTCTTGTGGGTTTGGATCGCACCTAAAAGGTCGCCGGACTGCCTCTGGAACAAGCCCTTGTTGAGAGTAGGGCGACAGTCGAGAGGGTTTCTAGAGGTTGCCCGATCGTAGTTTTCGAACGCCTCTTGGATTCGTCCCAGATCGCGCAACAGATTTCCGAGATTATAAAACGTGATTGCATTATCTGGCGCGATGCAAGAAGACCGCTCATAGTTCTTAAGGGCTTTTTGGGTTTCTCCCGAACCGCCAAGCATATTGGCAAGGTCGGCATAAGAGAAATTATCATCTGGTTTTGATGCAATGGCTTGCCTGATGAATCCTAGCGCAACTGGAAATGAGCCTGATTGAGCCGCAAGCACGGCTAAAAATCTCAGAATGTGAGGGTCGTTCGGATCTTTTTCTCTCGCGTTGGTCAGTTCGGCCCACGCATCCGATTTTCTGCCGGCTCTAAAATGTTCAAGCGCGATGTCCAGCTGATTTTGGATACGGCTTTGATTCATTGGGCAGTCGGGGCTGGATTCATTATCATCTGCGCCTTTGTGTGATGACGATGAATTATGCCGGTGATCAGTTCAGGAACATAAATTGGGGTCCCATCGCGCTTGGATCCGGGCATGTGCTTCTCGCAAAGGCTTATTCCAATCTCGCCCCTCACCCTGATGATACACGTTGATTGATGGATACCACGGGCTCATTTGATCCCCTGAGGGCGCCCAATACCATTGCTGCGCTTTGCCCCTGAGGGGTGCCAGAAGATGCGTCTCTTTTCCCAGTGCTCCTGCGAGATGGACGGTGCTGTTGCATGTTGAAATCACCAGATCGCATGCGTCAATCAAAGAGGCAAGGCCATCGAGGTCAGAGAAGTTATCTATGGCTGCATGCTGACGAATGACAATACCCGTCTCCTCTTTAAATTCCGCGAGTTGTGAGGCGACGTCCCCATATTGAAGGCTAATAAACTCAAAATTCGGAAGCTTGAGCAGAGGCAAAAGGTCTTTTAGGCCGAGGCTCTTGTCTCCCCCTACCCCCTTTCTTTGGCTTTGCCATGACAGTCCGCAGAGGATTTTTCCTTTCTTATGAAGCAATGAGCTTAGTTCCGCTGTTCGCGCTGCATCACTCCGAAGATATGCGTGAGGTCTTGTTTCACCCATGAACTTTTCAAATACCAAGGGGAGGCTGGCCATCGGAAGATGCCCGTCATAAGCGTGCGAGGGGAGCTCGGTTTGATCCGTAAAGGTGATGTCTTTAAAGGATCGGCTAAATATCGGGACGATTCGCGGATCCAGCGTCACGATGATTTGGCTGAAATTCTTTCGGATGTCCTCAAGAATGCCGCCCAAAAAAATCTGGTCACCAACGCCCTGCTCGCACCAGACCCAAAGCTTGTCCCCCTTGAATCCGCGCTGACACATTTTATTCCGCAGGATTTCCTGTTCATTATCCAGTGACTTTGTCTCAAGGCGCTTGCCATAAAGTGCCCAACCCGCTTGATAATCACCGTTTTTAAGAAGGATAATGGACTTATTGACCTGCGCCTCTGCGATGTCATCGGCCATGATGATTGCGCGGTCGAAAATAGCCAGGGAAAAAACGTTGTCCCCTTGCTCGTAAAGAGCGTCTGCAAGAATCAGATACGCGTCGACTTGATTGGGGGATAGGGCCACAGCCCATTTGGCGTAGCTTATGGCCTCATTGTGTCTGTCCGTGGCTGAGAGCACTTGGGCTTTGCCCAAATGAGCGTCAAAAGCATCTTCCTTTAAACGAATCGCTCGCTCGTAGGTTAAGAGAGCCTCTTCCCGCTGTCCCATGGCCATCAAGGTTGCCGCGCGGGCCATGGCGGTTGGGAACTCGAGCGCCAAACCCCCGGCCTCAACAGCATCAAAGTTTTTTAACGCTTCAACATGGTTATCGAGTCCATGGAAGGCGCGACCTCGCCCAAGATAAGCCTCAAAACATCCCTGATCCAAATGGATTGCTCGGCTGAAGGCGATGAGCGCTTGGCTGAAATGCGTCATTGAGATCAATGCTTCTCCTGTATGGAGATAAGCTTGGGCATAATTGGGATCAAGAGATATGGCCGATTTGCAAGCGTTGAGGCCTTTGTCGCAAAGCCCGTATTTGCCGGCACCCACACCTACGGCCAAATGGGCTTCGGGCCACAAAGGGTTGATCTTTAGGGCACGCTCAAGGTGCATCAAGCCCGTATGCTGATCATTTAGAGAAATCAGGCTACTTCCCAGATTCTTTTGGGCATCGGCAAAAGTGGGCGCAATCGATAATGCGCACTTCAGGGAGTTGATGGCATCGCCCAGCTGGTTCAGCTCCTTGAAGGCATTGCCAAGATTGGAGTGGATTGCCGGATTGAGAGGGTCAAGATTACGAGCTCGTAGTAATAGAATGACCCCTTCGGCCTGGCGAGAGGATTGGTTCATTGCCGTGCCTAAAAGGGCCCAGATGGAGACGGCATCAGGCATGACGAGGAGAAGACGTTGGTAGTCCTCCAGAGCTTGCTCTAGTCGTCCTTGTTGGTGATGCTCGAAAGCTCTCGAGAAGCGGGCCTGAAGATCATTTTGGGTTTGCATTTTGTTAGATGAAAATGTCTTTGAATCAATAGTCCAACGCTTGGGACATGCTTCAGCAAAAAAAGGGGACGATAGTTTGCGAACTTCCTATTCAGTGCCTCAACAAAATCAAGTCCATGGCCCATTCCATGAGGTTGATCAAGTTTGATAAGCAATACATTGCCTTAGGGCCGGAAGGCAAGGGCGGCTGATTTTATAATTACCTGCTTTGCTGTCGTTAACGCTGGTCCTAAAGAAGCTATCCTGATTGGGGCCAATGCCCTTCTCAGATCCACGCTGTTTTCTTTAGATGCATTCCTGCTAGAGACTTTCTGAGTGATAGAAACCACGAAAAATCGTCAGAAAGATGATTCTGAGGTCGAAAAGCAGTGACCAGTGCTCAATATAGTAAAGATCATGTTCAATTCGAGCCTGTAAGTCCGTGTCACCACGCCAGCCATTGACCTGGGCCCATCCCGTAATGCCGGCCTTTACCAAGTGTTTTCGCATATAGCTTGGGATTTCTTCCTTGAATTGTTCTACAAATTCAGGGCGCTCAGGTCGGGGTCCTACAATAGACATCTCGCCGCGAAGGACATTGATGAACTGTGGCAGCTCATCAAGGCTCGTTCTCCGAATGAAGCGGCCAAAGGGGGATTTGACCTTGGCGCCCGAATTGCCCCAACGAGGCCCCTCCTTTTCTATATCCACCGGCATGGAACGAAATTTCAGCATCTGAAAGGGCTGGTTATTGAGACCGATCCGGGTCTGGCGATAGAAAATGGGCCCAGGGGAGCTGATTTTGACCCCCACGGCAATGAGGAGCATGACAGGGGAGACCAGGAGCAGGATTACAAGGGCAAGAAGTTTGTCCTCCAGAAACTTGACGACCTGACTGGTGCCCGTCAATGGGGACGCCGAAAGGTCGATCATCGGGATGCCCGCGACATCGCTGACACCATGGTTGATCAGCCGGAACGTCAGCCAGTCAGGTGAGAGCCGGATCGGAGCGGTGCAATGTCGAAGCCCATGGAGGATGCGTTGGATTTTTTCGTTTTCGCTTAAAGGAAAGCTCAGCCAAATTTCATCTGGCGGCTGGCGCGAGAGGTGTTCCAGCGTGTCTTCATCCGCGTCGAAGAAGGTCTCAAGGATCTGGTATCCCGTCCATTCGGCCTCCCGAATGCGGGTTTGAATGAGCTTGGCGGAGGATCCCTTACCGATCAGGATCACGGACTTTAAGTGCAGAGCCGATTTTCGAAAGCGTCGCAGCAGCCACTGCACCAGGCCACGTTCGAGCCAGAGAAAGAGAATTCCGAAGAGTGTCCAGTAGATGAACCAGAGTCTGGAATAGGATTCGGAAGCTTTGCTGATGAAAAGCCAGACCAAAAGGGATCCCGCCGTCAGAAGCCAAATGCTCCCGACTCGGAGCAGAGTTGCGGCAATCGTGGATGCACGCCAGGAGCGGTTTGCTTCGCCTGAGAGAAGGAGAAAAAGGATCCCTCCCGGCAGAATCAACGAATAATAGCCGCGAAGGTCGCTCGGAAGCTGGATGCCAATCTCGGAAAATCCCCGAAGTTCCAGGGCAACAAGTCCCCCGATAACCACCATGAGGGCATCCAGCCCCCGAAGTGCCAGAGGGAGGAGGGAGGCAGAAAGCCGAAAACGCGAAGTGGCCACCTTAAGTTCAGACTTCTTGATTTCAAATCCAGCGGCGCACTCTTTTGAGATACCGCTCATAGGCCGAGCCAAAGGTCTTTTCCAGAACGGCTTCCTCGTACGGTATATGGACGCGATTGATTACGAGGAAAAAGATCCAGGGTGCGAGGAAGCACGGCAGGGTGCCCATGAAGAGGGCAAATCCGATCAGTGCGGTCAAAAGCCCCAGATACATGGGGTTTCGGGTCCAAAGGTAAGCGCCGAGCGTGACGAGTTCGCTGGGGGCGCCCATCGGGAGAACCGTGGTCTTGAGCGCCTTGAATTGAAGGGCTGCGGAGGCGGCGAGGGCAAATCCACTGGCACCCCAGACGAGACCTCCAATGGGCGTTGCAGGGAGGACTTCAAGGAAAGGAAGGACCCCGTGAATCAATCCTGCCGCGGCCACAAGAGCGGCGGCAACGACGGGCGGCGGAAGGTAGATGAGCAACTGTCGATCAAATTTCATGGCGAGGTTCCTTCGGCGTGGATGTTCTGGGCGCGCTCCTCAAGGTCTTCGCGCCAGGCGGTGGAAAGGGCGGGGACGCTCAGGACCTGAGTGATCCAGAATGCTTGATTGGGTCCTTTGATCAGGGCTTTCATGGCATTTGAAATGGAGACTTTTTGAGGGTCCGCGTGAATCCGGGTCACCGCATCACCCCCCTGGATCAGGCCTTCCTGGATCACCCGAAGATAAAACCCCGTTCGACCCGAGGTCAAAAATTCTCCGACAAACTTGGGATGCTGCATCCGGATTCCAAGCTTGAAGCAGGGCACCCGAGGCTGGGTCACTTCAACAATCGCAGATCCCATCTGGAATTGATCGCCAATAGCGACCTCATGATCATCCAGCCCCTCAAGCGTGAGGTTTTCTCCCATGTGACCTGGCGCATAGTCAGGCTCACTTCGAATCTTTGACCAATAGCGAAGGTTCTCAAGACTGTAGGCATAGACCGCCTTGTCAGGACCGCCGTGGTTTTTTTTGTCGACCTGAACATCCCCTTCAAGACCTTCTCGACCCAAAAAAATCGGACGATGGAGGGGTTTTTTGAAGATTCCGGTTTTGACTTTTTTTCCGCGATACAAAATCTCCTCGATTTCGCCGATCGCGATGCCGGCTATTTTCATGGGGTTAGCCCCTGATTGATCCATGCCTTCACAGGTCCAAAGCTCTTTCGGTGAATAGGGGAAGGTCCCAATCGTTGGAGTGCATCCTGGTGCTCTGGGGTCGGGTAGCCCTTGTGCACCCTAAAACTGTAACCCGGAAAAAGCTGATCGGCCAAGACCATTTCAAAATCGCGCGCGACCTTGGCGAGGATGGAGGCTGCGGAAATGGCAGGTTCCAGGCGGTCTCCTCCGATGATCGTTCGGGTCTCAACGGGAAGGGAGGGAGCCCGGTTTCCGTCAATGAGCGCGCCCAAAGGTTTCACGCAAAGCCCTTGAAAGGCTCGCTCCATCGCAAGCAGGGAGGCCTTAAGGATATTGATGTGGTCGATTTCCGAGGGGTCGGCGCGTCCGATGGCATAGGCAATCGCCTTTTCGCGGATCAAAAGGGCAAGATCTTCCCGCTTTTTGGGGGAGAGTTTTTTAGAGTCCGTAAGACCCTGGATGCGGCAGTCCTCAGGGAGGATGACGGCGGCGGCAATGACGGATCCCGCAAGACAGCCCCGCCCGACTTCATCAAAACCGGCCCACTGACCTTGGATGAGCGCCATGACGTCACCTTGAAGATGGAGCTCAGCGAATGATGCTGCGGCCGCTTTGCCGGAGAAAATCCAGCATGGGGGCAATTTCGGGGGCGGTCTTCGCCATGATCTGGAGATGCTCGATGGCCTCTTCCAGTTTGAGCCGGGATTTGTAGATGATCTTGAAGGCCCGCTTGATCTGGAGGACCGCTTCGGAGTCATAGCCCTTGCGTTCAAGTCCGACCGAGTTGATGCCCCGGGGACGGGTGGGGCTGCCGCCGACCATGACATAGGGGGGAACATCCCGGCTGATGATGCTGCCCATGCCGGAGAAACTCTGTCGGCCAATCCTGCAAAACTGATGGACCAGTGAAAATCCGCCCAGAATGGCCAAATCATCCACATGGACGTGCCCGGCCAGTGAGGCGCCGTTGGCCATGATGGTGCCATTTCCGATCATGCAGTCGTGGGCCACATGGGTATAGGCCATCAGGAGATTGTCATCGCCAATCCGCGTCAGCGAAGCATCCTGAATGGTGCCCCGATGCAGCGTCGCGTATTCCCGGATGACGTTTCGATCACCGATTTCCAGTCGCGTGACTTCACCCCGGTACTTTTTGTCCTGGGGATCTTCACCAATGGAGCTGAATTGAAAAATGCGGTTTTCGCGGCCAATCCGGGTAGGGCCCCGGATCACCACATGAGGCCCAATCACCGTTCCTTCACCAATCTCGACATCGGGTCCGATGATCGAGAAAGGGCCGACGCTGACCCCCTCGCCAAGAATGGCGGATGGATCAACGATGGCCGAGGGGTGAATCAAGCGCCCTGCTCCTCTTCCGCCGCCGCGCACATAATTTCGGCGCTGGCGACGAATTCACCGTCCACTTCCGCTCGGCATTCAAAAGCCCAAATGTTGCGTTTGTGGCGCACATAGGTGGCCTCGAGGCGAAGCTGATCCCCAGGGACTACGGGTCGTTTGAACCGTGCCTTGTCGATCCCGACGAGATAGTAGGTCCGGTTTTTCCCGACCAGTCCCTCCATGGAGCGTCCGGCCAGAAGCCCCGTGGCTTGGGCCAGCGCCTCCAGGATGAGGACGCCCGGCATGATCGGGACTTTCGGGAAATGACCGAGAAAGAAAGGCTCATTGGCCGTGACGTTTTTGATGGCAAGCAGACGCTTACCCGGTTCGACCTCGAGGACCCGATCCACCAGGAGGAACGGGTAGCGGTGAGGCAGATATTCCTTAATTTCTTGAATATCCAAGGGATAACCTGTGGTCGGAGAGCACGTTGGAAAAAGACAACAAAACTTACTTCTTGGCGCCGCCGTTCAGAAGCTTTTCAACCTGATCGGTGATGTTGAGGCCATCCTTTGCGAAGGCCACGCCATCCACCAGAATCAAATCAAAGTTTTGATCTTTGGCAACGGTCTGGATGGCTTCCTGAATGACCTTCTGGATCTTGGCCATTTCCTGGTTCGCCCGCAGGCCATAATCCTGTCGCATTTCATCCATCTGGCGCTTGAACTCGCGGCCACGATCGATCAGCTCCTTTTCGGTCTTGCGCTTGTCCGCATCACTCATGACGGCGGCATCTTTCTCGAGCTTTTCTTCGAGCTTCTTGAGCTCTTTCTGCTCATTGACCAGTTTGGTTTCCTTGGGCTGGAATTCTTTCTTAAGATCAGCCTGTGACTTTTGGCTCTGGGACGACTGATCAATCAACTTACGAAGGTCAACAACCCCGACCTTAAGATCTGCAGCAGAAACGCTGCTTGCAAGGACCAGACCGGAGAGCAGTGCGAGAACTTTCTTAGACATGAAGAAATCCTGAATATGATTGGGACGTGGGGAGCATGTATCTGGAGGACGCCACACCCCGCAACGGGCATCGTCCCCTCCAGACAATGGTTTTGATTATACAAGACCCGAAGCCTCCCGGGGTTTCTGAATGCGATGCCTGTAGTATTTGTCGACAAGAATGCGCGGATGGAGAAGGAGCCAGCAATGAAGGGCCAGGGGAAAATGCATCAGGACACGCTCCGACCTTGCCTTACCGTGGCGGCCCTTTTGGGCTGCCTTGAAGGCTGTGGTGACCCCCCCAACAATCCCTACCCCCAGGCCGACCGTCAAGCCCAGACCCTCTATACCTCCTTTGAAGAGCGCCCCAAGCACCTGGATCCGGCGAGGGCCTACAGTGCCAACGAGTACGAGGTGATTTCCCAGGTCGTCGAGCCTCCCCTTCAGTACGCCTATCTCAAACGTCCTTATGCCCTTGAGCCGCTGGCGGCTGCCGAATATCCCAAGATCTTCTATCTCGGCGCCCACGGCGAACGGCTGCCAGAAGGCGTATCGGATGCAAAAATCCTCGAGAGCGTTTATGAAATCACGCTCCGCCCGGATCTTCGTTACGCACCGCACCCCGCCTTTGCAAGGGAGCCTTCCGGGGCCTTTCGCTATCACGCACTCACGCCTTCGGCCCTTTCTAAGATTCATACGCTCGCCGATTTTGAGGAGATGGGATCGCGGGAGGTCACGGCCGAAGATTTGGCCTATCAGATCAAGCGGCTGATGCACCCTGAAATCCACTCCCCCATTGCCGAATTGATGGGGGAACAAATTGTGGGTCTTAAGGACCTTGGGTCGAGGCTCAAGGAAGAATGGGATCAGGGCCCGGATCGCCCCCAATGGCTCGACCTCCGCCGCTACGCGGTTGCGGGGCTTGAGATCATCGATGCCACCACGCTGAGGATCCATGTTCACGGAAAATATCCCCAGTTCAAGTTCTGGCTCGCCATGCCCTTTTTTGCCCCAAGCCCCTGGGAGGCCGACGCCTTTTTCGCGCAAGCAGGGCTCAAGGCCCTCAACATTACGCCGGATTGGTATCCCCTGGGATCCGGCCCCTACCAGCTCATTGAAAATAATCCCAACCGGCGGATGACGCTCGCCCGAAATCCCCACTTTCATGAAGCCACCTACCCGAGTGAGGGGGAGCCTGAAGATGCCGCAAAGGGGCTGCTTCTTGATCAGGGCAAACGCCTGCCCTTCATTGATCGCATTGTCTTTGTCCTTGAAAAGGAAACCATTCCTTATTGGACCAAGTTCCTTCAAGGCTATTACGACGCCTCGGGACTGGCTTCCGATAATTTCGATCAGGCCGTTCAGTTCTCAAGTGTGGGCAGTGCCCAGCTGACGCCCGAGATGCAGGAGAAAAACCTGCACCTTGAAACCGCGATCACGGCATCGATTCATTACGTGGGTTTCAATATGCTGGATCCGGTCGTTGGGGGGCTGACCCCGGCCAAGGCGGCGCTCCGGCAAGCCATCAGTCTGGCCATCGATGAAGAGGAATTCATTGCGATCTTCATGAATGGGCGGGGCCTTGCCGCCCAAGGGCCCATACCTCCGGGGATCTTTGGCTTTGAGGAGGGCGAGAAAGGAATCAATCCGGTGCTCTATGACTGGAAGGCGGGGCACCCTGAACGAAAATCAATCGATGTCGCCCGGGCGCGCCTCGTCGAGGCAGGCTATCCCGGGGGCCTGGATCCTTCGACCGGAAAGCCGCTGGTCCTTCATCTGGACACCACGTTGGGCGGCGCCGATGACAAGCCGCTATTGAACTGGTACCGCAAGCAATTCCAGAAATTGGGCATCGAGCTGGTGGTCCGCAATACGGACTACAATCAGTTTCAGCAGAAGATGGCGCACGGCAATGCCCAGCTTTTCCGCTGGGGATGGAATGCCGACTACCCGGATCCCGAGAATTTCCTGTTCCTGCTTTATGGGGAAAACAGTAAGGCGCTTCATGGCGGGGAGAATGCCGCCAACTATCAGAGCCCCGAGTTTGATCGACTCTTTCTTCAAATGCGGAACATGGACGATGGACCGGAACGATGGGCCGTCATCCAAAAGCTCTTGGAGCGGGTTCGCCTTGATGCCCCCTGGGTCTTTGGGATTCACCCCAAGAGTTTCAGTCTCCACCATGACTGGTATCACAACTATAAATCCAATCTCATGGCCAACAACGGGCTCAAATACCTTCGGATTGATCCCGATGAGCGGGCTCGGCTCCGATCGCTTTGGAATCGGCCGCTTTATCTCCCGGCGCTGGTTGTGAGCGTTCTGGTTTTCATTTCAGGCGGGTTTGTGAGGCGCCTGATACAGCAGCGGCGGGAGGCGCGAGGACGATGATGGGCTATGTGGTTCGGCGTTTGCTCTATGGGCTTCCCTTGCTCCTCGGGATCAATATCCTGACCTTTCTCCTTTTCTTTGTCGTCAATACGCCGGATGACATGGCTCGGATGCATCTGGGGCAAAAGCATGTCACGGCCGAGGGAATCGCCAAATGGAAGCATGAGCGGGGGTATGACCTTCCCTTGTTCTATTCGGAAAAGGAGACGGGGCTCAAGTGCCTCACCGAAACCATCTTCGTTCAAAAATCCCTCGGGCTTTTTGTTTTTGACTTTGGATCGTCGGATGCCGGGCGCAATATTGGTGCCGATATTCGCGAGCGCATGTGGCCTTCGCTTGCGATCGCTGTCCCCAGTCTCATCCTGGGATTGGTCATCGACATTGTCCTCGCGCTGGGGCTCGTTTTCTTTCGTCTCTCGCGGCTTGAATATGCGGGGCTCGCCCTCTGTGTCGCTCTGATGTCCATTTCGACGCTGTTCTATATCATCGCCGGGCAATACCTTCTGGGACGCTGGTTCCAGTGGGTGCCGATCTCGGGATTTGGGGAGGGGCTGGACGCCTTTCGCTTTGTCTTGCTGCCCGTTCTGATTGGTGCGGTCTCCGGCGTGGGGTCTGGGGTGCGGTGGTATCGAACCCTCTTCATCGAGGAGATTGAGCGGGACTATGTGCGGACCGCCCGGGCCAAGGGCTTGTCTGAAGCCACGGTGTTGTTTCGTCACGTGCTTCGAAACGCCCTGATCCCGATTCTGACCGGCGTCGTGGTTCTTTTGCCACTGCTTTTTACCGGGAGTCTTTTGACGGAATCCTTCTTTGCGATTCCGGGGCTTGGAAGCTACACCATCGATGCCATCAGCCAACAGGACTTTGCGATCGTTCGGGCCATGGTGTTCCTGGGGGCCTGCCTTTATATCGTGGGCCTTTTGTTGACCGACCTTTCCTATGCCTGGGTCGATCCCCGAATTCGGCTGGACGACTGATGCTGAGGTTTTACCCGACCGATGTGCTCTTGCTCCTGACGGTTCTGGCCTTGGGGGTCTTTCTACTCCTGAGCCTTCGGCAAGAGCACCTTCGAAGGCCCTGGCGAAAAGTCATGGGAAGCGCGACGGGCCTGGTCTCGGCGCTTCTCTTGGGGCTTTTCACCGGCATTGCCGTTTTGGATTCGGTGCGCATCGATCAGGGGTCGCAGACCTTGAGTCTTCTGGACTTAGGGCTTTCAAATCTTAGAACATCCACGGAAAAGACCTATTCAGAGCCCCTTGGCGTCTTCGCATCGGTCCATGAAATGGTCCGAGAATCCGATGGGCGGGAGAGCTGGAAGGCCCCTCGTCTGGTCTTTGGGGGGCGGCACCTTCATGACCCCAAGGAAGATCGTCCGATCGATCTCATGCAGCGCTTTTTCAAGGGCGGGATCCTCGGTGGAGGGGCGGGCGCACTCCTCGCCTTATTGACCGCCTGGATACTGACCCCCTCTGAAAATCGCCCGGCCTTTTTGTCGAAAGTCGGGTGGACCCGACTGCCAAAACCCCTTCGCGTGGTCATGATCACCTGGGTGATCCTCGGCGCCCTGATCGGGATAACAGGGGCCCTCGCGGAAGGCTACCATGTCCTTGGGACCGACAAGGTCGGCAATGATGTCCTCTTCCAGTGCCTCAAGGGCATTCGCACCGGCATCGTGATTGGAACCCTGACGACCCTTGCAACGCTCCCGCTTTCGTTGGGGCTTGGCATTCTGGCGGGGTTCTATCGGGGATGGGTCGATGATGTCATTCAATATCTCTACACCACGCTGAATGCCGTTCCCGGGGTCCTCCTCATTGCCGCGGCCATGCTGGTGATGGAGTCCATCATGGCGCGTCATGAGGCCTTGTTTCAGAGCCTTTCGGCGCGGGCGGACTTTCGCCTTCTGGCGCTGTGCCTCATCCTCGGCATTACTTCCTGGACGGGGCTTTGCCGACTGATTCGGGCCGAAACCCTCAAGCTTCGGGAAATGGAGTATGTCCAGGCCGCCCGCATTTTGGGGGTCTCGGAATTCAGGATCCTCCTTCGGCATATTCTTCCGAATCTTTTTCACCTGGTCCTGATTTCAGTCGCCCTCGACTTCAGCTCACTGGTCCTTGCCGAGGCGGTTCTTTCCTATATCAACATCGGTGTGGATCCCTCGACCGAGTCCTGGGGCAACATGATCAATACCGCGCGCCTCGAATTGGCGCGCGATCCCCCCGTCTGGTGGTCCTTGCTCGGGGCCTTTGGCTTCATGTTCTGTTTGGTTTTGTGCGCAAATCTTCTGGCGGATGTCCTTCGGGATGCCTTTGATCCTAAGCGGGAGAATGCCCCGTGACGGGACTTTTCGAGATGGAGGATCTGGTCCTTGGCTTTTCCCAGGAGGGCGTGGATCGGATCGTGGTGGAGGGGGTGTCCTTTGCCCTTGATGCCGGCGAATGCCTCGCGCTGGTGGGAGAATCGGGATCGGGAAAATCGGTGACGGCCCTTGCAGCGATGCGTCTCCTCTCGCCTCAAGCGCGTATCTGGAGGGGGAGGATTCGGCTTAAAGGCGAGGATCTCCTGGCGCTCCCTGAATCTCAGATGGAAACCGTTCGGGGGCGTCGGATCGGTATGGTGTTTCAGGATCCCATGGCTGCGCTCAATCCAGTGCTGACGATTGGGCAACAATTGCTGGAGGCGATTTCAGGGGATATGCGCGCGACCCCCTCCCTTCATGCCAAAGCCCTGGAGCTTTTGGACCAGGTGGGCCTTCCGAATCCAAGAAGGCAATTTTCGGCCTATCCGCACCAACTTTCGGGCGGCATGCGTCAGCGGGTCCTGATCGCCCAGGCTTTGGCCGGGGATCCGGATCTTCTCATTGCCGATGAGCCGACCACCGCCCTGGACGTTCTCCTTCAGTCTCAGATCATGGGGCTGTTGAACCAGCTTCGAAAGGATCGGGGGATGGCGCTCTGGTTGATCACGCATGATTTAGCCTCGGTGCATGGCATCGCTGATCGGGTGATCGTAATGCGCGAAGGGAAGGTGGTGGAGAGCGCCGGCAACGACTTTTTTTCGGGTCCCCAAACGTCCTATGGACGCGAATTATTGACGGCCATCCCCCGCCTTTCCGCCTGTCTTGATCGTAAGGACCTGAAAGATGACGCCGACCGGAAGTCTCCCGTTCTCAGCATCCGGGATCTTTCCATTGCGTACCCCTCCCCGAGGCGATGGTTTTCTCGAAAGTCTGCCGTCTCGCCTGTGGTCAGGGGCGTCTCCTTTGATCTTTTCGAAGGAGAAACCCTGGCCGTGGTCGGAGGGTCTGGTTGTGGCAAAACCAGTCTGGCCCGAGGGCTTTTGGGGCTTGCGAATCTCCCGTCGGGGAGGATCGCGGTGGACGGGGTGACTTTGGGGCAACACAAGGGGCGACTGATCCGTCATCCGGCCATCCAGGTTGTTTTTCAGGATCCCTATGCCTCGATGAATCCCCGAATGGTGGTCAGCAGCATTCTGGAGGAGGGGCTCCGGGCCCTTTTACCTGAACTTTCAGCCGTGGCGCGAAATCTACGCATCCTGGAATGTCTTGAAGCGGTAGGACTTGATGCCACAGTGCTTGAGCGTTATCCCCATGAATTTTCTGGGGGACAAAGGCAAAGGCTCTGCATCGCACGGTCGCTTTTGGTCCGGCCCAAAATCCTGATTCTCGATGAGCCCACCAGTGCGCTGGATGTCACGGTTCAGGCACAGGTCTTGGGCTTGCTCAAGTCCCTGCGCAGCCGCTTTGGGGTGAGCTATCTTTTTATCACCCATGATTTGGGGGTGGTGGCGCAGATGGCCGACCGCGTGGCCGTGATGCATCAGGGAGCAGTGGTCGAAATGGGACAAACCCGAGGCATTCTCATGGCGCCCCGACATCCGGTGACCCAGCAATTGATTGAGGCGATGCCTGCCTTGCGGCGGGCGATGGTTCCAGAGGCGGAGGTCAGGATGGGCTTTAAAGCCCGCTCGGATTGACTTAGCGCGGAGCAGGCTCTGTTCCGGGCGCCAGCTGGCTATTGGGGTCCTTGAGAACTTCGTTGATCGAATCCCGAAGGTCATCCTGAAGGCCAGTGGATTGGGCCATGTCCTTGAGACCGGTCCGAATATTCTGATACAGGGGGGATTCCTCTTCCTGGCTGAGCATGAAGTCTTCCAGCGTGGAAAGAGAGCTGAAGCGCACATCCTCGCTCTGATCCTTGAGTCCCGAGAGTAAGGCCGAGACCGTCGCGGGGGAAGGGGCCTCCAGAGAGCCAAGGCTTAATGCGGCAGCATTTCGAACATCGGCGCTGGAATCGCCAGCCAGGAGCTGGGTCAGTGTCGCTTCCGTTTGGGGGTTGGGATAGGCGCCCAGTTGCTCGACGGCCTCGACGCGGTCGGTTTCCGTTGGGCTGGTCAGTCGCTTCATCGCGTCTGCAATCTGCTCACGTTCAATTTCGGCATCTTCTGCGGCCGTGTCCAGGACCGGTGCATTCGCCTGGGGTGTCCCCTGGAGATGGGGTGCCTGGGGCGCTTCGGCTTTCGGCTTGCTCCGGACCTCGCTGGGCGCTTCTTCCGTGGTATCGCCATCGGAGGTCCCGGAGTCCAGGTTGAACAGCGCCAGTGCCACGATACCGCTGGAGATCAGGAGCGTGATGAGAAGAATGCGTGAAACCGACATGGCTCTGGGGTGGTAAACGAAGGGGCTGATAAAGGAGTGTTTTGATTCTAGCAAATTCAACGAGACCCGCGAGAATCCAGCGCGGGTTTCGCCTCAATGAAAGCGCGGTCAATGCCTTAGTGGCCCCAGAAGACCCCGGTGGGAAGCGGTTGTGAGGGAGCGCCCTCCGGGTTCACCCATCCGAAAAGGCGGTTCAACGCAGCCATGTCCTGGGTATCGGGGGTCGGCACGGGCTTAGCGCAATAGGCCTTTCGAAGCTCCGCCCGAAGCGAGGCATTCGTTTCCTGGGTCGCTTCCGCGATGCGGTTCCAGAGGGTATCGGAGGAGCAAATGGCCTTGTGGGCGGAGGCGGTGGCCTTAAGGAAACCTTCGATCTGCGCGGGATGGCTTTGGGCCCAGCCGGTATGGAAGACATAACCCAGCGTCGGGAGGTTGCCTTCGAGCCCGAGCAGCGCCTGAATGCCCGCGCCATCGAGCATCTTCCGGTAACCCTGAGCTTCCAGCTTGGTCGCCTGATTCCAATAGGTGAGAACGGCATCCAGTTGTCCCTGCTTTAAGGACTCGCCAAGGAGCGGCGGGGCGCCGAACGTCACCGTCGTTGCGTGCTCAAGGTCGAGTCCTTGGCTTTTCTGGGCGGCAATTTTGAGAAGAATCCAGTTCTTGTCCTGTCCGCCGCCTGCAACGCCCAGGCGCTTGCCCTTGAGATCCTGAAGGGTCTGAATGGGGGAATCCTTGGGGACGACCAGCGCCCCGTGGAGCGCCGAAAAGGGGACGAAGGTCAGGTCCTGACCCTGAAGCCGTTGCTGTGCGACCCAGATCCAGTCGGCGACAACGATATCCAGGGAGCCCCCCTGGATCCCAATCTTTCCGGCCTCGGGACCGGCGAGTGCGTCGACCTTAAGCAAAATGCCATGTTTCTGATCCAGCTTTTCTTGTTCGATGGCGGCAAGTTCCCAATTGAGGGTGCCAAAAGCGAGCGCACCGACGCGAATGGGTTCTGGGGTGCCCGCAAAGGTTGTAAGCGGTAACAGCAGTGCTCCTAAGAGAAGGGCGCGAATTACGGACGTCATAGGGGCCTTACCTCAATCGATGTGGGGGGTGCGCCGTCAGTTGCCGGCGACCGTCATTTCACTCAGAAGAATGGAGCCGGTGCGGGTATTACCTCGGTAATCCACATCGCTCCCGACCGCCACGAGGTTGCGATAGAGATCGCGCAGATTGCCGGCAATGGTGAACTCTTCAACGGGGTACTGGATTTCACCCCCCTCGACCCAAAATCCTGCGGCCCCCCGGGAGTAGTCACCGGTCAAAAGATTGACGCCCTGGCCCATGAGTTCCGTGATCAAAAGGCCGGTGCCCATGGTGTTCATCAGTTCTTTTAAGGTTTGCTCACCCGGAGTGATCATGAGGTTATGGACACCGCCGGCATTCCCGGTCGTGGTGAGTCCAAGCTTTCGGGCCGAATAGGTGCTGAGGACATAGGATTCGAGTATCCCCTTTCGAACGAGGTGGCGCGCCTTCGTGGCGACACCTTCAGCGTCATAGGGCGCACTGCCAAGGCCTCTTAGGAGATGGGGCGATTCCTGAATTTCAACAAATTCCGGAAAAATGGGTTGGCCGAGTTGATCCAGAAGGAAAGACGATTTTCGATAGAGATTGCCGCCTCGAATGGCACCGATGAAGTGCCCAAGAAGGCTCGCGGCCACATCGGCCTGATAGATCACCGGGCAATGACGGGTCGAGAGGCTCTGGGCGCCGAGGCGTTTGAGGGTCCTTTCGCCGGCCGTTCGACCGACCGATGCGGGATCTTCAAGATCTTTAGCATCCCGGGCGACGGTCCACCAGTCATCTCGCTGCATTTCATCGCCCCGCTCTCCGATCACCGAGACGCTGAGGGAGTGGCGGCTGGAGGCATAGCCATGCAGGAAGCCGTGGCTATTCCCCATGATGCGATAACCTTCAAAGGTATTGAGGCTCGCCCCCTCGGAGTTTTGGATGTCGGGATGCAACTTGAGGGCCGCTTGCTCTGCTTCCAGCGTCAGATCAATGGCCTCGGACGGGGTAAGATCCCAGGGGTGATGCAGGTCGAGTTTGGGGAAGGTCTTGGCCAGAAGTTCAGGTTCCGGAAGGCCCGAGCAGGGATCTTCTGCGGCATAGCGGGCGATGCGACAAGCTGCGGCGACCGTTTCGCGTAGCGCCTGGGGGGAAAGATCGCTGGTACTGGCCGATCCCTTGCGTTGGCCAAAATAAACCGTCAGGCCAAAGCCGCGGCTTCGATGGTGCTCAACGGTTTCAACTTCCCCCAGGCGCGAGGTGACGGAAAGACCATTTTCGACGCTGAGGCCGGCTTCGGCGCTGGTGGCCCCAAGTCTACGGGCTTCATCCAGGCTGTCTTGGATCAGGGGGGCGAAAAGCGCCTTTTGGGCTTCAGGGTCAAAACCCTTTAAGGAGTCGGAGGCCATGCGGGGGTGCTCAGTGAAAGGGGGGCAAACTCAGGTGGAAACGCGGGTGCCGCCGACGGTCAATCCATCGATGCGGAGCGTGGGCTGACCGACGCCGACAGGAACGCTCTGACCATCCTTGCCGCAGGTTCCAACCCCAGTATCGAGGGCAAGATCGTTGCCCACCATGCTGACCCGGGTCAGGACGTCGGGACCGTTGCCGATCAGGGTTGCGCCCTTGACGGGACGGGTCAGCCGACCGTTTTCGATCAGATAGGCTTCACTGGCTGAAAAGACGAACTTCCCAGAGGTGATGTCGACCTGCCCGCCGCCAAAGTTTCGGGCATAAAGGCCCTTGGGCACCGAGCGGATGATTTCCTCCGGATCGTGGGGGCCGGCCTTCATGTAGGTATTGGTCATTCGCGGAAGGGGAAGGTGCTGATAGGATTCGCGCCGTCCGTTTCCGGTGGTGGGAACCCCCATCAGTCGAGCGTTCAGCCGATCCTGCATATAGCCTCGAAGGATGCCGTTTTCGATCAGTGTCGTGCAAGCGGTCGGCGTCCCTTCATCATCGATGGTGAGAGAGCCCCTGCGGCCGGGAAGAGTGCCATCATCGACGACGGTGCAAAGGTCCGAGGCCACTTTTTCACCGACGCGCCCCGAAAAGGCCGAGGTGCCCTTGCGGTTGAAGTCGCCCTCAAGCCCATGTCCGATGGCTTCATGCAGGAGAATCCCGGGCCATCCCGAACCCAAGACCACGGTCATGCTGCCCGCGGGAGCTTCTTCGGCTTCGAGATTGACCAGCGCCTGACGCACCGCTTCCCGGGCAAACTCCGAGGCGCGATTCCCCTCAAGGAAGTACCGATAATCGGTGCGGCCACCGCCGCCGGAGCTTCCCTGCTCCCGGCGCTGGCCGTCAAACACGATGACGCTGACATTGAGGCGAACCAGGGGGCGGACATCAGCCTGAAGCTGGCCCTCCTGATTCATCACCAGAATGACTTCATGGCTTCCAGAGAGGCTCACAAAGACCTGTTCGATCCGGGGGTCCAGGGCGCGGCACTCAGCATCCAGACGCCTTAAAAGTTCAATCTTGTCGGGTTCCGAGAGGGAGTCGATGGGGTCGATCGGAAGGTAAAGGCGAGAAGGCGCCGCGTGGCCTTTGATCGCATGTGTTGCGGTTTCGCCGCCTCGGGTAATGCTCCGCGCGCTTGTCGCCGCTTCCAGAAGAGCGGCGCCCGTGATCTCGTCACTGTAGGCAAAGCCGGTTTTCTCCCCTGAGATTCCGCGGATACCGACGCCTCGGTCGATGCTGTGCGAGCCTTCCTTGACGATGCCATCCTCAAGGCCCCAGGACTCGTGTCGGGTGGCTTGCAGGAAGATGTCGGCCGTGTCGATGCCCGGCCCCAGAAGATGACCCATGACGCGCTCAAGATCGCCTGAGGACAACCCCGAGGGGGCGAGCAGGCTGGCTTCAGCGAGGGCGAGAAGATCAGTGGTCTCGGTCATGGGGGTCCTTGCGCTTAGTGCGAGAGTAGTCGGGTGTGGTCGAGTGCGGGGAAAGCCGCCCGGACCTTTTTAAGGTGCGCGGGATCATATTCCGCCGTCACGACGCCGGCGCCTTGAGCCAGGCTTCCAAGAACGGTGCCCCAGGGGTCGACGATCATGCTGTGGCCGAAGGTCTCCCGGCCATTCTTGTGGAAGCCGCCCTGATTGGGCGCGATGGCGTAACACAGATTTTCAATGGCCCGGGCCCGGACCAGCACTTCCCAGTGGGCCGCCCCGGTCCGGGCGGTAAAGGCCGATGGCACCACCAGGATATCCATTCCGGCTTGGGAGAGCTTCCGATAGAGTTCGGGAAAGCGGATGTCATAGCAAACGGAAAAGCCAACCCGGCCAAAGGGCGTTTCGACGATCAAGGCATCCTCACCCGGCTCAATGGTGGCGGATTCTTCGTATTTTTCCTGGGTTCCCGGCACCTTGACGTCAAAAAGGTGGATCTTGTCGTAGCGGCCGACGCGCTGCCCCTTGTCGTTGTAGACCACCGATGCAGCCCGGACCTTGCCAGAAGCTGCCTTGATCGGGATGGTGCCACCGATCAGCCAGACCTTTTCGGTCTTGGCGGTCTTGGCGAGGAATTCCTGGATGGGACCTTCGCCCTCCGCTTCGGCCACGTCCAGCTTGTCATTCTCATGAAGCCCCATCAGCGCAAAATTTTCGGGGAGGACGATGAGCTTGGCACCCTTTGCGGCTGCAGCCTGAATCAGCCGGCCGGCCTCGACGAGATTGCCGCTGACGCTGGGGCTTGAGGCCATCTGGATGGCCGCGAGAATCGTTTTCTTCATCGATCGAATGGTCTGTGTGGGGCCAAATCCTGAAACGGTGCGAAGCTCGCTTCAAAGGAGGTTTGATAAGGCTTTTCGGGGCAAAAAATGGAGGCCCTTCGAAATCCTCCGAATCGTATCACATCCACCTTTTTGAACGCGGCCCCGTCTTTTATGGCTTGCCGGTATAATCTTTAGGTGTAGTCCTCAATCCTGAGTGGCTCTCACCCCCATCCGTCGCCCCATGTCGTCCTTTTCTTCGGCCTTGAACCATTTTCATTTCTTGAGACCTGAGTGGCTTTGGGCGCTGCTGCTGTTGCCGGTGGCTTTTTTTGTTTTTCAAAGAACTTCGGGCGAATCCAAGGATTGGTCGTCGTATGTCGATCCAGCCCTTAGAAAGTATGTGCTCGATGAGAAGCTGGCGGTGAATTTGAGGACGCCCTTGATCCTTCTGGCACTGACCGGTCTTTTGGCGGTTTTGGCCCTGGCAGGTCCTGTCTGGGAGCGGCTTCCGGCGCCCGTTTTCAGGAATCTTTCCCCGCTGGTCATCGTTCTTGATCTTTCATCGAAAATGGATGTCCAGGATCTCAAGCCGAGTCGCTTGGAGCGGGCGCGCTTTAAGATTGATGACCTTTTAAGGGCGCGGCGGGATGGCCAGACGGCGCTTTTGGTCTATTCCGATGATGCCTTTGTGGTCGCCCCACTGACGGATGATATCCAGACAATTCAGGCGCAACTCAATGCCCTTTCACCGGCCATCATGCCGGGGCAAGGGGAGAAGCTCAGCCGCGCCCTGACCCAGGCCGCAAGTCTCTTGCTCCAGGCGGGCCAATCCCATGGCGACATCCTCATCGTGACGGCCGGTGCGGTCGATGAAGGGGCCATGGAAGCCATTACCACGCTCAAAACCATGGGCTATCGCATTTCCATTGAGGGCGTCGGGACCTTAGAGGGGGCGCCGATTCCGCTTCCGGGCGGCGGCTTTAAAAAAAGCCCGGGTGGCGGCCTTGAGATGGCAAGGCTTGATCTTAAGGGACTTTGGTCCATGGCACAGGCCGGCGGAGGCCTCTACCGGACCCTCGATGATGAGGGTCATCGGGACATCGAGGCGATTCTGGAATTTCTGGTCCGAAAGCCTGAAGTGACCGATAACGCCGGAGATCCCGTGGAGATCAATCAATGGCGAGAATCCGGGGTGCTGCTTTTGCCCTTCATTCTGGTTCTGGCGGGATTCCTTTTTCGCAGGGGTTGGCTCTTTTCCCTCAGCTTTGTTCTCCTCCTTCCGCTTCAGGCGCCACCTAAGGCCGATGAAGCCCCGAGTTCACTGTGGTTGACGCCGGATCAGGCCGCCAGTCGCGCTTTTAAGGAGGGGAACTTTGAATCCGCCAAGGAGACGTTCCAGAATCCTGACTGGAAGGCTGCTGCCGCTTACAAGGCGGGCGACTATGGATCCGCCCTCAAGGCGCTCGAAGATGCCAAAGAAGGGGCGCGCGACTATAACCGGGGCAATGTGCTGGCCATGCAGGGACAATATGCCGAGGCTCTGAAGGCCTACGATGCCCAGCTTGAGAAGACCCCCGGCGATGAAGATACGGTCTACAACCGAAAGCTCGTCGAGGAGGCCCTGAAAAAACAACAGGATCAGCCGAAAAAACCGGAGGATGACAAGAAATCCGGCAATGACGGGGACAAGAACCAGAAAAAAGAGCCTAAACAAGATCCCCAGGGCAAGGATCAGGACAAGAACAAGAAAGATCCCGACAAGGACTCAGGCGACCCCGACAAGAATCAGGGTCAAAACCCAAAGGATCAGGAGGATCCGAAGTCGCCTTCGAAGGATTCGAAAGATCCGGGGCAGAAGCCGCCGCCTTCGAACAACTCCCCTGATCCCAAGGATTCCGATTCCAAGCCGCCCGAAGAAAAAAATCAGGGTCAGGCCGGGGATCAGCCCATGGACAATCCGCCGCCCCCGAAAGGGGCTGATGGCAAGGAAGCGCCCAAGGCGCCCCCTGAAAAGCCCAAAGAGGCCGGAAATCCCGGCGATAAGCCGCCGTCCAATGAGCTCGATCAATCGAGTGCGCAGTGGCTTCGACGAATTCCGGATGATCCGGGCGGGCTTTTGCGTCGAAAGTTCCTTTACCAGTCGCAGCAGCGACAGCAGCAGCGTTGATTTTTAAAGGTTTTTGAAATGGATGCCATGTTTGTGCGAAAACCCCGCCGGCTTGATGGCGGCGACTCTCAGAGGTCCCCAAGGGGCATCGGGTGGCTGGTGGGCTTGTGCCTTTGGTTGGGAGGGCTTTCGATCGCTCAGGCGGTTGAAATCGAGGCGGTGCTGGATCGCAATCCGGTGCCGATCAATGAGTCCTTCACCCTGTCTTTGATTGCTGAGCTTGAGCCCGATGGGGACCCTGACTTCAGCCCGCTCAATGCCCATTTTGAAATCCTCAATCAGTCCCGGGGCAGCCAGTATTCCTCCGTCAACGGCAGTATCCATCGAAAGTACACCTGGCAGCTCCAGTTGATCGCCAAGGAGTCCGGGACCCTCGAGATTCCGGCGCTTAATTTCGGCAAGGACCGTTCCAAGGCGCTCTCCGTCACCGTGACCTGGAGCGGCGGGAGCCGCAATCGCGTCCCAGGACCCCCGGGCGCTTCGCCTAACGGGACCCCGGACGGGCCAGGGGCATTGCTGGAGCTTGAGGCCACGCCCAAAAACCCCTACGTTCAGGCGCAGGTGGTGGTGACGGTTCGGGTATTGAGTCGGGTGGCCTTTTCGGGTGATCTTGGGCAGCCTGAAATCCCGGGGATCCTCCTTGAAAAGCTGGACCCGGACCGCCAATACTCGGCGGTGCGCAATGGGCTTCAGTATCGTGTGGATGAGCGCCGCTATGCGATGTTTCCGCAAAAAAGCGGCCCACTGACCATTCCCCCGGTCGAGCTGACCGGGGAGTATGTGGATGCCATGCTGGGTCTTTCGCCCCGAACCGGCCAGAGGAAATTCCGGTTACGCTCGGATGCCTTCAATCTGGATGTGAGACCCATCCCCGCAGCCTTTACCGGAAAAGTCTGGCTCCCGGCTTCAAAGCTGAGCCTCAAGGAGATCTGGAAACCGGACACCGCAACGCTCACCGCCGGGGACGCCGTCACCCGAACGCTGACCATTCGCGCGGAAAGTGTTTCAGCAGGCGTCCTTCCCGAGTGGGATCTTGGGGTCTCCTCGCAGGAGTTTCGCCAATACCCGGATCAGCCGGTGACCAAGGAGGATAAGACCGGGACGGGCATGACCAGTCAAAGGGATCAGAAGATTGCCCTGATTCCCGTGGGGCCTGGGAAATTTACCCTCCCGGCCCTAGAGATTCCCTGGTGGAATACGACCGAGGACAAGATGGACGTGGCCCGGCTTCCCGCCCGGACCTTTACGGTAACGCCAGGCACTGGAAAAGCCCCGGTGGTTCCGGATCTCCCCAGTCTGGGGGCGACGGATGCGACCCTCAAGCCTGAAGCCGAGAGTGCCGATGCGAAAGGTTTCGAAGCGCCTGCTTCTTCCGATGGGAATCCCTTCAAGGATCCCTGGTTCTGGTCGAGCGTGGGCCTTTTGCTGGGATGGCTGACGACCCTTGCCGTCTGGTTTTTCAAGGCCCGCCAACGTCCTCGGGATGCGGAGGATCGCCCGCCGGAGAAATCCGCCCAAACGGAAACCCTTCGCATCACGGATGCCTTTAAGCAACTTAAAAAGGCCTGCGAAGCCGAGGACCGGATCGGGGCGCGCGAGGCGCTCAAGGCCTTTAGTCTTGAGCGCTGGCCGAATCTGGATGCCGAGGGTCGGCATTCCGCCTTGAAGGATCTTTTGGGGGGGGATCTTGAGACCCTGGATCGAGGCCTTTATGGTCAGGCGGAGGCGCCTTGGGATGGGCGGACTTTCTTCAAGCGGATTGAAGCCCGACTCGTTGAAGAAAGCCAGAAACCCCAGAAAACCGCGCCCAATCTACTCGAGTCCCTCTATAAGGCCTAAATTGAAGAGAATCGGGGTTGGGTCTCACGTGATACGAGGCTTTCGCGGTTTGGACGAGGCGCTCACCAGACCCGTATCATCTCCCCTTTAAATCGCGTAATCTCCCCCGTCAGTCACTCCGAACGGTTGATAATCCCTCATGGAAAACCTATTCTTGAAAGCTTTCCGCAGCTTCTTTGCGAAGCCCGATGCGGCTTCCCCCAAAGATCCCCAAGGACCATCTCCCGTCGAGGAATCCGCAATGACTGATTTGCCTTCCGAACGTTTTGAAAACGTTCCGAGCCCCTTCTGCGGTATTGCCAGCGACGACTTGACGCTTGAAGTTCGGGGTCTTGAGGTCCGCGTAGTGGCGAACGGTGACCCGGTGACGCATCGCGGCTTTGAGGCTCCGATTACGGATCAGAGCCCCAGGATACAGGGGCGAGAGGTCTCATTAGACGCGGCGGTCGCTCATGCGGCAGATCTCCTCAAGGCATCCCACCTTCCCGTTTTTTCGGGCTTTGGAACCGATGTCAACGAAACCCGCGCCGCCTTCTCCCTGATTGACCGCAGCCGCGGCGTTTTTGACCAGATGAATGCGAAGGCCGGCCTTCGGAACCTTCTGGTGCTGGCTGATTCGGGTTGGATGTCGACGACGCTTGCTGAGTTGAAAAACCGGGCGGATGTTCTGGTCCTCTTTGGGACCGATCCGGAAGGTTCCTTCCCCCGATTTTTTGAACGGTTTGTCTGGCCCGAGGAAACCCTTTTTGGGCAGGATGCTTCAAAGCGTCAGGTGATTTTTCTGGGGCGCGCGCCCTCGGGTTCTGCCGCCAAAGCCCCGGATGGCCGGGAGCCTGAGGTTCACACCTGTGATCCTGAAGCCTATCCCCTCATTGCAGGCGCCCTTGCGGCGCTTGCGAACGGTGTGGATCTGAAGGGGGATTCTGTCGGTGGCATTTCGATGGCGGTCCTTAAATCCATTATCGACCGGCTCAAGGCGGCCCAGTACGGCGTGGTCAGTTGGGCAGCCGGACAGCTCGACTTTGACCATGCAGAACTCACCCTTCAGCGGCTGACCAAGTCCATTGTGGCGCTCAACGCGACGACCCGCTGCGCGGCACTCCCTTTGGGCGGCCAGGATGGGGACCGGACCGCGAGTCAGGTGTCGGCTTGGCTCAGTGGCTATCCCACCCGGGTCAGCTATCAAAAGGGCTATCCTGATTACGATCCCTATCATCATTCGGCCGAACGACTCTTGAACCGGGGTGAAGCCGATCTTCTGGTCTGGGTGTCGAGCCTCAGTCCGGCCCCGCCTCCGGAGGCAAAGGTGCCGACCGTGGTGATCGGTCGCTCCGGCATGACGTTCACGCAGGAGCCTGAAGTCTTTATTCCGGTCGGTGTTCCAGGGATCGATTTTGCTGGCCACATGTACCGCTGCGACAACGTCGTGGCGCTTCCCCTTTACCAGATCCGAAAGTCAGAGCTCCCGAGAGCTGCGGCGGTCCTCAAGGCCGTCGAGACGGCTATGGACGCCCCCTGAAGAACACGTGAGCCCCAACGCGAGGATGAGTGAATGCTGACCAAATTGACTGGCGGGCGCGTCTATGACCCCGCTCACGGGATCAACGGCGAGGTCCGAGACCTTTACATTCAGGACGGCAAACTGGTCGATCCCGATACTGTCAGCGGGATCACCCCGCATCAGGAATTTGATCTTCGCGGCAAGGTCGTGATGTCGGGTGCGATCGATATGCACACCCACATCGGCGGCGGCAAGGTGACCATCGCCCGCAATCTCCTCCCTGAGGATCATCGCGAGGACGCGGTGGCCCGCTCAGGTCACAAACGGGCCGGCGCGGGTCGAACCGCCCCCTCAACGCTCACGACCGGTTACCGGTATGCCGAAATGGGCTATACGGCCGGTTTTGAACCCGCGATTCTTCCGATCAATGCCCGGCAGGCACACATGGAGATGGCGGATGTCCCCCTGATGGACGTCGGCGGCTATGCGATGCTCGGAAGCGATGATTTCTTTTTAAGACTCCTCTCTTCAGGGGCCGAGCAATCGGTCATCAATGACTATGTCGCCTGGACCTTGCATTCCAGTCAGTGCATTGGGATCAAGGTCGTCAATCCCGGCGGGATCAGTGCGTTCAAGTTCAATCAGCGCAAGCTCGATCTCGATGAGGCTCATGTCCATTACCAGGTGACACCCCGAAAGATCCTGACGACTCTGGCGCGGGCTATCCATGAACTGGGTGTTCCACACCCCTTGCATGTCCATGGCTGCAACCTCGGGGTGCCGGGGAATGTCGATACAACCCTCAGCACGATCACGGGGATCGAAGGGTTGCCGATGCACTTGACCCATATCCAGTTTCATAGCTACGGAACGGAAGGCGATCGAAAGTTTTCTTCAGGTGCGGCGCAGATTGCCGAAGCCATCAACAACAATCCCAATGTCACCGTCGATGTCGGCCAGATTCTCTTTGGCCAGACCGTGACGGCTTCGGGCGATTCGATGATGCAGTATGCCAATCACGGGCATGCGAGCCCCCACAAGTGGGTGTGCATGGACATCGAATGTGACGCGGGCTGTGGCGTTGTGCCTTTCAAGTACCGCGATCAGAACTTCGTCAATGCCCTCCAGTGGTGTATTGGGCTTGAAATCTTCCTTTTGGCCAATGATCCCTGGCGGATTTTCCTGACGACTGATCATCCCAATGGCGCGCCTTTTACGACCTATCCCCATTTGATCCGGCTTCTGATGGACAAGGGCTTCCGCAATGACCGTCTTCAGATGATCAACGCCGATGCCTTGGCGATGAGCACGCTGCTGAGCATCGACCGGGAATATTCACTCTATGAAATCGCCATCATGACGCGGGCCGGTGCGGCCAAGATCCTGGGCTTAAGGGATCGGGGGCATTTGGGCGCTGGCGCTGCGGCCGACATCACCGTCTACACCGAACAAGAGGACAAGGAAGCCATGTTCACGCGTCCCGACTTTGTCTTTAAGGATGGGGAACTGGTGGTCAAGAACGGTGAGGTCGTCAACGTCGTTTGGGGCAACGTCCATACCGTCAAGCCTGATTTTGACCGGGAGCGGATCGAAAGCCGCCTGAAGCCTTACTTTGACCGGTTCCACACCATGAAGATGGACAATTTCATCATCCGTAACTGGGAGATTGAGGACGACGGCCGAAGCAAGATCCTTGTTCATCCCTGCCGCGGACAGGCGTAAGGCACCGGAATCAGGGGAGAGAAGAAAACCATGCAGATCAACGGTGTCACCATTGATGAAACCTTCGCGGAAGCTTTTCCGATGAAGGGAACCCGGGTCATTATTACGGCGCAGAATGCCCGTTGGGCCCGGATCGCGGCCGAATCCATGACGGGCTTTGCGACCTCGGTCATTGCCTGTGGCTGTGAGGCCGGCATCGAGCGGGAACTTACACCGGAGGAAACCCCAGATGGGCGTCCAGGCTTTGCGGTGTTGCTTTTTGCCATGGGCGGAAAGACCTTGGCCAAGCAGCTTGAAACCCGGGCCGGCCAGTGCGTGTTGACTGCGCCGACGAGCGCCCTTTTTTCAGGGCTTGAGGGGGGAGCCAAGATTGCCCTGGGCAAAAACTTAAGGTTCTTTGGCGATGGCTTCCAGACCTCTAAAAAGATCGGCGCCAAACGCTATTGGCGGGTCCCCGTGATGGACGGGGAGTTTCTCTGTGAAGAAACCACAGGGGTTACTGAATCCGTCGGCGGCGGTAACTTCCTGATTCTGGCCAAGAGCCAGCCACAGGCCCTTGCGGCCTGCGAAGTGGCCATTGAAGCCATGCGCAAGGTCGAGAACGTGATCATGCCGTTCCCGGGAGGCGTGGTGCGTTCCGGTTCCAAAGTGGGCTCCAAATACAAGGCGCTCAATGCCTCGACCAACGATGCCTTTTGCCCAACACTGAAGGGCCAGACGCGGACCCAGCTTGGTCCTGAGATTGAATCCGTCATGGAAATCGTCATCGACGGACTTTCTGCAGACGATATTCGAACGGCGATGAAGGTCGGGATTGAGGCCGCCTGTGCCCTCGGATCTGACCACGGTATCCAGAGAATCAGCGCCGGAAATTACGGCGGCAAGCTGGGTCCCTTCCTTTTTCCGCTACACGAGATCCTCGCATGAGCACGCTCACTTTAACTTTGCGTCAATCTTCTCAACAACGCATTGACGTCTCGAGCTTGTTGCCGGAAGCCCTGGCCAACCAGTCTTTGGAGGCGATCTCTGCCATGACCCTCCCGGTTGGAAATCGGGAGCTTACCGTCGGCGAACTCTTTACCCTTGGAGGGGACGCCCAGGCGCTCGATACGCTGGTATTTCAGGGTGACACCGCGTCACTGAATGCCGTCGGCAAGGGGATGCGTCAGGGGAGCATCGAAGTGAAGGGCGATGCGGGGAGTTATCTCGGCATGCAGATGCGCGGCGGCACCATTCGGGTTTCTGGATCGATTGATGCCTATGGGGCTTGCGAGCTCAAGAATGGTTTTATCGAAATTGGCGGTAATGCCGGGGATTTTCTGGGTGCGAGCCAAATCGGAAATCTCAAGGGTATGGCGGGTGGTGTCGTTTTGGTCCGGGGCAATGCCCAAGATCGCGTCGGGGACCATCTTCGCCGGGGAATCATCCTGATCGAAGGGAGTGCGGGCGCGTATTTGGGTTCTCGCATGACGGCGGGAACCATTGCCGTCCTTGGTGAGGTCGGGCCTTATGCGGGGTATGCGATGGGACGGGGAACGCTCCTCCTGGCCAAGGCCCCAAAATCAATTCTTCCGACATTTCAGGATTGCGGCACTCATTCCTTGGGATTTATTCCGCTCCTTCTTCGAAGCCTCAAGCCCTATGACACGGTGTTCTTCGATCGTGCTGAGGTTCTAAAGCGGGTTCATCGTTACGCCGGGGACTTTTCAGCGCTGGGCAAAGGGGAAATGCTCATTATGAGCGGGGATAGTCAATGATTCTTAGGCAGCCTCACTTGTTCATCAACAGCAACTCACATCGGGCCATGGAGTGATCACAGGCAACTTTAGGGTTCTTTGCCACGAAAAAGGACTTCTTCCGATAGAGGATGGTTTCAAATTCGCCAGCAAGGGCATCCAGTGTCTCTGAAGATTTATGGCTGTCGCTAAAGACCCATAACTCTGGATCAAAGCAGACTTTGATTTCGCAGATCCGCGGCAAGTCGCTAGCGGATTTGAAGCGGGGGTTCAGGTCATAGAAGATCTGGGCTTTCGGGTGGGATCTCTGGACAAAAAAAGGTCTTGGTCCATCCATGTAGAGTCGTTCGAAATTTTCATAAAGAAGAACTTCCTCGACGCCCTTTGACCATGCGTCAAGAAAAGAGGCCTTGTCGATCTGGTGAAACGCCACCACAAACAACAATACTAGGCCAAGGCTACGCAGCAGGATTCCCACGGATTCTCCAGGAGTTCATTCCCAAAATGGCCAGAACGGGAAAGGCGATCAATCGCAAATTGGTGCTTTGTTTAAATTCGAACAGAAGGACCAGCGGCGTCATCAGGAGTGTGAAAAGCAGCACGCCATTTCGTGTTTTGTATTCCGTCTTGACCCCTTTCGACAGAATGGCATCGACAGCAATCAGGCCGGTCAACAGAATGACCGCGGCGTAAAGATTGGGGGGAAAGCTCAACGCCTCCGAAGCCAGTTTTGGAAGTTGATGGATCAGAGAAAACGCCGAGCCTGAGGCCGCATTTTCTGGATCCAGGATGGCTCCGTAGTGAACAAGGTTATAGACGTTTACCGAAAAGTTCGTGCAGGTCAGGGTTAAGGCCAAGGTCATTAAGGTCTTGTTGCGACGCCAGATCTCGGTGAAATGTCCTTGGAAAAGGGCCGCAAGACCCAGTGGCAGAATAGCCAATACGGCGCTCAGCTTTGATGCGATGGCCAGTGAGCCAAACAAAAGGAAGATCACCCATTGGGAGGCCTGGGCTTGGGGGTTGTTCTTGTAGTTCAGGGGTGCAAAGGCCAGCGCAATCAGCGAAAAGTCGAGTGCGAAGAGATCCCCTTTTCCGTGATCAAAGAGTTGCGGGAAAAGGTGCAGGAGAAGGTAAGTGACAATCGCGAAATAGACAGGGGATCGTCGCTCCTCTGTGATCCTCGATAAACCAATCACCATCAATATGGCCTGCAATGTATAGACCAGACGATAGGCGTCCCTGCCCAAGGTGTAGCTGAGACCATAAAAAAAGCTTGGAAGCTTGCTGTAGTCCCAATAGGCTCCTCTCAGTCCATGGATCCAATCATAGTAGCTCGGGAGTTCAAAGCTGGCCGCATCCCATCCGATCGATTTACTTCCGGATAACAAAAACGCGATGGCCAATGCGCAGGCATAGCCTAAAACATTTTCATTCGATCGGATGAAAACCAGAGCCGAGATCAGGATGGTCAAAATCAGTCCGGCGAGAAAAACGAGACCAAGGGCGTTGAGCGCAAAGAGATAAAGACACGAGAGGCTCAGGCCCAAGGCGATATAAAGGGCCTGATCGGAAAGCCAGGGAAAGCCAGATTTTCTCAACATAAAGCGGGGGTTTTGGCTCATGTGGGCCAAAGCGAAAATGCGCAAGCAAACAGCCAAAGGATAACGGTGAGCAGCAGTTGCCAGTCACCCATCAGGGCATCCGTTGGTGACTCACCGTTGTCCAGAGAGTCAACGACGAACCAGTAGCGGAAAAGGCCAAACAAGACCAATGGAATGCTGATGACCAGCTCTGGTCGGCTCGACATGACAAAAAGGCTGTAGAAAATCAGGGCGCCCGTGGCGGACATTTCAGCATATCGATCGACCAAAGCGACGGAATAACTCTCGAGCACCTTCCTGCCTTGAGAGCCGGATTGGCTAAGTTCCTGTCGACGCTTAACGGCTGCCAGGTAAAGTGCCAGGCAAAGCGTGGTGATAAACATCCAGGAGGACACGGGAACATCAAGCGCCATGGCCCCGGCGTACACCCGAAGAACGAATCCGATCGCAATGGTAAAGATATCAATGACCGGTTGGTGTTTGAGGATAAAAGTGTAGGCCAGATTCAACACCAGGTAGGCCAGAATCACGAGGATGACCTTGGGTAATAAAAACCAACCACAGGCCAGCATCCCGTAGAGGGTGAATAGGAGGATCAGGGCGCTTTGCGGCGAGACCAGCCCGCTGGCCAGCGGGCGTGTTTTCGATTTTTTGGGGTGCTGTCGATCTCGATCAATGTCATGAAGGTCATTGATGATGTAGGTCGCCGATGCTGCGATCGAAAAAAGAAGGGTAGCCAAAAGCGTCTGCTCAATGGCGATGGGGTCAAGAAATTTGCCGGCGAAAATCAGTGGCGCCACCACGAAACCATTTTTGATCCATTGTTTGGGACGGATCAGTCGGATCAATCCGAAGGTTTTCTGAGGGAGTGAGTGACCTGCTGAGCTATAATTCGCCATATTTGGGGAGATACCGTGATCGCTTCGATAAAACTGGCCATACGATACGCGATCCTCGCCGGTGTCGCTACCGTGGCTAATATCGCCTCCCAAGAGGGATCACTTCGCCTGTATCAGGAAGAATACAGTATTCCGCTGTCTGTTTTTGTCGGTACTTTAGTCGGCCTTTTCGTCAAGTATGTTCTGGATAAGCGTTTCATTTTTCGCTTCAAAGCCAAAAACCGTCGCCACGATGGCGGTATTTTCATTCTTTATACCGTTATGGGACTTCTGACGACCGTCATTTTTTGGGGTACAGAGTTTTTATTCCAGTACCTTTACGGTACGCGGGAGATGCGTTACCTCGGTGGAGTCATTGGGCTCACCCTGGGGTATTTGACGAAATATCAATTGGATAAGCGTTACGTCTTTCGAGTGAGCTCAAGGTGAGGCGAATCCTTTCCTGGGGGCGACTGAGTGCAGATCTGCATGCCGTCCGTCCGTTACCCGAACCCGAGCGGTTGAATGGTTTTTTTGCCTCGGGAGAATTACCCGGGCTTGCTTATGGCTTGGGCCGCAGTTACGGGGATGTCTGTCTCAATTCCGGCGGAAATCTCTGGGTCACCAGCGGTCTGGACCATCTTCGTCAGTTTGATGAGGACACCGGTCGTCTGGTAGTCGAAGCGGGGGTCAAGCTCCAGGACATTCAGCGACTTTTGGTCCCGAGAGGATGGATGCTTCCCGTGACGCCGGGAACCCAGATGCTGACCGTGGGCGGCGCCATTGCCAATGACGTTCATGGGAAAAATCATCATGTCCGGGGTTCCTTCGGCGATCATGTGAGATGGCTGCATCTGCTTCGGACTGACGGCGAGCCGATTCTCTGTAGCCCGGATCATTGCCCGGAGTGGTTCCATGCGACGATCGGGGGGCTCGGTTTGACGGGGGTGATCGTTGCAGCCGAGCTTCAACTCAAAAGGGTCTTCGGGCCGTGGCTTGAAGCCGAAACCCTCCCTTACCGAGGTTTAGACCGGTTTTTTGAGCTGGCTGATGCGTCTGAGGCGGACTGGGAGCACACGGTCTCATGGATTGATTGCCTTTCAGGCGTTCAAAGCAAAGGCCTTTTTATGCGGGCCAATCCTATCCATCGGACCCAAGGTCCCTTACCGGGAAAAAGGAAACGCTCGGTCCCTTTTGTTCCTCCGTTTTCCTTGGTGAATCGCCTCACTTTATTTCCGTTTAACTTCGCCTATTACGGCATGGGGCGGTTACGTGCAGGAAGAAAGGTGGTGCATTACGAGCCATTTTTTTATCCTCTGGATAACCTTCTGAACTGGAATCGCATGTACGGTCCCAAGGGTTTTTATCAATACCAGAGCGTGGTGCCACGAGAAAATGCACTTGAGGCGACACGGGACATGCTGCAAGCCATCAGCCGTTCGGGTGAGGGCTCCTTTCTGGCTGTTCTTAAGACATTCGGGGATCGTAAATCCCCGGGGCTCATGAGTTTTGCTCGTCCGGGGGTTACCCTCGCGCTCGACTTTCCGAACCGGAACGAGCGGACATATCGTCTCTTTGAACGGCTGGATTCGATCGTTATGGAAGCACGAGGGGCGATCTATCCGGCCAAGGATGCTCGCATGCCGCGCGCGCTTTTCGAGGCGGGATACCCCTATTTGAATGAGTTTTTAAAGTTTCGGGACCCTGGTATCAGTTCCGGTTTCTCACGCCGTCTTTTCGGGAGTTAAACGTGAAAGCAACAAAACGCATCGTCATTGTCGGTGCCACCTCTGCAATCGCTGAGCATTGCGCAAGACTTTGGGCCGACGAGGGAAAGGCGGAGTTCATTCTGATTGGACGCATGGACGCGCGGCTCCAGCGAGTGGCCTCCGATCTCGGGGTGCGTTATCCCCACGCTGGACTGACCTGCCTGACGGTTGCTGATTTCAGCGATCCTTTGGCAATAAAAGCCTGCATGGAGGGGGTGTATGCCCAGGGGCCGATTGACCTCGCCCTCATTGCGCATGGCTCACTGCCCTCACAGACGGATTGCCAGAAGGATCTGAGTCTTTGTCGTGAAACCCTGATCGTGAATGGCGTTTCCCCATCGCTTTGGGCTGAGGCAGTTGCCGGCGTGATGACACAACAGAATCATGGCACCTTGGTCCTGATTGGGTCTGTTGCCGGGGATCGCGGGCGACGTTCTAACTATGTCTATGGGGCATCAAAAGGGCTAGTCACTCGCTATGCACAGGGCCTTCAACATCGGTTTGCCGGGACCCCAGTCAAGGTCATCCTTGTCAAACCGGGCCCAACGGATACCCCGATGACCGCAGACTTTAAGGCCAAAGGGATGAAGCTTGCCTCTGTGGAGGATGTCGCGAAGTCCATTATCTCAGGGGTGGCTGCGGGGAAAACTGTCATCTACGCCCCAGGAAAATGGGGGCTGATAATGATGGTCATTCGTCATTTGCCCAGTATCATCTTCAATCGGATGAATATTTAATTATCGGGAGTCTGCCGAGTTTTACTCAAGACTTGAGGGAGAACCCCGTCCGCTTTTCAAGTAGGTTTATTTGATGTTGGCCATCAAGCGCTTCTTACCGCGGCAGCCGCTTGTCGCAATCGGACTTTTCCTTTTGGTCGCATCATTGATGGGCTACCTGCATCTCTATGCCATAGGAAACCATCTCACGCCCGACGGGGATTTGGCGGCAGATATGCTTCTAGTGGATCTCATTCGAGACCCAGGCTATCTTTTGGTCGGCCATTATTCACGCTGGGGCTTCAATCATCCGGGGCCCTTTTGGTTCTATCTCACTTATTTATTTGAGCAACTGCTCAGTTTTTCTTCGCTCTGGCGGTATCAGATCTGGTTCTCGTGCAACCTACTGTTCAATGTTTTTTTGATTTCTGCAGCGGCCATTGCGCTCTCGCGTTATCTTTTCAAAAAGATCAACCTTGGCTTTACGCTCTTTTTTGCGGCAACGTTGATCGGTTTTTTCGGTCTTCAAATCACCTGGCTCTGGATGCCCTGGAGGATCGTCCTTCCCTATCTGTGTTTTCTTTTGTCCCTCTTGCATCTTGCGGAAGGGAGTCGATCGGCCATCCTGTATTCAGCGCTGTTCACCGGCGTCCTGATTCACGGATATATCACCATGCCACTCTTCACGTTGCCTTTTCTTCTGATGGCGCTCTGGCTTGGGCACAGGAAATCCCGATGGCTCTCGAGTCGGGGGGCTGCAAAGTATTTGTGGGGCGTACTCGGACTGGCCGTCCTTTTTGCATGCCCAATTTTGCTTGATACCTTCAAAACCTCCCCGACGAACCTATCCCGAATGTTGAATGCGCAAATCAGTTTTCGTTCGGCGCCGAAGCCCGGGTTTAGAGAATGTGTCGCGTTTGCAGAATCGCTCTTACGTTTCAATGAGAACCGACTGGGCTGGCTCGCGTCCTTAAGTTTCCTCTTTTTCCTTCCCCTGTGGCGATCCCTAAGCAAGGATCATCGTCTTCGAATGGGACGCATTTTTATGCTCTGTGGGGCAGTGAGCCTGCTTGTGTTCGGCTACTACCCGCGCACGCCATCGCCCCTTCTTCCCTTTGTGGCTCAGTTTTACGTGGCCATCCCTGTGCTGTTCCTGACCACACTGGGTGCCCTTGCCTTTCAGCCGCAAACGGAACGGGCGAACAAGGCGCAGGGTGTGGCCTCAGCCTTTTTTCGAATGCTGCCCCCCGTGATGGTCTCTATGGCGCTCCTTTCAACGCTCGAACGCTCAGGGCCCGGAACTACGGGTGAGGACGTCCGGCAATTGTCGGCTGCGCTTGTGTCTTTTCGAGGAGGACAGGAGGTCAGCCTGAATCTCCCTGAGCACGAACAGTGGCCGACCCTGACAGGGGTGATTCTGGAATTATCGCGGCTCGGAATACCCGCCTGCACGACGAGGAGAACCCTGGAGCACATTGTGACTTCTCAGCACGTTTGTGCTGCTGATCGATTTCCTGACGTCGATTTAATCCGGAGGGATCATTGTCAAGGCGCCTGCTTCGCAGAAGGGGGAGAGTATGGCATTCGTCCTTTCCGCCTTGCGGTAACAAATCTCGAGGCACCTTTGGGAGGCGCTGCGAATGATCCGTCTTTTATCAATTGGACGCGCTCGCCGGAGTCGACGTGGTGGTCAAATACCCACGTCAGTCAGATTCTTCTCAATATCCCAAATCCTAAGGGACTGAAAGGAAACCTCGAGATGAACCTTCGTCCGCTTTGGCCCCAGCGCGTTAAGGTCTTGTGGAATGGGCATCAAATTTTCACTAAGCGAATGGGAATGGTTTCCGAGTCCTTGCAGCTCAGCTTCTCACCGGATTGGATCTATTCGGGGGGAAATGTCATTTCCTTTATATTGCCTGGGGCGCGACAACCTGGAAATGGAGATCAACGGGAGTTGGCCATTATTGTGGATAGCGTTTTAATCCGTTGAGGGTTTCTGACTGCATGACTATGCGGCGTGATGGATGAGGTTTTCCTTGAGGTTTGGTTTTGGGGAAAAGAATGAATTAACTCCGTTCCCCAAAGTATGCAGTTCAGAAACAAAACAAATAGATCAGGGTATGAGCCATTCTGGATGGACGGGTTTTGAATCCGCAACGCAAGGTGTGAATTCCAATCATCGAAGCGATATGGACAACACTCAATGGTCAACATGAATCGACTGCAATCCCTTCGTTTCGGTCACTTGATTCATGAGGGTTTGTTGTTATTGGCGGTCTTGGCGACGCTGACATGGCTGGATTTCCCCTTGCTGATATCACAGCATCTCCCTTCTGGCGATCTTGCCGCTGACATGCTGGTCGGAAATGATCTGGTTTCTCAGGGCTATCTGCTGCATGGGCATTACTCCCGCTGGGGATTCAATCACCCGGGACCCTTCTGGTTTTATTGGAATCATCTGTTTGAGATTTTGCTCGATGGATGCTCGCTTTCGCGCCACCAAATCTGGCAAACCGGATCGCTGGTTGCGAACGCCTTGCTCATCAGCGTTGGTTCAGCAACGTTATCCCGTTATCTCTTGGGGCAGTTTAGTCTGGTTTTGGCCCTCTTCATCGCCTTTGTGGTATTGGCTTTTGGGGGGCATGAGATGGTCGGGCTCTGGATGCCCTGGCGGATCGTCATGCCTTATTTCTGCTTTTTGGTCATGGTGCTCTGGAGCGCTGAAGGCCGACGCTGGGCGCTGCCGAGCGCGGCATTTTTTGCCGGCATCTTGATTCATGGCTACATCACCATGCCGATATTCACGCTACCTTTCTTGGCGGCAGGGCTTTGGTGGGGGCATAAAAAAACACGCTTCCTTGCAGAGCCCCAAAGCCAGCGGGCTCTGCTGCTGAGCGGGCTGGTGCTGATCGTTTTTGCGGCCCCGATTCTGGTCGATCTTGTGGTATCCCAACCCAGCAACCTCTCGCGCATTTTCAACGCACAAGGGGTGATGCTTTTAGCGCCTAAACCCCAATTATTGGAGTTACTCCGTTTTTTGGGGGGGGTCTTGCGTTGGGATGAAGCGCCAACGGCCTGGCGAGGCGGGGGTCTGATCCTTCTTCTTGTTGTCGGTCTTGAAGGACGAAGAGCGTTGGAACAGCCCCGGGTCCGACGGCTCTTGATCCTTTGTATTTCGGTCACCTTTCTGGTGATCGTCTATTACGCTCGAACGCCCAGTCCCCTTTTCCCCTTTATTGCGCAGTTTTACCTGGTGGTTCCGATGTTGATGCTTTCGGCGCTCTTTGCCTGTCTGATTCAGGAGGGCAGAGAGTCCGAGATTGAGGGCGGCTGGGGGCGAAGTCGTCTGGGGCTCACGTGGCTGGCTTTAGGTCTTTTTATAGGGGTCGTGGTCAGTGGGCTGAGACAGCCCGCCGCACCCGAGTCTGACGCGATAGTCCAGGCTTTTGCGGACACGATGACCACTCACGCCCCCGACACGAAGGTGATCTTTCATCAGAATCACCATGATGACTGGCCTTTGGTGGCTGGCATTCTGGTTGAGCTCGAGCGGCGTGGTTTCAAGGCCTGTGTGACCCGCCCTGACTTTCAGGTGCTCTATACCCCATCGCATGTTTGTGCCTTAGAGGCGTATCCTCGGTTCGAGATGATCGACGAAGGGGCTTGCGATTCAAATTGTCTGGCTCGAGCCCACGGTCATGCCCTCCGTCCTTTTGAGCTTTCTGCCTTGGCCGCAGGTGAATCCTTCTTCCTCGAGACGGGTCGGAAAGCCCTCTTTCAAGGCTGGAGCGAGCCCGAAGGGGGGATCCGCTGGTCTCTTGGAGCGAGAGCCAGCATGGTTGTGAATATCCCCGACCCCTCCCGCTTTGAGGGTAAGGTCGAAATCATGGGAAAAAGCAGGGGATCTCAGCGTATGAAGATCGCCTGGAATGGCCGCACGCTTTATGCCGCGGCGGGTGAACTGAGATCTCAGGGTTTGATGCTCGCTGTTCCAAAAGACGAGATTCAACCCGGATACAACGTCCTGAGTTTCGACCTTCCAGATGCAAAGATGCCGGGTAACGGCGACTTGCGCGTTTTAGCACTAAGGCTCAAAGAGATTCGGATCAAGTAATGGTGGGAAGCCTCGGAATCGTCGGGAAATCGGGGCTCAGGGAGGATTAAAGCAGGACGATATCGTACTGCTCCTGGGTGTATTGGGCCTCAGCGCGGAATTTGATCTTGACCCCCGTGAAGGTCTCAAGCTCCGAGAGCGTGTCGGATTCTTCATCGACCAAGCGGGCCACCACTTCGTTTGAGGCAAGAACCAGAAGCTCTTGAACGTTGTATTGCCGCACTTCCCGAATGATTTCCCGAAAGACATCAAGACACACGGTTTCCGGGGTTTTGAGGACGCCGCGACCTGAGCAGGCCGGGCAGGGTTCGCAAAGGATATGCTCCAGACTCTCGCGGGTGCGTTTACGGGTCATCTCGACCAGCCCAAGGCTTGAGACCTCGCTGATGGCACTTTTGGCGTGATCTTTTTCAAGACTGCGTTGCAACGACTGAAGGACCTGGTCACGGTGCTCGGGATCCCGCATATCGATAAAGTCGATGATGATGATGCCCCCGAGATTACGAATCCGAAGCTGCCGGGCAATAGCCTGCGCCGCCTCGAGATTGGTCTTGAAAATGGTCTCTTCGAGATTTCGGCCACCGACAAAGGCGCCGGTGTTGACGTCGATGGTCGTCATCGCCTCGGTTTGATCGAAAATGAGATAGCCCCCGGACTTGAGTGCCACCCCCCGCTCCAGTGCCCGCAGGATTTCATCTTCGACGCCATAAAGATCAAAAAGAGGTCTTTCGCCGGAATAGTGTTCGAGCCGTGCGGAAAGCTTCGGCACAAACTCCCGGACAAACTTGCTGAGTCGGCTGAAGGTCTCCCTCGAATCCACCCGGATCTTTTCCACCCGTTCACAGTGCATGTCTCTGAGCACCCGCATGCTGAGAGGAAGATCCTCGTGCAGGAGGGTTTTGGGCTTGGCGCTTCGTTGCCGCTGGCTGATGGAGTTCCACAGCTTGACCAGAAACTGCATGTCGGCGCGAAGAGCGGCTTCCTCGATGCCTTCGGCTGCGGTTCTTGCGATAAAGCCGCCGGTTCCGTGTTCCTTCTGGAAGGTATCGACGATCTGCCGGAGCCTTTGTCGCTCGGGTTCGGATTCGATGCGCTGGGAGACACCTCCGGAGCGGGCCTGAGGCATGTAGACGAGATAGACCGAGGGAATCGCGAGCTCCGTCGTGAGCCTCGCCCCCTTGGTGCCCAGGGGGTCCTTGACGACCTGGACCAGAACCTCCTGTCCATCGCGGATGACCAGTTCGATCTGGTCATCGATGGCTTTTTCGCGGACCGAAGGGCAAAGATCAGAGACATGGAGGAAGGCGGCGCGTTCGAGGCCGACATCGACAAAGGCGGCCTGCATTCCGGGGAGGATGCGGCAGATTTTTCCCTTGTAAATGTTGCCGACCAGCCCCCGCCTTCGGGTGCGTTCGATCAAGATCTCCTGGAGCACACCGTTTTCAACAATCGCGACCCGGGTTTCCGGGGGTGTGATGTTGATGAGGATTTCATCGCTCATGCGCTTTGGGTGGCCTCAAGCCGCAACAGGGGATCGATCCCGACCTTGCGAAGTAACTGGGCCGTTTCATGGAGGGGGAGCCCCATGACACCCGAGAAGCTTCCGGAAAGCCGCTCAATGAAAAGAGACCCCAAGCCCTGGATCGCGTAAGCCCCCGCCTTGCCCTGGGGTTCACCCGTCCTAAGATACGCCGAAATCTCCCCGGCATTCAGGCTTCGAAAGCGCACATGCGTCATGCTCAGCGCTTCATAGTGCGTTTCACCATGGACCAGTGAAACAGCACTTAAGACAAAGTGCTCACGTCCCGAGAGCTTTTCCAGCATCTGCCGGGCATGGTCTTCATCCGTGGGTTTTCCGAAGATTTCACCGTCCAACACCACTTCAGTATCCGCGCTCAGGATCGGAAGGCCCTGAGGGCCGTGGACGCCGTAAACCGCCTGCGCCTTTTCATGGGCGATCCGGCGGACATAATCCTCGGGAAGTTCGAGGGCCCCGGGCTCTTCTGGAATCTCCGAGGGAACCACCTTGAACCTGACGCCGATCTGGTCCAAAAGTTCGCGGCGTCTCGGGGAGGCAGAGGCAAGGATAAGATCGTGAGCATTCATGGGGAGATGGGCCTGAAGAGATCAGCGATGGTATGGATGGTTTTTAAGAATACTATGGGCGCGGTAAATCTGTTCGGCGATCAGGACCCGAACCAGGGGGTGCGGCAAGGTCAGGGGGGAAAGGCTCCAGTGCACCTTCGCCCTTTTGCGGACTGATTCTGGGTGGCCTTCAGGTCCTCCGACTAGAAGGGCCACGCGGCGACCATCCTGCATCCACTGGCCCAATTCCTCTGAGAGCTGTTCGGTGGTCCAGTTTCGCCCCCCGACCTCCAGGGCGATGACCCGGTCATCGGGCTCCAAAACCGAGAGCACCCGTTCGCCCTCGTCTTCCCGAATTCGGATCAGATCTGCGTTCTTGCCGCGCTTACCGGGAGCAATCTCTCGAAGCACCAGCTCGCACTCCCGGGGCAGGCGCTTTCGATAGTCTTCAAAGCCCTCGGTTACCCATCCGGGCATGCGGTTTCCGACCGCCACGAGATGGATTTGCATGGGTTGTTCCTAGGGGGCGCGTCGGGTTCCTAGGCGACGTCCAGCATGCGTTCGAGAGAGAGCCTTGCAGGTTCTGCAATGGATTCGGGGACGTTGATCCGGTTCACGACGTGCCCCTGGACGAGGTTTTCAAGGATCCAGGCCAGATGTTGAGGATCGGTTCTGAACATCGTGGAGCACATGCAGACGGTCGGGGACATGAAGTGGACATCCACCCCCCGGGGGCGCATTTCATCGGCCAGACGATTGACCATGTTGAGTTCGGTGCCGACCAGCCAGCGGGTCCCAGATTCTGCCGCTCGAACCGTTTTCAGGATGAACTCCGTTGATCCGATGACATCGGCTTTCTCGCAGATCTCCAGCGCACATTCGGGGTGCACGATGACCTGAGTCTCCGGATGGCGTGCAAGGAAACGGTCAATGTGGACGGGTTGAAACACCTGATGAACCGAGCAGAAACCCTTCCAGAGAATCATCCGAGCCTTTTGAATGGCTTCGGGCGTCAGGCCTCCCAGGGGCTTTGAAAAATCCCAGGTCACCATGGCCTCCAGCGGAATACCCATCCGGTGGCCGGTGTTTCTCCCAAGATGCTGGTCTGGAAAGAACAGCACTTTTTCGCGGCGGGCAAAACTCCATTCGAGAATGTCTCTGGCATTGCTGGAGGTGCAGACGATGCCGCCGTGGCGGCCGCAGAAGGCTTTAAGATCCGCCGCCGAATTGATGTAGGTGACCGGGGTGATGGTGGCATCGGGATCGAGAACCGTCTGAAGCTCTTCCCAGGCCCTTTCCACCGCCGCCCGATTGGCCATGTCGGCCATCGAGCAGCCCGCGGCGAGGTCCGGAAGGATCGCGACCTGGTCGGGCCTTGAGAGAATGTCCGCAACTTCAGCCATGAAGTGGACGCCACAAAAGACGATGTACTCGGCTTTGGACTTGGACGCTTCCCGGGACAGCCGCAAGGAGTCCCCGGTCAGATCCGCATGCGTGAAGACCTCGTCCCGCTGGTAGTGATGGCCGAGAATGACGCAGCGATCGCCCAATTCGGCCTTGGCCGCCCGGATGCGATCCGCACAGGTGCCATCATCCAAAAGCGCATAGTCTTCGAGGGGAAGGGGGATACCGTTCATCGGGGGCTCCGAAGGTCGCCTAGAGCGGCGTCATAAAGATCAAGATACTGACGTGCGCTGGTCTCCCAGGCAAAATCCTTTTGCATGCCATTCTTCTGAATGCTTTGCCAGAGGCGTTTTTTCTCATAAAGCCCAAGGGCCCGCTCCACCGCTGCAAAAAACGCCTCAGAGGTCGCCTCATCAAAGACGATGCCGGTCGCGGTGCCCGCATCAAGGGCGTCATCCGATGCATCGACGACCGTATCGGCCAGGCCCCCGGCGCGCCGGACCAGAGGCACGGCGCCATAGCGCTGGCTGTACATTTGATTGAGGCCGCAAGGCTCAAACCGGGAAGGCATTAGAAAAAGATCAGCGCCGGCTTCCGCCTGATGCGCCCGCGCTTCGTCGTAGCCCAGATAGACGGACAGGCGCTCTGGAAAAAGATGCTGCCAGTCACGTAGGGTTTTTTCATAACGGGCATCCCCGGTTCCGATCAGGATGATCTGGAGGGGAAGGGCCATGAGTTTGGGGAGCGATTCCAAGAGGAAGTCGATGCCCTTTTGCTCGACCAGTCGCCCGACCCAGGTCAGGACCGGAAGGCTTGCATTCACCGGGAGACCTGAAACTTCTTGAAGATTCGCTTTGGCCTGCGCCCTTTTTTTAAGGTTTTTGAGATCGAATTGGGGCTCAATCAAAGGGTCGCTTGCAGGATTCCAGGCCTCGGTATCGATGCCGTTGAGAATGCCTGAAAGCCGCTCGCTACGATGGGCGAGGAGGCCATCGAGGCCGCAGCCATCAGCTTTTTCCTGAATCTCCCGGGCATAGGTCGGACTGACCGTACTGATCCGGTCCGAAAAGACGATTCCGCCCTTGATGAAGCTCAGCTGATCATAAAATTCCAGCGCCTCCGGAGACCAGAAGCGGGTCGGAAGCTTCAAGCCATCAAACGTAGCCTTGGGAAAAACGCCCTGGTAGGCGAGGTTGTGAATGGTAAAAAGGCTGGCGGGGCGCTTGGGTTCATCGGCCAGAAGGGCCGGAATGAGGCCGGTTTGCCAGTCGTTGCAATGAACGATATCCGGCTTAAAGTGAAGTCCCAGATGATCTAGGGCAATCTCAACGCCGACCCTGCAAAAATGGGCAAAGCGCTCGCCATTGTCCGGCCAGGGGGTCCCATCCGGACCCAGGTAGGGATTTCCTTCCCGCCCGAAGTGCATGTCATCGATCACGGCCCAGACCGGAACCTTCGATCCTGGGAGTGTCGCCTCCATGAGTTGCGGGGCATTCTCAGGCGTGGTCGGAAGGTCGCGAAAAGGCACCGAAGACAAGACCTTGGGGTATCCCGGAACCAGAATGCGGACATCATGGCCCAGCGCCTTGAGGGCAATCGGGAGGCTGCCGGAGACATCGGCAAGGCCCCCGGTCTTGATCAGCGGAAAGACTTCACTGGTGACAAAGAGGATCTTTTTCATGCGTTTTGGCGTCAGTGCCGGTTTTTTTCAGTCCTTGAGTCCGAGGATGATGCCACCCAGGGGGGGGATGGTCAGGCTCATCGAGGCCGGGCGGCCCATCCAGGGACGATCTTCGGTGCGGACGGCCACATTCCCAACGTTGCTGCCGCCGTAATACATGGAGTCTGAGTTAAAGAGCTCCTCGTAGATGCCAGCCTTGGGAACCCCAATGCGATAGTCATAGCGTGGGACCGGCGTGAAGTTGAAGATCACCAGCACCGTTTGATCGTCGCTCCGTCGAAGATAGCTTAAGACCGATTGCGGCGCGTCGTGGCAGTCGATCCACTCGAACCCCTCATGGTCGAAATCCCGTTGGTGGAGGGCCGGAAGTTCCTTGTAGAGGCGGTTGAGATCGCCAATGGCGCGGCTGATCCCCTGATGCAGCGGGTAATCGAGGACATACCAATCGAGTTCCTTGGCGGCATTCCACTCGGTGCCTTGACCGAATTCGGAGCCCATGAAAAGAAGTTTCTTTCCGGGGTAGGTCAGCATGTAGGTGTAAAGGAGGCGAAGATTCGCAAACTTCTGCCATTCATCCCCGGGCATCCGGGCCAGTATGGATCCCTTGCCATGGACGACCTCATCATGGGAGAAGGGCAGCATGAAGTTTTCGGTGAAGGCGTAAAGAAGCCCGAAGGTCAGCTGATCGTGGTGATAATGCCGATGGATGGGGTCCTTGCTGAAATATTCCAGGGTGTCATGCATCCATCCCATGTTCCATTTCATCGAGAACCCAAGTCCCCCCGTCCAGGTCGGACGGGTGACCTGAGGCCAGGCTGTGGATTCTTCGGCCATGACCAGGGTGCCGGGGCACTGCTGATGGGTGACGGTGTTGAGTTCCCGGAGGAAGGCAATGGCCTCCAGGTTCTCGTTGCCGCCGTACTTGTTCGGGATCCAGTCCCCGGCTTCGCGAGAATAATCAAGATAAAGCATCGAGGCCACGGCATCCACGCGAAGCCCATCGATGTGGAATTCCTGCAGCCAGTAGAGCGCGCTTCCAATCAGGAAGTTGCGCACCTCGTTGCGGCCATAGTTGTAGATGAGGGTACCCCAGTCGCGGTGCTCGCCCAGTCTTGGGTCCTCATGCTCATAGAGTGGCGTGCCATCAAACCAGGCAAGGCCATGGGCATCCTTGGGGAAATGGGCCGGGACCCAGTCCAGGATGACACCAATCCCGTGCTGGTGGCAGTAATCGACGAACCAGCGAAAATCATCCGGGGTTCCGAAGCGACTGGTCGGTGCGAAGTACCCCGTGGTTTGATAGCCCCAGGAACCATCGAAGGGGTGTTCCGTGATAGGAAGGAGCTCGATGTGGGTAAACCCCAGGGGTTTTACGTATTCGACCAGGGCCTGCGCCAGGTGACGATAGCCCAAAAATTCCCCCGCCGCCCCAATGCGCCAGGAACCCAGGTGGACTTCATAGACGGAAAGTGGGGCATGCAGCCAGTCCGTTTTTTCACGGCTCGCCACCCAGCTCTGGTCGGTCCAGCTGAAATGGTCTTCAGCTGTCACAATCGAAGCGGTGCCGGGGCGAAGTTCGAACTGCTGACCGTAAGGATCGCTCTTGAGGAGGATGGCCCCATTCTGGCGATTGCGGATTTCAAACTTGTAGAGGGTGCCGACGGCAAGACCTGGAATGAAAAGTTCATAGACCCCGCTGGCCCCCCGGGAGCGCATGGCATGCACGCGGCCATCCCAGCCGTTGAAATCACCGACCACGCTTACCCGTTCGGCATTGGGGGCCCAGACGGCAAAGGCGGTTCCCGCAATCCCGTTCCGGGTCATCGGGTGAGCCCCGAGGATCTGGTAGATATGGTGGTGTCGGCCTTCCCCGAAAAGGTAAAGGTCAAAATCCGTCAGGAAGGGCTCGAACGAATAGGGGTCGACGTGCCCGTGGGCTTGACCTGTCTTGTCGGTCCAGTGAATCGGGTAGTGGACGGGAACCGCGTTTCCGATCGGGATTCGTGCCTCAAAAAGATCGGTGCCCGAAATGCGGGTGAAGGGCGGGCCATCTTCCCCGAGGTGAACGCTTTCTGCCTGCGGCAAAAAGACACGAAAGCATTCCTTGCCATCGTCATGGTGTCGCCCCAAAACCTCAAAGGGGTCGTGATGGCGGGCCTCAAGGATGCGGGTCAGGCCCGTCTCGAGGGTCGGAGCCTTGGAAATCTGGGCGTCTGGGGTATCCTTCGAGTTCACTTTGAGAAGCCTCTGGGGTTAGAATAGATCGGCATCGGGCGCCCTAAAGAGAGGGCGAATGTTAACAAATCTCGACCCGACCTGCCCGGGTCCCGTTGGACTTAAGCCCTCATGATCAATGGGGCCGGAACGTCCAGGGGAATTCGTCCATCGGGGTTAAACGCCTAATTCAAGCTGAGAACGCCATGCCAGAGTCCCTGCACAAGACCCGATTTGTCAGTCGCCTGACCCGACAGACCCTGGCTCTGGTGCTGGCGGGCGGGCGAGGGACCCGTCTCCATGGCCTGACGGAGTGGCGCGCGAAGCCCGCGGTGCCTTTCGGCGGCAAGTTCCGCATCATCGATTTTCCCCTCTCCAACTGCCTGAATTCCGGGATTCGCCAGATTGGCGTCCTGACCCAGTACAAGGCCGATTCCCTGATTCGGCACATCCAGCAGGGCTGGGGATTCTTCCGCGGGGAGCTTGGGGAGTTTGTGGATGTCATGCCTGCGCAGCAGCGGATGCAGGAGCGCTGGTATGCAGGCACCGCCGATGCGGTCTACCAGAATCTCGACATCCTTCGCCAGCGGGACCCCGAGTACATCGTGATCCTCGCGGGCGATCATGTCTACAAGATGGACTATGGTCTGATGCTCGCCTATCACGCCGAGCGTGAAGCGGATCTTACAATTGCCTGCATCGAAGTCCCGCTCGAAGAGGCCAAGGGCTTTGGGGTCATGCATGTTGATGATCAAAAGCGCATCATCAATTTCGTCGAAAAGCCCAAGGACCCGCCGCCCATGCCCAATCGGCCGGATCATGCGCTGGCCTCCATGGGGATCTACATCTTCAGTACCGCCTTCCTTTTCGAGCAACTCATCAAGGATGCGGACAATGCGAATTCCAGTCATGACTTCGGGCACGACATCATCCCGAACGTGATCAACAACAGTCGGGTTTTCGCCTATCCGTTCCGGGATGTTCAAAGCGGGGTCCAGGCCTACTGGCGTGATGTCGGGGAGCTCGACTCCTACTGGGCCGCCAACATGGAGCTCATTGGGGTTGATCCCGAACTCAATCTGTATGATCGTGAGTGGCCGATCTGGACCTATCAGGCCCAGACCCCCCCTGCGAAGTTCATCTTTGATGATGATGACCGAAGGGGGATGGCCGTCGACTCGATGGTCTCCGGGGGCTGCATCATTTCAGGCTCTGAGGTGAAGAATTCGCTCCTGTTCAGTAATGTCCGGGTGAACTCCTACAGTAGCGTCGAGGACTCGGTGATTCTTCCCGAAGTCAATATTGGCCGGCATTGCCGCATTCGAAAGGCGGTCATTGATCGCGGCTGCCACATCCCGCCGAACACCGTCATCGGCGAAAATCTGGAAGACGACAAGAAGCGTTTTGATGTGAGCCCGGGGGGCGTCGTTTTGGTGACGCCGGATCATCTCGGTCAAACGCTGCATTTCGCTCGCTAAGGGCAATCCCCGAACCGCGCGGGGCGGATCGGATTTTCACGGATTCTTAGGGATCCGTTCCAAGGTTCAGACCTCCCGGCCCCTCCCAGGGGCCGGGCAACCGCGAGGGGGCCAAGGGCCTGGCCTCAAGACCTGTCGGGGGGACCGTCAGACGTGACGCACGCGAACAGCATTCTCGACCGCCGTCGTGCGGGACTTCTCCTTCACATTACGTCGCTTCCGGGGGGTCTTCATAACGGAGATCTTGGGCCTTCGGCCTACCGTTTTGTGGAGTACCTGGTCTCGGCCGGCATGACGGTCTGGCAGACCCTTCCGATCAATCCGACGCATGGCGATGGGTCCCCCTACCAATGCCTTTCAGCCCACGCCGGAAACCCGCTCCTCATCAGTCTTGAAAACCTCGTCGAGCGCGGCTGGCTTGAGGCGTCGGCGCTTGTCCCGGATGGCGAGAGTCCTCTCGCCCAGCGGCGAAGGCTTCTGGACATGGCTTTTGGCGGCTTTAAGACAGCCGGCGGTCTTCAATCGGAAGCCTTCGCGGCCTTTCGCGCTCAGCATCAGGTCTGGCTTTCAGACTTTAGTCTCTATATGGCGCTTCGCAGCGAAAATCAGGGCAAGAGCTGGCAGGATTGGCCTTCCGACTTGAGGTCCCGAAACCCGTCCGCGCTGGATGCGGCCCGAGCGCGCCTTGAAGAGGCGATTGCGCAGATCGAATTCGAGCAGTGCCTCTTTTTTGAACAGTGGCATGCGCTTCGGCGTTACGCCAACGAGCGCGGGGTTCTCTTTTTTGGTGACGTCCCGATCTTTGTTGCTGGCGACAGCGCGGATGTCTGGGCGAACCAGTCGGAGTTCGATCTTCTCCCGGATGGTCAGCCCCGCGTGGTCGCGGGGGTGCCGCCAGACTACTTTTCAGAGACGGGTCAGCGTTGGGGAAATCCCCATTACCGCTGGGATGTCATGTCAGAGGGGGGGTTCACGTGGTGGCTGGATCGGTTCAAGACGCAGTTCGACCTTTTTGACTGGGTGCGGATTGATCATTTCCGGGGGTTTGAGGCCTACTGGGAAATTCCGGCCACTTCGAAGACGGCTCTCGGCGGCCATTGGGTCAAGGCCCCGGGTGAGGCTTTGCTGGAGACCCTCTTTGCCCGACATGGCGGGGGTCGCTTACCTCTGATTGCCGAAAACTTGGGGATCATCACCCCTGAAGTCGAGGCGCTCCGTGAGCGGTTTGGGATTCCGGGGATGCTGATTCTGCAGTTTGCCTTCGATGGGGGACCCCAGAATCCCTACCTCCCCCACAACCATGATCCCAATAACGTCGTTTACACCGGGACGCACGACAATGACACGACGGTTTCCTGGTTCGAGGATCTTTCAGGGGAGCAAAAGGCGCAGGTTTATCGGACGCTCGGAAATCCTGCATCCGTGATGCCGGATGTCCTGAATCAGGCCGCCCTCGCTTCGGTCGCGCGCCTGGCGATTCTTCCCATGCAGGATGTCCTTGCACTCGGCAAGGGCCACCGGATGAATACTCCGGGAACGACGGAGGGGAACTGGCAATGGCGATTCTGCTTTGATCAGATCAATGATCAAAAGACGGCACAGCTGGCCGCATGGGTCCGGCTCCATGGCCGCCACCCTCATCATTAATGTCAAGCATTAAAAAACCCTGCAGCCCCTAAAAAGGGTTGGACACCGGGTCCTGCTGCAGGGTTTTGAGATCGGCCTTCAGAGAACTAAGAATCGGACTCTGAAAGCAATCATTCTTATTATTTTGAAGTCAGATCAACACCCCCGCAGGGCGGGGGTGTCTTAAAGACTTACTTAGACTTAGCGCGCTCGATCTGCTTTTCGATCTGGCCACGGGTTTCCTTGTAGCCTTCGGTCGGGACGCTTTCCATTTCGCGGCTCTTCAGGATGAAGACGCCAACGATAGCAGCAACGATCACAGCACCGATGTAGAGCCAGAAGTTATCCTTTTCCTGTTCCATTTTTATTTACCTCAACAGACTTCGTTTTTTATGACCAAAGACAGAGTCTCTGGTGGTTAATAAGCCACCTCTTTGGGTGGCTTGTCGCCGATGATCAGGGTCGCCCCCGTCGTCGATCGCGGGGTGATTGTAGGTCGGTTAATAGACATGTTCAATACCTATTGTTGACATTTTTCAAAGTTTAAGTGGCCCGATTTATGCTAATCTGATCCCCCGATTTCGGATCCACGCGGTGGGAAGCCCCATGGCGGTTCGGATGAGAGGGGGGCGCAAAAATGGAAGGGCTTGAGACATGCGCGATGCATTCGGGCGGGTGGCCGTCTTCTACCATTACTTTGAAGCCGATCCCATCTATCGGGACAATCTGGTCTTTTTCCTCTCGACGGCTGATCTAGCATCCGTTGATCTTTTCTTGGTGGTCGCTGATTCCACGATCCCTGAACTTCCCGATCTTCCGAGACTTCGGGTGCTCAGGACCCGAAATATCAATCTCGACTATGGCGGCTATATTCAGGCCCTGCGTGAGATCGAGGCACCCGAGGCCTATGACATCCTCATTTTTGTCAATTCCTCGGTCAGGGGTCCCTTTCTTCCTTCAGGGAGTGATGCCTCCTGGGTGGGCCATCTGGCCCGGCCTCTTTCAGGGGATGTCCACCTGGTGGGTTCCAGCATCAATCACCTTCCCCAAGGTTCTCGCTATGCCCGGCGCTACCAATCCCTCTTTGATCACCCAGAGCCCCTAAGCCACGTCCAAACCACCGCCTATGCCCTGACGCAGGCGGCCTTTCAGCATCTCTCGGCCATCGGTTTTTATGCGGATCAGGAGGCCTACCCCAAGGAGGACGTCATCTTCCGCTACGAGGTGCGTTTGTCGCAGGAGATTCTTGCGAAGGGTTGGAACTTTGCTTCCCTGCTCGAGGGGTATCGGGGTATCGATTACAGAAAGCCCCATGGGGATCCCAACTTTGCAGCCGTGGGCGGCGATCCCCTCCGTCACCGCGCCTACTTTGGGCGGACGGCAACACCCCAGGAGCTTCTCTTCATCAAGACCAATCGGTCGCTCATGGATTCAGAGGATCTGGCCTCCTGGACCTATACGGCACTGATGGGCGTCAGGGATCCAAAGATTCTGTCCTGGGCGCCGTATCAGGCGATGAAAGCGGCCGCAGAGACTTTTCTCAAGGCATCGGCTCGAAAGCGTGAGCATCAAAGAATCGGGCGATTTCGGCGGTTGGCCCGCTGGCTGAAGGGGCGGCACTGAAGATCTTCAGGATAGGAGTGCACTAATAAAAACATTGGTGTCCAGGACGACCCGCATCGATTAAGCATCCTTTCCAATGGTCCTTAGTCCCTGGCGTACCTCACTTCGAACGGAATCCGTCGCTTCATCAATCAAAGCCTGCAAATCCTCAGGAGGAAGGTCTGCAAACCCTGATCTCGCCTCATTCAGCGTCTGGTCCAGGACCCGCCACTTCACAGCGTCCTCAATGAACTTTGATAAATCGCCTTTTTTCATACCGCGTTGAGCCAGAAGGCTTCGCACGGCGATATCTGTCTCTTTAGAAACCGTCACTGTCCAACGCGTCGTGTTTTCACTTGACATGGATGGCATCTCTTTAGGCTGATAGGTGCTTATCAGGCTATCAGCTTTTCGCTGTCCCGCTAAACGATCAGTCCAGTTGCCTTCGTTTGAAGACGCTGCTCGTCAAAAACCCAAGGCAAAGCGGGCTTTCAGAAAGGCCATCACCGTATCAGCGACCTTTTCCTGTCCCGAAGAACCCCAATGGGTGTCATCGGGAAGATAAACATCCTCCATTCCCTCGTGAATGGCTTTTTCCAACGCACGGGCCGTATCGGGTATCAGATTCGGAGCGCTGGCAATCAGCGCACTGAGCTCGGTGTAGGGCCGAAGCGAGGGTTCATTGAGAACGTCACGGTAGGCCGTCAATTTGTCGGGGGCAATCAGCACCACGAGGCGGGTGACCCCATTGGCTTCGACCCGGGCTCGAAGCCTTTCAAGACGCGCCGTGATCTCGCTCACCCCGAGGCTGCGCCAGAGCCGCTCTTTTTGAAGGTCTTCCTCAAAAACCAACAGTTCTTGTGCCCGGCGGCTCGAAAAAAGCCCGTCCCTTGAAAGCTTGAGCCTGAGTGTATGCCCCGGACTTTGCCTGAGGATCTCGCGTTGAAAGCTTCGAAGGAGGTAGCGCCCTGCAAAGGGAATCTGGATGTCACTCAGGGCCTGGCTTCTCAGAAGGGGTTCCCGACCCGCGGCCTGCGGCATCCTGATAAGGGGGCTCACTGAAGGATGTTTGGGTGTGACTGGGGCGTTAGGAACAGGAGGCACCTGGGTCTCGTTCAGGCGAAGTGTCAGATAGCGTTCGGCCGATTCGATGATCAGGATTTTGGGGGGATGCGCCTGAAACTCAGGATCCTGGAGCAATCGATCGATCGAGATTCGATTGATGTTGAGGGTGCCGATGGAGCTCCCCGTTTTCTCGCGTAAATGATTTTGCCACTGAAGTTTGGGCCAGGCGGTCGCAAAGGAGTCGCCGAGCACCCAAAGATCCCGATACGCATAGGCCCCTTCATCGACGGGCAGTGGATTTTTAAAACCGATTTGCGGGGTTCGCCAGCCAAAATCGCGTTCGGAAAACCCCCCAATTCGGGTGAGGTCCCCGGCCAGAGGTTCCAGCCAGACACCCAATAGAAAAAGTCCAAGGCCTGGCGCAAAGGCAAGGAGCAGGAACCCGAGCCCGAAGCGGCGAAAATCAGAACTGGAAGTAGAGGAATTCACTGACAGTTCCCATGGAAGACAGCCCGAAGAGGAACGCCGCCGCCGTCAAAAAGAGGGTCAGCCGCCGGGGCTCGAAAAGGAAGGACTGAGGGAGCGCTTTGGTTTCCGAAAGCGTCGGCCGGTAGCGTCCCAGAAGGGTTTGACTGTTGGGGCAAAAAAAAGCAATGAAACCCAGCCCCAAGATCCAAAGGCTAAGGCCTGCGGTCTGGCCTGGAAGCTTTGAGAAAGCCAGGGGCTCCTCAAGGGTCAGTCCGAAATGGGTCAGCGCCCCCCGGACACTCTCGGGTATCAGGCTTTCAGGGATGGCAAAGCCATGGACGCCCAGCATGCCCCGATAAAGATCCCCTGCCGTTTCAAGGTTGGGGGATCGAAAGAGGACCCAGCCTATGATCACGCAAAGAAAGGTCAGCATCTGGCCCGGGATGCGAAGCCGATTGGGATCCATGCGCCCCTCTGCCCAATACCGAAAGCCATGGTTGATGATGAGATAGAAACCGTGAAGCGCCCCCCAGGCAAGATAAGTCCACCCGGCCCCATGCCAGAGCCCGCCCAGCACCATGGTCAGCCAGAGATTAAGGTGCCGCCGAAAGGCGCCCTTGCGGTTGCCCCCCAGGCTGAAATAAAGATAGTCCCTTAAGAAACGGGACAACGTCATGTGCCAGCGCCGCCAGAAATCGATCAGGCTCAGGGCCTGATAGGGGGAGTCAAAATTGACCGGAAGCCGCACCCCAAAAAGGCGTGAAAGCCCGATGGCCATGTCCGAGTAGCCCGAAAAATCAAAATAGAGCTGAAAGCTGAAGGCAAGCGTCCCGCCCCAGGCTTCAAAAAAACCGGGGGTCCCGGCAGGCCCATCAAAGACGGCCCTTGCAAAAGGGGCAATGCCATCGGCAAAAACGACTTTTTTGAACAAGCCCATCGTGAAAAGGGTGGCCCCAATCGAAAAATCCTCCCAGCGGAAATGGCTCAAGGCCGGTGACCTGAACTGAGGCATCATCTCCTTGTGATGGAGGACCGGTCCTGCAATCAGGTGGGGGAAATAGGTGACAAAGAGCCCATAGTCGAGAAAGCGCCCCTCCCGGACCTCACCGCGATAGCAGTCCACCAGAAAGGCAATCTGGGTAAAGGTGAAAAAGGAAATACCCAAAGGCAGCAGGATGGGCGGAAGATCGAAGTGGATGCCAAGCAGCGTTCCAAGATTTTCTGCGGTAAAGCCGGCATATTTGTAATAGCCCAAAAGCCCAAGATCGATCGCGATCCCCAGCTGAAGCCAGAGGCGACGGGACTTCGCCGACGCAGGAGCGGGCTTTTGGAGTTTTTGGCCAATCCAGAAGTTAAAAAGGATGGATCCCAGCAGCAAAAGGACATCGCGAGGATTCCAAACGCCATAGAAGATGAGGGAGGCGAGGAAGAGCCCGCCGATGGCCAGGCTCCGGTGTCCCCTTCTGAGGACCAGGAAGGCCAGAAGGGTGAGCGGCAGATAGAGAAAAAGAAAGGGGTAGGAGTTAAAGAGCATGGAAGGCCCGAAGGGGCGGGGCCCCTCGCGTTATTTCCGGTGAGAGAGGGCCAGAACCAAAAGACCGAGCGCCATGGTGCCGCCGCCAAAGGGAACCCAGGCCGGCGAGGTCAGAAGGACGGCCCCACTGATCAGAAGGCCACTTCCCGAAACGCCAATCAAAAGCCGTCGCTGGCTCTCCTTTGCCTCCCGGCGCAGCGCTTGAAGGGTTTCTGATTCGAATTGGATGCGGACCTTGCCGTTCACCGTCTCGGTCAGCACCCGGTGAGCCAGCATCGGGACATCCGCCCAGTGCTGGGCCCACTGGGGGAGCTCCGAGCGCAGCTTGTTGATCCCGGCCGCAGGCCCGATTTCCTGACGGAACCAGCCCTCGATGAAGGGCTTGGCGGTCTGCCAAAGATCCAGATCCGGGTAGAGGTCGCGGCCCAATCCCTCAATGTTCAGGAGTGTTTTCTGGAGTAGGACCAGTTGCGGCTGGACCTCCATGTTGTAGCGCCGGGCCACCTGAAAGAGGCGAAGCAGCACCTGACCGTAGGAGATGTCCTTGAGGGGGCGTTCGAAGATGGGCTCACAGACCGCGCGGATCGCCGATTCAAATTCGACCACCCGGGTCTCTCCGGGAATCCAGCCGGATTCAATATGGAGCTCGGCCACCCGGCGATAGTCCCGGTTAAAGAAGGCCCGAAAGTTGTCGGCGATGTAGAGCTTGTCCTCGTTCGAAATGCTCCCAACGATGCCAAAGTCAACGGCAATGTAGCGGGCATCCGGGGTCGCAAAAATGTTCCCAGGATGCATGTCGGCATGAAAAAGGCTGTCTCTTAAGACCTGAGTGAAGAAGATCTCGACCCCGCGCTCGGCGAGCAGCTTGAGATCAACGCCTTCCCTTCGAAGCTGGGCGACATCGCCCACCGGAATCCCCGAAATACGTTCCATGACCATGACATCGCGCCGGGTGTAATCAAAGTACACCTTGGGGATGTAGAGGATTTCGGAGTTCTCGAATCGGCGGCGAATGTCGGCCGCATTGGCGGCTTCTCGCACCAGATCCAGCTCATCCAGGATGGTTTTCTCAAATTCCCCGACCACTTCAATCGGACGAAGTCGCTTGACGCCGTCAATGAACCGATCAGCTAGCGTTGCAAGTTCAAAAAGGAGGGCCAGATCGGTTCGGATGCGGTCTTCGATGCCAGGCCTGAGCACCTTGACCACGACCGATTCGCCACTGAAAAGGGTCGCAACATGCACCTGGGCGACGGACGCTGAGGCCAAGGGGGTTTCATCGAACGCAGCAAAGAGCTCATCAATGGGTGCGCCCAAGGCGGCTTCGATGGTTGCCTTGGCTTCTTCCCCTGGGAAAGGCGGAACCCGGTCTTGAAGTTTGACGAGCTCTTCTGCGATATCGTCAGGGAGGAGATCGCGGCGGGTGGAGAGGGTCTGGCCAAACTTGACGAAGATAGGACCTAAATCCTCCAGAGCACTCCGAAGACGCGCGCCCCGGGCAATGGATTTGTTCTGGGCCGTGATGCGGCCGCCGGTTCGGATCAGGAGCCTAAGGGTCGCCGGCACGCGATCCAGCGGAATGAATTCATCCAGCCCATGACGGTTAAGGACCCGATGGATGTGGCGAAGGCGGCTTAAGGTTCCAGGGCGCATCAGCTCTTGGGTTTTCGTTTGGGTGAAGCTCGCGATCGGAGCGTGGTTTCAAGGCGGTCAATGCGTGCGGTCAGTCGGTCGATATCGCTCCGCAACGCGTCGACGGCATCAAGGTGAGGATCCGTTTCCGAGGCATCGGGGAGCCAGCGGGTTTCTTCCCTCAGGTATTCACTGAGATCGCTTTCCAGGGCCTTGGCACTTTTTTTAAGCCAATCCCGACCGCTTCGAAGCATCCCCAGCGTGGAGCCTGCCAGCTGATCCCCAAGATAACGGGAAAGGAAGCGCTGCCAGTCGATGCCGAGGGCCGCGCTGAGCGCCTGAAAGTCCTGTGCGAGTGCCATGTCGCCATCAATCACCAATCCCGACTTTCGGACCGTTCCGGTATCTCCTGGGTGCAGGCTGACCTCAATAAAGGCCGCAAGCGTTCCGTGAAAGGTCACATCCGGCGTTCCGCTGATCTCGGTCAGGATCTGGACATCCTCCCGGGTCGGGCAAAGATAGAGCCAGCGATCAAAGGGCTTGAGATGAAAGGCAATCACGCGGCCTTCCAGTTTTAAAAGCGCGTTCGAACCTCCTGGCGCTTCGGCCAGGTGGCTTCGGATGAGGTGCCTCAGGCTTTCGCTGAGGCTACCCGCAAAAAGGGGGTGGCTTTCGCTCAAACCTTATAGCCTCGATGCACCGCGACCACGCCCTGGGTCAGGTTGAAGTATTCGCAGCGCGTAAATCCGGCATCTCCCATCATCTTCTTGAGGGTTTCCTGATTGGGATGCATGCGGATACTTTCTGCGAGGTAGCGGTAGCTCTCTTCGTCATTTGCGACCAGCTTACCCATCAGGGGCAACAGCTTGAACGAATAAATGTCGTAGGTCTTCTTGAAAAGAGCGCCCTTGACCTCCGAAAACTCAAGGACGATCAGGCGACCACCGGGCTTGAGGACGCGGTGCATGGACTTGAGTGCGGATTCCTTGTGGGTGACGTTGCGAAGGCCAAAGGCAATCGAGACGCAATCGAACGTGTTGTCGGGGAACGGCAGCTGTTCGGCGTCGATCTGCGCATATTCGACCCCGGAGGTCACGCCATCATCGATGATGCGGTCGCGGCCACGGGTGAGCATTTCCGCGTTGATGTCGGAGAGGACCACCAGCCCTTTCTCGCCGACCCGCTCACGGAAAAGCGCGGTCATGTCGCCGGTGCCCCCGGCGAGGTCGAGGACCTTTTCGCCATAGCGCACATGACTCAGCTGAAGGGCAATGCGCTTCCAGATGCGGTGGATGCCGAGCGACATCAAGTCGTTCATCACATCGTATTTACCGGCGACCGAATCGAAGACCGAGCGGACCATGCTCGCCTTCTCGCCTTCCGGGACCTGGCGGAAGCCAAAGTGCGTGGTTTTGTCAGTCATGCGGTGTCTCCATGGGGTTCAGCCCGCAAGCGGGCAGGGGGGAGGCGGTCGCCCGATGGGCTCGCACCGCTTCCTGGTAGGCCGCCCAGCGGCTCTCCTGGGTCAGACCCAGTTCGTAAAGGTATTCGAAGGTAAAAATTCCGGAATTATGGCCATCGCTGAAGGTGGGACAAATGGCGTAATGTCCGACAGGCCGAAGACTGAGAATCGTGACGTTTTCCTTGTCCAGTTGCAGCACGGCCTGATCCGGGCTGTGGCCCTGGACCTCGGCGGAGGGCGAGTGTACGCGAAGGTATTCAAACGGGAGGCTGAAGACCGCGTGATCGTCATAAGCAATTTCAAGCCGTCTTGAGGCTTGGTGCAGGGTGATTGCGGTAGGCGCGGGTCCGTTCATGATTAATCGTCTTCAGAGAATGTAACGACTCAGGTCCAGATCCTGGGCTACGTCCTTGAGCTGGGCGTCGACGTAGGGGGCATCAATGACCAGGACCGTTCCATGCTGCTCGGACGCATCGAAGGAAATGGATTCGAGCAGGCGCTCAAGGACCGTGTGGAGCCTTCGGGCACCGATGTTCTCGGTGCGATCATTGACCTCGGCGCTGATTTCGGCGAGCCTTCGGATGCCGTCCTCGGCAAAGCTCACTTCAACCCCTTCAGTGGCGAGCAGGGCTTGATACTGGACCGTCAGTGAGGCTGAGGGCTCGGTCAGGATGCGGACAAAATCCGATGCCCCGAGCGCTTCAAGCTCCACCCGGATCGGAAATCGACCCTGGAGCTCTGGAATCAGGTCTGAAGGCTTGGTGAGGTGGAAGGCACCTGAGGCCACAAAAAGGATATGGTCGGTCTTCACCATGCCGTATTTGGTGGAGACTGTGGATCCTTCGACCAGAGGCAAAAGATCCCGCTGGACGCCTTCACGGGAGATGTCAGCCCCCCCGTGATCAGAGCGCTTGCAGATCTTGTCGATCTCATCGATGAAGACAATCCCGTGCTGTTCTACGGACTCGACCGCACGCAGCTTGATGTCCTCGTCATTGAGAAGGCGCGCAGCCTCTTCTTCGCGAAGGAGCTTCATGGCATCTTTGACCCTCAGCCTTCGCGTGCGTGATTTTCCGCTTTGAAGGTTCTGGAACAGGCCCTGGAGCTGCTGGCTCATTTCTTCCATTCCGGGGGGGGCCATGATTTCGACACCGACCTGAGCGGCCGCGGTCTCGATCTCGATTTCCTTGTCATCGAGGCTCCCGGACAGGAGTTTCTGCCGGAACTTCTGGTGGGTTGGAGATTCCTCGGCGGTCTCGGGGTTCCAGGCTTCGACACCGGGCAAGAGGGCTTCGAGGATTCGGGCTATGGCGCGTTCCTCGGCACTCGTCTGAACCTTGTCCATCTCGATCTGGCGCGTCATCTTGACGGCCGCATCGACCAGATCGCGAATGATGGATTCGACGTCGCGACCGACGTAACCGACTTCTGTGAATTTTGTGGCCTCGACCTTGATGAAGGGGGCCTGCGCCAGTCGGGCCAGCCGCCGTGCAATCTCGGTCTTGCCCACGCCCGTCGGCCCGATCATCAGGATGTTTTTAGGCGTGATCTCCTCGCGCAGCCCCATGTCGACTTGCGCCCGGCGCCAGCGGTTGCGAAGGGCGATGGCCACGGCACGCTTGGCATCAGCCTGACCGATGATGTGTCGGTCCAGCTCCTTGACGATTTCGCGAGGGGTCAACTGGGTCATGCGGGGGTCGTGGCAAAGGGAATCTCGAGTTCTTCGAGGGTCAGATTTCGATTGGTGTAGATACAGATATCTGAAGCAATGCCGAGTGATTTTTCAACGATCTCAAGGGCACTCAGCTCCGTATTTTCGAGAAGGGCGCGGGCGGCGGCCTGGGCATAGGGTCCCCCGGAACCAATGGCGATCAGGCCATGTTCAGGTTCGATCACGTCGCCATTTCCCGAAATGATCAGGGAGGTCTCGGCATCGGCTACGGCCAGGAGGGCCTCGAGGCGCTGCAGCATGCGGTTGGTGCGCCAGTCCTTGACCAATTCGACCGCGGCGCGCGCAAGATGTCCTCGCTGCTTTTCAAGTTCCCCCTCAAAACGCTCAAAGAGGGTGAAGGCATCCGCCGTGGCGCCGGCAAAGCCTGCGAGCACCTTGCCGTGGTAAAGCCTTCGGACTTTGCGGGCATTCCCCTTCATGACCGTATGGCCCAGGGTTACTTGCCCGTCACCGCCGATGACGACCCGGTTGCCGCGGCGAACCGAGACGATCGTCGTTCCATGAAACTGTTCCACGCGCGCTTCCGATCCTTAAATTCAGTGCGCTATTGTAACCGATTGGCCTTGCACGGCGCGGGCCTGGAAGTTGTCATTTCAAGGTGTAGTCCCTAGCATCGCAGGATGCGCTACCGCCCCGATATCGATGGCTTGAGAGCCCTTTCCGTTTTGGGTGTCTTGGCTTACCACCTCGATCATGCCAGCCTGCCCGGAGGCTTTACCGGGGTCGATGTTTTCTTTGTCATTTCAGGGTTTGTCGTGACCGGTGCCATGGACGGGCGGGCGCAAGACCGCTTTTGGGGATTTATCGTCGATTTCTATGCCCGGCGACTGGCCCGAATCATCCCGGCTCTGGTTCTGACGCTGGTGGTAACCCGCCTGCTCGATGTCCTTTTCATTCCCGAGTCCTGGCTCAGCAGTCAGGATGTCACCTTGGGGCTTTTCGCCTTTTTTGGCGTGAGCAACTTGATTTTGCAGCACGGGCAGGAGACCTATTTCACGCCTCGCGTGGACTACAACCCCTATCTTCACACCTGGTCTTTGGGGGTGGAAGAACAGTTCTATCTGGTGGCGCCGCTTCTCCTCTATTTTGCGCTCAGACGGCCGGGGTCGCCGCCGCCGCTCGGGGTAAAAGCCGCCCTTCTGGTCCTCACGCTTTCTTCTCTGGGATTTTCCATCCTTGCGACCCAGGCGATGCCGGCGATGGCGTTTTACTCCGTGACCTCCCGTTTTTATGAGTTGGCGGCCGGGGTTCTCCTTTATCTTTCAAGTTCCAGAATCAAGCGCTGGCCGCCGGGAAGGTTTTCAAGCGGGTCTGCCATTTTCGGTCTTAGCCTCATTTTGATGGGTTTTTGGTGGGCCCATGCCGATCATGCGCCCTGGCCCGCCTCCCTCCTGCCGGTGCTGGGAGCCCTCTTTTTGATCGGGGGGGCTGGGGTGGAACCCAAGGATCCCGTTCGGCGGGCGCTCTCCTTTTTCCCTCTGGTCTGGCTGGGGAAAAGATCCTATGCCCTTTATCTCTGGCATTGGCCGGTCGATGTCTTGTTTCGTTGGACCCTCGGCCTTGAGTCCCCCGCCTGCCGCATCCTGGCGGTTTTGGTTTCTCTGATGCTGGCGGCATTTTCGACGAAATGGATTGAAAAACCCTTACGACACGCTGCATTCCTTGAAAGACGGCCGCCATCGATCCGGATTCTCTTCTTTCTCTTTTTGATCCTGGCAGGTGCGGGGCTGAGCCAGACTTTTTTTGATCAACGCCCCAAAATCAGCTTCAGCCAGGTCTCCCGTCACCAATACGACTGGTATGTGCTGGGCCGCATGCAATCGTTGAATTTGGGCCCTGGGCAGTGCAAGGTCGAACTCCAGAAGCTTCCCCTGAGTTTCGGGGTCATGAGGCGATATGAGCCGGTGAACTGCCGGCAGGGACACTCCTCAAGGTCTCTTTTCGTGATTGGCGATTCGCACGCACTGATGCTCCTCGCCATGCTCGATCAGGCCAGTGCAGACCTTGGGATCAGAATCAATGTTCTGAGCCTTGAAGGTTGTGCCTATCTCAATTTCAGAACGCTGTTTTCAGCCCGGGAGCCCCGCTGTCAAAGCCGTTATGAGGCGCTGCGGCGCTACCTTTTGGAGGAAGGGCGCCCGGGGGATCTGATCATGATGGCGAGCCTCATGTTGTCCCGTTATGCCGATCAAAATGAGCGTTATAGGATTGCCGACATGAAGTCCTTTCTCTACGGCCCGGGCTACCAGGCGGAGGCTCAAAAGGTTTTGACCGAAGCGAAAGAGACGCTTCAAGCCTATCGGGACCGGGGATTTGGGGTGATTCTCTGGGCGCCACCGCCTCTTTTTAAAGCGCCCACCTTTCGCTGCATGGACTGGTTCAATCGTCAAAACCCGATCTGCGAGGGGGGTGTTGAAATCCTAAGAGAGGAGATAGAGTCTTTGCGTGAGCCCATCCTGAAGACCATGCAAGGGCTTTCGGGACCCGATGTGGTGCTCTTTGATGCCTTCTCGCGGCTGTGTCCGGATGCGATTTGCCGTGCCGTTGCCCCCAATGGTCGCCCGTTGTATTTCGATGGTGATCATCTGTCCCGTTATGGGAACGAGGTGATTTATCCTGACTTTAAGGCTTTGCTGGGACAGTTAGGTGTCCATCCTGAGCCTCTTCCCACTGGAAATCCCTGATGCTGAGTTATCGCCACGCCTTTCATGCCGGCAACCATGCCGATGTTTTCAAGCACTGGGTTTTAAGTCTGATCCTTGAGGCGCTTAGCCGAAAGGACAAGCCCTATTTCGTTCTGGACACGCACGCAGGTGCGGGGCGATATGCCCTTGAGAGCGGCATGGCGAGAAAGAATAGCGAGTTCTCCGGGGGGATCGGACGGGTCTGGCGACATCCTGAGCGCTTTTTGGCGCTTGAGCCTTACCTTTCGGCGGTTCGGACCACAAATCCTGGAGAGCAGCTGAGGAGCTATCCCGGGTCGCCCAGGGTCATTCGCCATTTCCTAAGACCCCAGGACCGATTGGTGCTGACGGAGCTTCACCCGACGGACAGTGTGCTTTTGGCCCGCGAATTTGAAGGCGATCGACAGGTTCGCGTCGAAGTCCGGGATGGCTATGAGGCCCTCAAAGCGCTGTTGCCCCCTTCAGAGCGCCGCGGCTTGATACACATTGATCCCGCCTTTGAGCGGAAGGATGAAAGGTCCCGCTTGGTTCAGGCGCTATCGGAGGCTCACCGGCGCTGGTCCACAGGAATCTATGCCATCTGGTATCCGATTCAGGACCGGGGTGGCGCCGATGACCTTTGTCGGCGGATCCAGCGGCTGCAGATTCCCAAAACGCTGGTGGCCGAATGTGCCATCGCCGCCCCGGCAAGGGACAGCCTGACCGGAAGCGGCATGATCCTGATCAATCCTCCGTATCCTTTGGAGGAGCAGCTTCGGGAGGGGTTGCCGGCGCTGGTCGATGGGCTGGAGTCCCCCGAAGGCGGTTCGTTTCGGCTCGAATGGCTGGTTCCGGAGAAAAGCTGAACGCAGCTCATCTCCGAAGGGTGCGCAGTTTTTCGATTCCCCTGCGAAAGCCCTTCAGGGCCGCCTCAAGGGCTTTATCGAGCTCAACGGGTCGATCGTTCAGTCGGTGGGTTCGAATCAACCATCGCAAAGGCCCCGTGGCAAAAAAAACGGGGAGGCTCAATCCTGCCGCAAACCAGACCAGCCGCCAACCCCCGCCGGCCCACTCGCCGGTATGAATCGGCCAGAGCAGCGTCTCAAGGGTTTCCCTTCCGTTAAACCTGAGAGGATTTCGGACCTCCAGAATCTGGCCACTGTAGGCATCAATCCAGACGGCGGTCACAGGATGACGATCATTGGGTTCTGCCGCCTGTTTGAAATGGACCTGGAGGCTCCCGTTCTGCCCTTCCGGAGTGGTGACGCTCCGGACCTCTGCCCGCGGGAAGGGGCCTCGGGCCAGAAGGATGGCCTCATCGAGCTTCACCCTTTGTGTCGCGGCATGGGATCCAGTGCTCAGGATCGGCTTGGTCTGATCCGCATGCCCCAGATCCTTAGCGCCAAGGAGCGCTTCGCTGACCTCGGGAAAGGCCAGGTTGATCCCCGTCAAAGCAATCACGAGATACAAAGGCCCCAGAAGGAGGCCCATCAGCTGGTGAAGATCGGAGGCAAAGCGAAGCGTGCCTTTTTCATGCCTGAGCTGAAACCGCTCTTTGAGGGGGCGACCCTGGGTCAACCAGAGTCCAAGCCCCAGCAGGGCCCCTAAAAAAAGTGCGATCCCCAAAAGACCGACAAGCGTGGATCCCAGAGATCCGGCCAGAAGGTGCGTATGGACCTTCAGAAGGAAAGTCCGAAGGGTCCACCCCCGCTCGCGCTCGGCCAGCACCTCAGAAGTTCCAGGCTCAAGAGAGACGATCAGGGGTTTGAATTTCGGATTCGGTGAAAGACGCGGCTTTTCAGCCACCGCTGTCAGCGCTTCGCCGGGTTCCCTGGGCAAAAAGAGGGTCCAGGCACCGGTCTGTTCGGGATAGCGCCGGAGTAAGGTCGCGTAGTGCATTTCAAGGGGCAGCGGACTTGTGTCTTTTCGGGCGTGAAGGCTTGGGTTCAGGAGTTGGTCGAGTCCTTCCCCATAGACGCCCAAAGCGCCTGTCAGCCCGATCACAGCCAGAAAACCACCACAAATCAGGCCCAAGAGGCCATGCGTTTTGAACCAGAATCGACGTTGACGAAGAAGGTCTTGGATCGGCATGGGCATCGGAATGGGGAGTGAGGAATTAAAACCGGATTCTGACAGGGGAAGGTTGTTTGTTTTGAAAAAAATAACAATATTTATGTGATTAATTTCTTTTCTACTGGAAGGTTTGAGTGTGTGGCGGAAAGAGCATCCCAAATGCCGAAGTCAGGCTGGTTTAAGAGGGCCAGTACTCGTTTGATGGCGTCCTCAAGATGTGCTTGCGCCTCGGCTGACAGAGGCTCCCCGAGTTCGTACCGGTAGCCTCGGATTCCAAGAACGTAGGTGGGAGGGGCCTCGCCTTGAAGGTCTTGAACGACTTTCAGAAGGGTCCCTGGGCTGACCCAGTGGGTGCTGAAGCTGGGGACAGGGTCGGGTCTCACGCGCTCAAAGCAAAAGGGGGGTGAGGTCGTCAGATGGGCATCGACAAAGAGCACCAGATCCTGATGCTGGAGATCCAGGGCATGCTCGACCTGAAGCTGAAAATCGGTCAGAAGAGTGATGTCCAGCGAGGCTGGGAGTTGCTTTTCAGCGGCCAGCTGCTCAAGCCTTGAAATAAGCTCAGGACCCAGCGCGTCATCCCCCCGTCCAGGGTTACCGTAACCCAGGAGCAGGAGGCGCGATTTTCGAGGTTCGCTCACAGTCCCCGCTGGGCCTGCCCGAGGACCTTGCCAGCGTTGTCGACTACCTCGACTTCCAGTGGCATTTTCCCAAGGGCATGAGTTGCACATGAAAGGCAGGGATCATAGGCTCGAATGGCGACTTCAAGATGGTTAAGGAGCCCCTCGGTCGGTTCGACCCCATCAAGATAAGTTGCGGCGACCTGGCGGATGGATTCATTCATCGCCTGGTTGTTGCTGGTGGTGGAGACGATCAGATTGGCGCGGATCACCAGATCATTGTCATCGATCGTGTAGTCATGGAAGAGCGTGCCCCGAGGGGCTTCAATGACCCCAATACCGCGGCTTTGGCGTTCGCCATAAGCCATCAGGTCCTCGCCGAGAATTTCAGGATTCTCCAGCAGCATCTGAATGCCTTCGGCGGCATAGAGCACCTCGATCATTCGGGCCCAGTGATAGGCCAGTGTCGGCTGGACAGGGAATCCTCCGCCTTCCTTCATGAAGGTCACCCGGGCTTCTTCGGCTCGTGGGGTTGGAATGAAATCTGCGTTGTTGATCCGGGCGAGAGGGCCTACGCGGTACCAGCCTTTCTCCTGACCGAGTCGCTCGATGAAGGGAAATTTCATATAGGTCCAGCTGCGGACTTCTTCCCGAAGATGATCGAAATACCCGCGGTAATCGACATCGTCGAGGAGGATTTCACCTTGAGATCCCCGAGCGCGAAGGCCGCCATGGTAAAGATCCAGTGTGCCCTTTTCTCCTGCAAGACTCAAAAAGCTTGAGGTGATGGCGGCAAATTCCAGATTCTTTTTCCGATCTGAAAGGTAAAGGTCCTGCGCGACCTTCAGGGCCATTTGGCTATCCGCGATGATGGCTTCAATTTCAGACAGAAGGGTTTCCCGAGCGTCTTTGCTGAGCGCCTTGTTCATGCCCCCTGGGAGCGCTGCGGTGCCATGGACCCTTTTGCCGGTGATGTGTCGAATGATTTCCTGACCGTATTTGCGAAGGCCAATCCCTTTAAGAGCGAGGGTTGGATTGGCTTCGGCAACACCGACGATGTTCCGTGCCAGGGCATCACTGCCGAACCCGAACAACAGATCGGGGGAGGCAAGATGAAAGAAATGGAGGGCATGCGACTGCAGCGTTTGCCCCAGGTGAAGAAGCCTTCGGAGTTTTTCCGCTGGGGGGGTTAAGGTGTCGACGCCGACCAGTTGATCAACGGCTTTGGCTGCGGCCAGGTGATGACTGACCGGGCAGATGCCGCAAAGCCGTTGCACCAGAACCGGGATTTCCCAGTAGGGGCGGCCCTGAATGAAGCGTTCAAACCCCCGAAATTCGACGATATGCAGCCTGGCTTGCTGGACCCGATGGTTTTCATCCAGAAGAAGCGTGACCTTTCCGTGGCCTTCAACTCGAGTCACAGGATCAATGACAACGCGCCGAAGGCCTTCGGTCTGGATCGCTGTTTCTGGAACGGTGGCCATGGAAGAAACCCTAGAATGTAAAGGGAATATCGGAGACTAACATACCGAATAGATGAGCGTAAAATGACACGATTTTCCCCTAGGAGATCCCCTCATGACCGAATCCACAACGCTCAGGCTTCGGAAAAATGAGGAGCGGCGGCTGAAAAGCGGTCATCTCTGGGTTTTCAGCAATGAAATCGATACCCAGGCCACACCGCTCAAGAGCATCGAGCCCGGGTCTTTGGTGACGATCGAATCAAGCCGCGGCGAACCCCTGGGTCTAGCCTATGCCAATCCCGAGTCACTGATTGCAGCGCGACTCCTCACGCGCAACCCCCGCGAATCGATCGGTCCCCGTTTCTTGGAACAGCGCATCGAGCGCGCCCTGGCCCTTCGGGACAGACTTTATGACAAGCCGCACTATCGCCTGATCTATGGGGAAAGCGATGGTCTTCCAGGGCTTGTGGTCGACCGGTTTGGTGATCTTCTGGTGGTGCAGTCGAATACGGCGGGCATGGATCAGCTGGAGGGGGTTCTGATCGAGGCCTTGAAGAAGGTCCTGAATCCCCAGACCATCGTCGTTCGAAACACTTCAAGCCTCCGAGCGCTTGAGGGGCTCTCCGAGCGCGTTGAGGTGGTCTATGGTGAGTTGGCGGAGACTCCCCTCGTTGAGGAGAATGGCGCCCACTTTGCGATCGATCCTCTGGAAGGGCAGAAGACGGGCTGGTTTTTTGACCATCGGGATAACCGTGCGAGGCTGGCTCCTTGGTGCAAGGGCCGAAAGGTCTTGGATCTTTTTGCTTACACCGGTGCCTGGGGATTACCCGCGGCCCTTGCGGGCGCGGCCTCGGTGGATGCGGTCGATGCCTCGGAATCGGCCCTAAGCCTGCTCCGCGAGAATGCCGCCCGAAACGGGATGGCAGACCGCTTTGAAACCCATCCTAGTGATGTCTTTGAGTTTCTTCGAAAGGCCCGGGAAGATCGACAGCACTGGGATGTCGTCATTGTCGACCCGCCGGCTTTCATCAAGCGCAAGAAGGATGGCACCAAAGGCGTTGAGGCCTACCGCCGATTGAACCAGATGGCGCTTCAGGTCCTATCGCCGGGTGGGCTTCTGGTCTCGGCGTCCTGTTCCTACCATCTCCCCCGAGAGGGCTTGAAGGACCTCCTTCGCGCTTCCTCAAGGCATCTGGACCGACATCTGGTCATTTTGGCGGAAGGCGGTCAGGGTGCCGATCATCCGGTGCATCCGGCGATCCCCGAGACCGATTATCTCAAGGCGGTTTTTTGTCATGTGGGGCCGAGCCTCTAGCCTGAGCCCTCTTGAAATCGCCGAAACGTGACCCCACCTTTTGCCCCAACGGCTTTGTCGACACCCCCTTAATTTGCATCCTGAAGAGGTTTTCATGTTGCACCGCGCCTTCCTTTTGGCCTCCCTCGCATGGGGAGTTCTCGCATTTTCTGCCCCCCTTCAGGCGGAACTTCCCACCGCCGTTGAAGGACAGCCCCTCCCAAGTCTCGCCCCGATGTTGAAACGGGTGACCCCGGGAGTCGTCAATATCTCGACCAAGACCAAGATTGTCGAGGCTGAACATCCCCTGATGCGGGATCCGGTCTTTCGGCATTTCTTTGGGGTGCCGAACATGCCAAGCCAACGTGAAAGCTCGTCTTTGGGATCGGGGGTGATCGTGGATGCTGCGCGGGGCTTCATTCTGACCAACAACCATGTGGTCGATAAGGCGGATGAAATCACCGTAACCCTGACCGATGGCCGTAAGCTCAAGGCCAAGCTGGTCGGCACCGACAAGGAATCCGATGTGGCGGTCATTAAAGTACCGTCCGACCACCTCACCGAGGTCAAGGTGGCCAACTCTGATCAGGTTCAGGTCGGTGATTTCGTGGTTGCTGTCGGTAATCCGTTTGGCTTGGGGCAGACGGTGACTTCCGGGATCGTCAGTGCCTTGGGCCGTTCAGGGCTCGGCATTGAAGGCTATGAAGACTTCATCCAGACCGATGCCTCCATCAATCCTGGCAATTCGGGGGGGGCATTGGTCGACCTTCAGGGCCATCTGGTCGGCATCAATACCGCGATCCTGGCGCCGAACGGCGGCAATGTCGGTATTGGTTTTGCCATCCCCGCCAATATGGCGCTCCACATCATGAACACCCTGGTGGAGCACGGCTCGGTCAAGCGCGGTCTGGTGGGGGTTCAGGTTCAGGATCTGACGCATGAGCTCGCCGAAGCCTTCAAGATTCCTCAGAATCAGGGGGCTGTCGTCAGCGGGATTCAGCCAGGATCTCCCGCCGAGAAGGCCAAGCTTGAGGCGGGCGATGTCATCCTCGCGGTCAATGGTCGCAAGGTCAAGAACAGTCAGGACGTGCGAAATGCGGTCGGATTGGCTCAGATTGGCGATGAGGTTGAGCTCGAGATCATTCACAAAGGGGAGACGTTGACCCGAACGGCAGAAGTTGCAGCCCCTCGCATTTCGGCCCTTGAAGGGGGAGAGATGAATCCCAAGCTGGCGGGTGTGGTCTTTCGTGACGTCAATGCCGCAGGCGTTGCAGAGGGCGTTCTGATTGAAAAGATGAATACCGCCTCCTATGCCTTCCGTGCAGGGCTCCAGCCGGGCGATGTGATCCACGAGGCCAACCGAAAGCCGGCCGGTACCATTACTGATCTCCAGAAAGCCGTTAAAGGCGCGCGGGAGTTAATGCTCAACGTCCAGCGCGGGGATCAGGGCTTTATCGTTGTCTTGCGCTGAGCGATCAGTAACAATCCGACTATCGAAGGGGATCAAGGGGGCATGTGGCGTGCCCCCTTGATCCACCCGGGGGGCTTCGGCCCCCTCATTTTTTACCCTCAGGACCGAGGATCGCGTCATGTATGTTCACGAGTTTGAGGCCAAGGCCCTTTTAGCCGAGGCGGGTGTCCCGGTTCCTTCGGGCCGGGTCGCCGCATCCCCCGATGAGGCTCGCCGCTTGGCGGCTGAAGTTCCCGGTGAGCGCTGGGTCGTCAAGGCGCAGGTTCACAGCGGCGGGCGGGGAAAAGCGGGTGGTGTCCTCCTTTGTGATTCGCCGGAGGCCGTCGCTGAGGCCGCTCAAAAGCTGCTTGGGACGCGATTGATGACCAATCAGACCGGGGCGGCGGGACTCCCGATTCACCGGATTTTCATCGAGGAAGTCCGGCCGATTGCCGCTGAGTATTACCTTTGTGCCCTCATTGATCGGACCCGGGCCCGGGTGACCCTCATCGCCTCCGCATCCGGCGGTGCCGATATTGAGGAAGTGGCTCACGAGGCACCGGAAAAGATCATCACCGTGGAAGTGCATCCTGCGGCCGGTCTTCAGAGCTATCACCTGCGAACCTTGGGCTATGGCATTGGCCTTGAGGGCAATGCCCTTCGTCAGTTCAGCGACATGACTCGGGCGCTCTATGCGCTGGCGGTCGAGAAGGACCTGCTTCAGGTCGAGATCAACCCGTTAGCGATGGATGGCGAAGGGAACCTCATGGCACTCGATGCCAAGATCGTCGTGGATGATAACGCGCTGGCGCTGCATCCGGATCTTTCGGCCCTTCGGGATGTCTCCCAGGAAGATCCGACGGAAGCCAAGGCCCGTGATCTTGATCTGAGCTATGTCACCCTCGATGGGTCGATTGGCTGTATGGTCAATGGGGCCGGTTTGGCCATGGCAACCCTGGATGTCATCAAACTTCATGGCGGCCAGCCCGCTAATTTTCTGGATGTCGGCGGCGGGATCACCCGCGACCGGGTGGCAGCAGCGTTTCGACTGATTCTCTCGGAACCCCGCGTCAAGGCCATCCTGGTGAATATCTTTGGGGGTATTGTCCGCTGCGACCTGATTGCCGAAGGCGTCATCGAAGCGGCCCGTGAGACGGGTGCCAGCCTTCCGATCGTGGTTCGCCTGGAAGGAACCAATGCACAGGAAGGCCGAGAGCTTCTCGCTCAGTCGGGACTCGCCCTGATTCCTGCAGCCACTCTGGATGAGGCTGCCATCAAAGCCGTCGAGGTTGCCCTGTGAGTATTCTGATCCACCGCGAAACCAAGGTCCTTTGCCAGGGAATTACCGGCAAGCAGGCCACCTTCCACTCTCGTCAGTGTCTCGATTATGGAACCCGGCTGGTCGGAGGGGTGACTCCCGGCAAGGGGGGGAGCGAGCATCTGGGGCTTCCGGTCTTCAATACGGTCCGTGAGGCGGTCCGGGAGACCGGAGCAACAGCCAGCATGATTTATGTGCCCCCGGTTTTTGCGGCCGATGCAATCCTCGAGGCGGCAGAGGCCGGCATCGAATTGGTGGTTTGTATTACCGAAGGCATCCCGATTCATCACATGCTGAGAGTGCGGGCGGCGCTTGCCGGAAGCGGTACCCGTCTGGTTGGCCCTAACTGCCCGGGCGTGATTACCCCGGGTGAATGCAAGATCGGCATCATGCCGGGCATGATTCATCAGCCGGGTGCGATCGGCATCGTCTCGCGCTCAGGCACCCTGACCTATGAAGCGGTCCACCAGACCTCAGAGGTCAACCTGGGCCAGACCACCTGTGTCGGGATTGGCGGCGATCCCATTAAGGGGCTTGATTTCATTGAGGTTCTGGCCCTTTTTGAGGCCGATCCGGCCACCCGGGGCATCGTCATGGTGGGCGAAATTGGTGGAACGGCGGAAGAGGAAGCGGCCGAGTACATCCGAAGCCATGTTCGCAAACCCGTCGTTTCCTATATTGCAGGATCCAGCGCTCCCGAAGGGAAGCGCATGGGACACGCCGGAGCCATCATTTCAGCCGGTAAAGGGAGTGCGACCAGCAAGATGTGCGCTCTTGAAGCCGCCGGAGTCGAAGTCGTTTCAAGCCCGAGCCAGATCGGTGCCCGAATGCTGAAGGCCCTCGGGCGGGAAAGGGATTAGGGGGCTTTGCCGCTGCTGCCAGGCGGGAAGCCCTCGAGGATAGAGGCTACGGTCTTTTCGATGCGTTCCTTTTGCGAGGCTCTAAAGTAGCCAAAATCCGTCTTGTCGGTCACGCCGGCATTCCAGACGATTTTCCCGGAAGCAGGATCAATCGCCAGTACTTCGAGTTTCGCTTCCTCATATTTTGAGGTGTAGGGATCTTCCGAGGGCGGCGGCACCCTCCCATCGGCACTGGTGGGAAGCAGTGAGCCATGAGCGCCGGGGAACATGATGTTGACGGCCCCGTAGCCCCCGTTGGGCTTTTTGTGGCTGTCGAGGGCCCACTCCCCAAACGAGTAGGCAATTTTGATATCGGGGTGGTTTGACGACTGACGAAAACCTCGGGCCTCAAGTTCCGATTTAATCTTCGCATCAACCAGCGCATTGAGCTGAATCCTCTCAGCGGTCGTTTTAGCGGCTTCCGTCTCCAGTGTCCCCACCGAAAAATCAAAGGTCTTGATGGCCTTAAAGTCGTAATGGCTATCAAAATCCCTCTGGACCTGCAGGGGATGGCTGCTACAGCCTGAAAGAGTAAAAACGAGAGCGAACAGTTTCAGTATCGGGATCTTCTTGATCATGGTGGGGGCTCACGGATAGACGTTGTCTGAAGGGTAATTCACTTTCGTGGCGTCGCCAAATTTTTGTCCTTGTATCTTGGCTCTAGGGGGAATGGAGATCGCGCCAGGCAACGACACGGTCGCCTTCACGTTCGTCCGGATTTTCCAGAGAAACGTAGGGCTTTACAGGAAGCTTCGCGCGGGCCAGTCGTTTTTCCTGATTGCCGAGGTCCTGTCAGGGTGACAACAGGGAATCCTTGGGCGAGTCAGGTGAGTGTCTCGGAGGCGTCTTACGTTACATTTACAAATATAAGTTAGAAACTTAAATTTGTAAGAATCTGGGCGGATCAGGTAACTGGTGGATCAAGTCAGGCAGAAGCCAAGCCACAAAAAAGCCCGGGAGCGTTTTTGGCGTGCCGGGCTTTAGTGGAGTAGTTTCGAATTACTTATTAGTGTAGGTCAGCCAATCCGCATGGTCCTGTCGGCGGCCGTAAACGTAATCGAAGTAGAGGCTCTGCAGTTTTTCGGTGATGGGTCCGCGTCCACCTGCCCCGATGATCCGTCCGTCAAGTTCCCGAATCGGGGTGACTTCGGCCGCAGATCCCGTGAAGAAGGCTTCATCAGCAACGTAAACTTCGTCACGCGTGATGCGTTTTTCATGGACTTCCAGACCTTGCTCGCGGGCGATCGTGAAGATCGTTTCGCGCGTGATGCCTTCAAGGGCACTGGTTAGATCCGGGGTATAGAGCTTCCCCTTGCGGACGATAAAGATGTTTTCGCCGCTGCCTTCCGCAACGTAACCTTCATGATCCAGTAGCAGGGCTTCATCGCATCCACATTCGACGGCTTCACGAACCGCAAGGATCGAGTTGACATAGTTGCCGTTCGCCTTGGCCTTGCACATCTGGCTGTTGACGTGGTTTCGGGTGTAGGACGAGGTCCTGACCTTGATGCCCCGGGCCATATTTTCTTCCCCGAGGTAGCTTCCCCAGGACCAGGCCGCGATCATGACGTGGGTCTTGATGCCTTTGGCATGGAGGCCCATGGCCTCGGAGCCGAAGAAACACATCGGACGAATGTAGGCGCTGTTGAGGTTGTTCAGCCTCAAGGCCTCAAGATGCGCTTCATCGAGGGTGTCCTTGTCGTACGGGATCTCCATCCGCATGATGTGAGCGGAGCGGAACAGACGGTCGGTATGGTCGCGCAGCCTAAAAATGGCGGCACCGCGTTCGGTCTGGTAGGCCCGAAGCCCCTCAAAGACGCCACAACCGTAATGCAGGGTGTGGGTCAGGACGTGGACCTTGGCTTCCCGCCAGGGGAGCCATTCGCCGTCGAGCCAGATGACACCGTCTTTGTCGTCCATCGACATATCTCTTCTCCGGAATCAGGATGGATGCAGGGGCTAATTGGAATCAGATGCGGCCGGAATCGCCTTCAGGTTGCAGGACGGCAGCCCATAGGGCCTGAATCCGCTCTCGAAGGGGCGCGAACGCTGCAGCGGCAACCACCGCCTTGCGCTCATCCAGTTGGGCCCGATGGGCTTCGCTGCGAAGTTTGAAGTAAGCCTCTTGAAGAAAATCCTGATCCTTCTCGGGAATCAGGTGTTCCTCTTTGAGACGCTCCAGAAGCCGCAGGACATCGGTCCACTCGGTCAACCGGGGGTGGGCATTTGACCACGCCAAAACCCAAAATTGTACTAGAAACTCGATATCCACGATACCGCCGGCCCCTTGCTTGAGGTCAAAGAGCGCAGGATCCTTGGCTTCCAGAACCTCTCGCATTTTCCACCGCATCTCAACGATTTCCTTGCGAAGCTCCTTGGCGTCGCGAAGGCGGCCCAGGGAGCGGGTCCGTATCGCCTTGAAGCGTTCACCCACTTCAGGATCTCCGGCCACAAAGCGGGCCTTGACCAGAGCTTGCTGCTCCCAGGTCCAGGCTTCCTGCATCTGATAGGTTTCAAAGGCTTCAAGACTGCTGACCAGAAGCCCTGAATTCCCCGAGGGACGAAGTCTCAGGTCGGTTTCATAGAGAATGCCGGCGGGGGTATTGGTGCCCATGATATGGAGGATGCGCTGTGCCAGTCGGGCATAGAATTCACCGGCGGTCACGGGTTTGGGGCCGAAGGTCTCCGCTTCCGTATTTCCCGAATACAGAAAGACCAGATCCAGATCCGATCCGTAGCCGAGTTCCAGGCCCCCGAGCTTCCCATAGGCAATGACCGCAAACCCGGCGTCTAAAGCCTCAAGGTTCCCGGGGCTGCCATGACGCTTACGAGTGATGTCAAAGCTCCGGGTCAATGCGGCTCGAAGCAGCGTTTCAGCCAGGGCGGTCAGGGCGTTACTGACCTCAGGTAGGGGGAGTGACCCAGCGATATCCGCGGCCGCGATTCTCAAAATCACCACCTGCCGGTATTGCCGCAAGGCGACCATGTAGGCTTCGAGATCCTCAGGATCCAGGTCCTCAAGCTTTCGGTCGAGCTCTGTTTCCAGCGCCTCCCGGGTGATGGGGGCGAGGAAGCTTCGAGGGTCGAGAAGTTCATCCAAGAGGATGGGGTGTCGCCCCAGGGTAGTCGCAAACCAGGGGCTCGCGCCGACCAGTGCTACGAGACGGGTTCGAGCCCCCGGGTTCTCTGCCAGGAGGGTCAGATAAACGTTGCGGCTGGCAATGGCCTCGAGCACCTTGAGGAGACGATCCAGGGTTTCAAGGCGGTGGGGCTCTTGGTTGATCTCCTTGAGGAGATCGGGGAGCACTCTTCGAATTTCGGTTGCTCCGCGAGGCGAAAGGCGCCGAATGGACGAGGCGGCCCGAAAAGACTCGAGCTTTGGAACCAGCGTTTCGGGATCTTGGATGCCCAGCGCGATGAGTGCAGAGACAAGGGCCTCAGTATCGCCATCCAACGGAAAGGGCGCCTTGCCGCTGTCGGTATCAATTCGAATCACGTCTTCAAAGACCTGATGGACCTGGGACTGAAGCTCGGTGAGGGCGCTGAGGAAGGAGGGGTAGTCGCCGTAGCCCAGGGCATGGGCAAGAGCCTGTTGCTGCTCTTCGGATTTGGGAAGGGTATGGGTCTGCTGGTCCCGATATTCCTGCAGTCGATTTTCGATGATTCGAAGGGTCCGATAGTGGGCTTTGAGTTCGGTGACCGTCTCTTCGGGAAGGAGCCCCAGTGTCCCAAGGGCCGAGAGCACCGCGAGAATCTCCCGGCGCTGGAGTGATTTTTCCGTGCCGCCACGAATCAACTGAAAGGCTTGTCCGATAAATTCGATTTCCCGGATGCCGCCTTGTCCCAGTTTGACGTTCTGATGGTCGCCCTTTCGGATGAGTTCCTGACTGATCATGCGCTTAAGGTCCCGAAGTTCACCAAACGCGCGAAAGTCGAGATAGCGCCGGTAGACAAAAGGATGAAGGAAGCGCTCGAGTTCCGGGCCGCCCCGGGGGTCTCCTGCAATCGCCCGGGCCTTGATCATGGCGTAGCGCTCCCATTCGCGGGCCTGCCCCTCGTAATAGCGCTCAAGCGCCTCAAAGTGAAGCACCAAGGGTCCCGATTCCCCAAACGGGCGAAGCCGGGTATCCACGCGGAAGACAAATCCATCCTCGGTCTTTTCATCCAGAGCCCGGACCAGATTGCGGGCCAGTCGGGTATAGAACTCGGCGTAACTGGTTTCTTTTTTATCCTCGAGGACGCCATCATCCCGGTACGCCAGGATGAGGTCGATATCCGAGGAATAATTAAGTTCTCGGGCACCGAGCTTTCCCATGCCCAGGACCACCAGATTCTGGGGCTCTCCTTCGCGGTTACGCGGGATCCCGAAGCGTTCGGTCAGCCATTCAAAATGGAGGCTGAGGGCGGTTTCAACGGCGGCTTCGGCCAACAGGGAGAGATCCCTAAGGGTTTCTTCGATGGGGGCCCAGCCCGCGATATCCCGCCAGGCAATCCGAACCATTTCAAGGCTACGCATCCTGCGAAGAGCCTTTTGAAGGCCCGCCTCATCGGTGACTTCGCTCAAGGCGTTTTCAAGTTGGGCGCGAATGGCCATCTCATTCCGGCGGGTCTCCAGAAGCCCCTCATCGATCAGCACTTTTAGAAGCCCTGCGTTTCGGGTGATCTCCTGGGCGATAAAGGGGGAGGTGGCAAGGATCAGGGGAAGGGAGTCGAGAATCTTTTGGGGGATGAGAGGTGCATCCTCAGCCCCCCGCCTCTCGAGATAGCGGCTCCAAAGTGCCCGCGCCGAGGTTTGGAGGGGGCTTGGCAGGGTCTCGAAAGGCAGGGTTTCGTTCGCCATAAGGCGGGTCTTTAGCGGAAGGAGGGTGTGAACTGGCCGAAGAACTCGGAACGGTTGGTCTGGCCATTTTGAGCCAGCGTCACCGCCTCCTGAGCTTCCTTATGCAGCTTTTCATCAGAAACCCGAAGCGTGGGACGGATCGATGCCCGTGCGGCTTTCTCAAGGTAAGGAAGGGCCGCCTTGGCGTCGCCTTCCTCCAGCAGGATGTCACCCATGAAGTAATTGGTGTCGATGCCTTCAGGGAAAAGCCGAACCCCCGTGGTGAGGACCTCGCGGGCGACTTTCTTATCGCCATAAAGGAGAGGCCAACCCGGGAGTCGCCGGTAGAGGTTTCCGAGCGTCACGTAGGCGGCCCCATCGAGCGCCTTGGGGTCTCGTTCAATGGATTTTTTGAGAAGGTCTCGGGATTCTTCCAGCATTTCAAGGGTGTCGAGCCCGAGCGCTGCTGCGCTGTAGGTGCAAAGGATGATGGCTTCGACGATCAGAGGCTCCGCTCTTTGAGGGGCCTCGGCCTTGAGTGCCCTGATTCTCTCAAGAAGCCTCCGGTAGCGGGCAACCTGCTCGGCTCGAGGCGCCAGGTAGAAGACTTCGGACCACTCGGCCTGAATACTGCGTGAGGTTTTGGCAATCGCATCAAAGCCCTTGTCCGCTGCAGCGCTGAGTTGGGGCGTGAGAAGAAAGACGAGGCCGAAAAAGCCTCCGAGAACCCGATTGGAAATCTGGCGAAGAAAAGCCATGAAGGTCCTCGAGAAGGCCTGGGCTCAGGCAGAAGTGGGATTTCGCCGCCGAAGAGCGGCATAGGCCAGGGTCACCAGAAGGCTCGCCGCCAAGGGCCACGGGTACATTTCCCTTTCGGGTCGATAATAGCGCTTGTCGCGCTCAATGGGTTCGAGTTCATCGAGGAGTCGATAGATCTCTTCCATCTGCTGGACATCACGCGCCCTGAAGTAGCGTCCATGCGTCATTTCGGCCATGCCGCGCATGGTGGGTTCATCAAGATCCTGTGAGGGGTTCACGCGCCGGCTTCCCAGAAGGTCCCGGACCACCATTTCATCCGCGCCGATCCCGATGGTGTAGATCTTAAGACCCGAGGCAGCGGCAATTTCAGCGGCCTTCAGGGGCGCAATGTTGCCGGCGGTATTGGCGCCGTCACTTAAGAGAATCAGAACACGCTGTCCCTCAGGATTGTCTCTCAGACGCTTGATGGCAAGACCAATCGCGTCCCCAATCGCTGTGCGATCCCCGGCAAGACCGATCACGGATTCATCGAGCAGCGTCCTGACGGTCTTGCGGTCAAAAGTGAGGGGAGCCTGAAGATAGGCATTTTCACCAAAAAGGATCAGTCCGAGTCGATCGCCAACGCGCCGGTCGATGAATTCTCCGGCCACGGCCTTGGTAGCGGTCAGACGATCGACTTTGTGGCCATCAAGGACAAAATCCTGAATCTCCATACTGCCGGAAAGATCGACGGCCATCATCAGATCACGGCCGGTCACGGCCTGTTCGATCGGTTCTCCCTGCCAGACCGGGCGGGCGGCCGCTGTGACCAGAAGAGCCCAAGCCAAAATCAGCAGAGGCGGAATCGGCTGATTCTCTCGATAGCCAGGCCGCGCCGTGGGGAGCGAAAAAAATTCCGCGGCTATCGGACTGATGAGGATGCTGCCACCCCCATCGGGGCTCGCGGGCAAAAGCCAGCGAATGAGCCAAGGGAGGGGAAGCGCAAGAAAAAACCAGTACCAGAGGAATGTCATACGACCAACATCATTTTAGATAGGGGGATCAGCAAGGCGAAAGCTGCATTCTGTTGGCTGATCCGCTACGACTGAGACGACTGGCTAGGTTCGAGAATGCGTTTCTAGCCATTCCCTGAGGGCTGCATTCACTCGTGTTTGCCAGCCTGGACCTTCCGCACGAAATGCCGTAAGGACCTCTTTGTCGAGCCGAATCGCCACCTGTTCTTTGGTTCCACTGCCGGCCGGTCTTCCCGCTCGACGTTTCTCTATCGTAGACCGGAGAGCCATTGTTGCGTCGGGTGACTCCTCGTCATACGCTGGCTCGATGCCTTTAAGTGAGTTTTGACGAATTCTCTCCCACTCAGTCTTGGATTTGCCCTCTTCACGGGCGATCTGCATTTCTGTCGTTGTTCTAGAAGTCATTTTCGAGCCATTCATGGTAGGCCTCCCTTTCAGTCCGGTTAGCCGAACGAAGGCTAATGATATGAGGTACTTCTCCAGGTAGATACACCACAGTCAGTACAGTCAAAAAATCAAAAACTTAGGCAAATGATTGTTGCCTGCGTTCGCCATTCCGAAACGTTTCAATGTCGAGGCGAAAAGGGCTCTGAATAACAAGATCAGCATCATTGAAGTCAAGCCCATGTTTTTCTAGATTAGTTTCCCTCTTGCTTTCGTGCCATGTGTATCTTTCGGTCATAGGGATAAATGTAGATGCATTTATTGGCTGGCGTCAACTGCCTTCAATGCTTAACGTAAGAACTTCCCAACATGACAATCTGACGACCTGTGATCACTCCTCATCTGCTATTTGATAGCATCAGGAATCCCCACACCCTATGGAAGTTTCCGTGTCACAACCGATCAATCGCCTTCTCGAGATCATGGCCCAACTCAGAGATCCCCAAGGAGGCTGTCCTTGGGATTTGGAGCAGGACTTTAAAAGTCTGGTGCCTTACACCCTTGAGGAGGCCTATGAGGTTGCAGAGGCGGCAGAGACCGGAGACAGTGACGATCTTCGGGAGGAACTCGGGGACCTTCTGCTTCAGGTGGTCTTCCATTCTCAGATTGGCCGGGAGGCGGGCCTTTTTGACTTTGATGCCGTGGTCGATGGGATTTCTGACAAGTTGGTTCGGCGGCACCCCCATGTCTTTGGCGGTATGGAATTTGAAACCTCGGAGGATCGCCAAGCCTACTGGGAGGCCTCCAAGGTTCAGGAGAAGGCCGAACGGGGAAAAATGACGCCGGAACCGAGTGTTCTCGGTAGTGTGCCCCCTGAGCTTCCTGCCTTGATGGTGGCGCAAAAGCTCCAGAAACGGGCCGCCCGTCATGGCTTTGACTGGCCTTCGATTGATCCGGTTTTTGACAAGCTAAAGGAAGAAATCGAGGAGCTGCGCGAAGCGATGCTCCTCGAGGATAAAAATCACATGGCCGAAGAATTGGGGGACGTTCTTTTTGTTCTGGCCAATGTGGCGCGCCACCTCGGGCTGGATGCCGAAGCCTGTCTTCGGGGCGGTAACCGTAAATTCCGGCGCCGCTTTCAGCATATCGAGCGCCGTGTAGCGGAGTCAGGCTCAAGCCTTGATCAGGAAAAGCTCACGACGCTGGATGCTTACTGGAATGAGGCCAAACAGTTGGAAAAGGCCGGGCATTAAGCCTTGGGGTCGGATTGGGTTTCGCGCCAGCCAAACCAGAATTTCATCCCGAGAATTGCCAGAGAGAGCAGCAAGGTGACCGCGTTGGCCGCAATGATGGGGACCGCTCCGAGCTGGATGCCATAGACCAGCCAAAGGGCCACACCGGCACTAAAGAGAAGGAACATCCCAAGAGAAATATCTTTTGCGGATTGGGATTTCCAGGTTTTGATGACTTGCGGAAGAAAGGCCAGGGTGGTCAGGGTTCCGGCGATCAGGCCGAGAAGTTCGGTGTCAGGCATGGCAATTTGGCTCATTGAGTGAGGGGGTTCGGGCTTAAAGCCACATGTCTCTGAAGTGACAATCGCCAAAGGTGACCCAGCGGGGAAATAGTCTGCCACGACAGATGACGAAAATCGGGTTGCATTCCATAGGGGCCTTAAGGCATTATCGAATCGTCGGGATTCTCGCGGTTGCTTATAACCTTCGGGGAACTTTGTAAACCGCGCCGAGTCCTACCGGTTAGTCTCTTGTTGCGGATAATGAGGTGAACCATGGAAGAAATGTTGTTGAGCGCAATCAGTGTTGCCGCCGTGGCTGTGGTCTTGATTGAGACGGTGCTGGTTCCGGGAAGCCGGGAAGTGGCACGCATTCCTGACGAAGAGACTGAGCAAGCCCTCAAAAATCGATGTCGTTCGCTCGAAGACTGAGCAAATGAAATCCTACCAATAAACCCGGCTCGCCGGGTTTATTGCGTTCAGGGGAGACCCCACCGGTTCCCAAAGATCCCTCTAGGTGCGAATCGCACCGACCCCGATACGCTCCCAATCAAAAAAAGGACCCGGATCCCATTTTCGCCCGGGTGTGATGTCCGAATGACCTGCGATGGTCGTTCGGGAGAGGTTCGGATACTCGGCGATCAGGCGATCCAGAATCTGATTCAGGACCTCGTACTGAATGGGTTCAAAAGACTGATCTTCCGTCCCTTCGATTTCAATTCCGATCGAGAAATCATTACAGACCTCCCTTCCGCGCCAGGAAGAAACGCCGGCGTGCCAGGCGCGTTGATCAAACGCGACATACTGGGTGAGGGCGCCTGAGCGCTGGATCAGGAGGTGGGCTGAAACGCGAAGGGCCTCGATTTCCCTGTAGTAGGGATGTTCGTTCGGATCCAGCGTATTGGTGAAGAGCTGGGTGACTCCGGGGGTCTCGAATTGGCCCGGCGGAAGGCTGATCGCATGGATCACTACCAGCTGGATGTCTTTGGGGTCCGGGCGCTCGTTCTGGTTCGGGCTTTCGATAAAGGGGACGTCCACCAGACGATGATTCTGGATGGGATGTTTCTTTGCAGGGTCCCTTGAACTCACGCCTTGCGGGGATCGGGACGGCTGATCAGGGAATCGAGCAGGAGCATCACGACGCCAACGGTGATGGCCGAATCTGCGACATTAAAGGCAGGCCAGTGCCAATCGCCATAGAACACATCAAGAAAATCGATGACGTAACCATAAAGGATGCGGTCGATCAGGTTTCCCAAAGCCCCCCCCAGCACCAGTGACCAGGCGCAGGCCTCAAAGGACCGGGACTTGGGAAGCCTTTGAAGCCAATAGCAAATAAAGCCCGATGCGCTGATGGCGAGAATGATGAAGAACCACCGCTGCCAGCCGCCGGCCCCCGAGAGGAAGCTGAACGCCGCCCCTTGATTGCGAAGGTAGGTGAGCTGAAACATCGGAACCAGCGGAATGCTCTCCTGGAGCGCCATGGTGGTATCGACGATGCGTTTGGTGGCCTGATCCAGAATCAGAACAATCAATGAAAGCCAAAGCCAAACTAACATCGGTTTACCCCAATACCCGGGTTTCACCGGGCCCTGTCACATTGTCGACACAACGGCCACAGATCTCGGGGTGTTCGGCGTGAGCGCCGACATCCTCGCGGTGCTGCCAGCAGCGAATACATTTTGGCGCTTGAGAGGCCTTGGCCTCGATGCGGACTTCACCCTCGGGAAGCGAGGCGTCTTCAAGCACCTTCGTATCCGAGTTGATGAAGATAAAGCGAAGGTCCGCTTCAACCGGTTTCAATTGGGCATAGAGCTTGGAATTGACGCTCAGTGCAATTTCGGCATCCAGGGAGGAGCCAATGGCTTCGGAGCTTCGAAGGCCCTCCAGCGATTTACTGATGCTCTCCCGAATCCGGAGGATCTCCTCCCAGAAAGCGACATCATAGGGGGTGGTGTCATCCAGGCGATAAAGGCCTTCGTACCAGGTCTCAAGGAACACCGACTCACCGCGGTCTCCCGGAAGGTGGCGCCAAATTTCCTCGGAAGTAAACGAGAGGATCGGAGCCAGCCAGCGGGTCAGGGCTTCCGCCAGGTGATACATGGCCGTTTGCCCTGAGCGGCGGACGGGACTGTCGACACGCGTGGTGTACTGACGGTCCTTGGTGACGTCAAGGTAGAAGCTTCCAAGATCCACTGAGCAGAAGTGGTGGACCTTCTGATAGACGTTGTGGAACTGATAGGTTGCGTAGGCTTCCTGGACTTCGAGCTGAAGGGCATGGGCCCGATCAACGACCCAGCGATCCAGGGGGAGGAGCGCTTCCGGTTTCAATAGATCACGGCGGGGATCAAAGCCTTCGAGATTGGCCAGAAGGTAACGCGCCGTATTGCGAAGGCGGCGGTAGACATCAGCGGTCCGCTTCAGAATTTCATCCGAAACGTGCATTTCCTGACGGTAATCGGTCGCGGCGACCCAAAGCCTCAGGACATCGGCGCCAAGGTTCTGCATGACCTTCTGGGGGGCAACGACATTGCCCTTGGATTTGGACATCTTCTTGCCCTCGGCATCGACGGTGAAGCCGTGGGTCAGGACCGAGCGATAGGGGGCCTTGCCATGGATGGCAACCGAGGCCAAAAGCGAGGACTGGAACCAGCCGCGGTGCTGGTCGGAACCCTCAAGGTAAAGATCGGCAGGGAAACCGAGTTCTTCCCGGCGATCCAGAACGCAGGCGTGGGTGACACCGGAGTCGAACCATACATCGAGGGTGTCTTTGACCTTGCGGTAGCTTGCTGCCTCATCACCCAGAAGTTCCTTGGGATCGAGATCGAACCAGGCATCAATGCCCCGCTGTTCGATGCGCTGAGCGACTTTTTCGATCAGAGCGAGACTGTCAGGATGAGGCTCTTGGGTCTCCCGATGGACAAAAAGGGCGATCGGAACCCCCCAGTTGCGTTGACGAGACACGCACCAGTCAGGCCGGTTACCGACCATACCTTCGATGCGCGCCTGGCCCCAGTCGGGGATCCAGTCGACCTTTTGAATTTCTTCCAGGGCCTTGGCGCGAAGCCCTTTGTGGTCCATGGCGATAAACCACTGCGGGGTGGCTCTGAAAATGACCGGCGTCTTGTGGCGCCAGCAATGGGGATAGCTGTGCTCAATCCGGGCCTCATGGACGAGGGTCCCGTGCTGCCTTAAAACCTCGATCACATGCGGATTGGCGCTCATGACATGTTCGCCGGCAAAAAGCGCGGTTGAGGGCAGGAACTTGCCGTCATCACCCACCGGGTTTTCAACCGGCAGGTGGTAGCGCTGACCGACCACATAGTCTTCCTGGCCGTGACCGGGGGCAGTATGGACGGCGCCGGTGCCGGCATCGAGTGTCACGTGATCGCCGACAATCAGGGGCACCTCGCGGGCATAGAAGGGGTGCTGAAGTGAGAGGCCTTCAAGCGCAGACCCTGTGGTGCGAGCTACCGTTCGGGCATCGAGGATATTCCAGCGCTTGAGGGCATCCTCCAGCAGGGCCTCGGCCACAATCAGGTGTTCATTTAGCTCGGGACACTCGACAACGACATAGTCGACATCAGGACCCAGGCACACGGCCTGATTGGCCGGCAGCGTCCAGGGGGTGGTGGTCCAGATGACGACCGAGACCGGTCCTTTTCCGGGGCCGGCGCCGACCTGCTGAGTTCGGGCCCAGAGGGTTTCCTCGCTCAGGACCTTGAAGCGGACGTCGATGGTCGGGGAGGTCTTGTTCTCGTATTCGACTTCGGCCTCAGCGAGGGCTGAACCGCAATCGGTACACCAGTGAACGGGCTTTGCGCCTTTGACCAGATGGCCATTGGCATGAATCCGGCCCAAAGCGCGGACGATATCGGCCTCGAACTGAAAGTCCATGGTGAGGTAGGGATTTTCAAAATCCCCAAAGACCCCGAGGCGAATGAATTCCTGACGCTGGGTGTCGACCTGTTTTTTTGCATACTCCCGGCAGGCGGTCCTGAAGGCATCGGGTTCGACCTTGACGCCGGCTTTCCCCACCTTTTTCTCGACCATGAGTTCGATGGGAAGACCATGACAGTCCCAGCCGGGGACATAAGGGGCATTGAAGCCCTCGAAGCCCTTGCCCTTGACGATAATGTCTTTCAGGATTTTGTTGACCGCATGGCCGATGTGAATCTCGCCATTGGCGTAGGGCGGGCCATCGTGCAGCACGAAGGAGGGTCGATCCTTTCGGGTCTCCCGAAGCTTCTGGTAGATGCGAAGTTCGTTCCAGCGAGCAAGTTGCTCGGGTTCCCGCTGCGGCAGATTGCCTTTCATCGGGAAATCGGTCGCAGGAAGGTTCAGCGTGGCTTTGTAATCAACGGTCATGGTGTCGCTCGGGGTGCGGACGGCCCGTTAAAAAAGTCGCGGGCGGCCTGGATGTCCATTTCGATCTGGGCCTTGAGTTCGGCAATGCCATCGAATCGCCGTTCATCGCGAAGTCGTGCATGGAATTCCACTTCGACCCGGCGGCCATAAAGATCGCCGCTGTAGTCGAGGAGGTGGGTTTCCAGCAGCATGGTCGGATCGCCTGTCACGGTAGGACGGCTTCCGACATTGGCTACGCCGGGAATCGGAGTCGGGCCCAAACCGCGCATTGTAACGGCAAACACGCCTTTAACTGGAGTGTTTTTGCGCTGCATCAAGAGGTTGGCGGTCGGGAAACCCAGCGTGCGCCCTCTTTTTTGACCGTGGATGATGCGGCCACAGACTTCGTAGGGCTTGCCGAGAAGTGCTCGGGCCCGATCGAGGTCTCCCTGCAAAAGAGCCTCCCGGATCAGCGTGCTGCTGATCCGCTCCCCCCCGGCGAGAACCGTCCGGGTGTCGGCCACCTCAAATCCTCTTTCCTGGCCGGTTTTGACCAGAAGCGGGTAGTCGCCGGCGCGCTTTTTGCCAAAGCGAAAGTCATCCCCAATCACCAGGAAACGCACCTTGAGGCTTTGAATCAAAATCTCTTCGATGAAGGCTTCAGGCGTCATTTCGGAGAGCGCGCGGTTGAAGCGAAGAATCAGGACGTGATCGACCGGAAGCTCTGAGAGTCGATCAATCTTGTCTCGAAGCCGCATCAGCCGGGGAGGCGCCTGATCAGGGGTAAAAAATTCCCGAGGCTGAGGTTCAAACAGCACCACGCAGACCGGAAGCCCGAGCCTTTGGCCCTCGCTCGCGAGGCGTTCGATCACCTTTCGGTGCCCAAGGTGCACCCCATCGAAGTTGCCAATGGTTGCAACGCAGCCCGCGGTCGGGAGTTCTGGAGAGTGAAGGCCGAGCGCAAGTTGCATGGGTCAGCCCTGCCCAGGCTCAAGGAGATGGCGGGGGCGAACACCCAACGCCAGAAGGGAAAGCCCGTAAATCAGCAGGCCGCCGCCAATCAGGCCGGCCAGAGCAACGATCCGTTCCATCGTGGCAAGGGTCTCGAAGGGCAAGGCGTTGGCGATGAGCAGAAGAAAAGTCCCAAGGACCAGATTCCCGATCAGAAGGCGGATCACGAAAAGGCCGCCATCGGGCCCGGGCCGGTAAAGGCCCCGAGATCTGAGGATGCCAAAAAGAACGAGGGCATTAAAGAGGGCTGCCAGCGACGCTGCAAGCGCAAGGCCCGCGTGCCCGAAGCCCGGGGGGGCCAGCCAGAACGTTGAGATCACGCTGACCAGAAGATTGACGCCGACCGCATAGACCCCGATTCGAGCCGGGGTTTTGAGATCCTCGCGTGCACTAAACCCTGGAACCAGGACCTTGATGGCAAGAAATCCGGGAAGGCCACTGCCATAGGCAATCAGGCTTCGGGCAGCCATCCGGGCGTCCTCAGGGTTGAAATGATCGTGCTGAAAAAGGGTATACATCAAGGGTTCTGCGAGGCAGACAAGGCCCAAGGTCGCAGGGAGGCCGATCAATAGGAGGGTCCGAAGGCCCCAGTCCAGGGTCCGTGAAAATTCCTTTTCATCGCCTTTGGCGCAGCTTCCCGAAAGATGCGGCAGGATCACGGTGCCCACGGCAACGCCCAGAAGACCCAACGGGAATTCTAGCAAACGGTCCGAGTAGTAGAGCCAGGAAATGCTGCCACTCGTGAGGAGAGAGGCCAACAGGGTATTGATGAGCAGGTTCACCTGCGTCACCGAGGCGCCGAGAAGCGCCGGCGACATGAGGTCCAGGACCCTTCGGACATCCGGATGGCGGAGCGCAAGCTTTGGATGTGGAAGAAGACCCCGGCGCCAGAGGGGAGGGATCTGAATTGCGAGCTGGAGGGTGCCTCCGAGCAAAACGCCAACGGCCAGCGCCGTGATCGGCTGATCAAAGTGGGGCGCCAGCGCAAGGCTTGCAAAAATCATCGCCAGATTCAAAAGGACCGGGGTGACGGCCGGGGTCAGAAAGTGGCCGTAGGTATTGAGAATACCCCCTGAAAGCGCGGTCAGGGCAATCAGGATCAGATAGGGAAAGGTGATGCGAAGGAGATCCGCCGCAAGCTTGGATTGATTCTGTACCTCGTTAAATCCGGGCGCAAAGATCTGAATCAGTAGAGGGCTTAAGAGCACTCCGGCCAGGGTCAGAAGGACCAGAAGAAGGGTAAAGCTTCCGGTGACCCGGTCGATGACGGCCTTGACCCGTGCATCCCCTCCTTCTTCCCGCGCTGCGGCGAGGACCGGCACAAAGGCCTGCGAAAAGGCGCCTTCGGCAAAAAGCCGGCGAAGGAAATTCGGGATCTTGAAGGCGACAAAAAAGGCATCAGTACTCGCGCTGGCCCCAAACACCTGAGCAATGACCAGATCCCGAACAAAACCGAGGATTCTCGAGCTCAAGGTCAGGCCGCTGACCAGGCCCGAGGATTTCAGGAGCGTTTGGCTCATAAAGAAAAGCGAACCCCTTTGGCCTAGAGGGTTTCAGGTGACCGAAGCCAAGCCTCCTGCGGCGGGACGGCCGTTTCGAGGAGTCTTTGGATCAGACGGTCAGGATCGGTGTCATCGATGACCAGCGCCCGGTTGATGGGGCGAATGAAGCCCTCTTCGAGGCTGTGGTCAATGAGATGGATCAGGGGGTCAAAATAGCCTTCGGTATTGAGGATCCCGATCGGCTTCCGATGAAATCCCAGCTGGGCCCAGGTCAGGATCTCAAAAAGCTCTTCAAATGTCCCATAGCCCCCGGGAAGCGCAATGAAGCCATCGGCCAATTCAGCCATCCGGGCTTTTCGGGTGTGCATGGAGTCGACGATTTCAAGGCGCGTGGCGCCAAGGTCCTCGATCCGGGTTCCTGAGACCTCCCGGCCCATCAGCGCTTCAGGGATCACCCCGATGACTTCACCCCCCGCTTCAAGGGCTGCGCTTGCAAGCCGCCCCATCAGGCCGACATTGCCGCCGCCATAGACCAGGCCCAGCCCTTGAAGGGCAAGCTTTCGGCCGAGGGTTTCTGCAGCCTGCGTGTATTGCGGGCGGCGGCCGTGACTTGCGCCCAGGAAAACGCAGAAGCGATGCAGGGGGGCGGGCGTTGAAGCGGCAGCAGGGGGCATGATGCGATGCGTGAAATGTCTCAAGGTCAGGGTGCCGCGAGGATACCATGGCCAGGCTTTGGCGCTTGTTCCGGGACCGCTCAGAATAATTGACTATTTTGATCGGATATGTGACTCTCGGCTCAAAAGACCCCGTATTCCTTAAGGAGAATCCGACCGTGCGCTTAACCACCAAGGGCCGCTACGCCGTCACTGCCATGCTGGACCTGGCGTTTCACAGCGAAAAAAAGCCTGTCACCCTGACGGACATTGCCAAGCGGCAGGAAATCTCCCTCTCTTATCTGGAACAGCTTTTTGCGCGCCTTCGCCGATCCGGGATGGTCGAGGGGGTCCGGGGACCGGGGGGTGGCTATCAACTTAGCCGCAGGGCCGAATCCATCAGCATTGCGGAAATCATCTCGGCGGTGGATGAAACCATCGATTCCACCCGCTGCGGCGGTCAGGCGAATTGTCAGAACTCCCAGCCTTGCCTGACGCATGACCTTTGGATGGGGCTCAGCGACCAGATTCGTCAGTACCTGGATTCCATCACGCTGCATGATGTTCTGACGCGCACGTCCGTCCGGGAAGTGGCTGAGCGTCAGGATCATCACGTCCTCGGCGCCGCCCTTGAGATCCCCCTCCAGCGGGGTGTGCGACTCTAAGGAGCGTCGGCGGAATGGTCTATCTGGATCACAACGCCACAACGCCGCTGGATCCCCGGGTCCTTGAGGCCATGCTGCCCTATCTGGGCCGTTTTTATGGCAATCCCTCGGCGCTGCATCGGCTCGGACGTCTGAGTCGTGGGGCGATCGACCGGGCCCGTGAGCAGGTCGGCGCGCTTGTGGCTGTCAGGCCCGAACAAGTGATTTTTACCTCCGGCGGGACAGAAGCCTCCAATATTGCGCTGTGGGGCCTTTCCCAAGCGTTTTCCACGGCCCGCCTGCTCACGGGTCAGACCGAGCACCCTTGTGTGGCCGAACCCCTGGAGGCCCTGGCCAGGGCTCGGGGATGGACGCTGGATTATTTGCCCATCACTCCGGGGGGGCAGCATGGGCTGCCTTCGGATGAGATCTTTTCGAAAGGTCCTGTGATCGCGGCCCTGATGCTGGCCAACAATGAGACGGGAGTCATTGAGCATCCGCAGGCTTTGGGCGAGCGACTTCGGGCACAGGGTGGGCTCTTGCATGTCGATGGGGTGCAGGCTGCCGGCAAGATCCCTTTGGACTTTGCGGGGACCGGTGCCCATAGCTTGACGCTTTCGGCGCACAAGATTCGGGGGCCCAAGGGGGTCGGGGCCTTGATTCTGGATCCCGAGGTCCGCATCTCCCCTATGACGTGGGGGGGAGGCCAGGAGCGCGGGCTTCGTCCCGGGACCGAAAATGTGGCCGGGATTGTGGGGTTCGGGGTCGCTGCGGAGTTGGCTAAACATGAGCTTGAAGTGCGAGCCGCGCATCTTCTGTCTCTCAGGTATCAACTGGAGCGGGGGCTTTCTGAGCTTTCGGGTGTGACTTTTCATGCCGCCGAAAGCCCAAGGCTTCCCAACACGATTCAGTTTTCGTTTGAGGGTTGGGATGGCGAGGCTCTGGTGATGGCCCTGGACCGTGAGGGGTTTCAGCTCTCCTCGGGTTCGGCGTGTGCCAGTGGCGGCAACGAACCCAGCCCGGTCCTCATGGCCATGGGGGTGCCGGCGGATCTTGCCCGGGGAGCCATTCGGGTGAGTCTTGGGGTCGAGAACCAGGCCCCGGAAATCGATTCTTTTCTTAAGGCCCTCAAGGGTCTCAGTCGCGCCTCAGATCAGGGGCAGGAGTAAACAATGACCATTCATTTGACGGATACGGCAGCCCAGCAGATCAGTCGCCAGCTGGAAAAAAGAGGCAAGGGCCTCGGCCTGCGTCTTGGGGTCAAGAAGTCCGGATGCACAGGCTATGCGTATGTCATCGACTTTCAGGATGCCGATCCTTCGGACGAGACGGTCTTTGAAGATCGCGGTGTTCGAATTTATGTGCCTACCGATTCGGTGGATTTCCTTTCGGGAACGACGGTCGATTTTCGGCGCGAGGGTATCAGCGAGGCGTTCCGCTTTGATAATCCCAACGTCAAGGCCGAGTGTGGTTGCGGCGAGAGTTTTGCGGTCTAGCCCCCTTTAGATTGGCAGGATAGGGCAAGAGCCTCACGACGAATGAGCCCATAAGATGCCCCTTTACGATGGGTTACCGTGTGCTATACCTTTGGCAGGACTCTTGAAGGGTCCAAATTTTTAAAAAATGTTTCTCCGCGGGGGGTTTATGGCACCGTCTTACTTGTCCTTGGTTTTTGGATTGGCCGTTTTAATGGTTCAGTCGGCTCCTGCCACAGCGGCGCAGGTCGCGTGCCTTAGAAAGAATGGCACGGTGGTCTTAAGAGACAGCTGTCTTTCTTCAATGACCCCACTGCCCGTGAATACCGGCCCGCAGGGTCCCGCCGGAGCTACCGGCCCGCAGGGTCCCGCCGGAGCTACGGGCCCTCAGGGTTCTGCGGGCGCCACCGGTGCTCAAGGGCCTACTGGAGCGACTGGAGCCACCGGTCCCACGGGTCCCCAGGGCCCTGCAGGAGCGACCGGTGCCTCGGGAACCCCGCTGAAGGTCTACGATGCGAACAATGTCCTTTTAGGGAACTTGGCTTCAGCCTCTCCAACGCAGGTGGAAGTCATTGACATTGCAACCAACCAGGTCGGGGCTCTGACCGTGACGCCGACGGACAGTACGACCGCTTCCCCGAACCTTTTCAGCGGAGGCAACATTGGTTACACCAGTTCGGATTGTTCCGGATCGCCGGTCGTTGTTGCGAGGATCGATGGAACCACTTCGGCACCGAACGATCTGAGTGCCTTTGTTCAGGATTTCGGTTCATTGGACGGCAATGGCAAGATCGTCAACTATTCCACAGCTGACTCCAACACATCGCCCGCGATTCTTCCCACCGTTTATTCGCAGACCAGAACGAGCGCCACAGGCGTCACGACTGAATCATCGCCCCGGAGTGTTCTGTCGCTGGGTACTCTGGTTTACGCCTTGCAGACGGTCGCCATAGGCGAAAATCCGACCGTCGCATCCGCGGGTCTGATCAATAGCGTCGCGGGAACTCTGACCAGTGCAACCGTCGGATCTACCACGCGATATGCTCTTATTCCGGGTCTTAACTGCACCGCGTTGACCGTGACCTCGGATCCATCGAGTGCTGGGTCGCAGTCGGGCGCGCTTTGGGATCTCTATAGCGCCTTCAACTACATTTCGACGAATCAGACGCGTTGGGTGATAAGTGTAGCTGGGGGGACCATGTCCTACCCGAATCCCATCAAGCTCCCCCTGTCGTTTAAGTAAAGAGCGCGGGTTGCCCGATAGGCTTTATTGATTCTGCGCAGGCCACAGGGGCCTGCGCAGAGCCTTGAAGAGCCCCATGAATCAGCGGTTCATGGCAGGCTTGGCTCTTTCTCTGGGCCTTAAAATCAGGTAGAATCAACTAATTAATCCCGCCTTACAGGCGGGTTTTCTTTTGTCAGGGCCCCCTGTTGGGGCACACTGTGAAACCGAGGATTACCATGGCGATCGAACGTACCATTTCCATCATCAAACCGGATGCCGTTGCCAAGAATGTGATTGGCGAAATCTACAGCCGCTTTGAAAAGGCCGGTCTTCGCATTGTAGCGGCCAAGATGGTTCACCTCAGCCGTGAACAGGCTGAAGGTTTTTATGCCGTCCACAAGGAGCGTCCCTTCTTCAATGACCTCGTGAGCTTCATGATCTCAGGCCCGGTGGTGGTTCAGGTCCTTGAAGGCGAAAACGCCATTGCGACGAACCGCGATGTCATGGGCGCGACCAACCCCAAGGATGCCGCACCCGGCACCATCCGTGCGGACTTTGCTGTCAGCATCGACGAAAATGCCGTTCACGGCTCTGACGGTCCGGAAACGGCGGCTCAGGAAATTGCCTACTTCTTCCAGCCGAATGAACTCTGCGCTCGGACCCGCTAGTCCCGACGCCAAGATCAATCTGCTCGGGCTCGACCCGAAGGCCATGAAGGCCTTCTGTGTCGAGCAGAACGAGAAGCCATTCCGCGCCACGCAGCTGATCCAGTGGATCCACCAGCGTGGCGTTGATGATTTTGGAGCCATGACGGATCTCAGCAAAGCCTTTCGGGCCAAGCTGGAGTCTGCCTGCGTGCTCTCGCCGCCTGAAATCGTCCACGAACAGGTCTCTTCGGATGGCACCATCAAGTGGGTCTTGAGTACCGATGCCACCAATCGGATCGAGACGGTCTACATCCCCGAGGAATCGCGAGGGACCCTCTGCATTTCCTCGCAGGTGGGTTGTGCGCTCGAATGCACGTTTTGCTCGACCGCGCGTCAGGGCTTCAATCGGAATCTTGAGGCTGCCGAAATCATTGGCCAGCTCTGGGTCGCTCAGCGCGAGCTTGGGATTGGGGCGATCACGAATGTGGTCCTCATGGGCATGGGTGAGCCGCTGCTGAATTTCAATAATGTCGTTTCGGCCATCACCCTGATGCTGGATGACCATGCCTATGGCCTTTCCAAGCGTCGCGTGACCTTGAGCACCTCAGGGGTGGTCCCTGCGCTTGAGCGTCTGGCGGAGGTCTGTGATGTCAGCCTCGCCGTCTCCCTCCATGCGCCGACGGATGAACTTCGCAATGAGCTGGTGCCCATCAACCAGAAATATCCGATCAAGGAATTGATCGCGGCCTGCAAGACCTATCTTTGTGGTGATCCCCGCCGCAAGGTCACCATTGAGTACGTGATGCTCGACGGTATCAATGATTCACCGCTGCATGCCCGTCAGCTCCTGAGAGTTTTGAGCGCGTTGCCCTCAAAGGTCAATCTGATTCCCTTCAATCCTTTCCCCGGATCCTCCTATCGCTGCTCCAGTGCCGAGACGATCCGCCGCTTCAGTGACATCCTCCAGGCCGGCGGTTTGGTCACGACCACGCGCAAGACCCGAGGGGATGACATCGATGCGGCCTGCGGCCAGTTGGTGGGCAAGGTCAACGATCGGACCAAGCGGACGATTCGACTTCAGGCGGCCGGCTAGGCCTATCCCCAAGGAAATCCTTCATGAGTGACAAGATTCAGGCCATCCGCGGCATGCACGATGTGCTGCCCGAACAGAGCCCCCACTGGCAGCGCTTAGAAGCGGAACTGCGGCGGGTCATGGCGGCCTACGGCTATCAGGAAATCAGACTTCCGATCGTCGAGAAGACCGAACTTTTCAAGCGGTCGATTGGTGAAGTGACCGATATCGTCGAGAAGGAGATGTACACCTTCGATGATCGGAACGGGGACTCCCTGACGCTCCGCCCCGAAGGGACGGCCGGTTGTCTTCGCGCGTGCCTTGAGCACGGTCTCCTTCACAACCAGATCCAAAAGCTCTGGTACTTGGGGCCCATGTTCCGGCATGAGCGCCCCCAGAAAGGCCGCTATCGGCAGTTCTACCAGTTCGGGGTCGAGACCTATGGACTTGAGGGGCCGGACATCGATCTTGAGCTCATTTTGTTGTGCCGGAGACTCTGGCGTGCCTTGGGGATCGAAGATCAGCTCCGCCTTGAGATCAATTCCCTCGGAACGGCGCCGGAACGCCTGGAGTACCGTCAAAGTCTGGTGACCTATTTCAGGCAACATCTGGATCAGCTGGATGAAGACAGCCTCCGCCGCCTTGAAACCAATCCGCTGCGGATTCTCGATAGCAAGAACCCCGACCTGAAGGCAGTGATTGCCGGTGCGCCGGTCCTGACCGATGCCCTTGGGGATGCCTCAAGGGCGCATTTTGAGCGCCTCCTGGCCGATCTTTCCGCGCAAGGCGTGTCCTGTGTCGTGAACCCGCGGCTGGTGCGCGGGCTCGACTACTACTCAAAGACCGTGTTTGAATGGATCACCGAGTCGCTGGGGGCCCAAGGGACGGTCTGTGCGGGGGGGCGTTACGACGGGCTCGTCGAACAGCTGGGCGGCAAGGGATCCTCTGCCATCGGCTTTGCGCTCGGGATGGAACGGCTCATTGAGCTGGTCAACGAGACGACTCCGGCGGTGGAAATGCCAACTGCCGACGTTTATCTGATTGTGGCCGGCGAGGCGGCGGAACGGATGGGGGTTCGGCTGGCCGAAAGTCTTCGCGACCGATTCCCGACCTTACGTCTTCAGACCCATCTTGGGGGCGGCGGATTCAAAAGCCAGTTCAAGCGTGCCGATCGCAGCGGGGCCGAATTGGGCCTTGTCATCGGAGACGATGAAGCACGAGACGGTGTGGTCGGCGTAAAATTCCTAAGGCGGGATGCCGAACAGCAAAAAGTGGCGGAGGCGGATGTCGCCTCCCTGATTGAGACTCTAGAAATAACGATGAGGTCCTGATGGAAACGTACCTGACCGAGGAAGAGCGCGTTGAAGCCCTGCAGCGCTGGTGGAAGGAGAATAAAACTTCTCTCTTTATGGGGCTGGCCATGGGCCTTCTTATCATCATCGGCTGGAAATACTGGCAAGGGCTTCAGCAGGCGCAGCGGGAACAGGCCTCTTTGAGCTACCATCTGATGGGCCGCGCCATCGCGGCAAAGCAGCCTGAAGAGGCCGTCAAGATGGGCCAGCAGCTGATCGAAAGCTACCCCTCGACGACCTATGCCGAATTTGCGCGGATCTCCCTGGCCAAACTCAAGGTTGAAGCCGGCGATCTTGAAGCGGCCAAGCTCCGTCTCGAGGAAGAGGTCAAGCAGGGGCATGATGCGACCCTCAAGGAGCTGGCGCGGCTTCGGCTGGCCCGGGTGCTTCTCGCGCGGGGCGAGGCCGATGCGGGGATTGTGCTCCTGCAGGGAACCCAGTCTACGGCCGGCAAGTTTTCCGCCCTCTTTGAGGAAGTGCGCGGGGATCTTTTGATTGCCGCCAAGCGTCCTGAAGAAGCCCGCACGGCCTATCAAAAGGCCAAGGAGCTGGGCAATCGATCACCGCTCCTTGATCTCAAAATCCACGATCTCCCCGCTGCCGGCTGATGCGATTTCTCGCCCCCTTGTTGGCGCTCTCCCTCCTTGGGGGGTGCGCCCAGATCAACGCCTTCAAGGATCTGGCGGGCGCGATCACTGACACCATTCGAGGGAGCGATAACGCAGAGCCTCCCAAGGAGCTCCAACCTTTGGAGCCGATCGTCAACATGACGGTCCTTTGGACGACCCAGGTCGGCAAGGGAAGTCTTGGACGGATTTTGAACCTCATGCCGGCGGTCACTTCGACGACGATCTACGCCGCGGATCACAAGGGAACGATTCTGGCCGTGGACCGGTCGACTGGCGATGTCCAATGGTCCAAGGACACCGGTCTTGAAATTGCCTCCGGGCCCGTGGTCGCCGGCGATAAAATCTTGTTCGGGACCAGTAACGCAGAGCTCGTTGCGATCAGTCTTGCGGATGGTGCGCTGATCTGGAAAACGGCGCTCACCAGCGAAATGATGTCCTTGCCCAGGGTCAGCCACAATATCGTGGTGGCCCGGACCAGTGACGGCCGGATCGCCGGATTTGACCTTGGGCACGGCGGGATCAAGTGGTCCCATGAAAGAACCCTGCCTCCCCTCTCGATTCGAAGTCAGGGTTCACCGACCATCGACGGTGAACTGGTCCTGGATGGATATGGTGCCGGCAAGTTGATCGCACTCCATCTTCAGGACGGCCATCTGGTCTGGGAGGCCACCGCCGTGGTCCCGAGGGGCCGCTCGGAGGTCGAGCGCATGGTGGAATTGGACGCAGATCCGATGGTTCAGGGTGAAATCGCCTATGCCACCGGATTCCAGGGCGGCATGACCGCGATTGACGTCAGTAATGGCAGCATTCTCTGGCATCAAAAAACAGCGTATTCGAGCCATGCCACCGCCCTGAGTCGAAAATCCCTTTTTATCACCGATACCAACAGCGACATCTGGAGCATGGACATCAGCAACGGCGCGGATCAATGGAAGCAGGATATCCTGCATCAAAGGCGCCTCACGGTTCCGGCACGGGTGAAGGATTACCTCGTGGTTGGGGACTTTGAGGGTTATCTCCACCTCTTACGGGCGGACAATGGAAGCCTGGTCGGTCGCCTGGATTTATCGAGCAACGATCCCATTGTGGCGACGCCCCAGGCCGTGGATGATGTCCTCTACATTCAGACTTCGGACGGCCTTTTGGCCGCTGTCAGGGTCGACTGACCATGCTGCCCGTGGTTGCCTTGGTCGGCCGACCCAATGTCGGCAAATCCACCCTTTTCAATTACCTGACGCGAACTCGCGATGCCTTGGTGGCCGACTACCCGGGTTTAACCCGCGACCGACAGTACGGCCGGGTCCGGCGGGGTCAGCGGGAGTATTTTGTCGTCGATACCGGGGGCATTGTCGAAACCGAGGCGGGTATCGACGAACAAGCCATGCGTCAGGTCGATATCGCCCTTCGGGAAGCCGATGTCATCTTGTTTTTGGTGGATGCACGCGATGGCCTGACAGTGGGTGATGAGGCGATTGCAGGACAGCTGCGACGCACCGGCAAACCCCTGATTATCGCGGCCAACAAGATCGATCAGGCGTCCTTGAGTGTTGCGACCGCCGAATTCCATGCCTTGGGTCTTGGGGATCCTCAGGCGATTTCAGCCTCTCACGCCCAGGGCATCGGGGAGCTTCTCGATGTCGTGGAGTCCCGGCTTCCTCCCCTAGAAGAAGCCACCGAGGAGGAGGATGGCGGCATTCGGATCGCGATCGTCGGTCGCCCCAATGTCGGAAAATCAACGCTGGTCAATCGATTGCTGGGCGAGGAGCGCGTGGTGGTCTTCGATGCGCCGGGCACCACCCGGGACAGCGTCGAGGTCCCCTTCGAGCGGCACGGTCGGCGCTATACCCTGATTGATACCGCGGGGATTCGTCGTCGCGGCAAGATTGCCGAGACCATCGAAAAGTTCAGCGTCATCAAGGCCATGCAGTCGATTGAAAAGGCCCATGTGGTCATTTTCCTGATCGATGCCCGGGAAGGCGTGACCGATCAGGACACGACGCTTCTTGGGATGGTGCTTGAAATCGGCCGGGGTCTGATTATTGGTTTGAACAAATGGGACGGCATGACCCAGGATCAGCGGGATGAGACCAAGCGCCGCCTCGATCTCAAGCTGTCTTTCCTCGATTTTGCTGAGAAATTCTTCATCTCTGCCCTGCATGGGACCGGTGTGGGCCATCTTTTTGATGCCGTGGGTGAAGTGCACGCGGCCGGCATGACCCGCATGGGGACCTCGCACCTGACGCGGATCCTTCAGGATGCTCTGGCTGCCCATCAGCCCCCCTTGGTTCGGGGGCGCAGAATCAAGCTCAAGTACGCCCATCAGGGGGGCAGCAATCCCCCCACCATCGTGATTCACGGCAATCAGGTGGATGAAATTCCAGGAAGCTACAAGCGCTACCTGGTGAACACCTTCAGAAACGCGCTCGATATCACCGGCACCCCGGTTCGGGTCGAATTCAAGGCCGGTGAGAATCCCTACAAGGACAAGCGGAATACGCTCACCGAACGCCAGGTGAAAAAGCGCCGGCGGATGATCCGGCACATCAAGAAGTAGCCCTAGGGGCTGAGCGGTAGCACAGGGGTCGGATTTTTGGGAGGGCTGGTCTCGTGAACTGTGACCGGCACCCCCAGCGAAGCCCAGTGATAGAGCCAGCCCGCATCCTCATTAATGCCCTGACGGGCATTTTTTTCCTGTGTTGCCAGATTGATGCAGCCATGGCTCGCCGGCTGTCCAAAGGCGTTGTGCCAGAAGGCGCCGTGAAAGGCATAGCCTTCATGGAAGTACTGTGCGTAAGGGACGTCCTTGACCTCGTAGTAACCTTTTTCACCCGGCTTAAGGCCTGTGCTTTTCATGGTCTTTTTGGGAAAGCGGGCATAGATGTAGAAAGAGCCTGTAACCGTGGGGGTCTTGGACTTTCCTGTGGAGGCTTTCAGGGTCTTGATGAGCTCCCCATTCTCGGACGCCTCGACGCGTTGGCGATCCAGCCACACTTCAATCCTCCGATCGGAACCGGTTGAGAAGGTAGCGGTGACGGGGCGGGCCAGAAATCCCCCCTGGGTGCTTCGGGCAGGCCCCGGTTGAAGCTGGACTTCAAGGGTTTGGAAGGCCGGCCAGTAGGGATCCGGTCGATACTGGAGGCGCTGCTTTCCGTACCAGAGCCATTTTCCGGGAAGGCTCTCGCCGGTGCTCGTGATGACGCGAACACTGGCGGCGGCCTTTTCACGATCCTGGACCGGTTCGCTGAAGGTGATCTCAATGGGCATGGCGATGCCGAGGTTCTTCATGCCGCGGATGTCGATTTCGGCGTTGAGGGGCGGGGCCGTCCCGATGTCGATTTCGAAGTCGGGCAGGGGAATCCCTTCGGGGGTCGCCCAGTGAAGGGTCGTCGAGTAGCGATGTCCTTGCTCAAAGCTACCGGGCTTTGCCGTCAGGGAGACCCCTTTGCCATCGCTGTCGCGCTCGGCCAAAAAAGGCACCGATCCTTTAGCATTTACGTTGCCTACTGGAGCTGAAAACTGAAGATGGAGTCTACCGTCCGCATCCAGTTGCTGATTAAGGGAGCTTTCGATCTTTGGCAACACGGGCGTTGAGAAGTTTACCTCGCGCTCTAGGATCTGATGCAGCCATGGGCGTTCGGCTTTGATGAGAAGACGATAGTGCTTCCCAAAGCCAAGGAGGTTTCGGGCATCAAAAGAATCTCTACCGACGGTTTCGATGACCGTAGACCCCTCATCGTCTTCCAGTCGAATCTCGGTGATTCGAGCTCCGAAGCCTACGCTTTCAATTCGAATGGGTGAGCCAGGATCAATGGGGTTCCCTTGGAGCAGTCCCTCACTTACGCGAATCTTAAACGGGATCGTCTCCCGGCCAACTAGCATCACGAAGATTGCAATAAAACTCGCAATCAAACCAAAATGAAGATTGTTCGTTAATTTGGGGCTCTTTGATTTGCTGTAGGGATCAGTCATGGAGCCGGCGGGCTTCAGGGGAAGAGGGACAGATCATGGAGTTTACTGCACACCTCGGTTCCATGCTATGCAAGACACGGTAAATAGCGCTTCGCGAAGTTTATTGCCTGATTGATGAACAGTCGGAGGGTGAGGTACCCACAGAGGGTCGCCGTGAAGATTTTTGCATAGCCAGAAACGAACCAGCCTAAGGGATAATGCGACAACCAAAGAAATGATCCGCAGGCGAGTAGCAGAAACTTCAAAAGCCTGCCCCATCCCTTAGGGGCATCGATTTTCCCCAGTGCAGGCATTAGGAGGATCAGGTAGATCAAGCGGTAGTCCCAGTTGGACGATAGGGTGAAGGTAAAGAAAAAGATCGTCGCACCGGCAAAAAAGAGGTCGACAGCCATTCGATCCTGCTTTCGCAGGGCGTCGAGTCGCTCGTAGAGTCTTAGCCATTGGGTAAATAGGAGCGTTGCGGCGATGGTCGCAGGGTAAAGCACGGTATCCCAATAGAAATGGGTTGGCCCGAAATTCCGATAGGCTAGTGTGGCTGCGATGGTGGTTCCGTAGGCCAGATCGCCATTGGCAGTGTTGCCGGTTTTGATCGCATCAAGATCGGCCAGATTGGCCCAAATTATACCTACCGCAGCCAGTGTGAATAACCAGGCTGACAAGCGATTCTTTGTTGCAAACGCCAGCGGAATCAGGGCAACGGGATAAATCTTTAGCGCAATGGCCAGCGCTCCAGCGATGCATCCCCGCAAGTTTCCCAGAAGAACAAACAGCGTGACTAGCGTGAATATCAGCAAGTCATTGTTTCCTCGCTCCACCGCCAGAAGACAGGCGGGCGTGAGAATCATCAGAAGTAGTGCCTTTGACGGGTAATGCCAAAGCAGATAGCCGCAGAGCGCGTAAAACCCGGCAAGAATGGAAAGGTTATAAGCGATGAAGTGGGATTCCTGGCCAAAATCTAAAAGGGAGGCAATGGAGATCCAGATCTTTGGATAGTTCATCAATCTTCCCCACGGATCCCCAGGATTGCTCACGGAAGGGTCAAGGCCTTGAGAGATCGTAATCAGAGCGCCCTGGATGGTCCGCATATCGGCAAATGGGGGAGACATACTAGGAAGCGATAAGCCGCTCCAGAAGGCTTTCCATCCCTCGCTCCAGATTGCCAAACCACCAAAAGCAATCAAGACAATCATTACGATCAGGTAGGTATGATTTTTAAGTGGCATGGTGCCGAGTCTCCGCAGAAGCCATCAAGGAAAGAGGGTAAAGGCAATATAGCCTTTTTTGTTGACGCCGTAGAAGAATTAAACCAGAATAGGCGGTTCGATCCATTCCTTCAGTTTTTGAGGTTTGAGCCTTGGCCAACATCGCTTCCGCTAAGAAACGCGCTATTCAATCCGAAAAGCATCGCGCACATAACGCTGCCCTTCGCAGCCGTCTCCGTACCTTCATCAAGAAGGTCATCCTGGCGGTTGAGTCTGGCAACATTGAAGAGGCTCAGGCTGCTTTCAAAGCGGCCGTGCCGATCATTGACTCTTCTGTGAACAAGGGTCTGATCCACAAGAACAAAGCTGCTCGCAGCAAGAGCCGCCTGAACGCTCGCGTGAAGGCTCTGGCGCTGAAGACGGCCTAAATTCGGTCCCGTCGATCTGGGAGCGGCGCCTTCGGGAATCGCTCCTAAGCGACAATCAGATTGTCGCGATGAATCATTTCAGGCTCATCCACATAGCCGAGGATTTCCTCGATCTTGTGCGTGGGCTGACCGATCAGCCGGCTCGCTTCCTCTGAGCTGTAGTTCACCAGGCCTCGCGCCACTTCTACGCCCTCTGCATCCAGACAGATCACGAGATCTCCGCGGTCGAACGCCCCTTGGACGGTGGTGACGCCGATCGGCAGCAGGCTTTTTCCTGATTCTTTAAGCACTCTGACGGCCCCGGGGTCGAGGGTCAGCTGGCCTTTGGCCTTGAGCTGGCCTGCCAGCCAGCGCTTTCGGGCGACCAGGGGCGATTCATCCGGGACCAGGAAGGTGCCAATCGTCTCTCCGTCGATGATCCTCGGGATCCCTTGGGTCTCCTTGCCGGAGACGATCACGGTGGCCGTTCCTGAGCGGGAGGCGAGCCGTGCGGCCCGAAGCTTGGTGATCATGCCGCCGCGGCCAAGGCCGCTTCGGCTCTCTCCGACCATCGCCCCAAGGCGAGGGTCATCAATCCTTGCTTCGCTGACCAGTTGCGCCGTGGGGTCATCGGTGGGATCGCGCTCATACAGACCCTTCTGATCCGTGAGAATGATCAGTAAGTCCGCATCCAGAAGGTTCGCCACCATGGCACCCAGGGTATCGTTGTCCCCAAAGCGGATTTCCTCGGTTGCAACGGTGTCGTTTTCGTTAATGACCGGCACCACGCCCAGATCCAGAAGGGTCAGAAGGGTGCTGCGGGCATTGAGATACCGTTCGCGGTGAGAAAGATCGTCGTGGGTCAGGAGGATCTGGGCAGTTTTGCGCCCATGCGCCTCAAAAAGGGTTTCATAGGCCCGGACCAAACCCATCTGGCCCACGGACGCGGCCGCCTGGAGTTCATGAAGGGCATGCGGGCGGCTGGTCCAACCGAGGCGGCTCATGCCCTCGGCGACCGAGCCTGAGGAGACGAGTACCACTTCGATGCCGCGGTCCCGAATGGTCGCCATCTGGCTGACCCAGTCACTGATGCCCTCTAGATCAAGGCCCCGCCCACCACCGGTGAGAAGCGCGCTGCCGATCTTGACGACCACCCGCCGTGCGGTGGAAAAGTCACTCCGTTTCTGCATCGTCTTGGGTCTGTGCTTCCAGGAAATCCATGATCTGATAGGTCAGGGGCTTGAGGCCCTTGCCCTCGAGGGCCGAAATCCGAAAGACCGGACCCTCCCATCCCAAAGCGTCCACGATGGCCTGGCAATGGCTCTCGACGTCCTCTTCAGGGAGCGCATCGATCTTGTTCAGGACCAGCCAACGGGGTTTTTCATCAATGCCCTCGCCCCACTTCTTAAGTTCGCCGATGACCTTTTGGGCGGCTTCCACAGGATCATCCGCGCCTTCCCCCGGGAAGATGTCGAGAATGTGGAGGAGGACGCTGGTACGTGAAAGGTGCTTCAGGAATTGAATGCCAAGCCCAGCCCCCTCGGCAGCGCCCTCGATGAGCCCGGGGATATCGGCCATCACGAAGCTTCGCTGGTCATCCACGCGGATGACCCCGAGGTTTGGGTGGAGGGTCGTAAAGGGGTAGTCGGCGACTTTGGGGCGGGCCGCTGAAACGGCGCGGATCAGGCTGGATTTTCCGGCATTGGGAAGCCCCAGAAGGCCCACATCCGCGATCACCTTGAGTTCCAGGTGAAGGTTTCGGTGTTCGCCGGGTTTCCCCGGGGTCGATTGGCGCGGCGCCCGGTTGGTGCTGCTTTTAAAGCGGGTGTTGCCAAGCCCGTGCCAGCCACCGCGGGCAATCATCAGGGTCTGACCTTCTTCGGTCAGATCGCCCAACAGTTCGCCGGTATCGGCATCGGTGATTTGGGTGCCGATCGGAATTTGAACGTAGCAGTCCTTGCCGGCATGTCCGGTACAGTTGCCCCCAGAGCCATTTTCGCCGCGCTCAGCGCGGTAGACCGCATGGAAGCGAAAGTCCACGAGGGTGTTGAGGCTGGAGGAGCCGACCAGGAAGACGCTGCCGCCATCGCCGCCATCCCCGCCATCGGGGCCCCCGAAGGGTATGTATTTTTCGCGGCGAAAGCCGACGCAGCCATTGCCGCCATCGCCTGCTTCGACCCGGATATCTGCTTCGTCGACGAATTTCATGGTTTTTTCAGAATAAAAAAGCCCCGTCAGAGGACGAGGCTTTTGGGGTCCGCGCCAATCGCGCCCTGAGGGGGCGATCAGTCGGCGACGACCGCCTCAATGCTGACGTAGCGGCGACGCTGAGGGCCCTTGACCTTGAAGGCGACGTGGCCATCGGCCAGTGCAAACAGGGTGTAGTCCTTGCCGACGCCGACATTTTCACCGGCGTGGAACTGGGTGCCACGCTGACGAACAATGATGCTGCCAGCAGAAACCAGCTGGCCGCCGTAGCGCTTGACGCCGAGGCGTTGGGCGTTGGAATCGCGACCGTTTCTGGAACTGCCGCCTGCTTTCTTATGAGCCATGGGTGGACCTCGTTAGGATTTAGGCGGTGATGCCAGTGATTTTAACTTCGGTGAAGTTCTGGCGATGGCCGGCCTGCTTCATGTGATGCTTACGGCGACGGAACTTCAGAATCTTGACCTTGGGATGACGACCGTGCTGGGTGACGGTAGCGGTCACCTTGCCGCCCTCAAGATAGGGCTTGCCGACCTTGATGCCGGAATCGGTCTGGACCAGCAGAACCTTGTCGAACTCGACTTCCTGGCCGGCCTCGGCGATGAGGGTTTCGACCTTAAGGAGTTCGCCCGGCTTGACCCGGTATTGCTTGCCGCCCGTGTGAATAACCGCGTACATGATGACTGTCTCCAGTGGAGATTAAATTCGGAAAACCCGGAATTCTATCTGGCTCCGCTAGGGATAGTCAAACACAAATCCCCTTTTTTTCGCTGCGGCCTAGATCAGACCCAGCACCAGAAGGACGATCAGAAGGCCAAAGAGCCCCAGGAGTAGCTTCAGGGTGAAGTCGGCCACTTGCCGAAAAAGGCGATCGCGAAGCGCCAGGAACTTTCGGATCTGTTCGGGTTGCTGCCCCTCCAGAGCCCTGGGATCGACACTGGCTGTTCCGATCCAGGCACTTTCAATTTCTGCCTGGGCGCGGCTTAAGGCGACCATCTCGGCGTGAAATTGCCCCAGCGCAAAGACGGTTTCTCCCAGGACCTTGGCATCCGGTTCCGGGGTTTGTTCCAGCGCCTTGACGCTTAAAAGGAGTCCTTGAAGCCTTTGGGCGAGATCCGTCGGGAGGAGGGCCAGGGCTTCGCGCCGGATCCCTTCTGGGTCCGAGGCATCGACGCCGGGAAGATCCCAAAGGGCCTCATCCAGTCGTTCGAGCGCCGGGGCGAGAAAGGGGTGGGCCGCCACCATTCCTAGAAACCTCCGATCCGCGAGGATTCCTGGGCGATGGGGTCTTCCGCAACGGGGATCGTATCCTGATGGCCATGCACCAGATAGATGACCCAGACCCCGGCGAGGATCAGCGCAACCTGCTGGAGAGCAGCTCGGAGGGTGGTCTTCTGGTGGAGGCTTGGGATCAGGTCCGCAACCGCGATATAGATGAAGCTTGAAGCCGCCACCGCGAGGATAAAGGGCAGTTCATCGCGGATCAGACCCAGGCCAAAATAGGCAAGGATCCCACCGACCATGGTTGCAAGGCTGGAGAGAAGGTTGTAGGCCAGGGCCCTCATCCGGCTGTAGCCGCTCTGGAGCAGGATGGCAAAATCCCCGACTTCCTGGGGAATCTCATGGGCAGCCACCGCAAGGCTCGTCACAATGCCAAGTTGGATATCGGTCATGAAGGCTGCGGCAATCAGGATCCCATCGACAAAATTGTGGATGGCATCGCCGATCACGATCAGGGTCCCAGCGGGTTGATGAAAATGAGTCTCGCCATGGGTCTCGCAGTGCGTTGCATGGCAGTGCCGCCAGAGGAGGAGCTTTTCAAGGAGGAAGAACCCGAGGATGCCCGCAAGCACGGTGCCGAAGATCAGGTCTTCCCGGCCGGGGCCCACCTGATGCATGGCATCAGGCAGTAGATCCAGGAAAGCCACGCTCAAGAGGGCGCCGAGCGCAAAGCTGACCCCGTGGGGGAGGATCTTGGGGTGATGGTTCTCCGGAACCAGCAGAAAACTTGCCGCCAGCAGGACGCTAAGGAGCCCCCCGATCAGGGTGAAGCCAATGATGAGAAGAAGGGTGGTCATTCAGAAAGATTCTTATTCGCGCCAGATGAGGCTGGCCATGCGGCCGGTTATGCGATCGCGCCGGTAGGAGAAAAACGCATCGGCTTCAAGGTAGGTGCAACGTCCGCCGCCATAGATGGCCTCGGCTGAGACGCCCGCCTGCGTCAGAAGGCAACGCGCAAGTCCATAAAGATCGGCATGGTAGCGATCTTTGTGCGGATTGGAAAACGCCTGGCCCGCATCGGGGTGGCGATGGAGGAAGGCGTCCCGAACTTCAGGGCCGACTTCAAAGGCGTCAGGTCCGATCGCAGGTCCAAGCCATACCCACACATCGCGCGTTCCCAAAGCGGCCAGCGTGGCTTCAAGCACCCCCCCGGCAAGGCCTTTCCAGCCGGCATGGGCGGCAGCCACGCGCTGGCCATCTTGACTTGCAAAAAGGACCGGAAGGCAGTCGGCGGTCATGACGATGCAGGCCACGTGGGGCTGGTCGGTAAAGCTCGCATCGGCGGTGGCGAGATGGTCGGGATTGGCCTTGACGCAGGCCGTGCCGTGGACTTGGTCCAGCCAGGCCGGCGGCTTTGAAAGCCCCAGATGCCGCATCAGCTGAGATCTATTTTCCAGGACCTGATCCGGATCATCCCCGACATGGGCACCGAGGTTGAGGCCCCGATAGGGTCCCTGACTTCCGCTTTGACCCCGAAGGGTGCTTGCGGCACGGATTCCGGGCGGGGCGGGCCATTCGGGAGTGAGGCAGGCGATCAAAGACCTAGCCCCTTCGAAGCGCGTCGAGCAAGGCTTCAAGATCGGCCGGCAAAGGGCTTTCCCATGCCATGTATTCCTCCGTTTCAGGGTGCTCGATGCCCAGGCTTCCCGCATGCAGGGCCTGCCGCTTGAAGCCCTGGAGTGCGGCAATCAGTTCGGAACTTGCGCCCTGGGGCAGTCGGGCCCGCCCGCCATAGACGGGATCACCGACCAATGGGTGGCCGATGTGCGCCATGTGGACCCGGATCTGATGCGTTCGGCCGGTCTCCAGCTGCACTTCGACCAGGGTGTGGGCCGCAAATCGTTCATGAATCCGATAGTGAGTGACGGCGGATTTTCCATCCGGTCGAACGGCAAAGCGCTTGCGGTCGCTGCCGTGACGACCGATCGGGAGGTCGATGGTGCCTCCCCCGGTCAGGGTTCCTTGCACCAGGGCAAGGTACTGGCGATGCACGGTGTGCGCTTGGAGTTGTTCGACCAACAGTTTGTGGGCTTCAACGGTCCGCGCCACCATCAAAAGCCCGCTGGTGTCCTTGTCGATCCGGTGCACAATGCCCGATCGCGGCACCTTGTCGAGCGAAGGGGCGTAATGCAGCAGCGCATTCTGGAGCGTTCCGTCATGGTGGCCTGCCGCGGGGTGCACCACCAGGCCTTGCGGCTTGTCGACTACGATCAGGGACTCATCCTCATAGACGATATGCAGTGGAATGGCCTCGGGGGCCACCTGCGTGACGGCTTCAAAGACGGGGGTCAGCACGATTTCTTCGCCGCCGAAAAGTTTTCGCTTGGCTTCTGCGGCGTGTCCGTTCACGCTCACGGCGCCGGACCGAATCCAGTCTTGAATCCGGTTTCGGGAATACTCCGGAAAAAGCTGGCTCAGGGCCTGATCGAGTCGCTTTCCCGCGAGTTCATTCGGAATCAGCGCGTTGAGATTGTGTTGGGGTTCCACTTCAGTCCGCTCGTTCAATCACGTTATACTGCGACGCTGGGGTCCATGCCCGGTATCCAACGTCTCCATGCCAAGATCCACCCACCATCCTATCCTCTTTGTCCTGTTTGTCGGCATCGCCCTGCTTTTGGGTGGCTGTTCCGAAGAGGTCGTGGTCGATGATCATGAGGGCTGGACTGCCGAACAGTTCTACAAAGAGGCCCGCGGGCTGATGACGGATGGGGCCTTCGAGAAGGCGGCCAAGACCTATGAAAAGCTGGAAGCGCGTTTCCCTTTTGGGAAGTACGCCACCCAATCCCAGCTGGACGTGGCTTATTGCTACTACAAGAACGATGAGCCGGATGCGGCGATTGCGGCGGCCGATCGTTTCATCAAACTCAATCCGACCCACCCGTATGTGGATTATCCCTACTACCTCAAGGGGTTGGTCAATTATAACCGGGGCATCGGCTTTTTTGACCGTTTCATGCCGACGGATGCCTCTCAGCGCGATGCAGGCTCCACGCAGGACTCCTACAAGGACTTCGATGAGTTGGTAAAGCGTTTCCCGAATAGCCGCTATGCGGAAGACTCGAGAAAGCGCATGGTGGCCTTGCGCAACAGTCTGGCGATGCATGAGATTCATGTGGCCGACTACTACATGCGACGCGGCGCCTACCTCGCGGCGGCCCGAAGGGGCGCGGAAGTGGTTCGAAAATATCAAAGGACCCAGGCGGTCCCTGTCGCGCTTGAGATCATGGAACAGGCTTACCGAACGCTGGGCATGGCGCAGCTCGCTGATGACACCCACCGGGTTTTTGAGCTCAATTACGCCAATGGCGTTCCGGGGAAGGCGGCGCATGACGTCAACTACGAGCCCACGGCGATTGAAAAGGTCTGGAAATTCATCGGACTCGAAGAAGACTGAGGCCCCGGGCGTGGCCTCCTCTCCTCTGGATGTGCTCTGCGTCGGTCACGCCTCGTTTGACCAGGTCTTCACGGTTTCCCATCACCCCTTGCCGGATGAAAAGCTCTTTGCCGAGGGGCTGGTGCTCTGCGGCGGAGGGCCTGCGGCCAATGCGGCCGTCCAGGGCGCACGATTGGGGGTTCGCACCGGCTTTTCAGGCTACCTTGGAACCGACGTTTTCGGTGAAGCGCATCTTGGGGAACTGGTGGCTTTGGGGATTGATGTGCGTGGCCTCATTCGGGGAAGTTCGCCGACCCCGCTCTCCACCGTCCTCGTCAAGCCCGGAGGCGCGCGAAGCCTTGTGAACTTCAAGGGAAATACCGGGGTCCAGCCAAGGGATGCTGTGGACTATTCGACGATCGATGCCAAAGTCCTTCTCTTTGATGGGCATGAACCCTTGCTTTCAGAATCTCTCCTGGCCCGGAAGGTGCCCAAGGTCCTCGATGCAGGGTCGCTCCACGAGGGAACCCGTCGGTTGATGGATCAGGTGGATCATCTGGTTACATCTGAAAAATTTGCCCGCGAATGGCTCGGACGGGATGACCCTTGGGCCGCTCTTCAGGCCCTCTCGGAGCGCGCCCCGGTGGTGGTGATTACCCTCGGATCTCAGGGCTTGATCTGGCGCCGCGACGGCTGCGAAGGAAGGCTCCCGGCGCCCTCCGTTCAGGCCGTCGATACCACCGGGGCAGGCGATGCCTTTCATGGCGCCTATGCGGCGGGACTTTCGAGCGGGCTGTCCTGGGAGGCACTGCTCCGCAGGGCTTCGGTCGCGGGCGCTGCCTGTTGCGAGGTGCTCGGGGCGCGACCCGGACTTCCCTCGGCACAACGGGTGGAGACGCTGTTGGCGGATTTTGTCTTTGCCGGCATCGAAAGATTATGATGCCTCTATTGCTCCCTTAAGCCTTGCCTCCCCGATGGAACCCTTGATGTGGAAGTTTCTCTGATGCTGCACCGACCGCTCTTTTGGGCTCTGATGGCCGCCACTCTGACGCTCGTTTCGGCGTGTGCACCGTTTGAGTCTCCCAAGCCCCCCGCGCCTTCGGCGCCCCCTAAGCCCTCACGCCCTGCCCCCCCTCTGAAGGGGGATGCGGGGGGAGCGTATCGGGCGCCGAAGCTCACCGGGGATTTTCGGGGCTATCCTGCAGCCGAAGCCTTCATTGATCGGATGGTCCAAAGTCAGGGTTTTAGCCCCGAATATCTCTATGGGCTTCTCTCTCAGGCCAAGCGCAAGACCTGGACCATCGAGTACATGAACCGCGAAAAGCCAACGGTCAAGCAAAAGCCCGGGGGCTGGACCCGTTACCGGGCCAAATTCCTCGATGACCGGCACATCTCGGCAGGGGCTCAGTTCTGGAGCCGGCATCAGGCGGCCTTGCAGCGAGCGGAAGCGACCTATGGCGTGAGCCCTGAGGTGGTGCTGGGCATCATGGGCGTCGAGACCATCTATGGTGCGAATGTGGGCACACATCGGGTCATTGATGCCCTGACGACCCTGGCCTTTGATTACCCGCGGCGGGCCGCCTATTTTGAAAGCGAACTTGAAAGTCTCCTGATCATGGCGCGTCAGGAGGGACTGGATCCATCCAAGCCGGTCGGTTCCTTTGCGGGCGCGATGGGCCTCGGGCAGTTCATGCCCAGCAGCTTTCTCAAGTACGCCGTTGATTTTGATGGCAATGGCCGGGTGGATCTTTGGGATCCTGAAGATGCGATTGGCAGCATTGCCCATTACTTTGCCTCCTTCGGCTGGAAGGCCGGCGAGCCTGTCGTCATGGCAGCCCAGGTGATGGGCCTTGAGGCCGAATCCCTCAAGAGCGGGTTTGATACCCGCTATACCTTTGAGGATCTTGCGGCGCACGGCATTCGTCCCGCGGGCCGAAACGGCATGGACGGTGAGGTGAGCTTCCTGGTCCTCAGCGCCCTCCAAGGTAACGACTACCGGATCGGCTATCCCAATTTCTATGTCATCACCCGCTATAACCACAGCACCTACTATGCGATGGCGGTGTATGAACTTGGACAGGCGATTCGTCAGCGTCGGCAGGGGTCTTCGGGCGGATGAAGACCCTGATCTTGATGCGTCATGCCAAATCGAGCTGGGATCATCCCTCGCTCAAGGATCTTGAGCGTCCGTTGAATGCCCGCGGCGAGCGCGATGCGCCGTTGATGGGATCCCATTTTTCCACCTGGGGCCTTGATCCCGAGCTTCTGGTCTCAAGTCCTGCCGTTCGGGCCCGGGAAACGGCCCTTGGGGTGGCGCGTGCCCTTTCCTATCCCGAAGAAAATATCCGGATGGCCCCCGCCCTTTATGAACAGGGCGTGGCCGGCATTCTTTCCGTCATTCATGCCTTGCCCGAGACCCTCAAGACGGTCTGTCTATTTGGCCACAATCCAGACATTTCCGAGGCGGTAGGGGCTTTGGGTGGGGAGCCTGTGTCGTCTCTTCCCACGGCCGGACTGGTCTCTCTCCTCTTTGCGGTGGATGATTGGGCGGCGGTAATGCCCGGGGTTGGGCGAATCAACCGCTTTGAATACCCCAAGCGCTACATCACGAATTAAGCCCAACAAGGCGGTAAGCGACTGCGCTGATGGCGAAGTCCCGGTGTAGAATGGAATCGTTTTTCCGGCGGGGGATGCCGTCTACGTCCCCGATTCAACCTCGACTACGGTTCATGACACGACGCCACACCCCGTTGATCCCGATCGGCTCCCTGATGCTTCTTGCCACGCTCTTGCTCGGCGAGGCGTTTGCTTCACCCGGGAAGGTCGCCCCGCCACCCGCACCGGAACCTCCCAAGGAAGCCCCGGCAGCCTCTCCCGAGGTGGCCAAGCCCTTTGATTTCAGCCTGGTCGAAGCCAAGGCGCAGGAGCTTTCCAAGCAATCCTTTGTCAAGGACGATGGCGGACTTCCCGACTTCCTCGCAAAACTTGCTTTTGATCAGTACCGGGAGATCCGCTACAAGCCTGAAAAGGCCATCTGGCGTTCCGAGAACCTCCCGTTCCAGATTCAGGCCTTCCATCGCGGCTTCATGTTCAAAGATCGCGTCCTGGTGAATCTGATCGAAAGTGGTTCCAGCAAGCGAGTGGGATATTCGCCAGACCTTTTCGATTACGGCCAGAACAGTTTCCCCGCCCCGCTTCCTGAAGATCTGGGATTTGCAGGGCTGAGGTTCCATTACCCTTTGAAGCGGGATGAAACCTTCGACGAGATCGCGGTATTCCTCGGGGCCAGTTATTTTCGTGCCGTTGGTTTGGGGCAGGTCTATGGCCTCTCGGCCCGGGGTCTTGCCATCGATACGGGGCTGGCCAAGGCCGAGGAGTTTCCGGTTTTCAAGGAGTTCTGGGTCGAACGGCCTGAGGCCGATGCCGGAACCTTGGTGGTTTACGCCCTTCTGGATAGCCCGAGCGTTGCCGGCGCCTATCGCTTTGTCTTAAGACCAGGTCTCGACCTTGCGATGGACGTCCAGAGCCATCTTTATTTCAGGAAGAAGGTCGAGCGCCTCGGGATTGCCCCTTTGACCAGCATGTTCCTCCGAGGTGAGAACACGGATCGGTTCATGGATGATTACCGCCCCGAGGTGCATGATTCCGATGGCCTTCTGATCGGCAAAAACACCGGTGAATGGTTATGGCGTCCCTTGAATAACCCGCGCCAGCTTCGGATCAGTGTCTTCCAGGATCGAAAGCCCTCAGGGTTTGGCCTCATGTCCAGAGATCGCCAGTTTGACCACTATCAGGATCTCGACGCCCAGTACAACCGTCGTCCGAGTGCCTGGGTCGAGCCCATTGGGGACTGGGGCGCCGGGGGGGTCTATCTGATTGAAATCCCGAGTGAAGCCGAAAAGTATGACAACGTTGTGGCTTTCTGGGTCCCTGAGGAAGCACCCACCGAAGGCAAGGATCTTCGCTATGACTATCGCCTTCACTTCGTGAGTCAGGAATTCACGGCGCCGAGTGGTGGCAAGGTGGTTTCAACGCGCGTGGGCGCCGTTGATCCCAAAGGTCCCAAGCGACAGTTCGTCGTCGATTTCACCAGCCCCCTCTTGAAGCTGATGAGCCCCAAGGCCAAGGTCGTTGCCGAGGTCAGTGCCGTAGGGAAGCTCACGAATGTGGTCGTTCGAAAAAATGAAGAGCAGGGGACCTGGCGGCTGATGTTTGAACTTGAGCCTGAGAAGGGGAAGAACCCGACGGAGCTTCGGGCGATTCTTCGCTCGGGCAAGGACATCCTTACCGAGTCCTGGGTCTACCAGTGGAACACGCCGTGACCGAACAGCCTGCGACCGGCGAAGCCAAACCCGCGCCCGAACTGATCGCGCGGATTGAAGCCTACTGGCGGCAGCTGGGTCTTAAGGACCCCGTCCTGATCGGAAGTCTCGCCCACGATTGTCTCCATCGGGCGCGCCGGCTAATCGGCCGGCCGGATGATGGGGAACTCCTCCGGCGGGCGCTGGAGGAGGCGCAGCGACGGTTTGATCATGCGCTGGCCAATGCCATGGGGATGCCCCCTTCCAATGATCCACAGCCGTTGGCCGCAGCCCGCGCGGCCTTGCTCCTGTCGCCCGAATGGTCAGGAGACACCCTTTTTCGCCATGATGAGACCACCCGGCAGCTCGCTGAGTCCTTAAGGTCGGTGCTACCGGTTTCGGTGCCTGATGAATCGCATCTCACGATGAAGACGGTGCCTCTGGATTTCTGGCTCTTCAAATCAACCGACCGCTAGATCACGCATCGAGTCGCCCATGTCAGTCAAAGCCAAGCCTTTGGGTTCTGCCGTCTCAAGGCGTCGGTGGATTTTTGTCCTTTTGGTCAGCCTGACTACGATGCTGGCGTTGGGCATGATCACCAGTGCTTTCCTGCAAAATGGTCTGACGCCGACCGAACTGGTTTTGCTGGTGCTCTACACCCTTCTGATCCTTTGGATCAGCACCTCGTTCTGGACAGCGACCCTCGGCTTTTGGGTCTTGTTGCTCGGTGGGGATCGCCTCTCGATCGGTCGGTTGCCGGCTGATCCCCAAGCGCAGGAGCGCGCACCCGGCAAGACTGCCCTGGTGATGCCAATCTATAACGAAGATCCGATCCGGGTCACGGCAGGACTTCGGGCGATCTGGCAGTCGCTGGTGGAGACCGGTCAATCCGATCATTTCGAAATGTTCATCCTGAGTGACACCCGCGATCCTCAGGGGTGGATGCAGGAGGAAGCCAACTGGTACCGGATGTGCGTTGACTTTAACGCCCACGGCCGGATTTTTTACCGCAACCGGGAGCGCAACATTGCCCGGAAAAGCGGAAATCTCGAAGAGTTCTGCCACCGCTGGGGTGGGCGCTACGAATACATGATTGTGCTCGATGCCGATAGCATCATGGCGGGGGAGACGCTCGTCAAAATGGTCGACATGATGGACCGTCACCCTCAGGTGGCCTTGATCCAGTCGCCCCCACTCCCGGCCAATCAACACTCGCTTTTCTCTCGTATTCTCCAGTTCGCCAGTAACTTCTATGGCGATATCTTCATCTGGGGCATCAATTTCTGGCAGCTCTCAGGGAGTGGCTATTGGGGCCATAACGCGATTCTCCGCATGACGCCCTTTGTCGAACATTGCGGCTTGCCAAAGTTACCTGGAACGGAACCTTTTGGGGGTGAGATTTTCAGTCACGATACGGTGGAGGCCGCGTTCCTGCGTCAGGCCGGTTATGAGGTCTGGATTGCGCCGGAGCTCAAGGGTAGCTATGAAGAGTTGCCGCCGACCCTAATCGATTATGCCAAGCGGGATCGACGGTGGTGTCAGGGTAATCTTCAGCATCTGCGGCTGGTTTTTGCCAAAGGCTTTCCGGGGCTGAGCCGTCTTTATTTCCTGATGGGAATCATGTCCTACGTGTCATCGCCGCTGTGGCTGATGTTTCTGATCCTCACGGGCTTTGAAGCCTATGTCAAAAGTCAGACCATGCCGGTCTACTTTTTTGGCGACAATCTCTTCCCGGTATGGCCTGAATCCTATGTCGTGGAGATGACCACCGTTCTTCTCGTGACGCTGGCCATGCTGTTCTTGCCCAAATTCTGGAGTCTTCTGCTCGGGATTTTGAATTGGCGCCGCCTTTCCCTGTATGGCGGACTTTTGAGAGCCACCTTGAGCGTGGTGCTCGAGAGCATCTTCTCGATGCTGACGGCTCCCGTCCTCATGCTTTATCAGAGCAAGTTCGTCTTTGCGATTTTGATGCGCCGCAGTGTGGGTTGGCCCCCTCAGAATCGGGATGAGCATCGGCTAGGTTTCTGGGAGGCCGTTCAGGCGCATGGGGAACACACCCTCATTGGGCTTGTGGCCGGGTGGGTGAGTTACCGCTATGTCCCCGGCTTTTTTATCTGGCTGGTGCCTGTCCTGACGGGCCTGGTCCTCTCGATCCCGCTTTCCATGCTGTCAAGCAGCGCCTGGGTCGGAAGACTAACCCGAAAAATGGGGCTATTCCTGACACCGGAGGAGTCCAGAACGCCGCGGGTGCTGACGCTTCTCGAAGAAAATCTGGCGCTCCTTGAAGCGCGGGAAGCAGAGCGCCCGCCGGAAGAGATCTCACGCAACGTGCGCGACCCTGGGATGTGTGCCCTCCACCTGGCGCTCTTGCCCACGCGACCGGTCAAAAAGCGTCAACGCCATCAGCTCAAGGCCCTGATCTATCAGTTGGTGGAAGAAGGCCCTGAAAAACTGTCAGGCCCCGATCGCCGCAACCTCATATCTGATCCTGAATCCTTGAGCCGGGTCCACACCTTGAGTTGGGGTGCCCCTCCGCAACGGTAGGCCAACGCCCCGGGCGCTTAAGGCGCCGGGGATTCCAGGGCCGAAGGATCCAGATCACTCAAGGTCGCCTCAAGCTGGATGTAAGCATCGGCTGAAACCGAGACTTGCCCCCGAAAGGGATTGTCCACGGCGGCGACCAGAAACACCACACAGCCGACGAAGCCGCCAAACGTTCCGGTCAGGATCAGATGGAAGAGTCGAGAGGAGACGTGGAAAAAGTACGCGATGAAGATCGTGGTAAAGGTTCCACCGAGGATGACCAGCCAGAAGACGCCTGGGATCCCGGTGTCCACGGCGGCAAGGCGAGCCCGCCTCGCTTCAATCAGCTTGTTGAAGGCCGTCAGAGCTTCTGCCTGGAGGGTTTGCTGCTCGATGTTACGCGGGTGATAGCGGGCCAGGGCCGCATGAAACCGGGAGAGCATCCGGCTTCCTTCCCGGGGGCGTTCCCCCTGCTTGTGGGCGGGCCAGGCGACATGGATGACAAAGTGAAGGTAATCGGCCAAATGCCTTTGAAGCTCCTTTTTGGCCGGTTGTTCCAGGGTGCTGATGTCTCGGTACAGGGCTGCAATGGCCGCAGATTCCTTGCTCGCAATGGCATCGACACTTTGATAATTATCCCAGGCTGCGACGGCCACCAGGCCGACCAGTAGCCCATAAATCACCCCGACCCCTGCAAAAAAACCGTTAACGGTCTCGTTGGTCCCCTCTGAAAGACGAAACTTGCTGTAGATTTTTGTCCTTACCAGCGCAAGGCCGCTCACCGGGATCAGGATAAAAAGAAGGGTGGTTCCAAGACCGAACGCCCAGGTCGGAAGATCGTAGATCCAGTAGAAAGACATCGTGGCAAATCCTTGCGTTTTTCGAAGTGGAAGCCCGGACAGCCCCTGATCGCAGGGTCCGAATCGGTTTGTATAGGATACCGAGGGCCCCGGCTTCCTGAAAGTCGCCTGACTTTGGGATTGGGCCTTAAAAAACTCTCCTTTTTCATGAAGAATCAGTCCGATAACGGGTTACAGTAGTCCGAAAGTCTGAAGACATCCCGATACCCACCACATGCGATCCCTCCTTCGATGGCTGAGCCCTCTCATTGTCATGAGCTTTTGGGCGGTTCAAAGTCATGCGACGCATGAGCTTGAGGTCTATTCAGGGAACCTCCTTTATCAGATCCAAAACCCCTTTGTGTACATCCCGCGGGTTGAATTTGAAAACCACCTGGATTCAGGGGAAGGCCCTGGCGATAGTTCCACGTATCGGTTTCGGCTCAGGCCAATCATCCCGATGCAAATCAATGAGGATCTCAATCTTCTCACCCGCGCCACCTTGGCGCTCCGGTACCAAAGTAGCTTGATCCCTGGCGGGGCGAACCAGTTTGGTTATGGGGATACGGATCTCGAATTTTACTTTTCACCCAGCAAGTCTCTGGCGCATGATTCGCTTTTGGTCGGCTTTGGCCCTTCAGTTCATCTTCCAACCGCCACACAGCCGAACCTGGGGTTCCAGCAATGGGGGGCCGGTCTTTCTGGGGCAGTGATCTGGCAACCGGGAACGATTTACGCCCTTCGCGGGTGGACGCTGGGATTCAGCATGAATCAGACCTTTGGCTTTTCTCCCAGCCATGGCGCTCCGAGCCGGAGTCTTCTTTTTTTACTGCCCAGTGCCACCTACACCACCGAGAGTGAAATCACCTTCGGCGTTGATGTTGAGCCTTATCTGAACTGGACCGATGGCACCTGGACGGCGCCTCTCAATCTTTGGACCAGTCATCTGGTGGAGCCTTTTGGCCAACCCACGGTGATTACCCTGGATGGTCGTTACTACTTTGAACGAACCCCCTATGATCCCAAATGGGGCGTTCAGGTCAATTTCAACTTCCTTTTTCCCCGCTAGATGCCAGCTCATCGCCTTTTGAGCCCTTTAAAAGGCCATCCCTTCTTTCCACAGATCAAAGTTTCCTTCCAGGAGAGGGTCTGGGTCCAGAGGGATCGTCAAGGTCGCTTCGTATGAAATATTCCGCAATATTCAGGCAGATCGCCACAGTATGATCGCACCCGCGGGAAATGATTCGAATTCACCCGCTCGGTCCCTTTTTCTCCTTAAAGCCAGCGTTAGGTTTTTGTAGGGTTTCACTTCCCGCGAGTGGCACCATGCGCCAGGACCTGGCAACCGCGATCACAAGCACTCATGAGTCGAAGAGTAGTTGGGGCATTGATCCTCCTTCTGTGGGGGTCTTTGGCCTTTTCGAAGGATCACATCAAGGACCAGGCCTTTTTTGAAGATGTCACGGGTCAGATGGTGCTTGAGGCTTTGCCCCAGGAACGCTTTCATGCGTTCACCGGGGTATTGAATCGGGGCTACAGCGCATCAACGTTCTGGTTGCGCATCCGTATTGACCCTGAAGGGGCGACCGATCGCCTCATTCTCCGGGTTCGCCCGAACTATCTCGATGAGGTCGTTCTTTTCGATCCCATGGACGGTCGCGCGGGCGGGACGGTTCGTGGAGATGAGCAGCGGGCTCAGGATCGATATCAATCCCTCAACCTCAATTTCACCCTGGCTGCGGGCAACGCGCCCCGGGACGTCTGGCTTCGAATCCGGACAGATTCCACGCTCCTGGTGGCGCTTGAAGCCCTGGATCTCGATGCGCGATCAGGGCAGATACCCTGCAGCAGCTCAAGTCGAGTTTTTATATCGCCCTGATGGTCCTTTTCATTGTCTGGGGACTGCTCAACGGATGGGCGACTCGCGACCCGATCATCGCCTGGTTTGTTCTCCACCAAGGGCTGTCCTTACTTTTCATGCTCGGTATTCTCGGCTATATCCGCTATTTTTGGCCGGCTTCCTGGACGCTGCCCCCGGGCATTATCGTGGACTTACTCATGGGCCCGTATGGGGCCGCGGCATTCTGGTTTGAGTACCGCTTTTTGAGGGAATTTCGCCCGAACCGACACCTTTTGGCGATTCTGCGCTGGATGCCCGCGTACTTGCCCCTCTATTTCTTGTTGCTGGTCTCAGGCGCGTCGCAGTGGGCCTTTATGTTTGCGATGGGGCTTTATGTTTTGGCCCCATTTTTGTTTTTTGCCCTGGTCCTGACCATCAAGCCCTCCATGGGGGATGGAGAGGCCTCTTCGATGCCACCCCTCTCACGGCGGACGCTGGTGGTCATTTACAGCGTGATCCTCCTGGGCCTCTCCTCATCCAGTCTCCCCGCCCTGGGATGGGTGCGGGCGAATTTTCTGATCTTTGACGGTCTTTTGATTTATACCCTCATCAATGGGCTGGCCATCCTGATCATCCTTCAGCTCCGTCTTCGCAACACGGACCGCCAGCGCATTGCACTTGAAAGACGCCATCAACAAATGCAGGAACGGATTTTGGAAGAGCAGGCCCGTGCTGATGAAAAGGCGCGGTTTCTGGCCATGCTGACCCATGAGCTTCGAACGCCGATGGCGGTGATCCAAATGACCTTGAATTCGACCGAGTCGGGACCTCGCATTTTGGCAGAGCGTTCGATTGAGGAAATAGGTGAGATTCTGGATCGATGTCTTGCGGCGGATCAGCTTGAACAGGGAAAGGTCGTCCCTCACCTGGGTGTCATATCGCTGTGTCTTGAAGTGCGCTGTCTCATTACGCGGTGTGCCGACCCCTCGCGAGTCAAACTAAAGGCAGAGCGCGAATTCCAGATTCGCAGTGATTTGGTTTTGTTGAGACTGGTCCTTTTGAACTTGATCGACAATGCAATCAAGTACAGCGATCCGTCCTCGATGATTCGGATGGAGATTGATGAGACGACACAAGGATTCTTCGTGAAGATTGAGAATCAGCCGGGTAAGGCAGGATGGCCGGACCCTGAGCAGGTTTTCCAAAAATACTACCGCTCTCCCAAGGCGCGGCGCCTCTCGGGCACCGGATTAGGTCTTTATCTCGCCCATCAATTCACTGAGAGCCTGGGGGGCGATCTTCGCTATACCCCCTCCCGTTCGAACATTGGATTTACCCTATGTCTCCCGCTTTAAGTATCGCGCTGGTGGAGGATCACGATCGACTCCGTGAGGCGACAGCCGGCTTGCTCCGACGAAATGGTCATCATGTCTTTGAGCTTGAGGCAGCGGAGGATCTGGAGGGGGTGGTTGGCGGCGCGCTGGTCCACCTTTTTATCCTTGATCTGAATTTGCCGGGCGAGGATGGCCTCGCCTTTGCTCGACGTCTTCGCGAAATTCAGCCGCATGTGGGCATCATCATGGTCACGGCCCGGGGCAGCTCCCAGCACATCGCCAAGGGCTATCAAGAGGGGGCGGATGTCTATTTGGTAAAGCCCGTGAACCCTGAGATCTTGCTGGGTGCCATTGCCTCCATCCAGCGGCGATTAACGGAGATCCCGGAGCGGGGCACGGGCCTCTTGCAGTTGGATCTGTCACTGCTGAGACTGACCGGCCCTTCAGGGGAGATCGGTCTCACCCCGGCCGAGGCCGCCGTTCTGGCTGGATTGATCCGCTCCCCACTTCGGACCTTGGATATCTATCAGCTCTCTCAATTGATGGGACAGTCACCCGAGGGATTTAAAAAAGCCTCCCTTGAAGTCCGGATTGTTCGTCTTCGAAAGAAGTTGGTGGATGCTGGAGCTGAGCCGGGATGTATCAAGCCCCAGAGACTTTTGGGTTATCAGCTCTGCGTTCCGATCGAAATCAGGTAAGGGGCCTATCAGGTCAATCACCCCAGCCGTCCGTGCCGAATTTCCCCGCGCCTTCGTTTTTGGGTGGGCGTCGAATGGAGGGGTTTGGCCGCTCTTTAAAGTCTGGGTTTTGGCTTGGATGATGGTGAGGCACTCAGCGCCGCGCGCGAAAGAAATCGAGCAACAGGGCGCTGCAGGTCTCCTCCAAAAGACCCCCTGAAACCTCAATCCGGTGATTGAGGAAGTCTGCATCGGCCAATTGCAGGGCGCTCCCCGCGGCGCCGCGCTTGGGATCGGTAGCCCCATACACGATGCGCTGAATTCGGGCGTGGCTGATGGCACCCATGCACATGACGCAGGGTTCGAGCGTCACATAGAGCGTTGCTCCGACCAGTCGGTAATTTTGAAGCGTACGCCCTGCCTCTCGAAGCGCTGTGATTTCAGCGTGGGCTGTGGGGTCATGATCAAGGATGGGTCGATTCCAGCCTTCCCCAATGATCTCGCCCTCGAAAAAAATCAAAGCCCCCACGGGGACTTCGCCGACGTTCTGGGCTTCCCTTGCCAAATGAATGGCGCGCTCCATCAGGATGTTGTCGGTCTCGGTGAAGGGCATCAGGATCTGAGGGGTTGAGTTTCAGGAGGCGTAATGACCCCCACATGATAAGACGATAGACTCGGATGTGGATTCACAAACTGTAGGAGATCAAGATGGCAACCATCAAATGGCTGAGTGGCGTACTGGTTTTGAACCTTTTCCTTGCGACTTCGGCTTCGGCCGTGTGTCCCCGAGAAATGTCCATCGACAATGCGCTCGCGGGCCTTGCGCCCTATGCGGATGTCAAAACGCCCTTCACCTGTCAGTCCCCTAAAACCAGCGCCGAAAAGATCATCTGCAAGAGCCCCTTGCTCATCAAGTTGAGTGAACTTGACGCGAGAGCTCAGGTCTTCGGACTGGAAAATGCGATGGGACAGGAAGTCTCCCATAAGGACTACAAGGATGAGGCCTTTGAAAAAGACACCCTCTCACGGTGTAAGGATGAGGCGTGTATCTGTAATGCCTTTAGCGACCGGATCGAGATGGCATTCCCTGAATTTAGTCCCTGAACGCCATCGGCAAGCGACTGAATCTTGGGTCTTGGGTGGCCAGACCGAAATGCGACTCAAGCCCTCTCCAAAATGAATTTCGTTTTAAACAGAGGGAGAGTGGGAGCCATTTTAAGGCTGCCGAGAGCTTCTGATCGCATTGAGCCTTGCGGTTTTGATCACGCGAAAGGAACTATTGAGTTCCTGACTGTCTTAGTAGGGTATTCCTCAATTTTCGATCCCCCCCTGTCCGCATCACACCGGTATATCTTTTGGTGATGTGGACTTTTTTGTGGGTAGAGTTCTTCCCTCGGCAGGAGTTGACAATCGTTGCAAGATCTCGAGGATGCGTTAATCCAATGATTGATCAATCAAGATGTCGTAAAAATGTCGTAACGATCAAACCGTTTTAAATCAACATGATAGATCGCAGATCTCATTCCCACTCGATTGTGGCGGGCGGCTTACCTGAGATATCGTAGGTGACGCGGGAAATGCCGGGCACCTCGTTGATGATGCGCCGAGAGACCAGATCCAGAAAATCATAAGGGAGATGGGCCCAGCGAGCCGTCATGAAATCAATGGTTTCGACAGCCCTCAGCGCAATGACGTAATCGTAGCGCCGGCCATCCCCCATGACCCCGACGGATTTGACCGGCAGGAAAACGGCAAAGGCCTGGCTGGTCTTATCGTAAAGATCATGCCGATACAGTTCTTCGATGAAAATGGCATCGGCCTTTCTGAGAAGATCGGCATAGGCCTTCTTGACCTCGCCAAGAATTCGAACGCCCAGACCGGGTCCCGGGAAGGGATGGCGGAAGATCATCTCGGCAGGGAGTCCGAGCTCAAGCCCCATCTTTCGAACTTCATCCTTGAAAAGCTCACGCAAGGGCTCAACCAGTTTGAGCTTCATGTTTTCGGGGAGGCCCCCGACATTGTGATGAGATTTAATCACGTGGGCTTTTCCGGTATTTGAGCCTGCGGACTCAATGACATCCGGATAGATGGTGCCCTGTGCCAGCCACTTTGCCGCCGCAAGCTTTCCCGCCTCCTCATCAAAGATTTCGACAAAAAGACGGCCGATGATCTTGCGCTTGGCTTCCGGGTCATCGACGCCGGCGAGCGCTGAAAGAAACCGGGCTTCAGCGTCCACGCGAATGACACGGACTCCCATGTGCTGGGCGAAGGTGGCCATGACCTGATCGCCTTCGTTCAGGCGCAAAAGCCCAGTGTCCACGAAAACGCAGATCAGTTGATCGCCGATGGCGCGGTGGAGAAGGACGGCCACCACGGAGGAGTCGACGCCGCCCGAAAGGCCCAGAATGACCTCTTCTTTGCCGATCTTTTCCCGAAGATTTTTGAGATTCTCTTCAATGATGTTTTGGGTATTCCAAAGGCTCGCGCAACCTGCTATTTCCCTGATAAACCGTTCGATGATCCGAAGGCCCTGATGGGTATGGGTCACTTCCGGGTGGAACTGAAGGGCATAGAACCCGCGAGACTCATCGGCCATCCCGGCAATCGGGGCCGTCCCGGTGGAAGCGATCCGGCCGAATCCGGGGGGAAGAGTGGTGACCTGGTCGCCATGGCTCATCCAGACATCCAGGAGGCCGTAGCCCTCAGGGCTGGTGTGATCCTCAATGTTGATCAGGAGTTTGGAGTGTCCATGGGCACGAACCTGGGCATAGCCAAATTCCCGGTGATCCGCCGCTTCGACTTTACCGCCGAGCTGTTCAGCCATGGTCTGCATGCCGTAGCAGATGCCAAGGACGGGAACGCCCAATTCAAAAACGATCTGGGCTGCACGAGGCGTATCGGCCTGCGTAACGGTTTCAGGGCCGCCCGAGAGAATAATGGCGCGCGCGCCAAAATCCTTGATGAAGGCGGCGTCACAATCCCAGGGATGTATTTCGGAATAGACCCCCATCTCGCGGACCCGCCGGGCAATGAGCTGGGTGTACTGAGATCCAAAGTCGAGGATCAGGATCTTGTCAGCGTGAATGTTCTGCATCGCGTTCCGTCTCCTTTGCGGAGCATGGATGGGGAATTGAAGGAAAAGCGGCGTTTTTTTCGCCGCTTTCGATCAATCGTGAGAATAGTTGGGGGCTTCCTTGGTGATGGAGACGTCGTGGACGTGGCTCTCACGCATGCCGGCTGAAGTCACGCGAACGAAACTTGCCTTGTTGCGCATTTCCTCAATGCTATGGCAGCCGGTGTAACCCATGGCGGAACGCACTCCGCCGACCAGTTGGTGAAGAATGGAGACAACGGATCCCTTGTAGGGAACGCGTCCTTCAATGCCCTCGGGAACCAGCTTTTCCGTCTCGGTACTTTCCTGGAAATAGCGGTCGCTGGAGCCTTGGCTTTGCGACATCGCGCCCAAGGAGCCCATGCCACGATAGCTTTTGTAGGATCGTCCCTGGAAGAGTTCCACCTCACCCGGAGCCTCTTCGGTTCCGGCAAAAAGGCCGCCGAGCATGACGGTATAAGCGCCCGCGGCCAAGGCCTTGGCCACATCGCCAGAATACCGGACGCCGCCATCGGCGATCAGGGGAACATGGGTGCCTTTGAGGGCCTCTGCCACATTAGAAATAGCGGTGATTTGCGGAATGCCGACCCCGGCAACAATGCGGGTCGTACAGATGGAGCCCGGGCCAATCCCGACCTTGACAGCATCAGCACCGGCTTCAACGAGGGCCTTGGCCGCTTCACCGGTAGCGATGTTGCCGCCGATGACCTGAATCTTAGGGAAATTCTGTTTGACCCAGCGCACCCGGTCGAGCACGCCTTGGGAGTGTCCATGGGCTGTATCGACCACAATCACGTCAACGCCTGCAGCGGAGAGTGCCTCGATCCGTTCCTCGGTCCCTGCACCGGTGCTGACGGCTGCGCCAACGCGCAGCCTCTCCTGCTCGTCCTTGCAGGCCTGGGGATAGTCACGGGATTTCTGAATGTCCTTGACAGTGATCATGCCACGCAGCTGGAAGCGGTCATTCACGACCAGCACCTTTTCGATGCGATGCTGATGCAGGAGGCGAATGGCTTCTTCCTTGCTCGCGCCCTCTCGAACCGTGATCAGCTTTTCCTTGGGGGTCATGGCTTTGGCCACAGATTCCTCAAGACGGGTTTCAAAGCGAAGATCGCGGCTGGTTACGATTCCGACCAAATCCCCCTTGTCGACAACCGGTACCCCGGAGATCCCCTTGGCTCGGGTCAGTTCCAGCACCTCGCGGATGGTGGCATTCGGGGAGACCGTAAAAGGCTCCTTGATGACCCCGCTTTCGTACTTTTTGACTGCGCTGACCTCATAGGCCTGCCGGTCAGCACTCATGTTCTTGTGGATGATGCCGATGCCCCCTTCCTGGGCGATCGTGATCGCAAGACGCCCCTCGGTCACGGTGTCCATGGCCGCCGAAAGGAGAGGAATGTTGAGCTTGATGTTGCGTGTGAGGTAGGTCTCAAGGCTGACATCCCGCGGCAGCACACTGGAGTGGGCGGGAATGAGGAGAACATCGTCAAACGTCAGCGCTTCTTGAACTACACGCATGGGCTCATCCTTAACTGTCGTTAAACCTTGGAATTATAGGCGCTTTTTCAGAGGGGAGCCACCATCGGAAGTCGTCTTGGGTCCGCAAGAGTTTAGCCAGTGAAACCACCGATTTTTGATTCGAGTGCTGCAAAGGCGGGCGAGTTCTGGCTCAGGGAGGATCCCGGAACGCTTTGGGCTTCCCGGCGCGCGATCGGGAAAAAGTAGTCCAGCATGGCCGCTTCTGCGATGGCATCGAAAAAGGCAGCCTTGATGGCCCATGAGAAAACACCGCCAAAGATCAGGGGCCAGGGGCCCATGTGGATGGGGATATCTGAGACCAGGATCTCGATGCCCTTGTAAAGAAGTGGAAGGGCCGTGAAAAATCCAAGCCAGGTAAAGGCCATCAGAATGGCCCGATTGCGCGCCATCGCCGAAAAGTGCCGGTCGTAGACCTCCAGTGCCTCTGCAGCAGAGCGCCAAGGATCCTGATGGCCGCTCATGAAATGCCAGGCCAGGAGCGTCCGATGATTGAGCCTTGAGACTCTGGCGGTGATTTGATGGAGGACTTGGGCCGGGTATCCCTCAACGCCATTGAGTTTGGGGCAGGGATGAAGCCTTGAAAGATCGGTCAATACGTCGCGGACCGCAAGATCAAGATCATTCAGTCTTGAAGTACTGGCATAGGCGCCGTCCAGCCGCTCCTTGGCATAGGTCAAAAGGGCTCGGGCCGTTGGCAGCATGCGTCCATCCCACTGGTCCGCCAGAATGCCGAGCTGAGGGAGGTCGACGATTCGAAGCCAAACGGTCCTGATGCGGGTCATGAGGAATGCAAAGGCAACAAACCCGATGACAGCGCCAATCGGTCCAAGTGAAATCGCGTTTTTCTCAAGCGAGCCAAACCCGACCAGGGTGCCCGCTCCTCCAAGAGTAGCCATCAGATAGCCAAAGGCCACGCCGAGGCACAGCCCCAACCGGTAAAGAACATAGGCCATGGATTTTTCAATCGCCCGAATGGCGGCCATCAGATCGAATTCCCACATTACCGATTCCTCGTGACATTCAAAAATGAGGCAGCGGGGGCGTAAAGTCCCTTAGCCTGGGCCTCATTGTACCTGTGCTGGCCCGGTTTGGCGGGGATCTAAGCTAGCGTGGGGCGCGCGGGGGTTTGGGGCGACCCGGGAGTGGGGGAAGGCCCGTATGCTGGGTCCGTACCCGTCCTTTCTGGATCGTTTTGCGCTTTCCTTCGTGCTGAAGGCCAGTGCCTTTGGGCTGCCAGGCCGGGACCAAGTGGTGTTTGCCGTTCCCAATCAAATCGGCGCGACCCATGGATTTAAGGGCGTCACGCAATAAGGGCCAGTTTTCGGCATCGTGATAGCGAAGGAAAGCCTTGTGCAGACGTCGCTGTTTCACCTTTTTGGGAACGTAGACGTCTTCACTGGTTCGGCTGACCCTGTGAAGGGGGTCTTTGCCCGAGTGATACATCGTCGTTGCGTTGGCCATGGGTGAGGGCAGGAAGGCCTGGACCTGATCCGCCCTGAATCCATTCCGCTTCAACCAGAGGGCAAGGTTGAGCATATCCTCGTCGGTCGTCCCTGGGTGAGCTGCAATAAAGTAAGGAATCAGGTACTGCTCTTTACCGGCCTCCCGAGAGAACTTGTCAAAGAGAGCCTTGAATTTGTCGTAGGTGCCGATGCCCGGTTTCATCATCTTCGAGAGGGGGCCGGCTTCCGTGTGTTCCGGAGCGATCTTGAGGTACCCGCCGACATGATGCGTTACCAGCTCCTTGACGTATTCGGGGGAGCGGACTGCAAGGTCGTATCGAAGTCCGGAACCGATGGTGATTTTCTTGATACCGGGAATGGCGCGGGCTTTTCGATACAGCTGAATCAGGGGGCCATGATCGGTGCCGAGGTTTTTGCAGATCCCCGGAAATACGCAGGACAGCCTTCGGCAGGCGGCTTCCGTCTCGGCGTCTTTGCAGGCCAGGCGGTACATATTCGCAGTCGGGCCACCCAAATCCGTGATATGCCCCGTAAAGGTCGGTGAGGTGTCTCGAATGGTTTCCAGCTCGCGAAGAATGGAGTCCTCAGAACGGTTCTGTATGATTCGTCCCTCGTGTTCCGTGATGGAGCAAAAACTACAGCCCCCAAAGCAGCCCCGCATGATGGTGACGGAGTGCTGAATCATCTCAAAGGCAGGAATTTTGGCGCCACCATAGCCCTGATAGGGCATGCGCGAATAGGGGAGGTCGTAGACCGTATCCATTTCCCGGGTCGTCAGGGGAAACGGCGGCGGATTGATAAAGATGTCCCGTTCTCCATGCCTCTGGACTAGGGCTCTGGCATTGCCGGGGTTGGTTTCCTGATGCAGCACGCGGGACGCATGGGCGTATAGGACGGGGTCCTCGCGGAGGGCTTCAAAGGACGGGAGGCGAATGGCTTCAACGGATTTCCGATTTCGGTTGAGCCGAATCGGGATCTCTTTCTTTTCTCCGATGGCCGTATCGCAGGCGGGAGGCGTCATCGCATAGGGATCGACGGGAGGGGCAAGGGGACCGGGTTGATCCACCTGGGTGGAGTCGAGGACGTTGGATTCATCCAGGAGGTCTCTTAAGATCAGAGCGGTTCCCCGAATTCTGCTGAGATCTCGAACGGATTCGCCTGCCGCGAGCCGATGGGCTATTTCGACAACCTGGCGCTCCCCATTGCCAAAGACCAGAAGATCAGCTTTGGCATCGATGAGGACTGATCGGCGGACGACATCCGACCAATAGTCGTAGTGGGCGACGCGACGAAGGCTGGCTTCAATCCCGCCAAGAACGATGGGCGTGTCCCTGAAGGCTTCGCGGCAGCGTTGTGCATAAACGGTGACGCACCGGTCGGGTCTCCGATCAGCGGCGCCGTCAGGGGTATATGCATCGTTGGAGCGGATTTTTCGATCCGAGGTGTAACGGTTCACCATGGAATCCATGTTGCCGCCGGTCACCCCGAAGAACAGATTTGGCTTGCCTAGGGCTCTAAAGTCCTCTGCGGAGGTCCATCTGGGTTGAGCAATGATGCCTACTCTGAATCCCTGAGCTTCAAGAAGTCGACCAATGATGGCCATTCCAAAGCTTGGGTGGTCGACGTAGGCGTCCCCCGTAACGATGACGATATCGCATGAATCCCATCCGAGCGCCTCCATCTCCCGGCGGGTGGTTGGGAGCTGCTTTGCGGTGCCGAAGCGGTGAGCCCAATGCTTTCGATAGGAAAAAAGATCACGGACGGTATCCATGGCGGCCTATCGGAATTAGCTTCCCTTGCCTTGCTTGTTTCCTCTGAGGAGATAGCAAGTGGTCAGGGGGTTGAGGGGTAAAGTCAGATGGAGCCGATGATCAGATTTGAACTGACGACCCACACATTACGAATTTGATAATTCAAGAATTATCACACTTTATCAGCGCCTCTAGATCCTCTCAGATCAATGACTTAGTGGCATAATGCATTAACGAAAGTTAACCATTATTTACGTCCATCCTAGCAATGCCATAGCAACAGCATAGCAAGATTGGAGGAGTCGCCACCATGTTCAGTAAGCGCTACCTGGAGTCTTTACAACCAACCGGAAAAATCTATTCGGTCAAAGATGAAAAGACACCTGGCTTGATCCTTATGGTCACACCAAAAGGAGCTAAAACATTTTACTCCTACCGCTGGCTTGCTGGAAGGCCAGAGCGCATAAAGATTGGAACCTTTCCAGCGTTCACCGTAGAACAGGCTCGCGCTAAGGCGAATGAGATCAATGGTGCAATAGCGCGGGACGGAAACCCCGCTTCGGTTAAACGCGCCATTCGGGCGGAGCCTACTTTCAGAGAAGTGTTCGACCGATTTATTAAGGAAAAACGCAATCGGTCCGGAAGGCCATTGGCCCCAAGAACCATAGTCGAGTATGAGGCGCTGGTTCAGATCCATCTAAAAGGCATTGAAAGCCTCAAAATGTCACAAGTGACACCGGATCGTTTGCGAGGGATCAAAATCGCTTCCGATGCTCAAACCAACAAGGCTAGGGCTGTCATTTCAACAGTCTTCAATTGGGCGATATCTGAAGGTATTACGGCAGTTCATAACCCAGCGAGTGCGATCAAATCCCGGTTCATAAAAAGTCGAGAACGTTTCCTTCAGCCAGCTGAATTTCCCCGCTTCATGGCTGCGGTCGAAGCATCAAGATATAGAGACTTCTTTCTGCTCGCACTTTATACGGGCGCACGCACATCGAATCTCATTGCTATGCGCTGGCAGGATATCGATTTAACTGAGGCAGTCTGGGTCATTCCAAAGACAAAAAATGGAGATTTACAACGTGTAGCGCTCTCTCCAGAAACGGTTGAGATTCTTAAGCATCGTAAAGCCCACAAAGTGGTGAATGCTGTTTGGGTTTTTCCATCACACGGAAAGACAGGACACATTGTTGCGCCTCGCAAGGCGTGGGCTGACCTTTTTGACTGGGATGAGCTTGAGCAGCTCAAGAAATCCATTATGGCAATTGGTTGGCCCGTTCCTGAGAGTGAAGGAGACATCAGAAGTCTTGCTTCAAAGCACAAGGTCAACGTCGATCGTCTTGATCATTTGCGTATCCATGACCTTCGTCGAACTTTAGGTTCATGGCAGGCCCGTCAGGGGGCCAGTTTGACCATCATCGGCAAATCTCTTGGCCATAAGAGCCAGCAGGCCACTCAGATATACAGCCGTCTGGATCTTGATCCTGTCCGTCAGTCGGTAGAGCAGGCGACTGCAGCAATGCGCAAGGCGTCGGTGGCGAGTGATGATTAACAAAAACTCTCCATACATCGAAGCTGCGTTAGATGAAGGTCTTGATGATTCTCAGTTTGGTAACTATGCGCTCAGTCATTGGCTAGCTGATGGAGAGACGCCGGATTTATGTCAGTACCAAGACCCAGCGCTCCAAGCAAGTCTAAAGATCCGACAACTTTTTGATAGAAATATCGGAGCTATAGATAGCTGCATTGAACTTTGTTGGGTGGTTTCTTTGCAGCGGGTAGCGCTTGGCGATCCCAGTGGCGGGGGCACCTTGCTTAGGGATCTTCTGAAAACCTTCGCTCTACCTGTTGCTGTCCAAGATGAGGCATTTACAAGAAGAAGGCACAATCGCAAGATAGCCGGGAACCGCAGGGATAAAGATGTCGTAAAGAATATCTTGAGAGAGCTAGGGAGCCGCGGAATAAATCGGTGAGCCCGGTAAATTCAGGGCTCCCGGCCAGTAAAATAGACGGCAGTTCTTCCGACCGCCAATTAACGTAAAGCGATGCAGCAACAAACCAGCTTTCTGGACG
>JBILGU010000011.1:0-84700 GCA_044350805.1 Methylococcaceae bacterium
TGCGATCCAGCAGGTCATAGGCTTTTACAGCCTGATGGCTCTCCCATATCAACTGAAGAACCTTGCGCCGCATCGGTGTGAAGCGAGCGCCTCTGGTCGCGCAGAGCTGTTCCGCGCGTTGTATTGCCGATGAAATGCATTGAGTGTGGTTATGTGCGTGCATCATTGTCAGTCGTGACTGGCTGAAAAGTTATAACATATCGTATCAGATGTTCATCTGTCTAACACCCTTAGTCGCCCAAAATTAGCAAGATGAACCACTCCGAAATCTGTGAGTTGCCCCTCGAGCCTTTGAGACCCCTCAGGCAGATACGCATAAAGGGGAGAAGAGCTTCGTCAGGCCTTTGAGCCGACTTCTATCCCTTATCGGTGGTAGGAAATGCGGGCGATTAGTTGGCATGAGCGCAGCCATAGAGGTCTATTTTCCGCGGGACCCCACCAATCTACATTAGTGTGATTGGGCCAGAAGGTGACCATCGATCAGTGTAACTCCAGTGACCTGCAAGAGTACTTTGCCCTATAGAGATCGAAGGCCCGAACATCTTGAGGGTCGCGCTAGTGCACCACCAGTGTATCTGGCCTTCTAAAAAGCTCCCCGATTCCGGAGTGAGGTGGGTGATTTTTAGGTTCATCGCGTCTTTACGGGGAAGGCGTCCTTGATCTTTAGAAAAAAGTATTCCGTATCTCGGTACCCGTAGGCCATCCGCTTAATGACCTTGATGCGGTTATTGACCCCTTCCAGCACGCTGGTGTGCATAGGGTACTTCGCTGATGCCAGGATCCCTCTAAGGTACGGCTTCAGCAACTTGGCAAAGCGGATTGCGGCCTCAAGCCCGCTATCCATGGCCATTCGATACCACTCCTTCCATCGCCTGGCGCCAATCTGTACGCTCGGTGCGAACCAGATCTCCTTGATCGCGGTCTTGAGAAGATAGACCGTAGCCAAAGGTGCATTGGCTGCCAATAGCTCATCCAGTTTAATGGACTGTGTTTCCGATAGATTCTCCGGATTTCTCAGCAGAATCCAGCGAGATCGCTTGATTGCGCGTCGCCCTGTCTGGTCAGACTTTAGGGCATTGGCTTGATCAACACGGACACGGTCAATCACTTCACGACCAAATCGGGCAACGACGTGGAATAAATCGAAAACCACCTCGGCATGAGGACACCGGTCCCTGACTTCCAGATCAAACGCCGTATTCATATCCATGGCAACGGCCTCAATGCGTCGGCATCCTTCCTCTCCAAGAAGATCAAAGAAAGGTTTCAGTGTGGCCCGACTGCGTCCCTCACCGACCCAAAGCACCCGAAGGCGCTGTTCATACATGACGACCGTGGCGTATTGATGGCCCTTGTGCAGAGCAAACTCATCCACCACCAGTCGTCGTGTGACCCCATCCGCATTGAAGCTACCGTGTAGGGCCTTCAAGCGTCGATGGTCTATGTTCCGAATCGTTTGCCAGTTCAGTCCTGTCAATTGAGAGACGTGCTTGATGGGGAGGATCTGAACCAATGCCTTGACCCAAGCCTTCAGTCTTCGGGTGAATCGGTCACCCGTCTCAATCCAACTGAGCTTCTCTGTATATCGGCCACCAGTGATGGCTGAATCGGTTTGTTTGGCGACTACCAATTTACCGATCTCTTTCCTGTCAATCAGCTTCTCCCAGGAAACTTACGAAGAACCAAAAAAAGCCCCTGTATAAACAAGGGCTTTTTCGTATTTGTCGAATTAGCTTAGTTAACCGTACCCGTAATAAATGGGCCAGTAGGGTACGTATCCACAAAAATCTCTACCGTGTCACCAGCTTGTACTGCCGGAACAGCAATTGCGCCATTTGCGTCTACGCAATCACCATAACGTGCTACCGGTGCAGCACCTCTGTAGCTTGCTACTTCTGATTTGTACTCAGCACGTGTTGTGTAAGCTTTCTTCAGATCAAAATCGCAGCTTGCGTATTCAGCGCCACCACGCAAAAGACTTAAAGAAACGCTTGCTGCTTGTGCTGCTGCGCTGTCAGAAACGCCAATAACTGTGCTCGGCAGTCGAATTTTTACTTCGCTTTCAAACTTTGTGCTGTTTGTCTTCGTTTCAAATTCAATCTTGCCGTAAGCGCCAGTCTGTAACGTGCTGGTCAAATAAGCCTTTAACTTGGTGCGCGTCGATGCTCCACTATTGCTGCTGCTGCCAGTACTCGTGCCGCTACAGTTGTGGTCATCTCTATCGTCATTTCTGCTGCTATGTACGCTGCGTACTCTGTTACGTCCGCTTCTGCAGTCGTCGTCATTGTCGCCATCTCTGTCAGCAAAAGCCTAGCCACTTAACAACGTAAATCCAGCAAGTAGCGCGCTAACGATAATGTATCTGTTTCTCATTTCCATTTATTCCTTTAAGATATTAAGCCCCATAAAAAGATACAGCTTTGTTATACGCTTATTTCGAATGCACTTGTTACAAACGAGCCCTGTATTAGGGAATGATTTGTTTCCTAAAGAAAAACAATCCTCAATCGTCGTTCAGTACAAATAGTCCGTTTCGTACCGTGTAGCCCTTCAGCGCATTGCTCACCACCTTTTCAAGTGTTATGTGATGATCATTAAGGCTTGAGCCACTCATCGAGCTTTTTTATCAGTTTTAGGATTGGTCTGTTGACCCCCGGAATCATCGACAAAATCAAAATAATGAGCATCACGATGAAGACGGAGGAGGCGATCTGCGCGAAATCCCCGATGGCTAACGCAATCTCATAATTTTCGGCCTTGAAGATGTTTTTCACGGAATCAAAAAAACTACCGATATCTGAGATGACTAGGGGGCAATCGCCACCCCCCAGGGTTCAAGACCAACAGCAATAGACCTCTCAACCTTGCGGCTTTCGAGATTAATTATCGACATTACTCACCCCATTGGCGGCATAGAGATACTTCTCTTCAGGCCCGAAGGTGATATTCCAGACCCTCTGGCCCACCAGCCAGTAATCCTTGATGTCGAGTGTCTGAGCATCCATGACTGCTATGCGATTGGCGGGTCCAAGAGCGACATACGCCCATTTGCGATCTTTATCAATTTGAATACCTACCGGTTGCAACTTTTCGGTCTCTGCTGACGCCGGGAACGGAAAATGAGATTCGGCCGAGTGGTCGTCGATTTGAGCTGTCAAGAACGAAGACCGATCCTGCGATTTCAGAAGATACCCAGACCTGCTTGCCATCTCGGGTAAACGAACAGGCACAAGGTCTTGGATAAACCAGAGTAATGTCGACAACGCTGAGTGATGCTGTATCAATCCAGTGGGCCATATTGGTTGTCTCGCTGGTGCTCACGACCCACCGCCCATCTGGGCTAATACAGATGCCTTCGGGCTAAACGCCAACATTGATTTCCTTAATGGCTTTCCTTTTTTCAATGTCGACCACGGTCACCATGCTGTCGTCTTCGTTTGAGGCGTAAAGACGTTTGCCGTCAGGAGAAATCACAAACGTTTCTGTATCCCTTCCCGAAGGGAGTTTGGCCACAGCTTTTTGGATGTCAGATCGAACTGCTTGATCGTGTGTTCGTCGCTAACAGCCACAAAAAATGACTTCTGATCTGGAGCCATCATGAGGCCTCGAGGCCTTTTGCCGGCTTTGATGCATGATGCCACTGTGCCTTCGGGGACAACAACAGCGACTTCATTGCCGCTCTCAACGGAAATATATGCAGTATCCGCATGTGTGCCTTCCGCCCAAAGCAGGAACATCATGCTTGAAAGAAACGATATGCGGAAACTGAACATCGGATGGACTCCAAAATTGCGAGCCGAGAATTTCAGGCCATTTAACGGCACCCATCGAATGAAAAAAAAGGGAAATTTTCCCGAATAAGTGAAAAACTGGGAAATTTTCCCTAGGCAGGAAGGGACCATGATCGCTACGATTTGATGATGAAATCGGAGTTGTTAGGAACGGAATCAGTACAAAACGGCTGGGCCGTTTTGAGTCCACCCAGTCAGATGGGATCCGAAAAAAAGTAGAGTGCGTTTGCAGTTGTGGTAATCGAAGGGTTTTTTATTGGCTGGATCGGACAAAGGGGAGATTGCCATCGTGCATCTGCCAGATAGGCCCGTCCCTAAAGACCTCGATACAGAATAAGGAACTTCAACGGGCCACGGATGAGGTCAACAATGAGTGGCAGTTTGTCAGCAATGGTTTTTTGCCACCGGCCAACGGATTTACAAAGGAAGGTAAGTCGGTCTGGGATCTATCCGCTAATGCAAGAATTCTCGGAATCAACTGAAACGATTTACTGGACGCAGTCAGGAGGACAGAGATACCCCAGGCACGAATGCCTAAAAAAGTGACGGAGTGACCCGCCGGGAAGGTGGATCCGCCAGACCAATTCTTCATAACCGGAGTAATACTATGAAAAGTTCTTCTAAACTGCAGTTGAGCGGTCTTTGCATCGCCCTCTCTATGGCCTACGGAACGGTCGTTGCTAGTGAAAAATCAATCGTTGATAGCTGTGTAAAGGCCGCTCAGGCGCAGTTGGCCGGTGACATGGTGAAGATGGAAAAAAAGACCGAAGGTAAAAAAACGGTCTATGAGTTTGAAATCAAGGGCAAGGATTCCACCATGGAATTCGAGTGTGATGCAGCGACTGGCCAGATCACCGAGAACGAAGTTGAAGTTGATAGTCCTGAAGACCCCAGATTCAAGGCCAAGGCCAAAATCACGCTGGATCAGGCTAAGGAAATTGCTCTGAAAAAGCATCCCGGCAACATCGTTGAAACCGAGTTCGAGATTGAATCGGACGGCCGGGTGTCCTACGAATTTGACATCAAGGGTGCTGATAGTCAGGAAGTTAAGATTGAAATTGATGCAGTAACCGGAAAGATCGCGGAAGACGACGAGAAAGAGATTTACCAGATCGGTAAGGAATAAGGTGATTCAAGGGCCGGTGATGCAGTGAATGTGAAGCTTAGTCTTGAGTCGAGACTCAATCTCTCTATAGCCTTCATCATGCTGTTCATCATCGGTCTGGGCTTCGGTTGGGCGGTCCGTGATGCGCGAGAATCTGTTCGTCGCGAGGCGGGAGCGAGCGTTGGGCTAGCCTTGAGTCTTATTGACGCAGCGCTTGTCGCGGGAGATCTCAAACCTACCGCAATTCATGCCTGGATTGAAAAGATCAGTCATGTGGACCGTATACGTCACCTCCGTATTGCGGTGACATCAAGTAATGCTGGCCCCGTTCTTCAGGGGATTTCGGCTCTGGACAACCTGGCCGATGGGGTGCCCAGGTGGTTTCGTGGGGCCGTCGTTTCTGAGCCCCTCGTGGTTGTCCGCGAAGTGAAGTTTGGAACCGAGCGCCCCGTCTATATCCACATCGAATCCTATGCTGAAGATGAAATCAGGGAAGCTTGGGAGGAGGTGCAGGGTTTTCTGATGCTTCAGGGCCTTTTATTGTTGGCTATCTACGGGGCAGTTCATCTTCTGGCCGGACGCGCACTGAGGCCGGTTGGACCAATACTCAGGGGGTTAAATGCTATCGAAGAGGGGGATTACGACACCTGTTTGCCTCGGTTTGGACTTTCAGAGCTCGACAGAATTTCCTCAGGAATCAATCATCTATCCAGGTCTCTCAATGCTTCGAGGGACGAAAATCGAGCCTTAACCCGACACTCGCTCTCAATACAGGAAGAAGAGCGAAGGAGTATTGCGCAGGAAATTCATGACGAATTTGGTCAGAACCTTACCGCTATCAAAATGATGAGCAGGGCAATGGTTACAAATCCTGGCGAAGGGGCCAGGGCTGATCAGGAAGTTCAGCGTTTGTGTGATCGCTTGTTCGGTGTCGTTCACTCACTCATGCGCCGGTTAAGACCGATGGTGCTTGAGGACCTCGGTTTGAAGGCCGCGATTTCCGATCTACGTGATCACTGGCTCATCACATCTCCTCATCTTGAAATCATCTTCCACTGTGAATCTGCTCTAGATGAACTGCGAGGAGAGATGAGTATTGAAATTTATCGGATTATTCAGGAAGCCCTGACCAATACCTTGCGTCATTCTGGTGGCACTCTATCGGAGATTAGCATCATGGAGAGAAGCCCCTCGACGATTCAGTTGATCATCAAAGATAACGGCAGAGGAATCTCCCAATCCAAAAAAAAGCGGGGATTCGGGCTTTTAGGGATGCGGGAGCGGGTGGCTAGTCTTCAGGGCCAGTTCAAACTGATTAATCGTCCAGGGCAGGGGTTAGAGATCCGGATCGATTTGCCTTTGAAAAACACTAAAGATGACTGATTCCTTAATGACCGTAATGCTGGTCGATGACCATTCAGTGGTTCGCACGGGTTACCGAATGCTTCTGGAAATGACCGGGGACTTCTCCGTGGTTTCGGAGGTTGAAAGTGGTGATGCTGCCGTTGATCAGTACAATCTATGGAGACCGAGCGTTGTAGTGATTGATCTCAATCTGCCCGGAATTAGTGGGATCGAGGCCACGCGGCGCATCATCCAGATCGATGGGGATGCCAAAGTTCTTGTTTTCAGTATCCACGACGAATCGATATATGTGACGCGTTCCTTTGATGCGGGGGCCAGCGGTTATCTTTGCAAAAGCTGTTCGCCCGGTGAAATGGTGGAAGCGGTTCGAACAGTTGCCTCCGGAAAGCTCTTTACCGGATCGAATCTGCGTCATACGGGAGACAAGTCAGAAATCAGGGGGGAAGATTCCATGCGTTATCTCTCTGCCAGGGAGTTTGAGGTCTTCCAGCTTTTGGGGAGGGGGCAAGACTCAAGAGATATTGCTAATTCCCTTGGGATTACTGCAAAAACTGTCTCGAACTACGTGATCCTGATCAAGGAAAAACTAGCACTAAGCTCTACGAGTGAACTTGTAAGCATGGCGACCCAGTTCATCGCATCGCATCGGCCTATTCTCTAAAAATATTTTTCCTGTTTCGGGAAATTTTCCCTAGGCCTTTCAGTCATCTGTTATTAGATTCCATGCTTCGAATAAAAACGGAGCATAACAGTGCTGAAAAAGAACATGAACTGGCAGCTGGTCGCTGCAACGGTTCTAGCCTCAAGCATCCATGCCGTTCTCGCACAGGATGTGAGTTCAGGTGCTTACGTGGGGACGGCCGGTTCAGATGAATTTGTTGTCATTGATAAAACTGTTCCTGAAGGAACGACCATCGATGGCCTTGTAGGCAACAAGGACGATCTCGGAAGGACCGCTTCTGGAGTTTATGATCCGAAAAAGACCTATACGTTGGCTCAAACACTCACTTTAGCAACGGATGCGACGGTTAATCTGGGATTCCAGCAGACCGGCCCAGGCGTCTTTTCCACTTCTGCGATCTCTACAGCCACGACCACTCGTGGAACGCCCAACTATGTCGATCGGATTGTTTTCACTAAGTCGGGCGATTTCACTAATCTACTTTTCACGAATATTGAGGAGCTTCATCTCAGTAATGGTGTGAAGGCCAGAATTTCGAGCGAAGCCTTTGAAGAGGATGCAACATCGCTAGATCTGGGACTCATGAATCCGGGACTACATTTCTTTGGCACACCAGGCGGAAGGCCGGAGCGACTCACGATTGTCGCAGAAGCCGACGAGACTCCCATCACCGCTCCCTCTGGCCAGCAGTATTATCAGGCCGATGTCCAGCTCGATGATTCCTCTACGGCAGATCTGGCACATGATGGCGTTGAACTCTTCTTCGACTTTGCTGATGCTTTCGAGCTAGCGGAGTTTTATCCGTTGGTCAGGAGCGGTAAAGCAGGACTTTATGCGCGCATGGATGGTTCTAATAACGCCGATTACGTCACCGGCTCTGTCGGTATCGACAATGTAACGGTCCGAACCGGAAACGATACGGTCTTTGCCGGTGACAGCAACGACTATCTGGTCGGTGGCGCGGGTGCCGATTATCTCAAGGGTGAAAAGGGCGATGACCTTTTCATCATCAGCGGTTTCTCCGGTCTGATTGGCAATGGCGAGGGTAAAGCGAGCCTAGGGGAAAATCAGTGGGTCGATGGCGATCGAGTTAATGGCGGCCCCGGCTTTGATATTTTCCGAATCACAGCGGGCGCTACCAATCCCATTGATGGCACCATCGTTTTGACTGATCGCAACTTTGCACTCATGGATGCTGTCGAGATTGCGACTGAGGCAACGCGCCTCAAGTCGGAGGACGGGGCGACCCAATTGATCAATGGACACAAGTACGCACGTTTTGGGACGACCGTAGCCGTGGGCACCGGTGTGAAGCAGGGAGAATCTCTCAATAATGTGATCGTTGATGCGAGTGCCATCAAGGCTAAAGGCTTAATTTTCCGGGGTAACGGAAACGCAAACACTTTCATCGGAACGCGTAAGAACGATACGTTCGTATCCAATGGGGGTGTCGACATCCTCTCAGGTGGTCTGGGTAAGAATGTCTATCAATATGGCTATGTTCATGAGTTCACCGCCAATGACAAGACAAACGTCTATGACGATGTGGCTACTGCGCTGGCTTCCAAGGACGCCGACATCATCACTGACTTCAAGAGCAAGAAGGATCAAATTAAGCTCGAATCAGCGCTCTTCAATGGACTGGGTGGCGTAGGAAAGATCAGTGACAGCCTGCTCTCGCAGGGCGCTGGTGGCGGAACTGTGACAACAGACACCCGCCTGATCTTCGATACCAATACGAGTCAGTTGAGCTACGATCCCGATGGGAGTGGCCCACAAAAAGCCGTGCTGATCGCAACTCTGCAGGGCGTACCCCTGCTGCTGCCTTCGGATATCGTGATCTACTAAAAGTTTATCGATTGGCCGTATCTCACTGTAGGTAGAGAGATGGTCCTAAGCCTCCGAATTCGGGCTTGGGACCACGTTCTAAGAATCAGGTAGAGATCGGTGATGGCACTATTTATTGACGCGACTAATGTCATTCATCGATTCTTCCAGACGATTTATTGGTTCGGCGTTGCAGTCGGCTTCACTGTCATATTTTGGGCGTGAAAACTGTTGCGTCGTTTGTGGTATGCCCATTGAAATGCAAGGCTACTGGGTTCGTACAGAAAAAGCCCAACATCATTTCTGTGGGATTAGCTGTCAACAACATTTTTTAAAAGGATCAGAAAGGCCACACACGACCCTGATCCGAAAAACTTGAGCTTTGGATATGTCACATCTTTCCTTGTCTTCTCGTATCTCATTGTCACTTCTTTTGTTCGCCGCACTGGCCACTCAGGATCTCGCGGCTGAAACCGTTCGAGACAGCCAAACAGCCTTGCCGCGCAAGAGCGAAATGGATTTACCTAGCAATGAATCCAGCAATCCCAAGGTGGTAAGCGAAAAAGTCACGGAGAGGGAAACAATCCAGAATGCCCTTGATGGCAAGGTCATCGAGTTGGATGAGGTTCATGTTGTGGGAGTAACTCCGCTCAGTGCTCCTGAAACTGGTGTATCGATTTACAAGATTCCTTCTCCTATCCAGAGCGTGACCTCAGACGAACTGGATGAAACTCAGGCATGGACGCTACCCGATTACATGCGCAGATACATGGGGAGTGTTTCTGTGAATGATGCACAAAATAATCCCATGCAACCTGACGTTCAGTTTCGTGGTTTCTCCGCCTCTCCATTGCTCGGGGTATCTCAGGGGCTATCTGTTTATATGAATGGCGTTCGGATGAACGAAATCTTCGGGGACACCGTGAACTGGAATTTTATTTCCGAAGGGGCGATTGAGCGCATGGATCTTCACTCTGGTTCTAATGCTGTTTATGGTTTGAACAGCTTGGGGGGTGCGATCTCCATGAAAACCAAAACGGGGTTTTCAGCGCCCGGGCATAAGGCCGAGGTCTATGGTGGGTCTTGGGGAAGAAATATTGAAGAAGTCAGCTCCGGTTGGAACGACGGGACCTTCGGTTACTACATTGATCTTAGAAATTTTGGCGAAAATGGTTGGCGGCAGTATTCACCAACCAGTGTCATGCAAGGGCTTGGAACGTTTAGTTGGCGGGGTGAAAAATCCGATGTGGATCTGACCCTGGCAGGAAACGGGAGCAGCATGACTGGAAACGGTACCGTCCCGATTCAGCTCTATGACGCCCAGCGCAACGCTATTTTCACCCATCCGGATAACACAGGCACACAGATGTTCCTGTCATCCATACAGGGAACCACATGGGTTACCGACAAGATCGAACTCTCGGGGACGGGCTATTTTCGTCAATCCCTGGTACCAACATTTAATGGAGATAACTCGGATGCAGTCGCTTGTACTGATCCTAACCTGCTGGGTTACCTTTGCCAGGAAGAAGGCGAGGAGTTGGAGCCCATCATCGATACCCACGGAGATCTGGTCAAGGAGACTCGTTTCAACAGCACAGGAACTCAGAACACAAGCCAGACGAACATGCGAACCGGGGGCGCTAGTGTTCAGGCCGCCTTCCTTCACGATATCTTTGGTTTCGAAAACAGATTTACCGGCGGTGGTAGTTATGATGAGGGTAATACCACCTATAGCGCGAACTCGGAATTGGGTTATCTAACACCTTCCAGAGGAACGGTCGGAAGTGGAACCTACGTTGAGGAGGCTCTTGTTCGCCTGAATACGAACACGACCTATTACGGGGTTTATTTCACGGATACCTTTAATGTCAATGAGCAACTTTCATTAACCGCGGCAGGGCGTTACAACCAGGCACGGGTGAACCTTATTGATCAGGCTGGAACCGAACTCAACGGTAATCACAACTACCAGCGGTTCAACCCTTCTGGAGGCATAACTTATGCCTTCACTGAGGAGTTTATGACCTATGCCAGCTATAACGAAGCTAACCGCGCACCCACCGCTGTTGAATTGGCCTGTGCCAATCCGCTTCGCCCCTGCAGGGTTCCTAACGCGTTTCTCTCTGATCCTCCACTTGATCAAGTGGTTGCGAAGACGGCAGAAGTCGGATTTCGTGGCACGGTAAAAAAGTTTTATGGCGGAAATTTTGACTGGAGTGCCGGCTATTTCAATACCACCAGTGATAACGATATTCTTTTCATCAGTAGCGGAAATATTTCAGGAATGGGCTACTTTGACAATGTCGGTCAAACCTTGCGGCAAGGTCTTGAGCTCAACCTGAATGCTGACTACAACCCGGTCCGTTTTGGTCTCAACTACATGTACCTGGATGCAACTTTCCAGTCCCCATTCATCGCTAATAGTCCAAACAATCCCTATGCAAATGATATGGGGCAGACGTTTGTAACACCGGGGAAATCATTGCCCGGTGTTCCTCAAAATGTTTTGAAGCTTTACGCAGACTGGCGTGTTTTTGAAGGCTTCACTTTCAGTACAAACATGAACTACCAGAGCTATCAGTACTTCAGAGGAGATGAGGCCAACCAGAATCCTCCTGTACCCAGCTTTATGATCTTCAACTTGCTTGCTGAATACCAGTACAACAAGAACTTCGCGGTGTTTGGGCGAGTCGACAACCTTTTCAACAAGAGTTTTGGGACTTTTGGAAACTTTGGGGATGCGTCGGGCACACTGGGACCGGCTTTCAACAACCCAAGATTTATTGGTCCTGGTGCGCCCACAGGTGGCTGGGCAGGGTTCCGAATATCCTTTTAGCAACCATTTCTTCGACTTTAATGATGTTGTCTCCATCCGAGAACTTGATAGCGGCTTTCGGGCCGCTCTTTTTTGAGGAGATGTTTATCGGGTGAGCTCAAAAACCAGGGGCACGATCACCCAGCCGGTTACTGCAACATTCTTTCGACGTGCTGGGATGAAACGCCACTTTCTGACCTGTTCGATGGCCGATGTATCCAGAACATCGGCACCGCTACTGGTCGCAAGCTCGATTAGACCCGCTTCTCCATTGGGGAGGACTTGAACCTTGAGTTTGACGATTCCTTCAATGCCGCGTCTGGCGGCCATCATCGGGTAAGCCGTGGGGGGATTGTGAAGTGAAGCGGAGCGGAAATCGGGAGGGGTCGTTGTATCGGCGTTACCCGCCGCTTCTCCAGATCTCGAATTAGAAACTGCGGCGGAATTTGAGGCAGGCGACTCTGGAAGAGCCTCCTCTTTTGGTGGGGGTGTTGCTCTTTGTTTGGTGGCTGAAGGAGCTGATTTTAATACTTGGTTTTGCCGGGTTTGAGGAATCGTTTTAGGAAGAGGATCAGCCACTGCCTTTTGGGGCAGGGGTTTTGGATTGAGTGGGGCTACCGAGGCAGTGGAAGCGGGGTTCTGGGATAAAGACGTCGAGAATTCGGCAACCTCGATCATAGGGTATTCAAATGATGGCGGTCTCAAGGGGTTCTGACTGATAGCCAAAGCCGAGAAGAGACCCGCATGAATGAGAACGGAAATGGCAATGCCAAGGTGTCGTTGATGGGGATCCTTGAGAGAGAACGGAAGGGGAAATGTCGACATGAACAAACCGGCTTTTAATTAAGTCTCGCTTCATCTTACGGGTAAGTACTCAGAAGGAAAAGTTGCAAGCCATAGGCCATTAACAGGAAAGAATGCGAACAAGAGCGCGAAATCGACGACGTTGGCAGACACAGCCGGATGTGAACCTTAATGCCTTTCTGGATCTGGTGCTGAACATCCTGCTCTTTTTCGTCTTTGCAACGGAGTTGGCTGTTTTCGATGCGATTGAGGTCGAGGTTCCCAAGGCGGAAGCCGCCGAGCATCAGGAAGACAAGGCGAAAACGGTCATGGTTTCAATTTCAGGGAATAACGAATTCGCGATTGACGGAGAGCACGTTGTGACGGAAGGGTTGAAGGATGCCATTAAACGTCATGTTGAGACGGTGGCAGCCAATTCAATCATCGTTCGGGGAGATCAGGGCAGTGATCTTCAGTCGACCGTATCCGTATTGGATGCGTGCCGGGGCTTGGGGCTCGACAAAGTGAAAATTCAAACCGAGATGCTCGGAGGGGCTAAGCCATGAACGATTTTCTGGGCGTTTCAGAAAGTTATCTTGATGAGTACATCCTCCAGGGTGGCCTCACGATGCTTGTCCTGATTCCTCTCTCTATCTACACGCTCGCCTTGATGGTGCAGCGAGCATTGGATCTCCGGCGCGAAAGGGTCATGGCGTCCTGGATCATTGAGGCCATCAAGACGAATCATTCGCCAGAGAGCCTCAAGGCGTTTCGGACACGACTGGATGCGGATACATCCCCCATGGCTGAAATCGTAACGGGTTATCTGGAAGCTGCAGAACGAGGGGAGCCTCTTAATCCAGACGTCAATCCGGGGCCGCTCGATGATGTGATGGATCGGCTATACCAATCCCTCACCCCACTCTCAACAGCCTACGTTATTGCTCCTCTGATCGGCGTTCTGGGTACAACCATCGGGATCATGGGCACCTTCGAGCAATTTGCCATCGTCGGAAAGCGGGACATGTCTGCGTTGGTTTCAGCTATCGACAAGTCGCTGATTACGACTATGTGGGGGTTGATCATTGCGGTTCCTGCCTACTTTTCCTACTCCCTGTTTCAAAACCGAGTCTTTCATTACGAGCGCCGGGAACTGCCGCGACTCTTGAAAAAACTGAATCCGGAGTTAAAGGGGCTGGTAGGCCTGGATCAGAGCTCGAAAATCACCTAAACGCTATCTCCATTTCATTCACATTTGACGCACCGTGCAGAGAGAAAGATACATGACACATAAACTGCTTTTCGCCATCGCTGTCTGGTCCATGACAGTTCCTGTTGCCATGGCTCATGGTCCGACGCGTGAAAAGGTTTCAGAATCCATTGAGATCAATGCACCGGTCGACAAGGTTTGGGCTCTGGTAGGCGATTACTCACATCCAGAAAAATGGATGCCAGCGATTGAATCGACGACTTCTCAGGGTAATGAAAAGGGTTCGGTGCGCGAACTCCACATCAAAGCGGGTGGATCCATCAAGGAAGAGCTCAAGAATCTCGATGGAGACAAGCACGTTATCCAATACAAGATCATCGATCCCACTGAACCCACCGTCATGCCGGTGAATAACTATTCGGCCAAGGTTTCGGTCGAAGCCACGGCAAGTGGCTCAAAGGTGGAATGGGACGCAGCCTTCTATCGGTGGTTCTTGAACAACAACCCGCCCGATGGGCAGAACGAGTCCGCCGCACGCGCGACGATAGAAAAAATTGCCAAGGAATCACTCGCAAACCTCAAGGCTGTGGCCGAAGGTCAGAAGTAATTCCTGATGCAATGTGGTCCGGGCGGGAGCTCGGGAATAAAAACCTACAATCATCCTATGGGAAGAAAAATGAGTAAGCCATTATCAATCGCCGCTCTTGCCGCCCTAGCCTTAACTGCCGGCGTAGCCTCAGCCGCTGATCCCAGTGCTGAAATTGGTGAAAAGATCTACACGCGGGCCTTTGGTCGCGGCTGTGCGACGTGCCACGATGTTCAGCCGAATCCGAACCTCTTTGAAAGCGTCAACAAACTCAGCAAGGAAGAACTGACCAAGGTTCTGGTGGAAGGACGCAATGCGATGCCGAAAGCCATGGACCAGATCATGGCTCTTGGACCCGTCAAGAACGCTGGTCTCACCCAGGATCAAGCCGTGGAATCCCTGATTCTTTACCTGAAGTCAGGCAAGAAGTAATAAGGCCTCAATTAACGAGAAAACGGACGAGAGGGCCAGTCCCGGTACAAGGGATGTAGAAGTGGCTGGACCTTCCATACAAGCGGGAACAGAGGAGATGAGTGCGGTGAGCCGATCAACAAGGACAAGAGGTCGAGGCCTTTCGTTGCTAGTGGGCCTTTTGGCGTTGTCCACGAATCTCCCTGCGGCAGGGGCCTTCAAGGTTTGCGCCGATCCCAACAATCCGCCTTATTCCACCAAGGATGAAAAGGGATTTGAGAACAAGATTGCTCGACTTCTTGCGGATCAATTGGACCAGAAGATTGAGTACACCTGGTTTCCTCAGCGAAAGGGCTTCATCCGTAACACTTTGAAAGCCAGGATTGAAGACTCGGATGATTACAAGTGCGATGTGATTATGGGGGTTCCAGAGCGGGCTGACATGGTAACGACGACCAGTGCCTACTATCGGTCTACCTACATGATGGTCTTTAGAAGAACAGGCGAGCTTGAAAAGGTGCAAAGCCCTGAAGACTTTATAGCCCTGCCTGATTCAGTCAAGGCAAAGTTGAAGATTGCTACTTACGATCACCAGCCAGGAACGGACTGGATTCTTAAGAATGGCCTGATCGGGCAGGGCATTCCCTACCAGAGTATGACGGGAGATGTTTCTCAGAATCCCGCGCAGGTCCTCGTTCAAGATTTCACGGACAAGAAAATTGATATGGCCATCATCTGGGGGCCAATTGCATCCTATGTGGTCCGTACCGTGGGGTCAGACCTTTCCATGATCCCGATGAAGTCGGATAAGGCTATCCGTTTTGATTATCCGATCGCCATGGGCGTTCGCGTGCCAGATCAGGCAAGAAGGAAGCTGTTGGAGGAGCTGATTGAGAAAGAGCAGAGGGGAGTTCTTTCGATCCTTGAGGACTACAAGGTACCTCTTGTCGATGATCAGGGAAATCTCGTGACGGGACAATCAAAGAAATAAGGGGATTTCGGGGTTAAGCCTCAAATCCAAAACAGAATTCTTGGGTTTAGAAACAGTCGCCCAGAATCCCGGTTTACCGGAAACAAAGGCTGATCGTATGGTGAATTGTCGTCAAACGTCGACAATCTTTTGTAATGACTGAGGAGGAGAACGATGAACAAAACTCTCAGGAGCTTGTTGCTATCGACGGCCGTTGCAACCAGTATGGTTGCCCCGTTTACAGCGACTGCCAACGAAGAAGTTGAGAAACTTTCCCGCGACCCAGCAAACTGGGCGACCTGGGGCGGTAATTATTACGGGGATCGATTTACTACTCTGTCACAGATCAACAAGGAAAACGCAAAAAACCTGCAACCGATCTGGACCTTTTCGACTGGCATGCTCCGTGGTCATGAGGGTGGCCCACTGGTCGTCAATGGACTGATCTATATCCACACGGGTTATCCCCATAAGATCTATGCGCTCGATCAGGACACGCACAGCGTCGTTTGGGAGTATGAATACACTCCGGATAAGGGGACTGACCCTACGCAGGTTATCGGTGTCATGTGTTGTGACGTTGTTAATCGTGGTCTTGCCTACGGTGAAGGCAAGGTTTTCTTGGCCCAGGGCGACGCCACCCTGATTGCGCTGGATGCGAAAACCGGCAAACTCGTTTGGAAAATCAAGAATGGTGATCCGAAGGCTGGCATGACCAATACCAATGCACCGCTGGTCGTAAAAGACAAGGTTCTTGTCGGTATTTCCGGAGGTGAATTCGGAGTTCGGGGTTTCCTTGCGGCCTACAACATGAAGGATGGAACCTTGGCATGGAAGGGGTACAGCATGGGTCCCGATGCCGACATGAAAATGGATCCTGAAAAGACCATGACATGGACGGATGGCAAGATGGCTCCTGTCGGTAAGGACTCTTCTTTGAAGACCTGGCAGGCTGACCAATGGAAAATTGGTGGTGGCTCCACTTGGGGTTGGTACAGCTATGATCCTCAGTTGAATCTGGTCTATTACGGTTCCGGTAATCCTTCCACCTGGAATCCTAGCCAACGTCCTGGCGACAACAAATGGTCAATGACTATTTGGGCTCGTGATGCCGATACGGGTGCCGCCAAGTGGGTCTATCAAATGACGCCACACGATGAGTGGGATTTCGATGGCATCAACGAAATGACCCTCATCGATCTCCCGATGAAAGACAAGGATGGAAAGGAGCACACCAAGCTTCTGACCCACTTTGATCGTAACGGTTTCGGATACACCCTGGATCGTGTGACGGGTGAACTCCTGATTGCGGAGAAATTCGACAAAGCTGTGAATTGGGCATCTCATGTTGATCCCAAGACGGGTCGTCCGCAGGTTTTGAGCCAGTACTCGACCCAGGCAGGTGGTGAAGATGTCAACCAGAAGGGCATCTGTCCCTCAGCGATGGGATCCAAGAACGAACCTCCTGTGACGTTCTCACCTAAGACCAAGCTGATCTACATTCCGGGAAATCACACCTGTATGGACTATGAGCCCTTCGCAGTTGAGTACACCGCTGGTCAGCCGTACGTTGGCGCAACTCTGAACATTTACCCGGCGAAAGCGAACGTTAAAACCGGTGAAAAGGAGGAGGCTCTTCACATGGGTTCATTCACTGCATGGGATCCGACGACCGGAAAGATCGCATGGCAGTTTGATGAGCCGTTCTCACTTTGGAGCGGCATGGTCTCTACTGCGAGTGACCTCGTCATTTACGGAACTCTCGAAGGCTATCTGAAGGTTCGCGACGCAAACACCGGTGCAGAGCTTTATAAGTTCAAGACGCCTTCGGGCATCATTGGTAACGTCAGCACTTGGATGTACAAGGGCAAGCAGTACATTGGTATTTTGTCCGGTATCGGTGGCTGGGCGGGCGTTGGTATGGCCGCTGGTCTTGAAGGTGAAAGCGAAGGTCTGGGCGCTGTCGGCGCTTACAAGGGACTGAGCACTCACACCAAGTTGGGTGGTGTCTTCACAGTATTTGCATTGCCAAACTAGCATACTTAGAAGAGGGCTTCTTTATGAGGCCCTCATCTGAGCTCAAGGAAACCCTGTCCCTTCGGATAGGGTTTTCTTTTTGGTAAGCAAAAAACGCTGCTACCCCTATGGCATGAGCATGAATGGAGGCGCAAGAGAGAATTAGGGTGTAGCGGCCGTGTAAAGCCGCTACGGGATGTTCGGATGAGGAGCGTTTGCAAGGATCCTACCCGATCTGAGGAAAGGCAGATGGCCCGATGAAAAGCCAATCGCCCCGACTCTTGGCACGATGAAGAAGCCTTAAGTCAGTTGTTATGGTAGTGATTCTCTGCGTCCTTACCTAGGGAAAATTTCCCGAAATGGAAAAAATTTTGCCAGCGGTTTGAAACGATTTACGGTTTGGTCGGCCAGCCGGATCGTCGGGGTGATCATTTCCAAGTCACCAGTAATTATGTTGGTTCAAAAAATATGAAGTGACCCCTGACGTAAAGCGTTAGCAATACCAAGATGCCCTTCAACTACTCGCAATTTCAGGAACGAGCCCAAGATGCCGAAGGTGCCCTTATCAGTCAACTAGCCCTCATCCTTCCGGATGTTTAAAGGCAAATTTCCATTATTTCCCCCGAACGTCTGAGCATCTTTGATCGGCTGACTCAATCGCCGTTCTGGTGCGTAAGGGGCTGTGGATTGCCAGCTTCGATTTCCCAATAACTTAAAGATTGGACTGGGCGATCCAAAATCCAAATTGAACTAGCCGCCTCTTCAAGGGGCACCAAAAGGATAGTCATCAAATCGGGATAGGGTTCGGTGCGCCTCTATCCCAACAAATTATGTTGGGAATAGATCCCAGCATCCCTCATGGGTCTCGATGGCCAAAGCAGCCAAGTCTGGGAGCACCGAAAACCTCCCAAAGCCCCGAAGCGCAAGGGTTTTGAGTTTTTAGGATTGCGCCCCCACGGAAGGGCACCCGAGAGAGCGTTTTGGGGCCGCCCACTTTTGAGTGCCATTCCACCTACTTAGTAATTGGCAATATGACTGGAGCCATTTTTCAAACAAAGCCGCGGCAGGACTCTGTAATCAGCCTTATGATCCAGAGTCACGACTGACTTCAACAAGCGTTGAAGACGAGGAATCAGAATTTCCAGACAGAAAAACTGTCGCCCTCAGGGTGGTTCCTGATGAAGGCTTTCTAAAAAAACCTCCGGCATCGACCAGATCGATCCCCCATCAAAGTCTGACTTTGAGGAGATGACCCCGAGACGTTCACGGGCATCCCGAAGTTGTTTTCGGGTGAATCTATCGGCCGTTCACTCCTCCATGTGGCAAGGGGTTTTGAGGAAACTGCGCCTTACCAGAGCCCTTTGGGCTTTAGTGAGTGATCGGTGCGTCGTGAGTTGGAAGCAAGAAAAATATTCCAGCGTATTTATCTCTTTGGATAGAGCGAAGATCACCATTCGCAACGAGATTGGGTGACCAGGTTGGTGAGGGTTTAACAGGCATCCTCCTGAACTCTCCTCAATCACCCTTGTTCTCAAAATGTCCGATTGGTCAAGAAAATCGCGATCAATCCGGCAGGGCCGGATCTCCCGGATGAGCAAACTGAGTCCTCGTTTGTTTTGCATCATCCACGGAGGTCACCATGAATACCGAACTTAATCTTGATCCAGCGGACCGGTTTCTGCGCCTGACGCAGGTCCGTGAACTAACCGGCCGTTCGAGGTCCCGCATTTATGACGATCCCAGCTTTCCAAGGCCCATCAAGCTCGGAACAAGGGAGTGTGCCTGGATTGAAAGCGAAGTCCGCGCCTGGATGAATCGGCGCTATCAATTGGCGAGAGATTCTCGTGGGAGGGTGGCATGAGCGAAGCGGTTGCTATCGAGGCGATGCTTGATGTTGAGTCCGAAGGAGGCGTGATCACGGCAGGGGATCACGCCGAAATCGAATTAGAAGCCTTTGGTCCCTACCCATCACAGGTCTTCCAGGGGCGAAGGAAACGTCCCCCCTTTGCCAAGCTGCTTCGCTTCAATCCTCAACAGACGCTTTATGTCCTGACTGGCAGCGGTGGGTGGTAGAAGGCGAAGAGCCGAACCTGGGGCTATCGGAGGAAGGTCGTACTGCCTTTGGATGTCGATCCTAGAGCACTGGATTGGTCTGTCGCAGAAGAGTTCGAAGATTGCCTGATCGTTAATCAGGAAAATTCGATCATGGAGGAAACCATTCGGATTCTAGCGGCAGAGCTTCTGGTCCACACGGAACTTGTGCTTTACATCGAGGAAGGAACGATCATCCGATTCATGGGGCAGGGAGAGCCGGAATGACCGTCACGGTGATCGAGCTGAATCATGATCAAAAACGACATCGGTCCCATCGCCGGGAAATTGCTCTGCTGAGGCATACCACGAAGGTTGAGCTGCTTTCTGCCGATACGATTCCCCCGGAGCCGATCCAGTGGCTCTGGGAAGGCTGGATGGCCTCGGGCAAGCTTCACATCCTGGCAGGGCCCCCTGGCACGGGCAAGACGACCGTAGCGACCAGTTTGGCGGCTACGATATCGAATGGAGGGATCTGGCCGGACGGTAGTTATTCTCCAGTTGGAAACGTTCTGATCTGGTCAGGGGAGGATGATTTCAAGGATACGCTGGTGCCAAGACTGATTGCCTCTGGGGGCGATCTCAGCCGGGTCTTCTTTGTCGGCGATGTCATGGATCATGGCGTCAAGCGATGCTTTGACCCAGCCATCGACATGGAACCGCTCATGGAGGCCATCCAGCAAATCGGCGGAATTCGGCTCCTGGTGATCGACCCTATCGTCTCTGCCGTTCAGGGCGACTCGCACAAGAATGCCGAGGTCAGAAGAAGGCTTCAACCTCTGGTGCAGTTCGGCAATGAAATCGGCTGCGCGATTCTGGGGATTACGCATTTTTCCAAGGGGACCGGTGGCAAGGATCCCGTTGAGCGCATCAGCGGTTCGATTGCTTTCGGCGCACTCGCGCGCATTGTCTATGTGACGGCCGAGCTCCCGAGAGAAGATCAGCAAGGAGGGGGCCGCATTATCTGTCGCTCCAAATCAAATATCGGTCCTGATCAGGGCGGGTTTCGATATGACCTGCGCCAGTCGGTAATGGATGATCATCCTGACGTCAGTGCCTCAACGGTCGTGTGGGAGAAACCTATTGCTGGATCAGCCCGCGAACTTCTAAATCTTGCCGAAGAAGCCCAGGGCTCTGCGTCCATTCGAGAGGACATGCCTCAGGATAAATGGCTGTTTGACTATCTGACCCTCCGGGCCCAACCGGCAATGCAGTGTATGGAAGAGGCCCTTGCGGCAGGGTTCTCGTAGAAGCAGATCAGGGACGCGAGGGAGAGGCTAAGGCAATGGTTGAGTGGGGCTGGGAATAAAAGGACTGCGTTATTTGCCGAACATGCATTGAGCGATTAGACGTAAATGCCGGCCTTACCTCTGGGTTTTCGCCAGCCTTAAAGTTCCTCAGGATGGCATGCAATTTTTGGGGCTTGCCACTCTACAGCGAATGCTGCGCTGGTCTATGGCACACACAGTTCGGGCGTTTTCTTCAAAAAACGGCCTCATCTTTTATTGGCAAGGACATTGCTAAATATAATTATTTACCAAAGGGCTATTTAGATGGTCTGCATCACATGGAAGTCATTGCTTTTAGGGGCTGTCCTGCTCGGTTTGTCGCCGATAAGTAGTGCGGTGCTGGTTATCGATGGATGTTCACTTGCTCGGGGAGCATCCTGTCCGGGGGTGAACCTCGCGGGGAAAAATCTCGCGAAGGTTGATCTGGCCGGTGCTGATCTGTCCGGCGCAGATTTGTCTGGCTCCAACCTCTCTTTGGCAAAACTGCAAGGGATCAACCTCAAGGATGCCAAGCTTGTCGCTACAAAATTTCGAAACGCAAAACTACTGGGTGCCAACTTAAAGCAGGCAAATCTGGAAGGCGCAGATTTTATGGGCGCCAACATGGTAAGCGCCAACCTTCAGTATGTGCAGGCTAGTGCCGCAGATTTCAGGCGGATCAAAGGCAATGGAATCGATTTGTTTGGTGCAGACCTGACGGGAAGTAAGTTTCAAGGAGCCAATTTGCGGGCTGCAAATTTGACGAAGTCCAACAGGACAGATTCCCAATTTAATGGCGCAACGGTTAAAGGGGCGATTTACGACAGTCCGAATGATCCGGGTAAGGACGGATTCAGTATTCGGTCTAAGGCATTTTCAGATAATGATCCAATCCCAAAATCCTATTCCTGTGGGGGTATCTCACCGCCGTTGGAGTGGTCTCGTATACCTGCGGGAACGAAAAGCTTTGTTCTGTTGATTGAAGATCTTGACTTCAAGTATATGGATACATCTCTTCCTTACGGTAACTGGGCTATTTTCAATATACCAGCCTCGGTGACAAGCCTTAATTCTGGTGCAAGTTCAGCCCTCCCTGAAGGGGTTTTGAATGCGGCAAATGATACTGTAATCGGGCTTGTCTACTCCGGAGCCAAACCCGAGGCTTCATTTGGATATAACGCGCCATGTCCTCCAGTGTTTGGTGAAAAGCATAGATTCAAGATCAGTCTTTGGGCTCTTAATGCGACGCTCTCTCCCTTCGCATTCGACTATGAGTGGAAGGACTTTGGTTTCAAGTTTGCCTACTCGTGGGTGATTCCAAGAGTGCTTGAAGGGACGGATCCAAAGTACCAGAATCTGAGTCAAATGGTCTTGGGTAAAGCGACGATGATTGGTACTGTTGTTAAGTAATAGAGGGTAATTTTGTGAGTAGATGGACCTTGGTTTTTTTTGTGCTTCTTTGTTCTTTTGTTTGTGGTTCAGAATTATCGGCTGCCACACTGATAACTGAGAGTACTTTCTTTAATTTTGAATCGGGAGCCGCATCCGATTTTTCTTTGAATCAGAATATGGTTCTGTCCCCATCGGACACAGCCACCAATCCTTGGATTGTGTATGGGGGCCTCAATTCAAAGGGGCAACCCAATTTCCCCTACTATTTCAATGATCAGGTTTGGGGGGCAAGCATTTTTGTTCCGACACAATCTGGAACGGTTACGTCGATTACTCTGGATCTAAAGCCATCCTCCGTCTCCTTGACCCCTCAGCAAGTCATTGTTGCCCTGTGTCCCAAGACAGGGGATAACAAGACGGGACTGGTTTCGTTTATGTCTTGCGATCTTTACTCAACGCAAACCACTAGTTTCAAATCAACAACCGATTACACCACGATTACATATACCAATCCCGTTGGCTTCTATACGAATGGCAAGGTAACAGCGGGAACGCCCGTTTGGGTTCTGGTAACTCCAGGTGATGGAAATTTTGCGCCTGTGGCCCCTGCAGGAAGCCATGTCGATGTGAAGACGGTTCCAGCAGTAGATTCGACGCAGGTACTGTCATCACTAACGGGATTCTATTTCACTCTGGATGGGGTCACTTATCCGTTCGTTAACAGCCTGCTATCACCAGTGGCATTTGCCAATGTTAGCCCGGCAAAGAGCTTCAAGATGAAAGGGCAGGGTGTCCTTGATGTGGCCGATGGCAGTTGCGGTACGGCCAATGGGCAAATTCTTACTCAGACCCCGACCACACAGGCTCAGTTGTGTACCGTCGGGACACCTGGGGCAGTGACCACCAACGCTAATTCCGAATATGTTTGGTCATGCACGGGTCGAGGAACAGGAAAGGCCTCTCAATGTAAGACATGGAATGGAAAATCTGATCAGTCCCCTCTGGCGCTGGTTTACAAGAGGGCAACTATGACTCGAGGTGCAGGAATGATCATCAAAACACAAGGTGGTCAGGGCTCAGGTGCAGTGATTTATGCAGTCAACAACCAAGGTGCAACGGCTTGCTGGATCAAAAAGCAGTCAGTAGGTAAGGGTAACTATGCTTACTATTTGCGTGCAGGAAATAAGAAGGGCGCTTGTGCCGTTATTGCCTCTAAGGCTGCGGACGGTTCTTATAATTCTTCATCCTCTTCGGCTATAACCTTCACTATTCGTTAGTTTGTACACCTCTGCGGGGTTCTATTAGGTTATCCGCCCCCGCATCTTTATCTGACAATTGGTAGGAGGTTTGAGCGTGAAAAAAATAGCGTTCCTAATTCTTTTGATGAGCTCAGGATTATGTTACGCAACTGTGACGCATATGGATCTGATGGAAATGAAGCCAAGTCCAAATGTAAATCAGAACGGTATTGGGATTTTCGTATACAACGGCATGAACGCTCTGGATGCGCTAGGTCCATACCAAACATTTAAGCAGGCGGGCATAAGGACCTATCTCGTTTCTCGGAATAAGGACAAGTTGGTGACTACAAGCGATACACCGTCTGCAGGCCTCAAGATTATTGCGGATAAATCATGGGACGAAGTCGAGAAGTTGGATGTCCTTATCGTTCCTGGTGGGGCAATTGCAACTGCGCTGATGACTAAGGACGAAGAGGCTCTTAACTGGATTCGTAAAATGGATGTCAATACCTACTACACCGGAAGTGTGTGCACAGGGGCATGGATTCTTGGAGCGGCAGGTTTGCTGCAGGGCAGGAAGGTGGCTGCTAATTGGTACCGAGCAAAAGAATTCATGGGCCGGTATGGGGCCACGTATACTGGGAAAAGATATCAGCAGGATGGAAAATACATCACGGCCGCTGGAGTTACTGCGGGGATTGATATGGCTCTTTATATGATTAAGATGCTGTACAACTCAAAAGAGTATACGCAGGCAGTAATGTTGGATCTGGAATATGACCCCAAGCCACCGGTTCGTGGCGGGACAGTAAAAAAGTCTGCTCCAGTTGTTTCAAACATGATGAGAGAAATGTACGACTGGGCTTTTGATATTGTGGTTCCAGGGTTTAGGCCTGCGGATTGAGCGTTCCATTATTTTATTTAGATAAAATGCGTATTGGGTTATCTAGAGTTCTCATGAATCAATAATTAATTTTAGGTTGTCTCCAATCGGACTATGTCCGGACTCTTTAGCTTGGTCATCTGGCCGTGACCAAGCTTTTTTTAGTGAGAAAATGATTGGGGTTATCCGTACGGCGCGAACACTTTTTTGTTACAAAGCAAAGCAAAGCAAAGCAAAGCAAAGCAAAGCAAAGCAAAACAAAACGGAGAGGACGATCAAGAGAGATCTTGATTTGGCTATGACTCCTTACCGCGAGTTGGTTATGGAGGGCGATGATAAGGGATTAAAGTGGGAAACAGGCAAAGAACCGAGGGATTTAAAAATCGGACACAGGAGTTGAATGCGTTGTCCCTTTCGGGGTAGAAGTGGTCCTCTCCTGATCTCAGGAGCACAGCGACAACGTTGATGCTGGAGTTAGAGTCCTGCCCGATATTGTCCACCACTGTTATAAACACATTGAGCCAGATCGAATAAAACGGATATACCATCGAGCCCAACAGAGGGATGAGCAAAAAGAGGCTTGAGCAAAGTTGGGTTTATTTCTGGCCTATCTGGAGTATACATAAAGCCATTTAAGGCGATTAAGCGCTCGGCTTGATGCGGGGGGTCTCAAATGGAGCTTATGCTTCTCAGTTCTCCCATATTTTCCAGATCGAATATTGAGTTAAATTTATCCCGGTCGATTTGATTTCATCCTCCATTCCTAGGATTTCTCGAGTAACTTCAGCGGCTCTGCCTGTTGCTGAGATGGTTTGAGATTCGTCTTTATGTCTTAAGCAGGCGACAGTGTTCCCACGAGGCATCGGCCAAGGTGCCTTCCAACGCATTTTATTTCCGATCGTGGGCATTTGATGCCCCCCATGCTTTTCTTCGAGCAACTTCATTACGTCCTTTGCAGTAGCGCTAAATGAATCATTGGTCACTGGATCCTCTCTTGGCGTAACAGGATAAATTTCAGCCCCTATCGCTGACTGGAATTGATTCGTTGATGCAGTGATGATATCTCGCGGGTGACATGGGCGTTGTCATGAGAGTTGCGAGGTTGACCCCTTAGGGGGTGAGGTCGACAAACGCAAGTGTTACGAGATTAATCATCCAAAAATTCGCGTGAATTTACCGTATTCGAATCCCGTCTTTTAGCTAAGAAAGGTCCTTTCTAGAAACCAGTAGCCTCCAATTAGCGCTGTGAGGGCGGAGCAGCTGCTGAGGATTCGGTTGGCTTGAGGGGAGGAGTTATTTATCGACCAGATGATCGGTAACACGACCGCGGTGACTGCGATCTGGCCACTTTCAATCCCCAGGTTGAATGAGAAAAGGGGCATCAGGATTCCTGAGCTACCAGTTGAGATTTCCATTTCCTTCAGAACGCCGGCAAATCCAAATCCATGAATCAGTCCAAAGCTGAAAGTAAGCCAATGTCTATCTGAAACCTTCTCGCCTTGAATCATGTTCTCAAGGCTCACATAAACGATGGTGGCTGCGATGAGCGGTTCAACAATCGAGGAGGGTAGTTCAAACAGCTCAAGGCCGGCTAGGGCCAGCGTAATTGAATGGGCGATGGTAAAAAACGTGATGATCTTGAGGGCTGGCCAGAAGTTGTGGGTGACAGCAAGAAGTGCAAAGAGGAAAAGAAGATGGTCATACCCGGTCAATATATGCTCGATGCCGAGCCTAAAGAAATCGGCAAAAGCGGACCATGTTGTGACTGGGGTTGCTTGCGGTTTTCGGTCTATATTCAAATCGAGGCTCAACGACGCATCGTCTTTCTTGAGCATCTTTTCCGCTAGAACTTCACCCGAGTCCTTTCTTAGCGTTACAAATTGTTGGTGTCCATCAGCAAACATCTTAAGAAGTAGAGAGTCGATTTTCAGATTCTCCTCGGGGTGAGCCCTGTAGATAAGTTCAACATGGGCATTGTTTTGGTTGTCGAACTCTACACGCCCAGATTCTATGGGGTGAGAAATCTTGTCATCGATGATGACTTCAAGCTTGGCATCAACCAGATCAGCAATCTTAGGTTTAGCCTGAGTGAGTTCCTCCGCTGTCACTTCGGCATCCCTGTCGAAATCCATGGGAACAATGGCTTCAATGTCCTGAGTGGAAAATGTGACCTTGATTAGCAAGCCAGTTGGGTTGATCGTGACATCCATTGAGCTGAGTCCGGGTGGATGGGCCTGTGCCTCGTTGATCAACACTGAAGCAAAAAACAGGAGGGAAAGAGAGGTCCCGATCAGTCGTGTTTTCATGGGGATGGTATGACTTTTGTATAAGTAAAAGGGGAGTGGCTTACCAAACCGGTCTTACCCTGAAAAGCTTTAATCCAATTTTTATGCAACGAATCACCATTTCCATCGATGAGTCACTGGCAGACCAATTTGATCGTCTGATCAGGGATCGTGGATACGACAACCGTTCAGAAGCCGTCCGAGACATGGTCAGGAAAGAAATCGGGAGTTATCGACTGGTTAGGAAGGATGCGCTGTATTGCGTAGCATCCTTGTCCTACGTCTTCAATCATCACGAAAGAAGGCTTGCCGATCGGCTCTCGGGGCTCCAACACCACGCCCATGACCTTGTCGTTTCTTCCATGCGTGTTCATCTGGATCACGAGGACTGTCTCGAGTCTGTCTTCCTGCGAGGAAAAACGATTGAGGTGAGACAGTTTGCCAACACCGTCTCTGCCGAGACTGGCGTTCGGCATAGCGCACTTAATCTGATTGCTGTGCATCTTGCGGATGAACCTATCCAACATCATCACGGGCACTTTCATATGCATCCACATACCTGAAGTCAGCATTAGAAATTCAGAGTGATTCCTGCGCGAACCATTCGCGGCAAAATGGGGTGGAAGGTGGTGCTGTTGTATTGCGTCACGTTATTTGAGCCACCGCACTGACCCGTGCTGAAGGTGTTGCACACCCCATACTGGTACCAATAGGCAATGTCATTGTTTTGAGAGTCGAGGAGGTTAAACACCTCGACATCGACCTTAACGTTCTTGTTTTGCCAGCCGGTTTCAAGATTCAGAATGTTGGTGGTTCCAAGCCAAGCCGTTGCGTTGTTATTCAGGGGGTCCTGGCCAAAGGTTCGTAGTCTTAGGCTCCCGAAAAAACCTTCAGGAAGGTTGAGTGTCATCCCTGAGGTGATGACCATTCCCACCGCGTTTGGTACGGAATATCCCGGAAGACAGCCGTTGGCGGGAACATTGATGCTAGGCCCCTCGCACCCGGGGTCCGTCGGATTTCGATAGCGGGATTGCGTAAAGGCAAAGTCAGCATCAAAGGTGAGCCAATCGGTAGGCTTATAGAAATTGGTCCATTCCACCCCTAGCCTTGTAGTCGCACCAGTGCTCTCGGTGGTGCCCGCGTCTCCAACGAAAACCAACTCGTTACTCATTTGCAGGAACCAGACGGCAAGGGTTGAATTTAGACCGTCAATGAACTGCGTTCGAACGCCGGTTTCGGCACCCCTTGACCATGACAATGGTGAGACCGGTGTGGCTTTGCTCCCGTCGGGGTTATAGTGAATGACGGTGCCTCGCGCATCATTCGAATGGTAGCTGTAACCACTGTTGACGAAGAGTTCGGTTTTTTCCCAAGGTCCAAAGACCAAGTTGAACTTGGGGCTGAGCATGGTGGCCGACGTTGAGCCGGAATTGGCGGCATTGTAGGCGAATCCCGGTTGAATGCTTTGAACGTCGAACCAAAAGGTATCGCTTCTAGCAGACGTCACGCTCCGCATCCAGGGTGTCCATCGTGTTTCGTTTTGCCCGTAAAACCAGAGGCTTGTCTCATCCACGTTATAGAGACTTGGGGGAAGATATTGGTTGTTGAAAACGGGCATTCGCTGATAGGTATTGCTGACCCCAAGGTTCCGTATCCCGTCGTAGCGAAGCTGCATACCGAGCTTTTCCTCCATGTCGAATCCCTCTAGAACGTGGTACCAGGTATGTTCCGCATTGCCCCCCGCCTGGACCCTGTGTTCCTGTTGACGAACCTGATCGCCCTGGTAGGGGTTGGCAGAAAAATAGGTGAAGTCCGAAAAGAGATTGAGATCGTAGTAGAGAGCATAGGCGTTGAGCTCAGTCGCTGAGTCTTTGTCGCTGGTCTTGGCGTTTACGGATCCACTGTAGCGGCTGGTCACGCCTCCATCCGAAGGATTCATGGAGCCAAATCGTCCGTCCGGTCCAACGCCATCCGGTCCTGGGATATTGCAACAGGTTGGCGTCAGTGACTGACCGAGCATCATCATCGGGATTTGATTGGTGGCGACCCAATGGCTGTAGTAAGACTTGGCGTTCATTGACACTTTCCACTCGTCTAAGTCGAAGGTGTACTTCAGCATTCCGTTATATTTGTTGGAATTCTCCGGAACAACCCAGGGCCCCATAAATCCTGTGTATTCGAAGGCATACAAGAGATCGCCATCGCCTATTCGGTTGGAGTTGGCAAAAAGGCCGCGATAATAGTCGAACATACCCCCTTCGAACTTGGCGTAGCCCCCAGCGCCATCGTTGTTGAATCCGGTCATTTTGTTCTTGGTGAGCATTCGCGCGTAACCCGCAGATGAAAAGTCCCCTTGGTCAGCGTAGTAGGGACCTTTGCCAAATTCAATGGTTTCCACAAGCTCGGGAATCAAGCTATTCAGATCCATGTAGCCCTGCCCATGGGCATTGGATCGAAGGTTCATCGGAATCCCGTCAATCCAGGTGGTGAAGTCGGTGCCATGGTCCAGATTGAAGCCACGAAGGAAGTACTGGTTCGCCTTTCCTGTGCCGCTGTGTTGGGTCGAGATCATGCCGGGCACGACCTCGATTAATTCGCCGGGTCGGGCCACCGGGCGATATTTGAAATCGTCGTTACTGACTTGCCCCTGTGAGGCGGAGGACGCTATTCCCTGAAGATCATTGGCTCGTCCCTTGATCTCGATTTCACCCAACATTTGCAGCCCCATAACTTCTTCACCGGGAGCAGCCTTGTAGTCTGGCCCTGACTTGGATGAAGGGATTTTGGGGTTCGACGTTTTGATCGAATTCGGCATCGACGAGGGTTTTTGAGTTTCAGTCGAAAGGATGGCCCCCTTGTCGAGCAGGCCCTTCTCCCTCTGTGGCTTTCTTCTCGATGTTTTCTTTTGTGTTTTCTCCGGCTTCGTTAGAGAGAGGTTTTGTTTTTCAGCGGGTCCATTCTGCTGCGCTGTTTGGGGGATGCTTTCCTGTGCCTGCGCATTACTAATCCCCAAAAGCAAGCCTGTTGTGATGAGTGTTGTTAATAAACGCCTGTTCTTGGGGAGGTTGCCCCAAGGTGGTATGAAGTTATAAGAATTATTCACACGCAAACCTATCTCAATCAATCCGGATCTTCTCAGTTCCGGCTCGGTATTAATATAATTAAATTATTCATACCGGCATTCGTCCCAAGTCCACTGATTGAAAGATGGGATTTGATGCCGGTCTTCTTTTGGGTATATGCAGGATGCATGCCAAAAGTGATGGTGGCGTGATTGGCTTATCCTTGCGGCGCTCTCTACTTTGTATGTACGGCCAAATATTTAATGTAATACGCCATATGGCTCGAATCGGGTATTGATCTGTCGGAATTGCTATAGATTCGTGGTGTTTCCAAGCGTTGGCCTTATAGTCTTGAAGAGCGGAATTTTTTGAGGCCTTGATTTTTTGGACTGCAGCGCATGAGTCTATGGTTCTATATTTGTTGCGCGGTATAAGGGTTGATCGGATCGAGGGAGAGGGGCTTCAAGGTCATCCCATCCGGGTCTTTATGGTAAGGCGTTAAAGGAGCGGGCGGCCCTTTTGGGCCAAGAGCAGAGCCAGAAGAAAGAAGAGTCCAAGCGTAGTCATGATGCTGCAGATCATGGCCAAGGCAAAGCCGATTCGGGTAACCAGCAAGCCAAAAATCAGGAACATTGGAACGGTCGGCAGCACGTACCAAAAGGTATCGACTGCGAATTCCGCCATCCGGTTTTCTGTGGCCCCCTCAGTCTTCATCCAGACCAAAGCAATGGTTGCAACAAATGGCAGAGCGGCAAGCAGTGCTGCCCAGCGATGACCGGAGCGGGCGGCTTCGGATACCGTAACAACAAGTGCCGATGTGAGGAGGTACTTGAAGATAAGAAACTTCAAGCGCTATTCCTGATCCCTGCTGGCACTGGTTTCGCTCGGGTCATTCCTGATTTCTTCATCGAGAATCCAGTTTCTGACTAGGTGGTTGACGCGTGTCTGCCAGCCAGGTCCACTCAGTTTCAGAGCGCGCAGGACATCCATGTCAAGTCGGATCGTAATCGGGATCTTTGTCGGTCCTTTACGTCGTGGGCGACCGGGCTTCCTTGTGGTCATGTCTGATATCCCCTCGCGGATGGGATCTTTGGGTCCAGCAAGATTCATGTTTTCCTGAGAAGGTTGATCTCTTTTATTGAAAGTTTATCTAGGCACTTATTGCCTCTGGTTGGCAAAAGATGTGCATGATGGCCATTGAAAAAGCAAAAAGCATGCCAGAGAATTTTTGTTGGCATTCTCGGTTCATTGCGGGCAAGGAAATGAGGTGCTTAACGATTCCCTGTGGATGAATGGTTTCCAACTTTTCGGTGATCGAGAAAAGGAATCGCCTTTTGATTATTGGGTCAAATCGCGTAGTACAAAAATATATATCCCGTACATACATTACCCCTAAAAAAGACAATATTTCCTGTAAATACAGCAGGTTCAAAGTTGGCACGTTGGTTGCATTAGACCATTCCGGCAGTGGTTTTTCATTGCTTACAACGGTATTGCCGCCATGAAAGGTCCTGACGAAAGGCATTTTGATCATGGCGGCTTTTTTGAATTGCATGTCTGGAGATAAAAATGACATTGAAAGTCACGGTGATGGTCATCGGCACCATTACGCTTGCCATAGCTTCTGGAACTGGTTTTGCTGGTGGTCGCTATGCGAATCCACCGGCCGGTATGGTTGAGACCTATGACCTTTGCGTGAAGGGTCTTGAGGCAGCTCAGAAGGGGGATAAGGACGCCGCACTAGAAAGCACAAAGAAGGCTCGCAAGATCTCAATCGAGTCTTACAAGGAAATCAGCACGATGCCGATGGAGATCGCAGCCATGAGCACCAAAAAAGCGCTCGCGGCCATTGATTCCGACAATGTCGCTGGTGCAGTCCCGGAGCTTGAGCATTGCGTCGCCAAGCTCAAGTCCGAAATCGATTACTACAAGAGCGAAGGAAAGCTCTAAATCCATTTGGATTCGGTTCTTAGAAAGAGCCCGCCGATTGAACCTTAGGCGGGCTCCCTAATTTTCAGGGTTTGAGCGGGGTAACGCTCAATGGTTTATATGCGAAGGAGAGACGCAGCAATGGCCCGATCTTTGACGGTGGTAGTCATGTTTTTGGTTGCTATTGGGGTGACTGGCTGTGATGAGGGTCCATTTGGAAATACCCCCCCACAAGGTCGTCCTGATTGGATGAAGGACCGTAAACCAGCCAACGCGAGTCCAGATAACCCGGATAGAGCTGAATGACGCGGCGTGGGTGATCGATTCGCATTTTTAAGCTCCGCAATAGGCGGATCAATATTTTCTGACGGCTATGGACGCGAAAGCCCCGAACCTTGAACGACTCCAATCAGGGAGGTCTGTATCGAGCCTTCCCGATCTTCATTCACCAAAAGGGTTGCTTGTTCGAGCCTGGGCACTTTTAGGTGCAACGTTTGCATCGCTCTGCTTGCTGAACCCCTTGGTTTGGCATTCAGTTGAGGGAAGATTGAGTCTCATGGGGGCTCCGATCCGGAGCTTCGATTTCCTTCAGGAAGGGGCTATGACCTATGCAATTGTTCTGGGGACCCTCCCTGGTGATGGCAAAGAGAGTCTGGCTTATCTTGAATCAGATGATCGAGGTCAGACTTTTGGCTCTCCCTCTTTTATTGATCTCCATGGTGAAGTGGTTATTTCTAATCGGGCCAATTCAATTCAGCTGACGAAGAAAGACTCGCAGCTCATGGTGGTCTATCAGGTCAAGGGAAAGTTTCCAGGTAATGGCCCACTCCGAGTTGCTGTATCGAAGGACAAGGGAGCTCACTGGATTTCAGGTATTCAACCTGTCACCGGCGATCCGCAGGAAAATCAAAGTTATCCGGTCGTCAAGTCGGATGAGCAGGGTAATGCACATCTTTTCTGGTTGGATGATCGAAATGAAGCGGGGGACACCGTTGGTCTTAGATCAGCAACCTCTCTTGATGGGGGTTTGTCTTGGAAACAAGAGGTTACTCTTGATGACCGGGTCTGTACCTGCTGTTCGCTGCATGTCGCAGAGCTACCGGAGTCTCGTCTAGCGGTGCTCTATCGGGATCATTCGCCCAAGGATATGCGGCTAGGCATTCTGGATGCTGCTCAAACTGAATGGACACAAAAGCCTCGCGTGGGTGCTTTTGGTTGGGGATTCGAGGGTTGTCCCCACATGGGAGGGGGGCTACAGGGGCAATGGATTAAAGGTGACTTTGTTCTTCATGCGGCAGTCTGGACAGGAGCGGATTCTCATAAGGGCATTCACTACCTTCGATCCCGTGATTTGGGATCGCTATGGTCTGATGACCTTCTCATCGATGCGGCCGGATCGGATCCTGAATTGGTGACCGCTGAGGGTGAACGAGTTGCGATTGCCTACAGGCAAGGAATTGGACCGGGTGCCCGAATTATTGTTCGGTTATCCCATGATGCCGGTCTTCATTGGACATCACCCCGAGTGTTTGGAAGTCCTGGTCTCAAAATGGAGCGCCCCAAGCTCATCGCTGATGCCGCTGGGTATACGGTGCTGTGGACCGAGACATCAGAAGCCAACTCCAGACGCCTTCGCCTTCATTCGGCTTCTTGGAAAGACTCAGAATGACCTCAATCAAGCGTAAGCGAATCCTTCTTTGGGCTGGATTCTTGGCCCTTCCTTTTAACGTTTATTCCCACGCGATTCTCGTCAAGGCGGATCCACCCAAGGATGGCGTTGTCAGTCAATCACCTAAGGAAGTTCACCTGACGTTCAATGATTCTGTCGGTAATGAATATTTGGCGCTTGCGGTAGTTGATGCAACGGGTAAGCGTGTGGATGGTCATGACGCCAAGCTCGATTTCACTGATCACGCCCAATTACGCGCTTCCTTGGAGGGGCTCGAAAAGGGAGTTTACATGGTGCGTTACCGCGTTCTCTCCGCTGATGGTCATGTTGTCAGCGGCAAGTATTACTTCTCCATTCAATAGTCAATAGAAGGGTCATGAATATGACAAAGCAGACTCCAAAACGGTTCTCTGTCTTTATGCTTTTGTTTGTCCTCGGTCTTCCGGCCACCCAGGCAGCGAATAACACGAGAAACAATGACGGTCGAACAAACTACAGTGGCGCTTCGATGAAGTGTCTGGTGGCCAATGATTTTTATGCGGTTCATTTCTCTGCAATGCAGATTGGTCGCCAGTCCGGTGAGCCCTCAGATTACATGAAGTATTGTCAGGAAATTCCGGTCGTAGGCCTGACTTTTTTGACCCTGGATATGCTGGATCGTGATGTCAGAACTCTTCCAGTTGCGCTAAAAGTGGTTCAGGAAGAGTTGGATGCGAACGGTTTGCCCAACAATCAGAAGATACTCGTTGAACTGCCTTCAAAGGTCTATAAAAACGGGACGGTGGATACCAAGTATGAGTTTACGCAACCGGGTCACTATGCCGTTATCGCGGAATTTGGTGAGCCTGATGGCATGGTCACCGAGGATGATCGTTTGCGGATTCCATTCACTGTAGCGATAAGTGCTGCTCAGTCGACTCCGTGGTTGAAGTATGCCTTCTGGCTATCGATGGTTGGTCTAGTGGTGGCCTCGGGTTACTTCGGTTATCAATTCTATAAGCGATATTGGCCGGACTTGATTCGAGGCAGAGTGATATCCAGGGGTAACAACGGGTAGAGGTCTTCGGCAGATGTTCTTCTTCGATGCATGGAGCCCTATGCAATGCATTCGGGTCTCTCCAACAGGGAGAGTGTGAAACTGGTGATCCAGCAGGTTAAGGGATGGCGACAAAATTGATTGCGATCTTCCGGTGTGTGGCATTGTGAGGATTTCTTTGCATATTAGCCCCTAGTGTGGGATGGCGTCGGAGGGCGATATTTGTTGTGCCTCTGCCTAGGCATGATGATCTGTCATTCTGGGTTTGCCCACAGGTCTTCTACATCATCAGAGGTGGGTGATTTAAGTCCCCCGGTAATCACCATAGACACGGCGAATGAAAGGGAAAAGTTGCACCTGACAAGCATCCCGATCAGCCCCTCTGATCCCATGATTCCTGAGCTTGTGGAACGTATGGTTCGGGCGATGAGAAAACTTCACGGGGACGGGCTTGCTGCAGTTCAAGTCGGGGAACCCGTTCGATTAGTTCTTCTAGAGCGGCGTACGGACAAAGACAGTCCAATGGTTCTGTTGAATCCAATGGTCGTTTCCAGCTCAGATCAACGAGTCGGTTCTTGGGAGTTTTGTCTTTCGGTGCCTTGGGGTTATGTATATGTTGAGCGCCCGAAGAGTCTCAGAGTGCGTTACCAGACGCTCAGGGGGGATGTTGTCGATGGGGACTTTGAGTATGGAGATGCTGTGATTTTGCAACAGGAACTAGACCATCTGAATGGGAAACTTCTCAGTGATGTCCGCCCAAAAAGTGAGTTCCTATCACTCGAAAAACTGAAGATTTCAATCGATAAGCCGAAATGAGTTCAATTGTTGGAATGGGGAACAGGGGGTGTGTTGTGCGCTATGTAACAGTTTTTTTGGTGGCTCTTTTTACAACGGGCTGCGGTGCTGGGGGTGAGGGTACGAATGAGGGGCTGAAGCGGATAGCGATTTGTGAGGAGGTGATGAGAAAATACATCGTCGAGGCTCACTTGAATGAGCGTGACTGGAAGAAAACGATCGCAAGCTGCAACTTGAGCCAATTTCACCGCACTCTTGAGCAGTGGCAATGCGTACTAAATGAGGTGAATACTGGAAAGTCTTACGTTCAGGCTTCCGACCAATGCGGCAGTACGCCGGTTCAGGAAGGTTTGAAAAACAAATGACAGCGTTTCCTTTATTCTTTTGCCACCCTGGCTTTGGTTCGGATTCGCAGAGTTTGAAAGGGGTTTCGCATGGCGGGTCAACTGTGATGGTGTGAGGTCCATCCAAAGACCTCCACTATGGCCAGTGTCAATCTCGATTTGTGCAAGGAGCGGATGCGCGGAGAATCCCGAAGCTCATGCTCGAAAGGGAGTTGTTGGCAGGCAAGGAGGTGACGCCACTCAGTGAGCTGAAAGATCGGAGGTGCGTGAGCTTATGTCTCTGGCGAAGGATGGCCTAAGGCAAATTGAGGTCATTTATGATGGCAATGTGTCTGAGATTAAAAAAGTATCGCTGGAAAGCGCTTTCGGCAATGGTGTTGGACAATACAGTAAGTTGCACCGTTAATTGGGATGGTTCTAGGACCCTTCCTGCAAATGGAGGAGCGGCTGAGCTAATGAAAATATTGCTTGGCCCAGAAGATTCCATCAAATCAAGGGGGCCAGTAACTCTGGAAAGAAATATTTAATCTGGCAGCTCATTGGATAGTGCGCTGAGCGGGAGCATGAACGCCTGCTCGGATAGTAGTTTTGGAGGGTGCCCGATATCGTTTCAAGTTTAGACGTTCTGGGAACGGGTGATGCGTTTCTTGTGGCGCGTCACCCGGATTAGGTCAGTTTTGATAATTACTGCTCACGTGTGCCAAATCCAGAGCTCTTAAAGCATTCTGGCAGTCTTCTATAGCTGCTGGGGCCGCTGTTTTCTCCTGCGAATGAACACAGGTTCGATTGATGGCTTTCGCCTCGACAATGTGGGCGACATACCAGGCTACGGTTCGAGGAGAACTATCCGCTTCAGAGGCTGAACCTTTCTGAAGCCCGTTTGCGTATGTCCAGTAGGTGGCTATGCCGATTGCAACGACCAGTCCTGCAAGCGCTGTGGAGTACCTGGTTCTTGGCGGCGTGAGATTGAATTGTCTGTCCATATAAAAATCCCTTTGTAGTCACACAAGTTTCAATGGTGCCGGAATGATTTTTCTTCCGGGATGCCACAGTCGTTATGCAGACAATGTGCCAATTTTCAGTTTATTGCCCATGCCTCTTGTGTGGGGTGTTCGTTAAGTTTAGGCCTGTCTGCCCCAAGCTGAGAACCAACGCAGATAAAGGGGAGATGCCACAGTTTTGCGCGATCCCCCGTGCATACATTAGGGCGTATGGGCGCACTAGCGCGCTATTTATCGCCGCTACATGGGCGGGTAGGTTTCGGCACGAAAACTGCTGTAAGTTAAGCGCGGCGGAGAAGGTTTCGTTTGATTGACATCCTCATCGTTTGTTAAGGATGTCTGGCCTTTTCCACTGTTGACGGGGTGAAGGGGGGGGCTCTTTCAATTTAGCTCAATACTCCACAAGCTAGGCCCGCATCGAGATTTACGATGCGGGTTTTTTAATGGTGCGCCGGCATCATACGATCATGTCAGATTCGGAAATCAAGCTTCGGCAAGGCCGCTTTTCGTGACCGCCATCCCGGGCGAAAGTGTGCGAGCTTTTGTGGCTCAATGCTTTGGAAGGCTATCCCTCGTTTTCGAATATCTTCCTGAGAAAGTTCTGCCGGGTCTCTAGTGCCTCGGTTTTCTCCGGCAAGTACTCCCACTGATCGTAATGTCGATTCTGTACCCTGGTTGTCCGCAAAGTCTTAAGATGGTGATGCTGAATCCATTTGAGCCTGATTGTGCCTAGGGTGGGCTGTTTGGATCCCCAGAGTCCCCTTGCTAGGGGGAACGCCATGAAAGTTCAACGTCAATTTATAGACATCACTTCAACGAAGGTTCTGGTGGAGTTGCCACAGTCGTTCGTCAATCATCGTGTCGAGTTGATCGTTCTTGCTGTTGATGAAGAAAGAGCGCCGATCAAGAAACGTCGTCGGCCTCATCCCGAGATTGCAGGTAATGGGACGACAATAGGTAACTTTGTTCAGCCCATCGCTCATGAGAGCAATTGAGTGATTCGATGGATTGATCCCGTGCTTTGATGCGTATGGATCAGTTTTGATCACAACTAAACATACAAAATTATGTATAATTGTTTGCGTGAGTAAAGTGAAACCTGTCGAGTTTAGAGGCAATTCGCTTGATGATCTTCGTTCGTTTCCTCTTGAGGCTAAAAGAGAGGCTGGATTCCAGCTTGATCAGTTGCAAAATGGCCGTGATCCGGATGACTGGAAACCAATGAATACGGTGGGTCAAGGTGTGAAGGAAATTCGCGTGCGAGATGCTGTTGGGATATTCAGGGTTGTCTATGTCGCAAAGTTTGCTGATGCTGTGTACGTGCTTCACTGTTTTCAAAAGAAAACCGAGAAGACAAGCAAGAGTGACCTTGATTTGGCCTCGACACGTTACCGTGATCTGGTGAAGGAGCTAGGGCAATGAAAAGAGACCAGTTTGAGAGCGTATGGGATGCCATAGAGGATACCCCGGTTGAAGCTGAGAACATGAAGTTACGGTCATCGTTAATGATCGCGATCAAAGTTCATCTGGAACGGAATGAAGTAACTCAGGCAGAAGCGGCTAAGCTACTCGGTGTTACCCAGCCGCGGGTGTCGGATCTGATGCGAGGCAAAATCAACCTGTTTAGTCTTGATGCTTTGGTTAACATGGCTACGGCGGCTGGCATGCACGTCGAAATAAAGGTACGAGAGGCAGCCTGAAGATAATAGAAGTCTCTGGTCTCGCAAATCTTGCGGAGAAAAGCCTGCCGGGTTTCCACCGCCTTGGTTTTTTCTGTAAAGTGTTCTCACTGATCATAATGATGATTTTTGGACTCCCGTGGTCCGTCAGTGACTCATTGAGTGGGTGTGTTGATTTGCGGCGAACTTTGACCTCCATTCAGGATATTACTCCATTCTCGGCCAATTTAAATACGCTTTTAGGCTCGCTTTTGCATTCAGAGGGGGGTGAAAAGAGAAAGTCCAAACCTGTGAGAGCGTTCTTTATGAAATGACTTGTAACGCTGTCTTCTTTGAGGATATATTTTTCGAGCGAGATATAACCCCATAAAATCGCGGTATTTGCAATTTAGTATTGCTGTTTTTTGTTTAAATGTAGCTTTTCTGAGAGCCAATTGGCAATATGCTTATTTCCTTCGGCGCTATAGTGCCCAGATGATTTTGTAAAAACTTCTTCGAATGGCAAAAGTCTTCCCCCCTCAGTAAATGCTTCCATGGCATCCCATGTCTCAATGCCATACTCAATGGATTTGGTCATAATGGGGTCATAATTTTTTGTGCGAGTGAGCTTGTACTGAAAATAGTCGGTCTTGTTGGGGAATAGTACCAAGATGGGGCGCATTCCTTTTGTTGCTACTGCCTTAGCGAAGGCTCTAGTGATTTTTGCCGTTAATCGCGGTCCCTCAGTTTTCATGTCATAGTGCAGAAAGCCGCTCCATGGGTCTTTCTGTCCGCGATCAATTTTTTCCCTGATAAGCCATCCTGCTAGCTCTAAAGCACAAGGAAGTCTGAGAATCCCACAATCGTCTGTGGGTGGTTTGTTATTGAAATAATAGTCATTCACCCCTGCCTCCCTTAACTTAGCGGATGGGCTCTCGAGCAGGGAGTGATATTTTTCTGCACTGCTGAACCAATTCGGAATGAGCTTAACGCTGGATGAGCCCTCCTCAATGAATCTCGGCTTTCCTAATGGGAAGCCACCAGTCTGCTGATAAAACTTTCTAAACGTATTAATGTGTCTGTAGACGTTCTCAGACATCATTCCCATGAGGACGACATCGGCAATTGCACCTTCAGATTCTCTCTGGAACCTTAAGAAGGCCTGGTCTATGCCATATGCGGGAACACCATAGTTTAGGACTTCAAGATTCTTGTTGTTGTTTTCGAGTATTGTTGTCCATGCGTCCTTATTGGGGACATCATCGGAGTGGGTGAAAGAGTCACCGAATGCCAAAATTCGCGTGAATCCTGGATTTTGTGATTTTATGGTGTATTCTTTAGTTGATCTGGCGCCAAGGCTATTGCTTTCGTATAATTCTGCTTTTATGTTTCTGCCTGATACCCATCCAAGTTCAGGGTCATAGGTGATGTATCTTTTTCCGCCTTGGACTATCGATTTAATCAGATCCCGATCTTGGCTTGTTAGCGTTACTTCTTTGTTGTAGATTTCTCTTACAATGAGAGAAGTAAACCTTCCCGCTCCCTCAAACAGTGCTAATAAGAATATTGTATATCCTATGATAATTGTTATTTTGAAGGTTTTTGTTTTTGGATATTGTGATTCCGACATTAATCTAGAGCATATCTGCTAGTGTAGTCGACCATTGTGCTGCTGCAGGCTTGATTTTCCTTTCTAAGAATATTATTTCCAATAACAAGAAGCTCAAGCTCTGTTCCCATGAAGCAGTTGAAGGCATCGGTTGGCGTGCAAACAATGGGCTCGCCTCTGATGTTGAATGACGTATTTACTATAACTGGGCATCTGGTGATTTCGTTGAATCGTCTTAGAAGACTATGAAACCTCTTGTTGGTTTCCTGATTGACTGTTTGAATTCGTGCTGAATAGTCTACATGCGTAACCGCAGGTATATCTGATTTTGGGACGTTAAGTTTTTCAATGCCAAAAAGTGCTTTTTCAGATTCGGCCATTTCCTTCCGGCGTGACTCCACCACATTGGCGACCAACAACATGTAAGGGCTGTCTTGGTCTAACTCAAACCACTCCGATACGTGCTCCCTCATAACACTTGGCGCAAAGGGTCTAAAGGATTCTCTATACTTTACTTTCAAGTTGAGGATCCGCTGCATTTTTTCCGATCGAGCGTCTCCAAGAATGCTTCTAGACCCCAGCGAACGAGGTCCAAATTCCATTCTTCCACTCATCCAGCCTACTGCTTTTCCCTCGTTAAGCGATTGAGCTGCAATTTCGATGACTGCCTCCTCACTAAGAGTCTCAAACACTGCTCCACATGCTTTTAGTTCAGTTTCAATCTCAAATTGAGAGTACTCGGGACCAAGATAGCTTCCCTTCATGGCGTCGGATGTTTTGGCGGGATTGCGTGCTTGCTTCATCATGATGTGGTGAACCGCTAACGCCGCACCCAAGGCTCCGCCAGCATCTCCCGCGGCAGGCTGAATCCAAATATTTTCGAAAATTCCTTCCTTTATGATTTTTCCATTGGCGACGCAGTTAAGAGCGACGCCACCGGCCAAGCAGAGATTGTTTTCTCCTGTGGCCTTTGAAGCCGCACGAGCAAGATTTAGAACTGCCTCTTCGGTTACCAGCTGGATGGATGCCGCTAAATCCATTTCCCGTTGGGTTATTTCACTTTCTGGGCGCCTTGGCGGGCCGCCAAATAGCTTGTGGAATTTGCTATTGGTCATAGTTAGGCCTGTGCAGTAGTTAAAGTACTGCATGTCTAACCTAAATGAGCCATCCTTCTTTATCTCTATGAGGTGCTTCCGTATCTTGTCCGCATAGATCGGCTCCCCGTAGGGAGCTAATCCCATAACCTTATATTCGCCGCTATTAACTTTAAATCCAGTATAATAGGTCATCGCAGAGTACAAGAGACCTAACGAGTGCGGGAAATGAATCTCCTTTAAAATCGAGAGTTGATTTCCTTTGCCTAGAGCCATGGATGTAGTAGTCCATTCGCCTACTCCATCCATGGTCAGGACTGCCGCACTCTCAAATGGGCTTGGAAAGAATGCACTTGAGGCATGGCTCAGGTGATGTTCTGAGAATAGTAGCCGATCCTCCCAGTTGGCCTCATCGCCTAGCAGCTGGGTTAGCTCATTTATGATTGATGTTTTTTGAAACAGCTTTTCTTTCAACCAAAGAGGTAGAGAAGTTACAAAGCTTCTGTATCCCAATGGGGCATAGGCGAGATATGTCTCAAATAAACGCTCAAACTTTAGGAACGGCTTATCATAAAACACTACATAATCAACTTCTTTTTTTTCTATCTTTCCCTGCTGCAAGCAAAATTCAATCGCATTGCCTGGGAAACTGGCATCATGTCTTTTACGTGTGAATCTTTCCTCTTGGGCCGCGGCAATGATTTCGCCATCCATAACCAAGCATGCGGCTGAATCATGATATAGCGCAGATATTCCTAGGATGTTCATTAATTATTTAAAATAATGTATAGATAAATGGCGCGACTACGGATCCTTGTGCAAGGATAATTAATCCACCAATCATAAGAAGTACAAATATTATTGGGGCGAGCCATAGTTTTTTTCTGGCTCTTAGGAATCTCCACAGTTCTCTAATAAGACTCATCTCATACCTCAGAACTGATTTTTAAATGAGTCAGCTGGAAGTGTATCAGCTGATCTATAAACCCAGAATGTTTGGGTTCCGACTTTTCTCTTCAAGTGGAGCGGATCACGTCCAAAAGCTCTTGTAATAACGGCTACCGGGGTTATTATGGCAAAAAATATTACACCCAGAACAATGGGACTGACGATCTTCCCGCTAAGCAGGCCGAGCTCATGCCATGCGCGATTAAATGGATATAGTGCTTTTGGGATTATAAGGGTGATGATAGATAAAGTTAATGTAACATAGGCAAATGATATTGATGTGTCCATGTTGGATTTCTGGTAGAACCAGGCAGATAATCCTGATCCGACAAAAATCATCATGAGCCCAAAAGATCTATTGGATGGTGGCTTGTGTTTGACTTCTTTTATTGGCTCTATCATTCAGGTAATTTATTTGTATTGATCGTATGGTGGGAAGATAAATTAAGCCCACCAAATAAAGGTTGGCCCATCAACATTAAGTTGTCACTTTTAAAAAAACCCTCTCTTTCCGCTAATTTTATCAACTTAGATTCGGTTAAGTTAAGTGACATATTTGGCTCACGGTGTGCGACCCCGATTCGAAATAAATCATGTCGAGCTTGCTGATTAGTCGTGTATTTTGCATCCATATAAAGCGGTTATTGCTGGCTTAGTAACGTTAACTAAGTCATTCCAGGAGCAAAGCCTTGTGACCAGTCTAGCTTGTTTTCCTCTTGGGTTGTTTGATTCTTTGGCTCTGAGTTAGGGATACGCCAAATACGCCGCTATGGGCAATGACTACCGACATTGCACCATTGAAGATTCCGGAAAAAGCCCCAAGGATGCAAAGTAAATTTGTTGGGATTGTCCGTGCACTGGCTTGTCCGATCCGGAGTTTAAGGGTTCGTGCAACCAAAACAAGTTCCGGAAGCCCATCGAGTGAATCACCGAGCAGTTCTATGGTAGGTACATTGAGGCCCTTAATGTGAACTAAAGGACCGATGACCACTGGCGAATCATCGATCAGCGAGGCATCTGGGGATCGAGAGGATATCAAGCTTGAAGAGTAGCCCTTATCTTTAAGTATCGTCCGTAATTGAGCTAGGACGCTATCATCGATATCAGGATAAATCGCATCCACACCAGTGATCTGACCCACATGGGAAGCGCCAGAGCCATAAACTACGGTTGCAATGCCAAGGGCTCGGAGTCGCTCAAAAGTTCGCGCTAGTTGAGAAATCTCTGTCGAACCAAAACGTAATGTCTCAGAGGGTTCACCATCTATATTGATCCTCAGGGAGGGCCAATCGCCTCCCTCCTTGAGATTCTCGAGAACTACCCGATGCCCCTCTATTCGGAGTTCCGTCCTCCCCCCTTCATAACTAACTAAGCTCGACTCGACATTGTCGATATCACTAGCCCGGCCAAGATCCCTCAGGGCTTCCGCGCGGCCATCACCGACCCAGTTCGCAAGAATGTGTGCCCAGGAATTTGCTCTTGAGACCGGCTTCCCGTCTGATTCGATGCTCGTGACACAAGGTCTCAGGTCCAAAAGCCCAGGGTAATCGGCCTCGATGAGGAGGACTCGGGTCTCAGCAAGGCACTTGAGCGCCTCTGGAGTTCGAATCATGGCGCCATATTCAAGCCCGATTCGAAGATCGCGGAAAAACTCCGTGCGCGCTGCGATCCTTGGGCTGGCCATCCAGTCCTGATTCATCACAGCTCCTACCATCGGAAGACCCCCCATCGAGTAAGCGACTCCAGCGAGGGCTAGATTGGGGTAAACACTGAGATCGCCCAGTCTACGGGCTTCTCCATTGAGAGTTTCGTCCTCGGTCAGACGGATCGGGAGTTTCGCTACAACCTGAATTACCGAATTTAGGCGGCCCTCATCCACATCATCGAAGGGCTTAAGGACCCCTTGACCGCCGATGATCTGATAGCCGGAAAATAAAGGATCACCTTTCTTCTTTCGAATCAGTGGAGCAGATCTAGAATCGATCAACAGGCCATCACGAACAAGGAGTTCGCCTTTCGAAACTAACCCATCAAAGGTGACTAGGTCGCCAGTTGTAAGAGGAATGAATTTCCGCCGCACACCTGACGCAGGAACGGCTGTTGCCTGAGGGAGTGTTGCGATCAGATCTTGAGATTCACGCACCAAAAGTTTGGTGATACGGCGCTCCCAGTAACAAGTTAGCCACTCTGCAAGCGCCGAGGCGAAAGGAGCTGCGGCCGCTACTGAACAGATCACGATGACGCTGCGGTAAAATGAAGCACCAATCTTGCCGCGGCACAGCTCCTTTGTGGCTCTTGAAAATTGAGGGATGCGGCTCAGAATAAGAACCGCTGAAACCATCGGAATCGCCGGCGGATATAAAAATTGGCCCGCTGAACAGAGCATCAGATTGATATTGGGCGCTAGTGACTGAATGGTTGGGACTTCGATTAGCTCAGGGAACCTTGCCGGGGGGTACAAGATGCGCTCGAGAGCCCTGACCCAGATCGTTTGATCAGCCTTGGGATCATAGCTAATGATAATTCGCCGCGAATAACGGGCCGTTATGACCTGATAAACACCGGGAAGCCCACGGAAACTCTGGAGCGATTCACGAATGATGCGTTCGGAAATATCACGCGGAACCATCACGGAAACTTGGCCCAAGGTCTGGTTCTGAATATTCAACGCAGTGACAACTCCGCGCCAACGTCTGAAGGTGAAGGCCTCTGTGATGGGAATATCCGGCAAAGATTTATTAGGTATTGTTTTCCGCACCATCAAATCTGCAAGACTGGCTAGAGATTCTTTCGTGTCAACGTTTCCACTGCTTAGACGAATTTGAAGCTTGCAGATTAAAGGGTCAAGATGGACCGAATCCGTGTCCCCATACGCAAATGCGCGATGCACAAGACGATTAAGATCTCTTGAACAAAGGCGTCCAGGAAGGGAGATTTCGATGTCTCTACCGGTTACCCGGATTCGCGCTAAAGGTTTCAAAGATTGACTATCTGCGGCCATAGAAAAGGCATTACGTGAAGTCTTTTTCGAACATCGTGTTATGGAGCAAAGTCTTAATGAAGTCACCAAACCATGCTGCAGCCCATCGTCTTTTCTGAGCGCATAGAGATTCCAAGAAAAAACTCAATAGGCTCGAGTGGGAATTGAAGAACTGACCCAATGGGCTAATTTTCCAATAGGATTTCGTTTGATCAGTGGCCTGAAATTTCTCAGGTGATTTGGGTTGTCCTCTATTTTGATCGCTAAGAAGGATCTCTCTTGAGAAACATAACCTGATCAGATGCCTCACACTCTCCCCCTGACTCAATTCTTGGGGGCAGAATCGCTACTTATTAAGTACTAAACAAACCCCCCATCTTGGGTATCTCTTTACCAGGTCTCTCATTACTATCGAAGAGCGTTAATTGGATAACGCTGAAGCAATGGAGGGGAGCTGGGTCTTCCGTCTTTCCTATAAGATTTTCGTTTATTGCCTGATTGAGATGCTCCTCGTGTATTTAGGATCATGGATAAGGCGACCTCTGAGATTCGGGTTCACAATTTCGGGATAGATCCTGTTGTCCGCAAAGATCATGAAGAGTGTCTCGGGGGATATGTCTTTGTAATGGTTCTTTCGGCAATTTCTGCCAGTTTCAAAAACACAACGCTAAAAATAATCCAGGACTGTATGAGTTTTGCATGGGATCCACCCCAATGATTTTTCAGGTGCCATCGCTGACTTGATCCTTAGGGTAGATTGACTTTTTATAATAGTAAATTTGAAAATAACTCGACATTAATAAGGAAAAATCTAATTTACATGCAGATTTTCGCCCCCCCAGAGGATGAAAAATGCTTGAAATGCAAAATTAGCGGGTCTCCTGGCCCGGGATGCTCGAATCGGCTCCTCAAAGGTCAGCTAGAGCCGCTCAGGGTCGCTTCTTTAAAAAACAGAGCTTTATTTATGAAGGCTGGAGTTGGTTGATGCCTGATTGGGCGTTTTCAGCAAACGAGGTCTAAAGCCCAGTGGGTGACGCCTTAGCTGGTTTAAGTCTGGCCAATACCATCGGTGTTGGCAGGTGCGACAATGAAGCTGTCTGCGGGAGTTTATTGAGTGGTGTCCGGCTGGCTCTGCCTTCAGCCATTCTCGATCCCCTTGAGGCCGAGATTGGCTCTGGTAACCGCTAATCCCTTCCGCGAGGAAACAAATTAGCAGAAGTCGAAACAAGCCCCCGATTTTCGGTTACACCACCTGTCATAGCGAGCGGGACGACAAGAAAATCTGGCACCAGCGATGGAGGACTCAGGGGCGCAAGGATCTTACTGGAGCAAGCTCAGAGTCCTTGGGGGCATCCCTTCCGTTGCTCGAAAACGAGTTCAGCAATACAGCGGCCATGGGTAAGGATGGTAAACAGTTCTGGCCAATTCAAGATCAAACGACGTTGGCAGAACATTTATCGACGCAGATCGGACGGAATGCACAGAGGAACGTTCATCACTGAAAGTCCGACTACTCAGAAAGTGGATGAGCAAAATGAAGACTTTCTAGAGTTGATGGCGCCCGTTGGTTCGCCCTTGGACTTTCGGTTTTGCTTTGTCTTCAAGGTCCCGTCCTGCTGAGATCTGAGGAAAAGCCAATCGGTGGGTTGTATTAGGCGAATCAGACCGCTTGTGAGGATGAGAGCGTCTCAGGGGAGGGCAAAGATGAATTTGGATTCCCAGAGCAAAGGGTTCTGCCTTCATGGCTCAGCCCCTTCATGAATCGACAGGGATGGTTTTAGAGTCATTCGACAGGAAACAACCATGGCAGGTGTCATGGCACTTTTCCTGTGATTGAGATGCGACCTTTCTAAAATGTTATCCCGAAAGTTATCCCGGAAATAAAAACGGCCGATTATGGGGCTCGGCCGTTTTCTCTAAGGTCTTGATTTAATTTGGTCGGGGTGAGAGGATTCGAACCTCCTACCACCTGCACCCCATACAGGTAAGTTCACAATCTCATTGTTCCTCCGGGGTCCAGAAAACACTCTCAATATCTTGTTATAAAAGGGATATTCTGTTGTTTCCTTCCTAACTGTTCCGCTATGATCCGATAAGTTCTTCAGTTTATGGGGGACACAAAAGGGGACACAAATAAGTGTTCCTCTCCTGCAACGAGCATGAGGATCTGGTGTGCCAAAGCTTACGGAGCTGCAGCTGAAAGCAATCAAACCTGAGTCGGTAGGTAAAACCATTTATGACGATGGAAATCTCAGAGGGACAGTTCGCCTAGGCAAGGGCGGAAACGTATCAGTATTGTTCCGCTGGCGTTATCTGTGGGGAGGTAAGAAAAAAGCCTATACCTGTGGTACGTGGCCAAACCTATCGCTCGCAAATATCCGCAAAGAACGTGATGGCGCAAGGCGGGTGCTAGAGGAGGGACGCGATCCTACCCTGGAGCGAAAAGCTCAAAAACTCGAAACAAAGGTTGCTCAACTTGCCGGTTTGGCCGAACTGCAGCAACAAGTGTCTAGGCTGACAGTGCAGCAATTATTCGAGCGTTGGCTTTCCTCAGAATTGTCCCAAAGAAAAGAAACCAGTCGCGCAGAGTTGGTTCGCTCGTTCAATAAAGATGTGCTTCCCGTCATCGGGCAACTCCCTGCTGAGGATGTTTCGAGGGCGCACGTAATGAAAATACTTGATGCAATTCTAGCCCGTGGTGCCAGGCGATTAGCCAATCGAACACTTTCTGAACTCAGACAAATGTTCGGGTTTGGTTACACCAGAGATATCATCAAAATTGATCCTACGCACCGAATTAAGAAGGCGGATGTCGGCGGACGGGATGGTGAGCGGGATCGCAGGCTCTCGCAACCTGAGGTTCGCGATCTGTCGAAGAAGCTGGCCTTAGCCAGACTTTATAAGCCCACTGAGTGTGCGATTTGGATCATGCTTTCAACTGGTTGCAGGGTGGGAGATCTGATGAAAGCGGTGTGGCAGGAAATCGACTTTGAAGCCCGTACCTGGACTTTCACGCCAGAGAAAGATCAATCCCAATTGGCTCGAACCCATACGGTTTATTTGTCAGATTTCTCCTTGAAGTGGTTGAACCGTCTGTATGAAGTGACGGGGGAAGGTATCTGGTTGTTCCCAAATAGGGACGATACCTCCTTTGTTTGCAAGAAGTCGGTTACCAAGCAAATTGGCGATCGACAAAATTACGACTCGGAGAATAAAAAATCGCTGTCCAAGAGAGCGCAAAGCTCTGTTCTGAACCTCCCAGGAGGGCGCTGGTGTCCTCATGATCTGCGTCGCACATGCAGCTCACTAATGGTTGACTTAGGAGTTTCTGAAAGCGTGGCAGATAAGGTGATTTATCACATTGATCCAAATCGGATGCGAAGAATTTATATTCGATCAGACCAAGTGAAAGCCCTTAAAAATGCTTGGCGGGTGCTAGGAAAACGGCTCGAGCAGCTGGTCGATTCGGAAGATCAGGCAATCACCCCGCAAATATCTAGCTAGTTTTTGAGGCTAACAGTCGGGGCCTTTGAGTAATCGAGAAATTATGTCAAAACTATTCAAGTTCAAGAAATGGCTCACGATAGAGGATGCTGCAAAGTATCTGTCACTTCGACTTAATGAACCGTTGTCTGTCTCGGACATCTTGCGGCTTTCTCTGGATGGCCACTTAACGCTATCGGTTCGTTTTGTAAATCCTGTTTATGCTAAGCGTGGGAGATTAATACCCATAGAGGACGCGAAGTTCAGCGTGGCTCCTGCGTTATTCGGTTCAGGTACCGTGCGCCTTTACGACGGTCCTCAAATCTATGAGGGTGGCAAGGTCACAAAAATACTGAGTCTCGAGGAGGGTATATTTGAGCTTGAAGATATTTACAGGCTCTCGATGATGGGGGCTGAGATTCTTGATATTGAGAACCAATATCAGCAGCTAACGGATAGATGCGAAGTTACGTCCATTAATTTGGATGGTGTAATTTTGCGGGGAAACGACGACTATTTTTTTCAGCTTCTCGAGTTCTATGACTCCGATCTGCTTAGGCAGAACAAGGTGAAAAAAGGGGACGAAAAGATGGGTCTTGAGGCCTTTTTTGCCTCAAGAGAGCCTCTAGAAAAGCAGCTATATCCCGCCGGAGGTCTTCCGCCGGAAGATTCTTCTTTTGTCCTTGTTATGGACGATTTGAAGCTTTTTGAAGAATCTATTGAAAATTCCCGACCAGAGGTGGGTGGAGCCTTGTCTCAGAGGGAGGAAACGACTTACCTCAACATTATTGGTGCGTTATTAGATTTCATGGCAGGACGGCATCCGAATGGAGAAAAGCACCCTTCCTTCAAGAATGAAGCGAAATTGATAGAGACAATTGAAAGCTTCTACAAAGGGTACGCCGGCTTGTCTCGAAGCAATCTACAAAAGAAGTTTTCTGCAGCCAAGCGGTCCATTAACTCAGTCTAAGCACCCTAATTAGGGTGTAATTAGGGTTACTTGATAGGGTGGCTTAATTATCGTCCACAGCCATGCCGGTGAGTTCCGGTGACAGCCAATGGATGATGAACATGGCCACACAAACCCACGTCCCAATCGGTCGGGTAACAATTCTTCGTCGCAAACAGGTGGAGGTCCGAACAGGACTCTCGCGCTCCTCCATCTATGCCAAATTAAGGCTAAATCCCCTAAGGCCCAAAGATTACGACCCCACATTTCCCAGACCAATCTCGGTTGGTTCAAAGGCTGTTGGCTGGGTGGAGGCTGAGATTGATGCTTGGCTTCAGGGGCAAGTTCTTAAAAGCCGTCAGTATCAGGAGGGTGCATGAATTTCATGACTTATCCTTTCTCGGCCCTTTCATTAAATGCATCGGAAATGCTGCGCAATGCCATGGCCGATGGAGGGATCCTCACCAATGATCCAATCATCCCGGACGGACAACTCCATCGGGTCCACATCGAAGGCCATTCACGGGGGTCTAAAAACGGTGCTTACGTCCTCCATGTCGACTGTTACGTAAATGGCTGGTTCAAAGACTTCAAAAGCGGATTTGAATCAACCTGGTCACCAAAAGGTGGCCGTAACCGGCTGAGTGAGGGAGATCGGTCCGCTATTGAGGCGGAACAAGCTCTTCGTCGAGCTGAACGTGATAGAGACTATGAATTAGCGGCTAAATCGTGCCGTGATTTATACGGGCGCGCAATCCAGGCAACCCACCACCCCTATCTTCGAGAGAAACGTGTCCCGGCTTGTCAGGGACTTAAAATTTCCCCAGCAGGTGATTTGCTTGTACCTGGGTTCGATCAAGATGGGGTTCTTTGGACGCTGCAGAGGATTTTCAAGGCTGATGGTGGGGCGTTCGATAAACGATATCTCAAGGGAACCAGAGTGGCCGGAATGAGCTTCCGAATTGCTGGGGATGAAACCATCGGAATTTGCGAGGGTATTGCTACTGGAATTTCTTTGCGGCGAGAGACAGGGTGTTCGATCTATGTAACGTTTGGTGCTGGGAATCTGATGGCTGTTGCCACAGGACTGAGGAAAGGTCACCCAAATGCACGCATCATCGTCTTCGCAGACAACGATCTGGAAACAGACGGAAATCCAGGCCTTACAAAGGGAACTGAGGCTGCAAAAGCAATATTTGGTGAGCTAAGCGTTCCGCCCATCTGCGGTGATTGGAACGATTTTCTGGATTCCGGTGATGGTCTGTGAACAGGACCTCAAACCATACCAGCAAAGCCATTCCAGATTTGAAGGTTTTTTCCATTAAGGGGCTTAGCCAGGACATGAGGGCGCAGTTATTGCGTGACGTATACGTAATGGATCGTCTGGCCATCATGGGACAGGTAACTGTTTTCTATGCCGCGCCCAATACTGGCAAAACTCTGTTGGCTCTCTGGATGCTTGATGCCGCTATTGCGGCGGGCCGAATAGATCCGGATAACCTTTTCTACGTAAACGCGGACGATACCTTTAGGGGCCTAATTGAAAAAACCGAATTGGGTGAGAGGTCGGGCTTCCATGTCTTGGCACCTGGGCATGGACCGGAGGGTAATGAATTTCATGCCGGTGATCTGCTCGGGATTCTCCAGTCGCTGATTGCTCTGAAGCAAGCGAAAGGAAAGATCGTGGTTTTGGACACCATTAAGAAGTTCAGTGATCTTATGGATAAGCGCGCTCAGCAGGAAATCAACAACGTCTTCCGTGAGTTCGTATCGAATGGTGGAACTATCATTGGTTTTGCCCATGTGAACAAGCACCCGGATGCTGAGGGAAAACCCATCCCAGCGGGTACCTCCGATCTGATTGATGACATCGACTGTTCATACATTCTCTATGAGGTGGATCGGTCAGGGGATCGTAAGGTGGTGGTATTCGAGAATAGAAAACTGCGTGGAGATGTCCTTCAAACAGCTTCTTACTCCTATGACGCTAGTCCCTCACTATCCTGGATTGATAAGTTCAACTCAATCAAGACGATGGATGAGTTGGCTTTAGGTCGAATGCAGGCTCAAGCTGCAACCATGTCAAAGATCACCAAAAACGCGGACGCCATCGAAGAAATCATGGCTGCAATTAGATCCGGTTGCTCTAAGCAGAGCGATATTCTCCACTTTGCCTCCCAAAATGGGGTGGGCAAGGATCGGTGCAGAAGGGTGCTGAAAGATCATATTGGCGAGAAGGCCTCGTATGGCCAATTTTGGACCGAGACAACGATCGAGAACAACGCCAAGGTTTATGCGCTTAGTTGCGGGGCGGAATTGAGTCTTCAAAAGATGCGGACGGCATGATCTCTGTACCCTCAAAATGCCATGAAACCCAAAAACCGACCTGCAGCGGGGTGTCTCATAGTCGATGTCAGGATTCCGGATCCCTTGTTTTTTCTGGGTTTAGTGGGTTCCTTGAGTTTTATGGGTTTTATTACTTTTATATGGTTTAAGAGGGTGGGTACCCCTATCCAGGGCAGAATAGGTTGCCGATGAAGAGAGAAGTAGAAGTGTCCTCGGACAAGGAGCTTTCCAAGGTGAAAAGGTGGATGAGTCCGGAGACGTCCGCCGCAAAGTTCCTCGTTCATCGGCGAACATCATTTGGTTAGAAGCATTTCCTTGCTGCTGGGTCAGCTCCTCATCGGCTATTTAAGGGCAACCTTTTGAGGGAAACCGTAGATCACCCATGTGGTGCATATGCCGTTAGGATGATCCAAGTGATTTCAAAGATTGGCGCAGTTCCGCGGCAATCATTTATTCAATAGGGTTCCTATGTTCTCAGTCCTTCTCAGCGGTAAATTGACCAAAGATCCTAAGCCTGGTGTTGGTAGGAACGGCCAGCCTTACTGCACTGCCTCGATTCGAGTGCCGGTTCAGGGGCAAAAAGAAGACGAGCCGGATTTTGCCTTCGCCAGCGTGATTGCTTTTGGCGAAGAGGCTGAAAAATTGTCGAGGTTGCTGATAGGTGATGCCGTTTCGGTGGCAGGATCTGCACGACTGTCCCAATGGGAGCGTGACGGCAGGCAGATGACCGGGCTGAATGTGACGGCATCTGGCATTCTGAGTGCCTATGACCGCCGTAAACGATCAGGCGAGTCTGAGAGGCAGAGCGATGACCAAGACCATACGTTGAGCTACGGTCGACTCGTAAACCCCAGCCAAAATCAGCCCGCAGAAGAGGACTTCAGTGATGACCTCAGATTCTGACCGGACGCATGATGGCAGCCAAGAAGGTCGAAATTTTGTCCCCAAGAAAAGCCAAAGCGAAAGGCGCTGAACAATCAAGGTCAGCCTCTCTTGCAGACTTGATGGTGAACCAGCCCGTCGGGGCTGCGATGACGGTGCATAATCTCAATCAATGCAAGGTCGTTGAGCTAAGCGATCTTCGAGACGTCATCGCGGCAGCCTCCGAGCGAGTGGCTTCCGGTGACATGAGTGGGATCGAGAAGATGCTGGTAGCGCAGTCTATCGCCCTGGACGCCATGTTTTATAGGCTCACTGAAAAGGCACTGACCTCCGAGTGCCAACAACACTTGGAGGGGTTTCTGAAGCTCGCCTTGCGGGCGCAGAACCAGTCTAGATCAACGGCAGAGACCCTCTCAGCAATTAAGAATCCGCCCGTGGTGTTTGCAAAGCAAATGAATGTGGCCCAGAACCAGCAGATTAATAGCGGTCTCTCGTATGCGGGGGAAACCCAAAACCCGCAGAACGAACTATTGGAGAAGACCCATGGCGAATGGCTGGACACCGGAACGCAGAAAACGTCAGGCCGAGTTGATTCGGACTTGGCGCCCGTGGGAGCGATCAACGGGACCTCGGACCACTGAGGGGAAGGGCATCTCTTCCGGGAACGCCTGCAGAGGCGGCATGCGTCAACTTCAGCGAGAGGTTGCACGATGTCTTGCTGAACATCGGCGGATACTCGGTACCTAAGCCTTTTCCGCAGCTACACTATCAGGGTGCTTTTACCGAATAGAAGCCTGACCATGACGAAATTTGCCAGAAGGGAGAATCATTCCGTGGAGCATGAAGGTTACTTCAAGGGTTTGTGTAGGTTCCGTGTAGAACCCTAGTGCTTTATGTGAGATAAGGCTCCCTAGTCTAGGTTCTTCCCTTGATAAGCAGGGCATCATGCTTACAATTCCGACCGCTCCCTCTCATGGATTAGCGGATTCATAGAGGGCAAAGTAGGAGGGAAACCGCCAAGCGAGAAGTCAGCCCCATTCGCCTACCTCAAGTCAGACCGATGCCTGATAAAACAGGGCGATATCAGATTGTGTTCTTTAGAGCTTGGTTTAAGCTCGTTTGAGTGTCCTACGACACCAAACGAAGAAATATATTTGGTAGCAAAGGATTAAGTACGCGTCCCAGCTGTCGAGTCTGAACGCACCACTAAAAAAAAGGGGCAGATCGACAAGAATTAGGCCTATGGATAAGAGGATTCCGATGGGTTTAATCCAAAATCCTAGCAAAAATAGCAGCAGGCCCCCCATCCCAAAATGCCCACTTGGAGTTGATGTGGCAGGGTCAGGATTGAGTAGAAAGTTGGTTTCATAAGCGGTTTTTATTGCCTCACCTAGGAAAAATAGTTCGTAAGGAAAGGTTACAACATCAATCATTTCCGCTTTTCCAGTGGTACCAGGCGAAACCACAATGCGAATGTGGCTATGAGAACAAACACCAATATGAAGATAGAAATTTTGGAGTACCCCGAGAGAATAAGAGCGCTGAAAGCAATGAAGAACGGAGAGATGGCGAGAAAAGATCGGCCATAAGGAATGCCTACTTTGCCACCGCATTCTTTACATCTTGTTGGAGCAGCCGGGCCGAGAGTGATCCTGCGGAATGAGGAGATACTTGGCTTATTGCAATGTGGACAAATGTGCATCGTCTACCTACCTTGATCTAGATTGTTTCTGGCGTTAGCTGGATTTAGGTCGATTAGAAGCATTTAATTGATTGTGGTCAAACGGTTAGGTGCGGATTAGTGTGAACGATCTTTCAAAGCCGCGGTTATTTGATCATCTCCGTCCAAAGGCACAAAGACGCACAAGCCACCTTAGCGGTGGTTTTTTTATGACTGGAAAGTGATCCTGATCTGGACGCCGACTTATTATCTACGGGCGCAGAAACCACATTTTCAACGGGACGTTGGCCAGTGATGTTTTCGATGATGGTGGGTTGATCAAGCATGATCAAGGTCGATACCGGATTGTATTCGTCTTGCCAACCGAGGATGACGTTCTCCGCAAGATCGAAATTTGCTCGGATCGGCGTTCCAAGAGCTTTTCTTTCTCCCTGATTCGAAATAAAAACGCCAACTAGTGCGCCGCTATTGCCTATCGTCCACGCCGAGTCAAATCCAACGATCAGCTTGCCCATTTTGTTCGAAATCCTCACTTGAGGATGTATGCTTCAGCGATACTACAGAAGCAAAGGGTTATGCCACTGAATGCAGAAAATAAGCCCACTTTTCGACTGGGAGAGCCGTTGACTGTTATCCGCGTCTTAGCAGCCGTGATTGAAAAAGACGGTAAGTGGCTCTTAGGTAAAAGGCCCCCTCAGAAGCGCCATGGCGGGCTTTGGGAGTTTCCGGGAGGAAAGTACGAAATGGGTGAGACCACTTTCGATGTGGCCGCTAGGGAGCTTGCAGAGGAGATGGCTGTCGATGTCTTGCGTGTCGGAGAGATCTTGCTCCGATCCGGGGATCTGGGATCCACGTACATCATCGAGTTTACAGAGGTCCTCATTGATGGGGTCCCCACCGCGCTTGAACATGAGGCCATTGGCTGGTTCGATCTAGAGGAGATGAAGGCACTTGAGCTGGCTCCATCGGATCTCATGTTTTCAGATTTTTTGAGGAACCGGGGTGGCTGAACAATTCGATCTCATTCCCGGTGGCGTCTATAAGCGTACACGCCTCCATGAGAGGTTCGGAGGACAGCGTCAGGGGGGTATCAGTACTCCGGCCGACGCGCCGCTAGTTTTGCTGTTCTCAAACGATTCTGGGGCTGTTTACGGCTACACAGATGGTTTTCAGTCGGATGGTAGTTTCTGCTACACCGGTGAAGGGCAGGTCGGTGACATGGCCTTCGTTCGGGGAAATAGGGCTGTTCTTGAACATCGGCTCGATGGACGCCAATTGCATCTCTTCGAGCAGGCGGACAAAGCAGCACACGTACGCTACCTGGGAGAGGTTGAGTACCTGGATCACCATGAAACACTCGGACCCGACAAGAATGGTGATACAAGGAAGGTTATTGTATTTGCTCTCGGGATGGTTGCACCTCAATCAATCGAGGTCGACGATCAACTGGATAATCTCAAGAAGCTCAGTCAGTGCAGCATAGCGGAACTAAGAAAAGCGGCACTGGCGAACAGCGGATCAAAGGCGAGCTATCAGGAGCGCGCGGCGTTGGTTCGTTATCGGAGTGAGGCGGTCAAGCTTTATGTTCGGAAACGCGCTGGTGGAATTTGTGAGGCGTGCAAGCAACCTGCTCCGTTCCGTACGAAGAAGGGGGAACCCTATTTGGAGCCTCATCACACGACACGCCTGGCCGACGGTGGTCCGGATCATCCACGACACGTAGCGGCAATTTGCCCCACCTGCCATCGCAGGATTCACTCTGGGGTCGATGGTAATGAGATCAATGCTGCGCTTGAGGGCTACCTGGCAAGCATCGAAATTGGTTAATGGGCTTAGTAGCCTCACCGCTAGAGAGAACTTAAAGACTCTGCCCCAATCATGCCTTAGTCACATAGCCCGCCCATTCTCCACTCAGCGGATTTGCCTGAAACTATTGACATAGATCGATATATCAGCGGCATTATTAATGGTGAACCTCTTTCCTTCGATTCGGACGGTAAGACTCAAGCTCTCGCCACCCCTAATAACATTAGTACCCATGAAGGTGCTTATTTGAGAGCTTGGCATCACAATGTAATCGCACCGCTTGTCGCGACGCAGGACTAAAACATAAAAAGTGGAGCCAGAATCATTGGCCTCAAAAGACTTTTTCTTTATGGTAAATCTAAATAAGCCATCCTTTGATGTGGCCGTTTTTACCTGAACATGGTAATACTTGTTTTTTTCATCAGCAGCGATAATGTCAATGCCTTTGTCCACTGACATTAATGAAACATTAAAGCCCCTGAATAACAGCTCCGACATAACAGCATATTCGCCGCCGCGTCCTACGTAACCTGTGTCTGAGACGTCTTCTAGTTCCGGAGGGAAGTTTGTCTCAATCGGCTGCGATCTTCCCCGCTTTAACTTGTAAACGCCACGCTTAAAGCCACCCGCGCTATTTTTTACCCTGGTAAAGGGTGAATCCTTTCGCTTAACGCTTGATGAGAGAGATGAGGATAGCTTTGCCACAAGCGAGTCCTGGGATACCCCCTTGATCAACTCCCTGGAAATTGCATTGGCGGCAATCTCATGGACCGTCATTTCTGTCTTGACGTCTGAAAGTATAGTGATCGCCAAATCTATGGTTTTCATATGATCAGTTTTCCGCCCTTACTGAGTAACCCCGTTGCCTCATGCAATCCTCATATCGTGAGTCCTTAATTCCCCGACAAATTGGGGCGCCTACACCGCAAAAAAGTACAGATGAAAGGGTATTGATTTGGCTGGCTTGGTAGCACTGCATTGAGTCAATCGTCTGACCCTGTGCGTTCTTCCCCTGTGGCGCCGTTTCAATCTTGTAATGCGTTTGTGCGCATCCGCTCAAAACCATCCCGGCAACGAATGGCGTCAAGCTTTTCAAAAGCTCCATCAGTCTTTCTCCTTAACCGTGTATCCGAGAGCATTCATGCAATCCTGGTAACGGCTTTTGGCCATGTTGTGGTAAATCGCGTTTCCAACACCATATAACCAGGGGCCACTAACTTGGCTTTGTTGGCTGCATTGAGTGCTGTCGAGTTTTTGTTGGTCCGTCGTTTTGCCCGTGGGCGCTTTGACGATGTTGAATTGCGCGGGCGCACAGGCGCTCAAAAGGATTCCCGCAGTGATTAAGGTTGGAAGTTTCATCCGAATCGCCCCCGCGATGTGGTTTATTGGAGGGCATAATTGTAGTCTATATGCCGTGGCTTAATAAGCGTGGCCCTGATTGACTCTTAAACGAAGACTAACCCTTTGTGCGAGGGGGTTATGTCACTGGAAGACAATCAGATTCTGCGGGCTGCTTTGAGTCGGAATATCCGGAATCTCAGGAAAGCTCAGGGACTAGCGCAAGAGCGGCTTGGTCTTGAAGCTGGAGTTGATCGGACGTTTGTGTCTAAGTTGGAGCGTGAGATCGGTAATCCCACCTTGGATATCTTGGTTAAGATTGCTAATAGGCTTGGTGTTCGAGTGGTGGATTTGCTCGAAATAAAGCCTGAAGACGACTAGCAAATGATTAATGTGGCCAAGGTTCAAATTATTCAGAGGCGGGAAATTGCAAACTCAAGACGCTCCCACTGATCGCCTAATTAAATGCAATTGTTGTGGGCGAGAAACTCGCCACCATTCTGTTTCGATAGTAAGGAAGGTGAGAGATGAGGGGCCTTCGCATTACCCAATAGATGTTGTGACAACTTGGGTGCTTTGGCAGTGCCAAGGGTGCGAAGAGGTGGCGATGCAGCGATCTGTTTGGCACTCTGAAATGGATTTTGCTGATGGCTTTGATGAAGGCGATTTCTTCCCGCCGAGGGCTGTAAGGAAACTTCCAGAATGGATTCAGCGACAAGAGGTATCTCGATACTCAGCCCTCTTGGTGGAAATCTACTCTGCACTGACTATGCGCTCCTACAGGCTGGCTATGATGGGGTCACGAGCGCTGATTGATCTCATCCTTAGATCCTCTGTCGGGGATAAAGGTAATTTCACTCTTGGGTTGGACGCTTTTGTTAAAGAGGGTTTGATTACGGAAAAGCAAAGGGATGTACTTATTGCTGCCATTGACGCAGGACATGCCGCAGCTCATAGATCTCATGTCCCAAAACAAAGGGAAGTCGAAATAGTCTTGGACATAATAGAGAACTTAATCTACGCCGAGGTCTCCGTGAGAGATGCTGAATTGTTGAAAGCGAGAACACCGAAGAGAAAGACGTTTACAAAGATTCAATAATTACGTTTCATTTTTCCCTGTGCAGACGTTTCAAGTAGAGTAAGCAGTTTGGTAATCCACCTCAAATTGCTGATCCAATGTTTGAACAAGCCTTCAAGAATATTGACGCTGACCTTCGTAACGAGGCTGGCTGCACTACAGAACTCGACTACACCGAACAGACCTCCTGGCTCCTGTTCCTGAAGTACCTAGATGGCTTGGAGCAGGACAAGGCCCTGGAGGCCGAACTGGATGGTAAGCAGTACGCCTACATACTTGATGAACCCTTCCGCTGGTCATCATGGGCTGCGCCCAAGGACGAGAATGGCAATCTCGACCACAACAAGGCGAAGACCGGAGATGATCTCCACGAGTTTGTGGATCTTTCGCTATTCCCCTACCTCAAAGGCTTTAAGTTGAGGGCTACCGGCCCGAACACTATCGAATACAAGATAGGCGAGATTTTTGGGGAGATCAAAAACAAGATCCAAAGCGGCTATACCCTGCGAGAGATCATTGACCACATCGATCAACTGCGCTTCCGTTCACAGGCCGAGAAGCACGAACTCTCGCACCTGTATGAAGCCAAAATCAAAAACATGGGTAACGCTGGCCGAAACGGCGGCGAATACTACACCCCACGCCCCCTTATTCGGGCGATGGTCCAGGTGGTGCAACCCAAGATTGGCGAACGCATCTATGACGGAGCCTGCGGCTCTGCGGGCTTCCTCTGCGAGTCTTTCGATTATCTGCGGGGGCAGGAGGGTCTGACAGCAGACAATCTCAGAACCCTTCAGGAGCGCACCTTCTATGGCAAGGAGAAGAAGCCCCTTGCCTATGTGATTGCGATCATGAACATGATCCTTCACGGCATTGAAGCGCCGAACATCATGCACACCAACACCCTGACTGAAAACCTAGCGGACATTCAGGACAAGGACAGGATGGACGTAATCCTCGCAAATCCTCCTTTCGGGGGAGGTGAGCGTAAGGAGGTGCAGCACAATTTTCCGATCCGTACTGGCGAGACAGCATTCCTCTTCTTGCAGCACTTCATCAAGATGCTCAAGGCTGGGGGGCGGGCAGCGGTGGTCATCAAGAACACATTCCTGTCGAACACCGACAACGCTTCAGTCAGCCTTCGAAAGTTACTTCTGGAATCCTGCAATCTGCATACGGTACTGGATTGTCCTGGTGGCACGTTTCAGGGGGCGGGCGTCAAAACTGTTGTGCTGTTTTTCGAGAAAGGAACGCCGACACGAAATGTCTGGTACTACCAGCTCGACCCCGGTCGCAACCTCGGCAAAACTAACCCGCTCAACGACGCTGACCTGGCCGAGTTTGTCGAACTGCAAAAGACCCAGGCCGATTCCGATAAAAGCTGGCGCATCGATATCGCATCGATCGATACCACCACCTACGACCTGTCGGTGAAGAACCCGAACGGAGGGGAGGCAGTCATTCACCGCAGTCCGCAGGAGATCATGGACGAGATTGCCGCACTGGATGCTGAGAGCGCGGAAGTGCTGGCGAAGATCAGGTCGTTGCTATGAAGGCGGGTTGGCAGACCAAAAAACTGGGTAGCCTTTGTCAGATTGAACTGGGGAAAACGCCTGCCCGTTCTGACAAGTCTCTCTGGGATGAGAAGAGGCAGACCAAAAACGTCTGGCTTTCTATTGCTGACCTTCTTAACGGCGAGGATGGCTCCGTATACGACAGCAAGGAGTATCTGTCCGATAAAGGCGCAGCGGTATCGAAGATTGTCCGCAGAGGTACATTGCTTGCGAGCTTCAAGCTCACCTTAGGAAGACTAGCGTTTGCCGGACGTGATCTCTACACAAACGAAGCAATTGCTGCGTTGTCGATTTACGACGAGAAGGAACTCACCAAGGAGTTTTTGTATTACTTCTTGCACTTTTTCGATTGGACAAAGGCCGCCGAAAACGATGTCAAGATAAAAGGGATGACGCTAAACAAGGCCAAGCTAAAGGAAATGCTTGTTCATTTTCCTGCGCCGTCCGAGCAGCACCGCATCGTCGCCATCCTCGACGAAGCCTTCGATGGCATTGCCATCGCCAAGGCCAACGCTGAAAAAAACCTCCAGAACGCCCGCGCCTTGTTCGAAAGCCACTTGCAATCGGTTTTTTCGGAGCGGGGTGATGGCTGGATGGATCGCTCTCTTGAGGATGTAGTAGATGCCGAATGTTCGCTTTCCTATGGAATTGTACAGCCAGGCCCTGATTTCCCATCGGGTCTGCCGGTCGTGAGACCAACTGATTTAACAGCTAAGGAGATTACCCTAGGTGGGTTGAAGCGAATCGATCCAATGTTGGCCGATAGCTACAACCGAACCAAACTTCGGGGTGGCGAGCTTCTTTTATGTGTTCGAGGGAGTACTGGTGTTATCGGTATCGCATCTGCTGAACTTCTGGGAGCAAACGTAACACGAGGCATAGTTCCGATTATGTTTGAGCCATCTGTGCTTAGACACGACTTCGGCTATTTCCTTATGGCCTCACGGATGGTGCAAAGCCAGATTCGCGCCAAGACCTATGGAGCAGCGCTCATGCAAATTAATCTTGGGGATCTACGGAAGATTTCGGTTTCTTTTCCTGGATTAAAGGAACAGGGGTTATTGGCATCCAAGCTCGAAAAATTAGCTGGCGAATCCCAACGCCTTGAATCCATCTACCAGCAAAAGCTGGCTGCACTTGATGACCTAAAAAAATCCCTTATGCACCGAGCCTTCTCCGGCCAACTCTAGCGAGACCTATCAATGTCCACTCAACGCTATTCAGTCACGCCGCACCCCATCGAAACCATCCTCACCTGGGTCAAGTCGGGAGAGATTGCGATCCCGGAAATCCAAAGGCCTTTCGTCTGGGAGGCGACCAAGGTGCGCAACCTGCTGGACTCGCTATATCAGGGCTATCCGGTCGGCTATCTCATCGCCTGGCGCAATCACACGGTGAAGCTGAAGGATGGCACCACCTCGGCTGGCAAGCGCATCCTGATCGATGGACAGCAACGGGTAACGGCGCTGATGGCGTCCCTGCTCGGCATTGATGTACTGAACGATGATTACGAGACGGTGCAAATCCGCATCGCCTTTAATCCGCAGGAAGAAGCCTTCGAGGTATCGAACCCGGCAATTCAGAAGAATGCCGCCTGGCTGCCCGATGTGGCGAAGGTATTTGACCCGGCGGTCAGCGTATTTCAGTTGGTGAGCGACTACTGCGCGGCAAACGAGGTTGTGTCGCAAAATGACGTGTTCAAGGTCATCGAGAAGCTGCGGGGCATCGTGCATAACCACGTCGGTATCATCGAACTGGCGGAAGACCTGGACATCGAGACGGTGACTGAAATCTTCATCCGTGTGAATTCCGCCGGATCGCCGCTTTCGCAAGCGGACTTTGCGATGTCAAAGATCGCGGTCAATGAAACCTTTGGCGGCAACATGCTGCGCAAGGCCATCGATTACTTCTGCCATCTGGCCGTGGCGCCCGGCTTTCTGAACAAGATCAAGAAGGGCGACCAGGCGTTCGTGGCGTCTGAGTTCTTCGACAAGATGAAGTGGATCGCGGATGTGAACGATGACATCTACGACCCAAGCTATACCGACATGCTACGTGTGGCTTTTACATCGGAGTTCGGGCGCGGCAAATTGCAGGATTTGGTGGCCCTGCTGTCGGGTCGTAACTTCGAAACTAAGCAGTACGAAGAGTCTATTGCAGAGGACTCATTTCGTCGGCTGAAGCATGGAATTCTGGCGTTCATTAATGAAACCCACTTCGACCGCATCACCATGATTCTGCGCTCGGCGGGGTTTATCACCAGTAAGATGATAACCAGCCAGAATGCTGTCAACTTCGCTTACATCCTTTATCTACGTGGTCGAGGGGAGAATGCTCCGGCGGCTGATCTGGAGCAGGCAGTCCGCCGCTGGTACGCGATGTCGGTTCTGCGCGGACGTTACAGTGGAGCTGCGGATTCACAATTCGATTTCGACATACGGCAGGTCAGCAGTCGAGGGGTTCTTGAGTACGTTGATGCTGTTGTTCCTAATGAATTGCCGGATAGTTTCTGGACTGGGATGTTGCCGCAGTTCATGGATACCTCGTCGATCAACAGCCCGTATTTCCTCTGCTACCAGGCGGCGCAGGCCAAGCTAGGCGATAAGGGGTTTCTGTCGCGCGACATCTCAGTCACGGATCTACTGCTTAACCGCGCCGATGTGCATCACGTTTATCCGCGTCAGTACCTGAAAGACAAGAATCTGACCAAGGGGACTTACAACCAAATCGCCAACTATGTAGTGGCGCAGAGCGAGATCAACATCGCAATCGGAGCCAAATCCCCGGCAAGCTACTTCAATGAGTTGGCAGAGCAGTGCCATGGCGGGCTGAAAAAATATGGCGGAATCATGGACAAGGCAGAAATGCTGGCCAATCTGGGAATGAACTGCATTCCTGCTGGGATGTTGGATGGGGAGATCAAAGATTTTGAAGAGTTCTTAGCGGAGCGACGGAGATTGATGGCACTGAAGATTAAGGCGTGGTTTGAGGTCTTGTGATGAACGAAGCCGAAACCTGTCTCCTACACATCGAACCAGCGCTAAGGGCGTCAGGCTGGGGCGTGGTCGAAGGTAGTCGCATTCGTCCTCAATATCCAATAACGCTCGGTCGTCTTGAAGGCGCGGGAAAGCGGGGCATGCCATTAAAGGCTGACTACGTTCTTGAATACCGCAACACCAAGCTGGCGGTGGTCGAAGCAAAGGCTTGGGATAAGCCCCTTACAGAAGGCGTTGGCCAAGCCAAGGACTATGCGGCCAAGCTGGCGGTGCGCTTTACCTATGCGACGAACGGGCAGGGCTTTTACAGCATCGACATGCAGACTGCTTTGGAGGGCCAGATCGAGGCTTTCCCCTCGCCAGATGAGCTATGGGATCGAACCTTTGCCAGTAAAAATGCATGGCGAGATCGATTTACCGCAGTGCCATTCGAGGACCGGGGTGGCTACTTCCAGGGTCGCTATTACCAAGATATTGCCATCGAGAGGGTGCTGGCGGCAGTAGCAGCCGAGCAAGAACGCATCCTCCTGACGCTGGCGACCGGCACCGGCAAAACCTTCATCGCCTTTCAGATTGCGTGGAAGCTGTTTCAGAGTCGGTGGAACCTGACTGATGCCAAGGGCGAGGGCGAACCGACCCGCCGTCCCCGTATCCTGTTCCTAGCCGACCGCAATATTCTGGCCGATCAAGCCTACAACGCGTTTTCTGCGTTCGATGACAAGGCTCTGGTGCGCATCGATCCAGCGGATATCCGGAAGAAGGGCAAGGTTCCGAAGAACGGCAGCATTTTTTTCACCATCTTCCAGACCTTCATGAGCGGGGCTGGTAATACGCCTTACTTCGGTGAGTACCCCCCAGACTTTTTCGACTTCATTGTGATCGACGAATGTCACAGGGGTGGAGCTAACGATGAGGGTAATTGGCGTGGCATCCTTGAATACTTTGCCCCGGCTGTTCAGCTTGGTCTGACAGCGACACCCAAGCGCAAAGACAACGTCGATACCTACGCTTATTTCGGCGAGCCGGTATTCATCTACTCGCTTAAGGACGGGATCAATGATGGCTTTCTGACTCCGTTTCGGGTTAAGCAGATTTCGACCACCCTAGATGAGTACGTTTTTACAGCTGACGACAATGTTGTGGAGGGTGAGGTTGAGGTCGGAAAGCTATACAAAGAGCCGGACTTCAACAAAATCATCGAGATCCAGGAACGCGAGAAGAAGCGTGTAGAGATCTTCATGTCGATGATTGATCAGCGAGAAAAGACAATTGTCTTCTGTGCGACGCAGGACCATGCTCTGGCAATTCGCGATCTGATCAACCAGATCAAAACAAGCCAGGACCTCAACTATTGCCAGCGAGTGACGGCAAATGATGGTGCCTTGGGTGACCAGGCGCTTCGAGATTTTCAGGACAATGAAAAGAACACCCCAACGATCCTAACTACGTCGCAGAAACTATCCACCGGAGTTGATGCCCGTAACGTGCGCAACATCGTTCTGTTGCGACCAGTGAATTCGATGATCGAATTCAAACAGATCATCGGGCGTGGTACTCGCCTATATGATGGCAAGGACTACTTCACGATCTACGACTTTGTGAAGGCTCATCATCATTTCAGCGATCCAGAGTGGGATGGAGAACCCGCTGAGCCAGAGGTGTGCGCAAAGTGCAATTCCGTTCCTTGCCAATGTGAGAAGCAGCCATCGAAGCCCTGTTCTAGCTGCGGAAACTCACCCTGCACCTGCCCTAAGGAAACTTGCGATGTATGTGGTCAGCAACCATGCATTTGTAAACAGGAAGCAAAGGTTAAGGTGAAATTGTCTGACGGCAAGTCACGTTCGATCCAGCACATGGTGGTCACCAGTTTCTGGCATCCAGATGGCACCCCGATGTCAGCGCAGCAGTTCATGGAAGCGCTATTCGGCAAGCTGCCAGATTTCTTCAAAGACGAAGATGAGTTGCGGGCGCTATGGGGCGCCCCGGATACTCGGGGGAAATTGTTGGAAGGCCTTGCTGATAAGGGTTTTGGTAAGGATCAATTGGCAGAAATGCAAAAGATCATCGACGCTGAGAAAAGTGACCTCTTCGATGTTCTGGCTCACGTGGCCTATGCTCTTGATCCACTAACTCGGGAGGAAAGGGCGAACCGGGCGATGGCTCGGATTACCGAGTGCTTCAATTCGAAACAAAAGGTTTTTCTCGACTTTGTCCTATCGCACTATGTGGCGTTGGGTGTGGAAGAACTGGATCAGAAAAAGCTGACCCCACTTTTGAAGCTGAAATACCATGATTCACTCCCTGATGCGTTGGCGGAGCTTGGACGGCCTGATGAGATCGGGAAGGTATTTAGTGGGTTTCAGCGGTATTTATACGATGAGTCATTGATCCCGGTGGCGTGATGGGCGCTACTTAAATTATCCTGATTTCCCATGGTTCGCCGATTCAGGTCTTCCCAATGAACGAAGCAATTCAATCCATTAGGGTTATTGCAGCAGTGATTCGTCGCGATGATTCATGGCTTCTCGGCTTAAGACCATCTCACAAACGTCACGGAGGACTCTGGGAGTTTCCGGGGGGTAAGTATGAGATTGGGGAGACGGCGTTCGATGCGGCCGACAGGGAGCTTCAAGAGGAGATGGGGGTTGGGGTAGTTTGGGTCGGTGAGATTCTTTTCGAATTTCGAGATCCTGATTCACCATACCTTATCGAATTCAGAAATGTTCGAATTGACGGAGATCCAAAGCCTCTCGAACACGAGAAGATTGGCTGGTTCGATCTACAGCAAATCTCCAACATGAATCTCGCGCCAACAGATCGAAAATTCGCTGAGTACCTTGGGAGGGAGCAGCATGGAGCTGAGTGATCTTGTTGTTGGGCAGATATACAAACGTACCGCCTTGCACGATTCATTTGGTGGTCAGCGCCAGGGGGGCATCAGTACCCCTTCCAAACACCCAATCTTGATGCTCTTTTGCAATGACTCGGGATCCTTGTACGGCTACTCAGATGGTCCCCAAGAAAACGGGATTTTTTGGTACACGGGTGAGGGGCAAGTTGGCGATATGCAGTTCGCACGGGGAAACAAAGCGATTCGAGACCATCGTGCCGAGGGTTCCTCGCTGCACTTGTTCGAAGGTGCCGAGAAAACCTTTGTTCGGTATATCGGCGAAGCCGAATTAGTAAGCTATCACGAGGCAATTGGCCCCGATATCAACGGAGAGGATCGGAAGGTAATTGTTTTTGAGCTTGAACTTCGTCCGGCTGGGACATTGGATATTCTCCCCCCCATGGATGATAACGGAATGAAAGCGCTGAACCGAATGAATCAGACGGATCTTCGCAAGGCGGCCCTGTCTGGATCAAGTCAGGGGGTAACGCCAAGGCAACAGACGGTGCTTACCTTCCGCAGAAGTGAGGCCATAAAGCTATACGTCAAAAAGAGAGCTAATGGCGTTTGTGAGGCCTGTGGACAGCCCGCCCCATTCAACACAAAAAAAGGCGAGCCTTACTTGGAACCTCATCATACGACCCGCCTTGCTGATGGCGGGCCGGATCATCCCAGGCATGTCGGCGCTTTATGCCCGAACTGTCATAGAAGGATTCACTCAGGATCTGATGGTAAAGAGATCAACGCGCAGGTCGAAACATATCTTGCGAGCATCGAAGTGGATTGAGGTAAGGATAAAATTATTTTCCCTTTACAGCTCTCAAAATTGCCGCCAACCTATACTTTTAGGCTGCAATAATCTCTATTTGATAAACCCTCTTTGGGGTACTCAAACTCAAAGGATTATCCAGGCGGCTATCGAGGCGGGCAATGCGATTCCCGCTATGACGAGCCTCGAGCTATGGGGAATAAAGCCAGAGAGAATGGCGCCAACTATGACCTCAGCAATGGCCATAAATCCAAATTTTGCTGAATAGGTTCCGAAGGTATAAGCGATCCATAAGATCGCGATCAATTGAGTGCTGCCTGTAGAAAAAGTTATCCACTCTTGCCTTTCAGGGCCATAGCCAGGATAGGCTTTGGCTGTAGCCAGTGCCTTAGTTGCCCCACCGGCTAAAAAACCAATTATCAAACCGAGTAGAACTTTAGATCCCATAAATATCCCCGAAATACGCTAAGTCAGTGTTCATAACTTCATTATGATAAGGGTGCTATAAATGCGAGCGCATCATTAAAAATAATGAGTTAAGGAGTTTTTATGACGATAGATAAAAGCCTCCTGCTGAAGGACGCCTTGAGCTATGCCGCATCAGCATCGCGTGAATTGACTGCCGCGGTAGGAGCTGGGGAGTTACCTAATTCTGCGACGCTATCGACAATTGAGCGCGAGTTGCGCGACGCGGCTGATTTGGTTCGACAGACCTACCGGAGCGATGAAATCGGGGAAGTCGAGACTGAAGCAGGTGATGAAGTCTGAGCAGCTCGGCGGCAGAGTTCCTTGAGGGTGGGTGTAGCCGTCTTCGATTGGTATACCAACTAGTTCACGCAGGTCGACGAGCTGAGTCTGGCTAATTCCTTACAGCCCAGATTTAACAATCTCCCATCGCGACGACTGCCGGAGGGCAGGGCAAAGGCAGGCTGTGGAGTTCTGGGCCAGAATCCCGGTCATCTTCGTCTTCGATTGGGGCAGGTACAACCATGCGTCCGCCGGTACCATAGACGTTGTGGTTATGGCCCTTGGCTTTTCTAGCTGTGGTTGATGGCAGAGTCTGGACCCAGGTGTTCCCTTCGCGAACATATCCCGGTTTAGTGAGATCTTCCGCATCGCTGCCGGGTAGGGTCTGGTAAATGCGATCCCCATCGACGGCCATGCCTGGCTTCACCAATGAATCTGCATTGGTCCCCGGAATTGTGGGGCGTAGGTAGGTCACGGCCAAGGAGTTACCGGGTAACAACAGACTCATGGCTAGACAGGCTAGAAGAATGCTCCCTCTCACGTTGATTTCATCTAGCTGATCGATATGCATGCGCCTCTCCACGTTGATTGTTTTAAACGCTTACATCCCCAGTTAGCGTTTCACTTCCATTGAAACGATTGTTAGCCTATCATATCCGTTCCCTTAATAGTGAAACGAATATGGAAGCAAGCGCCTACAACTGTGATTACTGCAATGAACCCTTCACTCCTGCTAGATCAGACGCCAGGTTCTGTAGCCCGCAATGCCGGGTGAGATCACACAGACAGCAGCGGACCTCCGATGGTGCGGTTATGGTGAATGAGGTAATCGATGCGCATGGACGAGCCACGCGCTTGTGGGTGACCGCTAGGCCCACGAGTGGGGGCTTAATCAACTTGGTCTTGTCATCAACTTTCTCAGGCGCACAGAGGCCAAATGATCACCGGGTTGTATGGCAAACCGCGCTACCCCCGGAGAGCCTCTCTGTGATCCGTGATGCAATCTCATCAGTGGTCGATGCGGAATGAGCGCTGAAGACTATCCACCATGGGTGGTGCTGCATCTCCCGCATGATTCCACCCTCATTCCTGATTCTGTGAGGGATCAATTCCTGCTTGATGATGCAGAGTTGATGCGGGAGCTTGACCGCATGACAGACCACATGACTTGTCGGCTCTTTATTGGTTCTCAGACTGCAGCGACAGTGGTCCGCTCACCTGTGAGCAGATTGGTGGTGGATGTAGAGCGGTTCCCAGACGATGACCAAGAACCCATGGCAGAAAGAGGGATGGGGGCCATCTACACCGCTACGTCTGATCTTTCCACGCTCAGGAGGCCTCTATCGCAGGCGGAAAGGACTGAGCTGATGAACACCTACTACTGGCCACATCACGATGCATTGGCTCAGGCGGTGTCGGCTGCGGTTGATCAGTTTGGTCGGTGTCTAATCATTGATTGCCATAGCTTCTCAAGCCAGGCTCTGCCCTATGAGATGAGCAATGAGGACGAGGACAGACCCGATATCTGTATAGGAACAGATCCTATCCATACGCCGAAAATTCTGGCGGATGCATTCGTGAGGGAATTCCAGCAGGCGGGTTACAAGGTTAGTTTGAACTCGCCGTTTTCTGGTGCCATGGTGCCTGCCACAGTTTCCAAGGAAAACGTTAAGGTCTCATCGGTGATGGTTGAAGTTAACCGAGGGATCTATCTAGACGAGACAGAGACTCTACCGGGCAGGAACTTTGAAGCCGTCGCTAATAGGGTGAAAGAGTGTTGCATAAGGGCTGCCGTCCCAAAGCAGAGGGGACCCACAAGGAAACTGCCCAGGTGTCCTGTTGCAGAATTCGCGGCGCTGGGGCTTTGCTAGACCCGCGATACTGACGAAATCTTCAAGTTTGATTAGGAGGAAACACGATGGATGCTCAACAGCTTCACGATCAAGAAATGCTGGAGAAGGACTTCAGCAACCTCAAACCGGGCAGCAAGAAGCGACTCGAGACTTTACTCCGCCAGAAAAACGGACCTTCCTTAGAACCCGCGCAGTTCACCGCATACGATCCAATCGCGCTGGCGATGGAGAACAATCCTGGGCTTACTCGCGAAAGGGCCGAGGAGCTGGCGGAAGCCTATGGCTTCTAAAGAATCTAGGGGTAACAGTTCACGGGTAAAGCGCAGTTGCTGAGTGCTATTAGGCTGCTGCAGCGGTTTTCACTTTGAAAAGCTGATTGACCCGCATGGTCCATTAGCAGTGTTTGGTCTACAGAATTGCTAATATTGCATTGTAGATCGTTGTGACGGTCGGTTTGGGCCTGTGAGTGAGCTTCAGAAATAAGGATCGGACTTTTTCCAGCCATTCTAAGTGGGGGACACAAAAGGGGTCACAAAACGAAAAAAGGCCAGCTTTTTGGGCTGACCATTTCTCTAAGGGCTTGAAATAATTGGTCGGGGTGAGAGGATTCGAACCTCCGACCACCTGCACCCCATACAGGTGCGCTACCAGGCTGCGCTACACCCCGAAAGATGAGATCATAGCGGTTATGGGGGTCTCAAGTCAAAAGCCCTTGATATGCAAGAGGTTGGATCAAGAGCTTGTCGATGCCCAAAAAGCTGCTTCGCTTATTCCCAGCGCCGTCTGAAATGGCTCCTCTTCGAGGGCTGTATCTCCAGGAAAAACTCCACCTTCGAGGGAAATCGGGTCACCCCTTTGTCTATGCCAACTTTCTCAGTAGCCTGGATGGGCGGATTGCGCTCGAAGATGAAACAGGGATTCCGTATCTCCCTAAGTCTCTGACGACTGAGGATGACTTTCGTCTCTTTCTTGAACTCCATGCCCAGGCAGACTGTTTGGTCACCCACGGAGGCTATCTTCGGGCCCTTCATGAGGGGCGCCTTGGAAATATCCTTCAAGTGGGGGTTCATGATCTGGGATCGGACCTGCCTTCATGGCGAAAATCCCAAGGACTGGCGCCTCAGCCGGCGATCGTGGTCGCGAGTGCGAGTCTCGATTTTCCTATTCCGGAATCGATTCAAGCGGCCGGTCAAAGGCTCATGATCGCCACGGGTCAGGAAGCTGATCCTGATCGCGTGCGGGATTGGGAGGCGCGGGGCTATGAAGTCATTCGTGCGGGGGCAGGCCGGGAGGTCAATGGGGGCGTTCTTTGTCGCTGCCTCTCTGAGCGTGGATTCAATTCGCTTTATCTCATCGCGGGTCCCTTGATGCTCGAAACCATGGTGCGCGAAGAACAGCTCTCCGTTCTGTTTCAGACCATATCGCTCCAGCTTTTAGGGGGGGAGGCCTTTCGTTCCATGGTTCCAGGTCCCATATTAGGGGTCCAGGGACAGACGCGAATGTCATCTCTCTATTACGATGAGGATGCCGGCGGTGGGGTGGGGCAATGGTTTGCTCAGTTTGCCTTTGGGGAGAAGCGTTGGAATGAGGGTGAAGTTTGAAAATCGCAGAGAGCCAGGTTGTTTTAGTCACCGCGGGTGGTCGGCGCGTTGGAGCCGCCATTGTGAGGGAGCTTCATGCGGCCGGTGACCGCGTCATCATTCATTGCCGGGATTCTCACAAGGAGGCCATGGCACTTGCCGCTGAGCTTAATGCGCAGCGTTCTGACTCCGTCGATGTACTTCGGGCTGACCTTAAAAACGCCGCTGAACGGGAGACGCTGATCGTCAATGCGACCCATCGTTGGGGGCGTCTTGATGCACTGGTCAACAATGCCTCAACTTTCTACCCCACGCCTTTGGGGAGTGTCTCAGACGCCACCTGGAATGATTTGATCGATGTCAATCTGAAGGCGCCTTTCTTTCTGGCCCAAGCGGCCTTTCATGCGCTCGCCGAAAACGAGGGCTCGATCGTCAATGTTGTGGATATCTACGCTGAGCATCCCCTGAAGGGCTCTCCCGTGTATTCCATCGCTAAAGCGGGTCTTTTGGCATTGACCCGAAGCCTTGCGCAAGAGCTTGGGCCTAAGGTCAGGGTGAATGCGGTTTCACCAGGGGCGATTCTTTGGCCGGAGACGCCGATCGAGGACGTTGAGAAAGAAAAGATTATTTCAACGATTCCGATGGGTAAGCGCGGGCATCCGACCGACATTGCGCGAACCGTCAGATTCTTTATCAAGGAAGCGCCTTACGTTACAGGTCAGGTCCTCGCTGTCGATGGCGGACGGACCCTGAGTCTCTAATTACCCGAAGGCTCGAGTCGTCTCTGCTTGATGCCGGCTCGATCGAATTGAGACCAAATCTCCCCATAGGTCTTTCCGATCTGAGGATGTTTGAGGTTTGGCACTAATTCGGCCAAAGGTTCCAGCACAAAGGCATAACGGATAATTTCAGGGCGGGGGATCAGGAGCCGTCCTTTCGAAATGATCGCATCGCCCCAGAGAATCAAATCGATATCCAAAGTTCTGGATGAGAACTTCTGGCTCTCCCGGGTCCGTCCATGACGCTCTTCGATGGCTCTTAACTGCTCAGCGATGCTTTCAGCCGAAAGATCGGAAGTGAATCTGGCCACGAGGTTTTGAAAGAGGGGTCCCTCGAAGCCGACGGCCTCGCTTTCATATGTGCTCGAGATTTCAAGCGGTCCGAACTGCTCGGTCAGATCCCGGAGCGCCGTCGGAATGTGACGTTCAGGAGCGATATTACTGCCGATGCTGAGAAAGACGTCGGGCATTTGAGCTAGGTTGCGCTACGTTCAATCAGGATGCCGACATCACTGGCGCCACTGATGGCCCCTCGCTTGTTGAGCGTGAGTCGAACCCAGGGCACGCCGAATTCCTGAATTAGGATCTCGGTTATCTTTTCGGCCAGAGTTTCCACCAATTGGAAACTGCTCTCTTCAACAAAGCTCATGACCCGCCTGGATACGGCCTTGTAATCCAGCGTGTGGGCAATATCGTCGGTTTCAGCCGCTTTGCGAATATCAGTGGCCATTTCAAGATCGATGATCAGGGTTTGCCGGATTTCGCGCTCCCAGTCGTAAATGCCGATGACAGTCTCGATGGTGAGGCCTTTGAGGAAAATGATGTCCATGGATGTGTTTTGTTGCATTCGGTGGCTAGCAAAGGAATTGGTAACATACACGCTTTAATCCTCGCAACTCCGGGAAAAGGCGAAATGACAATTTGGGCATTGATTCCTCTGGCATACCTCATGGGCTCCGTTTCGACGGCGATCATCGTCAGCCGTCTTCTGGGGCTGCCCGATCCTCGCCAACAGGGATCTAAAAACCCGGGTGCAACCAATGTCCTGCGGTTGGGCGGTAAGAAAGCTGCGGCGGTGACGCTCATTGGCGATGCCCTCAAAGGTCTGATTCCGGTGCTGATTGCCAAGTCCCTTGCGGTGTCCCCGGAAATCTTGGCTGCAGTCAGTCTTGCAGCCTTTTTGGGGCATCTTTACCCTATTTTCTTTGGCTTCAAGGGGGGAAAGGGTGTGGCGACGGCCCTGGGGATTTTCTTGGGTCTCTCGCCTTGGGTCGGGTTGGCGGTGCTCGCCACCTGGCTGCTGATGGCCTTCCTCTTTCGATTCTCCTCACTGGCTGCCTTGACGGCAGCGTTGCTCTCACCTGTTTATCTTTGGTTCATTCTGCACTCGGAAGTCTTGGTGGGGGTTGGTCTGACGATGGCTCTGCTGCTGGTCTCCCGCCATCGAGCCAACATTGAGAGGCTTCTCAAGGGCGAAGAAAGCCGGATCGGAAGTGGCAAAAAGAAAAGCCAGGAACCTTCAGAGTGAGATCCGGCCAGGCGCGCTGAGCTCTGAAAGGGGCCATCTTGGCCTTGCGAGGATCTCGGCGGGCTCCCTTTGGCCAGCCATCAGCCGCTGAAATCCTGCGTAGGCAATCATGGCCCCATTGTCCCCACAAAACTCAAGTCGCGGAAACGCGACCTGATAGCCCCCTTTAAGGATCATCTCCTCAAGCTTTTCGCGAATGCGGCGGTTGGCGCTGACGCCCCCAGCAACGACCAGGGTGCGAAGTCCTGACATCTCAAGGGCGCGGCGGGTCTTGATGACCAATGTGTCGGCAACGGCTTCCTCAAACCCGGCAGCCACATCTCTTCGGTCCTCGAGGGTCCCTGGAGTCCCTTCGAGCGTGACGAGAGTATGGGTTTTAAGTCCGCTAAAACTGAAATCAAGGCCCGGTCGATCGGTCATGGGTCTTGGGAACCTGAAGCGCGAGGGGTTTCCCTCTTCGGCAAGGCGGGAAAGGGCTGGGCCTCCAGGGTAGCCAAGGCCGAGCATTTTTGCGGTCTTGTCAAAGGCCTCACCCGCCGCATCATCCACCGATTCCCCGAGAATCTGGTATTCCCCGATGGCTTTGACTGCCACGAGCTGGGTGTGACCACCTGAAATGAGGAGAGCCAGGAAAGGGAATGCCGGGGGATTCTCTTCAAGGAGTGGGGCCAAAAGGTGGCCTTCCATGTGATGGACGGCGACGGCCGGGATGTCGAGGCTCATGGCAAGGCTTCGGGCGACTGAGGCGCCCGCCATGAGCGCACCAATGAGACCTGGACCTGCGGTATAGGCCACACCGCCCAGATCCGAGAGCCTAAGGCCGGTCTCTGCAAGCAGCTCACGAATCAGCGGAATCAGCTTTCGGATGTGGTCACGGGAGGCCAGCTCGGGCACGACACCCCCGTATTCTGCGTGGATCTGAATTTGGCTGAAGAGCCGGTGAGCCAGAAGCCCTTGGTCACTGGAGTAAAGTGCAACCCCCGTCTCGTCGCACGAGCTTTCGATGCCGAGGACGATCATAGTGGTTTTGCCATATTGGGATAAGTCGGTATAATGTACGGCTTTCGGTTCGCCCCGGGTTTCCCGGAACACTAACGCATTGATTTGCTGGAATATATTGGAAGTCTTGCATGCCTTCAATCAAGATCAGAGAGAACGAGCCCTTCGAAATCGCGATTCGTCGCTTCAAGCGGGCTTGTGAAAAGGCCGGAACCCTGTCTGAGGTTCGTCGCCGTGAGTTCTACGAAAAGCCGACCGAAGAGCGCAAGCGTAAGGCTGCAGCTGCGGTCAAGCGTCACCTGAAGAAGCTGTCCCGCGAGCGCTTCGCGCTGCAGAACCTCCGTAAGGGCCGTCCCCAGACCGAAAGGTAAGTGGGATGAGCGAGCTCAAGCTTCGCCTCCAGTCCGATATGAAGACGGCCATGAAGGCCGGGGAAAAGGAACGATTGGGGGTTATCCGCCTGATTCTGGCTGCAATCAAGCAGCGTGAGGTGGATGAACGAATTGAGCTCGACGATGCCGCCGTCCTGGCCGTCTTGGACAAGATGGTGAAGCAGCGACGGGAGTCGGTATCACAATACGAGGCCGCCAACCGTGAAGACCTCGCCGCTGTTGAACGCGCCGAGATCACGGTCATTCAGTCGTATCTGCCGGCCCCCCTGGGCGACGATGAGATTGAAGCGCTCATTGCAGCGGCCATTGAGGAAACCGGCGCGGCTGGACCCAGCGGGATGGGCAAGGTGATGGCTGTCCTCAGAGAGCCCATGCAGGGCCGAGCTGACATGACCGTTGTCAGCGCCAGGGTCAAGCAACAACTGGGCGTCTAGCCCTAGTTACGGTAGATTAATCCTGTACCCGAAAGGGTACGTCATCCCGGACAGTCCGTCCGGACCCCCATGCGATGTCCCGGTTCGAGGCACATGGCAGGCAGAATTCCTGATACGTTCATACAAGACCTTCTGGCGAGAACTGATCTCGTTGAGTTGATCGAAGCCCGCGTCCCTCTCAAACGCTCGGGGAGTAACTACACCGCGCGCTGTCCTTTCCATGACGAAAAAACGCCGAGTTTCTCGGTGAGTCGCCCCAAGCAACTTTATTACTGCTTTGGCTGTGGTGCGCGGGGGACCGCCATCAGTTTCCTGATGGACTACGACCGATTGAGTTTCCCTGAGGCCATTGAGGCCCTCGCCGAGGTCCATGGACTTGAGGTGCCGCGAGAAGATGGCAGCTTGGGGCAGCGCCAGTCGCAAGATCGGGTGCGAACCCTTTTTGATGCCTTGGAGCGCGCCTCCAAATTTTACCAACAGCAACTGCGCAGCCATCCGGAGGCAAGCAAGGCCGTCGATTACCTTCGGGGTCGCGGGGTCACCGGTGAACTGGCGCAGCGGTATCAGGTTGGCTATGCCCCGGGGGGGCTTCGAAATCTTCCGGTGACAGAGGCTTTGGAGATCCAGAAGGCCGCCGGATTGGTGAATGAGAAGTCTCCCGGGCGGACTATGGACTGGTTCCGGGATCGCATCATGTTTCCCATTCGTGATCGCCGTGGTCGGACCATTGGATTTGGCGGTCGTGTCATTGGCGACGGTCAGCCCAAGTACCTCAACTCCCCGGAAACCGACGTGTTTCATAAGCATCGTGAGGTCTATGGTCTCTACGAGTTGTTGGATGCGGTTCGAAAGCCAGAGGCCATTGTGGTGGTCGAGGGCTACATGGACGTCATTGCTCTTTCCCAGTTTGGGGTCCAGAACGCAGTAGCGGCCCTTGGAACCGCGACCTCTCCGGATCATGTGGCCCTCCTTTTTAGATATACCGCCGTCGTGGTCTTTTGTTTTGACGGCGATGCCGCCGGGCGACGCGCAGCCTGGAAGGCGCTGGAGTCGAGTCTTTCCCATCTTCGGGAAGGTCGTCAGGTTCGTTTTTTGATGCTGCCTGAGGGTCATGATCCCGATTCTCTGGTGCGACAGGAGGGTGCTGAAGCCTTCCGAACTCGAATCATGGAAGCCCAGCCTTTCTCCGATTACTTTTTTGAGAGTCTCGAGGTGGGACTGGATCTCAGCAGTATCGAGGGCCGTGCGGCCTTAACGGCCAGGGCTGAACCTTTCATGGAAAAGATTCATCCTGGGATTTTTCGGGAAATGCTGCAGGAGCGTCTGAACCAGCTGACGGGAAGGGCAGGAAATGGTTTTGAAGCCAGAAGACCCCAGGGGGACCGATCGGTGCGTCGGACGGGCAAAGGTCAGCCTTCGGCTTTTCGGACTTTTATGGCCTTGCTCATCCAGCATCCTTCGTTGGTTGATCATCTCGATACCCAGGCAATGAGTGCTTTGGAGGATGGCCAGCCCCAAGGCCCTTTGCTGAAAGTGGTGGTTGAATTTTTGGTTTCGCACCCCAACGTCACAGCAGCCGGCCTGATCGAAGGATTCAGGGATGTGCCGGAGGGCGAGATGGTTGCCCGTCTGGCCGCCTGGGATACCCAAGTGGTCGAGGAGCAAACGGAGGCCACTTTTCTTGATCATCTCCGGCACCTCACAGGCCATCGGACCCGTGAAAGTCGGCTCAAAAATCTCATCGATCGCGCAAGGACCGGAACCTTGACCTTGGAGGAGCGAGAGGAGTTGCGAGCACTCACCCTCCAAGGCAGCGAATGAATCCAATGGAAAGGGCGGCAGTTTTCCGCTACACTAACCAGTTCCCGAAATCAATCCAGAAACGGGCCAGTTCATGAATCCTGAACAGCAGCAATCCCTCAAAGAACTTATCGCCAAAGGCAAAATGCAGGGTTATCTCACCTATTCTGAGGTGAATGACCACTTGCCAGGTGACGTGGTTGATCCAGAGCAGATGGAAGAAATCGTCTGCATGATCAATGACATGGGTATCGAGGTCCATGAGGACCGCCCGGATACCGACATGATTGCTGAAACCGCAGTCGTCACTGAAGATGATGAGGAAGAAGCGGCGGAAGTGGCCGCGGCGCTCGTATCCTCCGTTGATACCGAGCTGGGTCGAACCACCGACCCCGTGCGCATGTATATGCGTGAAATGGGTACCGTCGAGCTTCTGACCCGTGAGGGTGAGCTCAAGATCGCCAAGCGCATTGAGGAAGGCATCAATCTTGCCGCCAAGGAGCTTGTGCGCTTCCCCGGTGCGATGAATCACTTCATTTCCGCCTTCGAAAGTGTTGAGCGCGGTGAGATGCGGTTGTCTGAGCTCATTTCAGATTTCTACGATCCCAACGCCGACGATGCGCCCGTTGAGGCACCGGCGGCTGAAGATGATGACGCCGACGATACGGTCGATGAGGCGGATACCGGTCCAGATCCGGAACTCGTCAAGGAGAAGCTCGCGGTATTCAGCAAGCGCTTCAAGGCAGCCACAACCGCTCACAACAAGAACGGCGCTCAGCACGAAAAAACCCAGAAGGCCTTTGACCAGCTGGCCGAAACCTTCATGGAATTCAAGAAGACGCCAATCTTCTTTAAGGAACTGACGGATCTCCTTCGCAGCACCGTTGAGCGCGTTCACGAAGAGGAACGCATCATTCGTGATCTTTGTATTCTTCGTTGCCGCATCCCACGTGCTGAGTTCATTGCTACCTTTGTGGGCAACGAGACGAACGAGGCATGGCTGAAGCCGTGGCTGGAGTCCGACAAGCCTTACGCAAAGCTTTTGCCTGATCATGTCGAAGCGATTCGTTCCGCGCAGCAACGTCTAGCCGAAATCGAAAAAGAGAGCCTGATCAGCGTCAAGGACATCAAGGAAATCAATCGCCGTGTTTCCATTGGTGAAATCCAGGCGCGCGCCGCAAAGAAAGAAATGATCGAGGCCAACTTGCGTCTCGTCATCTCGATTGCCAAGAAGTACACCAACCGGGGTCTTCAGTTCCTGGACCTCATTCAGGAAGGCAATATCGGTCTGATGAAGGCGGTCGACAAGTTCGAATATCGTCGCGGCTACAAGTTTTCAACCTATGCGACCTGGTGGATCCGGCAGGCGATTACCCGCTCCATTGCGGATCAGGCCCGAACCATCCGTATTCCGGTTCACATGATCGAGACGATCAATAAGCTCAACCGTATTTCGAGGCAAATGCTTCAGGAAATGGGCCGTGAGCCGACACCGGATGAGTTGGCCGTTCGCATGGAAATGCCCGAAGACAAGGTGCGTAAGGTCCTGAAGATCGCGAAGGAACCGATCTCCATGGAAACCCCCATCGGGGATGATGAAGATTCGCATTTGGGGGATTTCATCGAGGACTCCCGTGTGATGTCTCCTGTGGAGCATGCGACGGTGGCCAGCCTTCGGGAATCCACGCAGCAAATTCTTGCCAGTCTGACCGCGCGTGAAGCCAAGGTGCTTCGAATGCGTTTCGGAATTGACATGAACACCGACCATACGCTTGAGGAAGTCGGCAAACAGTTTGATGTCACCCGCGAACGTATTCGTCAGATTGAAGCCAAGGCGCTTCGAAAGCTGCGTCATCCGTCCCGTTCGGAGCAGTTGAAGAGCTTCCTCGATATTGAGTAGTCCTTTTTGGGCCTCTAGCTCAGTTGGTTAGAGCAGGGGACTCATAATCCCTTGGTCCTCGGTTCGAGCCCGAGGGGGCCCACCATAATCAAGGACTTAGCGAACAGGCTAAGATCCTTGAGCCAATTTTGAACCACAAGTTCAAAATTTCTGCTAGCATCTGCGCCCTCGAACCTCGGAGGCGCAGATGGCTACTATTCTCAATCGCGGACCCTACCAGTGGTGGGCCCGTGTTCGTCGTACTGGGTATCCCACCCAAGCCAAAACATTCCGCACAAAAGAAGAAGCTGAAGTCTGGGCTGCTGAAATCGAACTTTCGATGAAGAAGTCGGAGTTCCAGTGCCAGAAAGAAGCGCAGGGCACGACCGTTGCCAAGGCGCTTGAGAAATACAAGGAAGAAGTCACCCCAAAGAAGAAAGGGGCGAAGGCTGAAACCTACAAGATTAACGATCTTCTCAGACAACCATTTGCCCAGCTCTCGCTGACCGATTTGAGAGGTCGTGACTTGGCGATTTGGCGCGATGAGCAGTTGAAAACTTCTGCACCGAATACGGTACGTTTGAAGCTAGCGATTTTGAGTAACCTGTACACCATTGCGAAAAAGGAATGGGGTATGGAGTCTCTCAATAACCCCGTCGCAGCAATCAAGTTACCTGTGGTTAAGAATGAACGCGACAGAAGAATTTTCCCGCACGAAGAAGAGCAGCTTTTAGATATGGCTGATCCAGAAATGCGCCAAATTATCGGGTTCGCAATTTCGACCGCGGCGAGACGCAGCGAAATAATGAGTCTGAAATGGAAAGACGTGAATGGGAATGTCGCTATTTTTCGGGATACGAAATACAAAGGAACTTCACGACCAGTACCCCTCAGCAAGAGAGCTCTAAGTTTTCTTCCTGAGCGAGGGGAGCCCGAGGATAACGTATTCAAGTTGCATCCAGATACTGTCTCTCATAGGTTTGGCGATCTAGTAGATGACTGTGGATTTAAGGATATGGTATTTCACTCAACTCGCCATGAGGCGACTAGCCGACTTTTTGAGAAAGGTTTATCGATGGCAGAGGTCATGACGATGACAGGGCATCAAACAACCCAAATGTTGCTGAGATATACTCACCTGACCGTGGGGCATCTAGCGTCTAAGTTAGATTGACCGACACAAGCTATCTGAGAAAAAACCAACAGCGCCCCTCAGTGAGTTCCATATGGCAAGAAATAGTTCTGTATATGAAGTGCGAGTAACCCATCCTGGATTGAATAAATTCAGGGTTATTCGGGGCTCAGACAAGGGTGTTGTTGAAGCGAAGGCCCAATTTCTTATTAAGGCTTGGGATGAAGAATGGGCGCGAAAGCAAGAGAGGCAGAATCGAAGCATAATTCGAGAGAGGGCCAAATTAGATAAGGATTTGGCAAAACAAAAAGCCTTAGAGATGCTGTACCAGACGCAAACCACAGCTGATCAGCTTGGTAGGGATGCGGTACAGCTGATCTCAGATTTAAAGTCTATTCTCGTAAAAGGCGTTGAGCAGCAGGGTGCTTTTGAATGGGGGAAGCTTATAGATAGGCGGGAATTTCCAGAACCTAAACCGTTCTACCAGCCCCCGACTCCGCCGCCTGAACCTCAGGAGGAGGACTTCCTCAAGAATTTGACCTTCAAAGACAAGCTTCTTCCATTCATTCGCAAAAAGCGTGAGGCAGGACTTAGGGCACAATTCGAATCAGAGCATGAGCGATGGAAGGTGGCTGTGGAGTCCCTGGAAAGGGAGTTAGCAGAATTTAATTCAGTTCTCGCTACCTGGGAGAGCTGCAGGGCTGATTTCTTAGCTGCTCAGGTTCGCAGTAATGACCTGATACGAGAATTTGAAAAAGACTACAAAGAGGGAAAGCTTGAACGAGTAGAAGACTATGTAGGTCTTGTTTTGGACGACCTTAAATTCCCCGAAGTCTTCGAAATTGAATTCGATGTCCAGTACGGTGAAGAAAACAAACTTTTGATTGTTAACTTTAACTTACCATCCTTGGATGACATGCCGGAGGTGAAAGACTACAAGTTTGTGAAGACAAGAGGAGCTATTGAGCCAATCTCACTCTCTGAGAGAGATAGATCCTCGATCTATGATGAGGCGATTTACCAGACAGTTCTTAGGGTGCTCCACGCCATATTTATTTCGGATACCATCAATGCGCTGGAGACTGTTGTAGCCAACGGATTTGTTTCAAGTCTAAATAAGGCCACTGGCCATTCGGAGACAGCGTGCATCGTCTCACTTCAAACAACCAAAGCAGAACTCCTAGCGATCAATCTTGCTGCTGTCGACCCAAAAGCGTGCTTCAGGTCGCTGAAAGGGGTGGGTTCAACTAAGTTTCACATTGTTACCCCAGTAGCCCCAATTTTGAACATAGATCGAAATGATCGCCGTTTCGTGGATGCTATCGAAGTAACAGACTCTCTCGATGAGTCCACCAATCTGGCAATGATCTCTTGGGAGGATTTCGAGCACCTTATCAGAGAGGTGTTTGAGCAAGAGTTTGCGGTTAATGGTGGTGAGCGCAAAGTAACGCAAGCTAGCCGTGATGGTGGTGTAGATGCGATTGCCTTTGACCCAGATCCAATCCGCGGAGGGAAAATTGTCATACAAGCCAAACGCTGGTCAAACGTGGTTGGCGTATCCGCCGTCAGGGACCTCTACGGCACTGTGATGAACGAAGGTGCCATTAAAGGGATATTAGTTACGACTTCAGATTACGGGCCCGATTCATATGAGTTTGCTAAGGGTAAGCCAATAACTCTGATGAACGGCGCAAATCTGCTCAGCTTGCTGGAGAAGCACGGTCGCAGGGCCAAGATTGACCTTAGGGAAGCTAGAGCCCAAAGACTTTCTTAACCTTCGCAGGTTGAATAAAGAGGTCAGAAAGTGGCAGCTAAAGTACAAAGAAACTTCACATCCAGTAACCCCCTAGAAAGAGAGCTTTGTATGGCATCAGTATCTGTAGGAGTAATATTAATCAGATTTATAGCTCTAATCTTTATGGCTACAAGTTTATATGCTTGCGCTTATGCTGACCCCAAGAAGGTTTCACCAGAATCCAATGAAGTCCATCGGCACCAAAATACTACTAGGTATGTCAATGCCAGTCTGGGTAAAATTGAAGTGACAGGTGCTTATGTCGACTCGAAAGAGCCTTCGAATGCATCTTCAGATATAGTGGGATTACTAAAGTCTAAGCTTTCTGGAACCAATCTATTTTCGGCAATTGGCGAATCTAAGGGAGAGGAAAAAGCTAAGGATTATTTATATATCGACCTTAAGGTTAATAATCAGCTGGTTGAGGCACGAAGACCGATTGACGTTTTGTGGTACCTACTTACCCTGACGTTGTCGCCAATTGGTGTTGATGTGGTCTCCGATTTTGATATGCGAATTCGGATGCCATCAGGTACCGTTGAGAATTTCAAAGAGCAGTGCTCATCTACGGCCTTCCACTCTGGATTCAGATATAAAACATCAGCAAAATATGCGATTTCTGAAAACGCTAAATATTGTATCACGTCATTAGTTAACAGATTGGTTTCAGAATATAGCAAGATTGAATTCATTGATGCTGCTCTTGCAAATAAGGATCAAGCGCAGTCATCTCCAAGTCTTTCCATTACTAATTCGGATGAATTGATGGAAAAATCCAAAAAACAGTGCACTGATCTTGGCTTCAAAGAGAAAACTCCGAAGCATGGAGATTGCGTTTTGCAATTGATGAAGAAGTGATGCAAGTTCGGGCCAAAAGAGAACATTATTTAATGTGAACTTACTTCTCGCAGAAAGAAGAAAACCCTTCAATTAATAGTAATAAAGATTAAGACTATTTGGCGGTAACGATGCGGAAAGCTATATTTTTAATTGCGAGCTTGTTGCTATGTTCCTGTGCAGGATCAAGGTTAACGAAGTCCGCGCCAGACTCTTCCAAGGTTCATGAGTCATCCATTTCAAATGATTCAAAAAGAGCCATCTTTATTGGTTCTATCGAAAGAAATGGAATATCGGAACCAGACTTACCCGAGAAGCAGAGTCTTGAGATCAAGGAACCCCTGACAAAAAAGCTAAATGAGTCAAAGGCATTTCTATCAGTCCATCAGAAGATTGATTCTACCTACCGGAAAGAATCAGATGTGTTGGTAAATATTTCTGTAAATAGAAAAACCGAATGGAATCAAGATGTATTATTTCTTCTAAGGATCGCCACATTGTTTGCAATACCAGAAAGTTGGGTTACAGATTCAGCATATGACCTCAAGGCAGCCTACCCGAATGGGCAAACAAAAAATTACAACGCTAACTGCTCAGCATCAAGTTATTCAGCATGGTTTTATCAAAGGGCTATATCTGAGGAGCTTAAGCTAGAGATAGACTCCTGCATGAATTCTTTGGTGAATTCAATGCTTTCAGACTATGCATTAGTTGTCTCTAACCAGGAACAGTCTGCCCAGCAAAGTAGGAACTCCCCTCCGTCAATTGCGGGGTTGGAGGGAGCAAAAAAAGAATGCACTGATCTTGGCTTCAAAGAGAAAACTCCGAAGCATGGAGATTGCGTTTTGCAATTGATGAAGAAGTAAGAAGACTAAGCGATACTTATAATAACCTTAAGGATCTCGCATCTTAAAAACAAGTCGCAAAACCACGTCCAGCACCTGTGCAAGTCAAAACTCTCGGTCTGTTGTAGTAAGCATTCAGGGAGTTCGCGGTTGCATTTGCCCCCATGCTATAGCCCAGCGCAATTGGAGCCGCTACTAGTGCCATTTTTACTGCAACGCCAAGAATCGCCTCAATTCCGTTTATAACGGTGGAGCCTAACTGTGAGGATTGTCTTTGTGTGTCCGCGGTATTTGTTTGATCCGCAAGGTGCACAACGACAGGTTCATTTGATGTGCCTTTCTCGTATATGGGATAGCGGGCAAGAAGTGTATTCATTGCCTCACGTTCTCCCGCTAGGTATGCATTCTTATCAATGAGACCTGCATCGAATTTTTTTGCTAACTCCAACCGAGTTGATTTAACGCTATTCACGTATAAATCGGCACTAACCACGTAATCCCGCCAAGCGTCATTCAAGCAGCGGGTCCGCTTCGTGACGTCGCCAACCTTGAAAGGATGGTCCTGCTCGCATTTAGCGGATTTTGTTTGGCTTTCTCTTCTTACCGCGTCTTCAACCGCATAGAACCTGTGGCTATCAGCCAACTGGGGTGCATGCATGGCTAACTTATCTTCAATGTCATCTACTGAATTCATTCGACCAGCTGCTATTTCTTCATTAAGTGCGGCAAATAGATCAGTTAGATTTTCATTGTATTTTGGCAGCACGAAGTCGACGGTGCTGGATTCCAGGGCTTTGAGCGCGAACCCCAAGGTGAACACGGTTGCCAATGTTGCCGCTCTGGCGCTGGGTGGTTTTTCCAGCTTAGTTTCTTTGGTTACACGGTAGGTAGACACCTTTTGCTTTGTTTCAGTTTTATAGACAGTTACCTCAGCATCAGTGCCAATGTATGTGTTCTTCGAATCCCAAGATGCAATGTCTGAGAGGCCGTGCGTCCTAATTACAACGGTTGCATAAAGGGGGTTGGAATTGATGGGGTGTGGCGCGACATCTACAGTTCTGTAGTTAGACCTCAGTACGGCGGCTACCGAGTTAAATTCTGAATCAGCAGCTTCAAATTTTGCTATCAGCACTCTGTCCTGATCAATGTGGGTTTTATCATCAATCAGTGTAATCGACAGAGGTGATTTGCTTGAACCTTCTGGAGGGAGGGTTGGCTTTACTTGGACGACTTTCATTCCACAGCCACAAAAGAGCAGCATTAATGAAAGTACAAGCACATAAAGCGGATACCTCATATCGACCTCCAGAGAGTGTTGTCCCCAGATTATAGGTTCACTACTGTTACGTACCGAACTATCTGAGACTTCCCCGGCACTTTGATTCCGGGATTTTCAAGGGCGTTTTCTGCCAGACCCCCTTAACCATCGCGAGACAACGACAGGCATAAGAAAGGCTGG